>NZ_JAQBOC010000022.1 GCF_028288225.1 Mucilaginibacter sp.
TGGCAAAAAGTATTGCCGGCAGCATTATTAAATGGCAGCGCTTACTGGCGGCAGTATTGAACACACGGATCAACCGGTATTCAAAACAACGGCAGAAATGGCTTTTGGCAATCTTCTGCGGCTTATCAGCTTGCGGGCTGAGCATTTGCCTGGTCATTCCATCCGGACAAATAGCGATGCAGCGGCAAAATTTCCAACCTACGCATATCGGCCTGCCATCCGACCTGCCAGCAAAAACAACCCGTTCCAAACTAACAGATTCATTAACCACTAAAGAATAAACATTATGGAAAATCAACAACAAGGCGGCTTGACGCCGATACACACCGAAGCGTTCCTGAAAAAGCGCAAGTTTTACCTGGCCATACCCCTATTGGTCCTGCCGTTTATGACGATGGCGTTCTGGGCATTAGGCGGTGGAAAAGATGCCGGAAAGTCGGCAACCCTGATACCTGACCGCGGCATTGATATGGTGCTCCCTTCCGCGCAGTTTAAGGACACCAAAGCAAAGGACAAGATGGACATCTACCAGTCTGCCGGAAAGGATACGGCGATAACAAAAGACGGGGTTTGTAAAAGCTTTATCCAGGCAATGGGTTTTGACCCTAAAACGGTTGCACATGCCGATTCCGCCAAGGCAACTAAAACGACAATCCCGGTTTATGGCAACAACGCCGACCAGCAATCGGCAAAGATCGAAGCGAAGCTGGCGCAGCTCAACCGGCAGATCAGCCAACCACAACGGTCTTCTTATGCCAGCCCGGCACCCGACCCCGAGATTAAGCGACTAAATAAAATGATGAAAACGATGAAATCATCGGGCGATGAAGATCCCGAAATGAAGCAGCTTAACAATATGCTGACCAAGATCCAGGCCATCCAAAACCCGGAACTAGCGAAAGCGCCAACGCAGAAAAAAAAAGAAAGTGACAGCGCCTTCAGGGCTATCCCAGCTGTCATCGAGGGCAAGCAAAAAGTAATGAACGGCGGTACCGTACGCTTAAAGCTGACGGATTCTATTAAACTGAAAGGGGTTTTGCTGCCAAAGGGACAATTACTGTTTGGTGCCTGCCAGGTCACTAACCAGCGTCTGCTGCTCAACATCCAAAACATCCGGGTTGGTAAAGACATCCTGCCGGCTGATCTTACCGTCTTCAGCCTTGATGGCATGCCCGGTATCCCCGCGCCGGAGGCAGAACTAACCGACGCTGCCGGGAACGGCGCGGACAATGCCCTATCAAACATGCAGTTCCTGAGCATGGACGGGTCGATCGGCGGCCAGGCAGCTGCGGGCGGCATCAATGCCGCTAAAGGCCTTTTTAGCAAAAAAGTAAAAAAGGTCAAAGTGAAATTACAAGACAATTTTGCGGTCCTGCTCCGCGATAACAGCCGCAAAAAGTAACCATCAAATCAATTTTTAAACAAGTAAATTAAAGTACCATGAACACACAGAATTTAGAATTTTTAAAGAAAAACCTTTTGAACCTTGGATTTGGTGAAAAAGTAAATGCAGACCTGGAAAAGCAGATCAGCAAAAAAGTGCCGGAGTTTGCTCTCCCGGCACAGCATGAATTCAACCAGCAAAAAGTAGATTATAACCTGTATTTCAAGGCTGGTGACAACCAGGAAATGTACTTTTTCAATAAGTTCGACGCCACGCTCAATAAGGGCAAAGAAAAAGAAGAAAATCAAACTTTTTATATCAATAAAGGCAATGGCATTACGGCCAAAGAAGCCTTTAACTTAATGGAAGGACGTGCGGTGCATAAGCAGTTATACAATAAAGAAGGGGAAGGCTACCATGCCTGGCTGCAGCTGGACAATGATAACCTGACGCAAAAAGGCAACAAGGAGATCAAACGCTTCAATGAAAATTACGGCTTTGACCTCGAACAAGTCCTTTCCAACAAAGGCATCAAAGAATTGGCAACTGCCGAAGGCCAGGATAACCTATTCCGCTCGTTAAAAAAAGGCAATCCCCAACAAATCACGGTTGAGCGCAACGGCGAAGAAAAGAAATACTTTATAGCTGCCAGCCCGCAATATAAGACAGTAGATCTTTATGATCACCAAATGAAAAAGATCAAACGGGAAGAATTACTACAACCCGAGCAAAAACAAAGCAATTCTCAAAAACAAGGTAAGCAGCAAAAGGAGGAGCTGCCTGCAAAAAAGCAGTCAAGGAAAAACAAGATGGCTATGTAAAATAGTTTGACCGAACCGCAAGGATGGGTACTCGAAATGAATCTAACCGTCAATCTTTTGATCCTTGGTTCGAGCCCAGGTGGGGCGCACAAAACGGCCTTACGATATCGTAAAGGCCGTTTTTATATTTTATCGATTTTACAATCTACGTTGTAAGCACCTGGACGCACTTTTTGGTTCGAGCACAACAGGGTTGCACATCTTAGAAAAGTCTTTTAACAGTAAAGAGATGATATGATGGATATTTTCCATTTCCGTTCATTCTCAAGTTTCGTTTTACACTATCCGGCATAATTTACCCTGCTTTTTTTATCAGTCTCTCCTGGCATCGGAGCTACTAGTTTGGGGACTTTTATTTATCTTAGCTACTTTACCGACGCTCATGAAAAGATATTATCTGTTGCTGTTTTTTGCCCTGACCTGCACCAGTATCAACGCACAAACCATCAACGCAGCCTATGTCAAAGCGCTGTATAAAAAATATCTTACGCGAAAATCCGATCTCTGTCCTTCCTGTAAGCTTTGGGTCAATCCTTATTATAAATCCGTAGCGGATACTGACCGGCACATGCCTTTGGTGACGTATTACATTTATACCAAAGCGCATCGCCTGGAACAAGAAAACGCAAACGTCCCACGCAACGGTGTTTACGCCGCCTGGCATTCCGCCTACGGACAGTCCGACGAAACCAAAGTATATAAGCAAGCCAATGTAGAATCCCCGGATATGATCGCCAAGGGACATTGCCAGGCCTGGATCTTATTAGCTTATGATGCAGACGGCGCGATATTATCCGATACTTATACTTTTAACGCCGGCATGGAATACCGGGGCCAGAATATTGGGACGGAAATCGCTACCGAAGAACTATGCCGTAAACTCACCAACCAAACCGACAGTGTGCGGATCTGGTGCGGTACTTCTGGCAATCAACGGACGTATACTAAAAATACTGTTACCGTTACCATGCCCAGCCATTATTACAAGATCATAAAGTATAATAATAAATTGCTCTGTTACTGGATGCCTAATCTGCCTACGGAGAAACGGGCATTGCTGACGCAAAGGATGGTTAACCACGAACAACTGGTGGCTAACCTGGGGTTTGACCCAATGATGGTTTTTAAAGAATAAGATTACTGACCATTATAAGCCCTTTGCAACACGGCCAGGTCGATCTTTTTCATCGGCATAAAGGCCTGCGTAACCCGGTCGATCTGTTCACGCGTGCCGTTCTGGAATACTTCCTCCATTAAGGTAGACGACACCTGCCAGGATACCCCATATTTATCCTTCAGCCAGCCGCATTGCTCGTCTTTGGGATCAGCGGAAAGCGCCGAGAAATAATAGTTAATTTCTTCCTGGCTTTCGCAGGAGATCAGCAGCGACACCGCTTCGTTAAATACAAAACCATGCGGATGCGCGCTATCCATAGCGGCCAACCAGGTACCATTGATGTAAAAATCAGCGTACATTAACGTACCTGCTTTATCGGGCCCCATATCCTCCGGGCGCGGCGCGGTCGTACCCCGTTTGCTCTCTTTGAATACGGAACAATAAAAGTCGATGGCTTCATTTGCTTTACCCGCCATTGCTTCGGTGAACATTAACGATGGAACGATCACCGGTCTTTTTTCGCCCTCAGGGTTAGCAAGCATCAACTGCCAGGACACCCCGTATTTGTCGGCCAGCCAGCCATAGCGTTCATTGAACGGATAGTTGTCCAGCGCCATCATGACCTTGCCGCCTTCGACCAGTTGATGCCAAACTTGATCAAGTTGTTCGGCGGTATCAAAATGAACCATAAAGGAAATCGACGGATTGAATTGGAACAACGGCCCGGCGCTGATCGCCATGAACGGCTGCCCGGCTAAAGTAAACTCCACGATATCACAATCGCCCGATGGCGTATGATGCAACTGGCTAACGTAAGTGACCGCCGAATCCGGCAGTAAGCCTGTATAAAATTCGGCAGCTTCTTTGGCCTGGCTGTCGAACCATAAGTGTGGTTTGATCGGTAGCATAGGTAATGATTTTAATTTTTAATACGTAAAGTTAATTAGTTTCGGGAAGTTAAGTCAGGGGCATACGGGACATTTTAGGGATGAATAATGACCTATAGACAATTATAATTCATGCCGATTCAATGAAAGGTAGGATCTACATTCCTTAAATATTATCTGCGCGTCAAATCTAAGATGATCACCCCTAGTTGCTTGGCCCCTTTAAAAAGTAATAACTGGTACCTGAGACTTTAAGCAGCCTGTTTTACTTTTGATTTTCAAATCTAAAAAAATGAAAAACATCTCAGGAATCGCTCAGCTTATTTTACGTCTTGCGCTTGGAATCGGGTTTTTAATGCCCGTAATGGACAGGATAGGTTTAATAGGCCCTTATGGGTCTCATGGAGTTTCCTGGGGTGATTGGAAACACTTCGTTAGCTATACCCATACTCTTGTGCCATTTGCCAGTGGGTCGATTACCAATATTATGGCTTTACTTGCCACAATAGGTGAAGGTGTATTCGCAGTTTGCCTTATCGTAGGTTTCAAAATTAAAGAAGCTGCTTTCGGTGCAGGTATCCTGACAATGGTATTTGGCTTATTTATGGCAATCTTTTTAAATATAAGAGCTCCCTTTGATTACCCGGTTTTTGTTTTTACTGGCGGTGCATTACTGCTTTCAGGCATTGATAATTACAAATGGAGTGTTGATAATTATATCCAGAACAGGAGTTGAATGAAATTTTGTTTTAAATTATAAGAATAATTATGGAATGCAAAAAAGCCATCACCAAATCTGATATCGAATTTTGTAAAGAAGCGATCCTCGAATTTCGACCAAATCTGGATCCCGAAACGGTAGTTGACCAAGTTTTTAATATGATTAGCCAGGAAGAATTTGAACTGGTTTTCCTGCCGAACGCGGACAATACCAAAGCAGGTGCATTTATAAGTTACCGAAAGTTGAACATGCTTCGTACGGGACGTATAATCTATGTTGATGACCTGTTTACGTTTGCGGAATGCAGAAATCAGGGGTATGCCGGCGCTTTGTTAGATTATGTCACTCGCCATGCTACCGATGAAGGAATGAAAAGCATTCATCTCGATAGCGGTTACACGCTGCACCCCGCCCACAGATTATATCTCAATAAGGGTTACTATCTTGCTTGTAACCATTTTGCTAAAGCGATCAATTAATTGAAGTCGACTCAGCGTTTAGAACTTGCAATTATACACTAAGCTTTATTATTGTATTAACCGCAGCAAAAGCTGCGACATGTTTTTGGCCTGTCCGATTTGCATTAAATTCCAAAAATGGTTCATGGCAAGTGCTTTGACCTTTCTTTCGGTCAAAATAGGAATTTCAGAAGGACATAAAACAGGTGGGTTAGCCACTTATTAACGGTACAGGTTTAAAGCCTGTACCGTTTTCTTTTTATTGGTACTTACTAAGCTGTGATCTCACCATTCGAGGCCATTTCGGCTATTTTAGAATAGACATATTTTTTGTTTTGCTCATATACCTGCTGGTCAAAGGCACTTCCATTTAGCGCTATCTGCTGAATGTCACTCAGTCCCATTACGTTAAAAACTGTTTTTAGGTAATCAGTTTGAAAATTCATATGCTCATAGTACTCGCCTTTTTCATAACCCGCGTTTCCTCTGCTTATTAGCAAATAAACTTTTTTATCCTTCAATAATCCTCTATACGGATTTGTCGGGTCGTCCGGACGCATTTTAACGGTTTCATTAGCCCTTATTACCTGGTCTAAATAAGCTTTTAATGCACTGGGAATTGACCAATTATACATTGGGGTTCCTAAAACGATTACGTCGGCGGCTTTAAGTTCAGCAATGTACTTATCGCTAGTTTTTAGTACATTGATCTCATCCTCCGTTCTTAGCTCTGCCGGTTTAAACGCCGCTGAAATCCACAGCTCAGTTACATGTGGTATAACTTCCTGGCCGACTTCTCGATGGTGAATAGTGGAATCAGGATTGGATTCCATCCACTTAGTACCAAACAATTTGGTAAAAGTTCTGGTAATTGAACGCTCGCCTCTTGGACTTGCATCGATGATCAATAAGTTTTTCATTTTTTATATTTATTATTCAAACAAAGGCTCGCCTTTGCAGTATCGCATAATTGGTTCATATGCTGATTGTAATATATTTGTGCACCACAAACTTAAATACGCATCTTCATAGCTTAGGGTACCAGCTTTTCCTAATCAGAGTGACCAGCGCAATTTGATGTTCGGTAATAAAACTTACTTTGATATTTATGCTTCCCTTTAAAACTTTATTAAAGATCGACAAGAGTAACCCCGAAGCCGTGTTCAAGCAACTTGCCTCACAGCTTGTGCTGTTAATTCAAAAAGGAACACTGATGCCTGATATGCAATTACCCAGTACGCGCTTGCTGGCAGCGGACCTAGGTTTGCACCGGAAAACCATAATGGCTGCCTACAATGATCTTATTACAGAAGATTGGATTATCAGTAAAGAAAGAAAAGAGTATAGAGTTTCAACCCTTTTGCCTATTATAAAGCCCCGAAGTTACGCGGACAAAGCTAAATCAAGTTATAAGGCCAAATCGGCAGTTTCGTTTGACAAGCTGGAGTACGTGCCATCATTGACCAAAATAAGCGCGAACTATAAAGTTATTGTAAATGACGGTTTCCCTGATGTTAGTATATTTCCCATCGAACGTGTCTCGGCCGAATACAGGAGACTGCTTACGCTTCAGCATTTAAAAACAGCTTCTGCAAGTTTGAATATTGACGGTTGCCCGGTTTTTAAAGATGCCCTCTCCATATTTTTAAATGATACCCGGGGGCTTAATATTGAGCCCGACAACCTAATGGTTACCAGGGGCGCTCAAATGGCTATATATATTGCCGCGTCAATGATAATAAAACCGGGCGATAAAGTATTGGTTACTACACCCAGCTACTTTTTAGCAGATGCTGTTTTCAGGCAATTGGGTGCTGAGCTGATAACTATCCCGATGGATGATGATGGGGCCGATGTCGATGCCATAGCTGAGGCATTGCAATACAATAAAGTTAAACTACTTTACATTATACCGCACCACCATCATCCGACAACAGTTACACTTAGCTCACCGCGCCGCACAAGGTTGTTAGAGATCATAAACGCTCATCAGCTAACAGTTATTGAGGATGATTACGATTACGATTTTCAATACCAATACAGTCCGTATTTACCCCTTGCCAGTGGCGCACATGGCGGCAATGTGATATATATAGGTTCGTTGACTAAAGTATTGGGCCCTAATTTCAGGATTGGATACATGATTTCAACTCCTGACTTTTTGAGGAGTGCCATTAAATTGAAAACATTAATTGATATGAGGGGTGATGTTTTAATGGAGGAGATAATAGCATCGCTTATGCAAAGTGGTGAGTTTTCAAGGTTTATTATGAAAGCGAACAAACTCTATCGGCATAGGTGTAACTATGCTGCAAACCTCCTAACCAATGAACTAGCCCACCTTGTAGAGTTTAAGAAGCCACAAGGAGGCATGGCGCTTTGGCTGAAGTTTAATGAAAAATATCAGCTTGCCCATATAATTAAGAAATCCGCCGGTCTGGGATTGCAATTTACCGGACGAGGCTATTTTAAAGGCAAAGATTTAACTTATGATGCTATTCGCTTTGGATTTGCCGCGATGAATGAACAGGAAATAGAATTTGCTGTTGATATACTAAAAAAAATCACACGCTGAACACTGAGGTTGTGGCCGGAAACATAAACGCCGGTTCTGTCCTTTGTTTCCCCCAACACTGCGCATTCAATTAATCGTAGGTCGCCACAATCTTTTACAACTGAATTTCAGGCTTTGTGTCCGCTCCCGAAGACGGAAGTGGCTGGCGTCATTTCCAAGGTTCAACAACAGATCAACTGAATAATTTCCGATGCTAACTGCTGGTACAAAGGGCGATACTTTCTGCTCTTTGTAAATGAAATGTCAATAAAGTTCTCAATCCTAACTGGTCCCCGTTACATTTTAAATCTGGTCCGCCAAGCTATTCAACCGGCGGCATAATTTTACCCAACATAAATTATTATCCACTTTACTATTAAAATTATGACCAACGCTGTTATTGACACGATCCTGAGCCGTAGCTCCGCCAAGTACTACGACACTACAGCTACGCTTACCGACGACCAAATCCGCGAGCTGGTGCAAATTGGCACAAGCGCACCAACGTCTTTTCACTTACAAAACTGGCGTTTTATCGCAGTTCGAACGGCTGAAGCTAAAGCGAGATTACGACCGATCGCCTGGAATCAGCCTGCGATCACTGATGCGGCAGTTACTTTCATCGTTATCGGCCAATTGGTTGATACCAGCGTGATACCAAGCCGCCTTGCACCACTGGTGGAATCGGGCGTTATGCCGGAAAGCATGGTACCGGAATGGGAAATTCCTGCACGCGATCTTTACATGCCCTACCCGCAACGCCGGCGGGACGAAGCTATACGCACCGCTACGTTCGGTGCGGCGGCTATCATCTATGCAGCTCGCTCTCTTGGCCTGGGTTCTACACCCATGATCGGGTTTGATTTCGAAGCTGTAGCCAACGAGTTTGGACTTGGCGAGGACGAAGTACCGGTCATGCTATTATCCGTTGGCCCGGAACGCACCGGCAACTGGAAGCAAAAGCCCCGCCGTCCCCTTGAGGAAGTTCTTGATTTAGTATAACTTATATAACAAATAAACTTAAATACGATTACAATGCCTAGAATTGAAGCGCTTAAGCCGGATAATGTGCCGGCTGATTCAAAACCCACTCTTGATGCGTTCACCAAGAATATTGGGTTCACTCCAAATATGATGGCGACCTTTGCGACAAGCCCAATCGCGTTCAACGCATGGGCCGCCCTGTTTAGCCTTATGAATAAGGCGCTCGATGTGAAGACTCGCGATAGCATCGGCCTTGCCGTCTCCGAAGTTAATGGCTGCAACTACTGCCTGACTGTTCATAGTTATACCGCCAAGCATATGGCAAAGCTGGAGGCCAATGAAATCATTCTCGCTCGTAAGGGCCATGCAACCGACCCGAAGCGTGATGCAGCCGTTCAGTTTGCGCAAAAAGTGATCGAGACCCGTGGCAAAGTCAGTGATGCCGATTTTGCGGCAGTACGGGATGCCGGCTACACCGATGCCAACATAATAGAGATTGTTGGCCTTGTGGCGATGTACTCGCTGACGAATTTTATCAATAACGTGTCCGATCCTGAAAGGGACTTTCCGCCGGTAACGCCAGCTGGCTTGATCTGACCGTCAGACTGGAAATCTTATTTCGGACGTTTTATGATAACCGTGAATTCTTAATCTTAAAAAATAAAAACAGTAACTTACAGTAACATCACATCATTAAGCTGGTGTTTGCTGATTAACAAAAAAGGAGGTGTATGATGAAAGCAATTGTTGTAAAAGACCAAAATGCGGGATTAGCAGGAATGAAACTCGTGGAGTTTCCTGAACCGTCGGCAGCAATAAACGATGTAGTTGTTCAGGTTTATGCGGCCAGTATTACCGGGGACGAGCTTTCCTGGCCGTCGACGTGGATCGATCGTGCCGGCGCGGAAAGGACGCCGTCAATTCCCGGCCATGAGTTGGCCGGAGTGGTAACAGCCCTGGGCTATGGCACGACAGGGTTGTCGGTAGGACAACGGGTATTCGGCCTTCAGGATTGGTATCGAAATGGTTCGTTGGCAGAATATGTTGCTATTGAGGCGCGCAATCTTGCGCTATTACCGGACGATATTGACTTCAATGATGGTAATGCGCTCGTGATGCCAGGCTTAACAGCATGGCAGGGGCTGTTCCAGCACGGCCAACTTAAGTCGGGTCAAAGAGTCTTGGTACATGGCGCTGCAGGTATCGTTGGTTCGATGGCTGTTCAACTCGCACGCGAGGCTGGTGCATATGTAATTGGTACCGGACGCGCCGCTCACCGTGAGACCGCACTCGACTTTGGTGTAAATGAGTTTGTCGATTTGGATGGCAAGGCATTAGAAGATATCGACAAGGTCGATGTGGTTTTTGATGTCCTTGGTGGTGATATCGCAAAACGATCTTTGGCTGTAATTCGCGCAGGAGGAAAATTTGTTTCCATTACCGGCTGGAATGAGGAACAAGTTGACGGAGTTCAGAATATTGATTTTGTTGTCGAAGCAGACCGGTCTCAATTGCTTGAGATCGCAAAGACATTCCGTGAGGGCCGTTTGAAAACGAATGCTGGCAGCGTCGTTACGCTTGACGATGCCGTCGCAACATATAACTCGACGGATCGGGTTAAAGGTAAGACGATTGTCCGCGTTCGCCCGTATGCTCGATCTCAATTTATTTCATGACAGAAAAAGACGGTTCTATCTTTACGCGTTTCGTATCAGCGCTGATAAAAATCAAAAATCAGGATTGTCCCTTGATGTAAAACCTAACATCCTCTATACTTAAACTAACAAGACATGAGATTTATAACCAAAAAAATACACGCCTATTTGGATTATCAGGTAGCTGTGGCACTAATAGTATTACCGTTTGTGTTAGGATTGGGAAATGCTAACCCGCTTGCCTTATAACTATCGGCCGGAACAGGCATTGGGGCTTTTATGCTCACATTACTGACTGAACATCAATTGGGAATTTACCGAATTATTCCTTACCAAGGACATTTAGCGGTAGATGCGCTGGCAGGAATTGTTGTTTGTGATTGCACCGTTCCTATTTTCGTTTCAAGGAGTGGATGCCTACTACTATTGGATAATCGGCGGATCGGTTTTAACGGTAGTAAGTTTACCTAAGGCGGAGACAGCAGTAAGTTTGCAAACGCCGGCGTAGGCTGCTTCTAATTATTCGGGTAAATTTCAAACGAAAAGAAAACACTTGAAGCATCAACTTCAAGTGTTTTACGCTTATATAAGATGGACAAAATACTTTCAGAAATTAGAAATTGTACGGTTTGCAAAGAATTTTTGCCTAATGTTCCAAGACCGATTATTCAAGCGAGCAGTATTTCAAAAATTATAATAATAGGTCAAGCTCCAGGGCAAAAAGTTCAAGCTAGTGGTATTCCGTGGGATGACGCCAGCGGTAACAATTTAAGGGAATGGTTGGGGGTCGATAAACAAACATTTTATAATGAAAAGATCTTTGCACTCATCCCAATAGGCTTTTGTTTTCCGGGTAGTGGAAAATCGGGCGACTTGCCCCCGAGACCTGAGTGTGCTCCCTTGTGGCATCAACAAGTTCTAAAATCAATGACCGAAATAAAATTGACCTTATTGATCGGACGATATGCCCAGAACTACTATTTGAAAAACACTGCTAAAATTGCTTTAACAGAAACAGTAAAAAACTACAAAGAATACCTGCCAAATTATATTCCATTGCCTCACCCGTCACCTCGGAACAACATTTGGCAAAAGAAAAATAATTGGTTTAAGGAAAGTTTAATACAAGTGTTACAAGAAAAAGTAATATCAATTCTGGACGACAACGAATTAAGCAAGATGGGTAACATTATATAAACGTAACGTGGATTGAGTTAAAGCAACCTTTTTTTGTATCAGCCTTATGTTCGTCAATGTATAACGATCCCCAGCTGATAATAAACAATTCTTCCATTCAGGAGAATTATATTTGCAATTCAAATTACTGAATACCAAGTGTATATTTACATATTATCTAAGCCTCTCTTTTTTAATGGATATAATTGCCCGAATAAAACCACTTTATGATGACCTTATCGCCATTGGGTTTCCAACCTTGATGGAGGATAATGAATTTATTCGGATCGCCAATGATACCGGCTTCACCAATGAATATGCAGAAGCAATAAATGAAGCCACGTCCAAACAACAAACAAACTGGCTCGGATTAATAGATGGCATTTCATATCAGGATGTTTTAGCTATTTTTTTAAACCGGCTCTATAATGCAGATGCCACCAAATTAACCGAATTGTTGACCCCGGCAATTTGTAAATGCATTGACTTTAGTTATTTTATTACCTCGATTAATAATCTGAAACGAGATCTCCAGCTTTTGGGTGCGACCAAAGAACAATTAGATAAGATAATGGCCGCGTGGGACGAGGTATCCAAAAACTATTATAAAAAGGTTATGGTCTTAAAAAGCCTGCTCACATCGCGGGCAACCGGTGGTGATGGAAACGAGGAATATTTCCAGGTTATTCGCAAAGATTTGCTAGCACACCCGAAGCTAAAAGTTCATGTTCCTGGATATGTTCAAAAAAGCAATAATTTATATGAATACTGGCAATTTATTAAACACCACCTACCATCTTATGCAGAGCGCCGGTTTTTTATTAAAGACACTTTTGAGGGATTGGTCGATGCTTCATTGGAATTAAACGGCCACGCGCCACACGAAACCCATGTCAATGAGGTTGTCCAAACCGTTAACGAGCAATACATTTCAGAAACATGGAATAAGGCTTTGCAGCGAATGCAAGATGATCCTGAAGCCGCTATTACATCCGCAAGGGCCTTAGTTGAAGTGGTTTGCAAACATATTCTTGATTCACAAAATCAGGTTTACGATGATGGTTTGGAACTACCCAAACTGTACAAACAAGTCGCAAGTATATTAAATTTGGCACCAGATCAACACTCTGAATCCATCTTTAAACAAATACTTGGTGGTTGCCAAACTGTGGTTGAAGGATTGGGAGCACTTAGAAACAAATTAGGAGATGCTCATGGAAAAAGTAAAAATAAAGTAAAACCTTCAGCGCGGCATGCGGCATTGGCCGTCAATCTTGCCGGCTCTATGTGCAGTTTTCTTTTACAAACCTACGATCACATACAAGAAACTAGCCCTGAAACAAATTGATATACCGAAATTTTTTGCCATCTATGAAGAATTACGATGACGCGGATGTCGTTATAAAGCCTTTTGCGTAATGTTAACTTATGGGTGATTTAAAATATACAAACCTCGTCATTCCTAATCTTGATACCTTGATCGATGAATTGCTGGAAACGGCCCGTGTAGCCCAGGGGTTGACTTTCGAGCAAATGGAAAAGGCGTTGGCAGATGGTAAAATATTCGAAATGATCGAAGATACCTTGCCAGATTTCATTATCAATCAACATAATCATAAGTATCTTGACAATTGGCTGGGTATTTTCGGGCGCAACCAAAAAAAAATTATTGAAGAACATTCGGCCATGTTCCTGAATTACAATTTATTCGTTCATTCGGCACATAATCTGTTTGACCGTCTGAAGGAATTAATGAATAAAAAAACCGTAGGAATAGCTGATTTGGTGCGGATGACTATGCTCGGAACGCTTTGCCGAATGGCGGATGAAGTGGGTGTTTTACTCTCACATGGCTCGACACGCACAGCTTTGGCTGTTTATCGTTCCGTGTATGAACATGCGGTGGTTGGCGTTTTTCTTATGAAACAAAGCAATGCGGTGTTGTATAAGAAATTTGCTGATTATGGCCATAAAGATACGAGAAAAAAAGCGGACTCGTTAGATAACCTTTCGAAGTACTTAAATTCCCGCCTCTTGAAGCTGAACGCCGACGTGACATTGATAACCGCACAGCTGAGTTAAAACAATTATACGGTAAAGGCTTTTTTGATGACTATGGCTGGGCGAAAGACCATTTGTCTGAACGTCCTAGCTTTTGGGCTATTGAAAAAGCGGCTGGCTTGGAAAAATACCGCCCATTTTATATTTGGGCCAGTCAATTTACGCACCCCAGCTTTCAAACATTAGCTAATATTAAGAACGAAAAAGGGCAAATGATATTGGATAAACTCACGCAACAGACAACGGAGCGAAGTAGCTTTATCGACCCTATGCAGTTAACGACGACAGCCCTATATATTTTCATTGATTTTTTATTATACGAGTATTCAGTTGAACAACAGTATCCCGCTAATATTCTAATGTTTCGAAAAATGCTTGAGCGGCTGATGAAGAGCTTTAATGATGCGAATAATGAAAAAGGAAAATAGTTGCGTGTTATTAACCTCAACCCGTAGATGCTAAAAAGCCTATAACATTATTTAAAACCTAAACTTATAAACTAATGGAACACCACGATTTATCAAGACCCGAATTTTATGCCAGTTCCGCTTGGGGCACCTATTATCCAAATAGATATTATTTTACCATTGCCGTAGATAAGACGCGCGAAGCTGCAGGTTTGTCGGATACAAAACACGACCTGACTATTGCTGAACAGCGTCAACTGCAATGGGAGAATTATCCGGCAATCCTTCATGAGTTTTTACACTACATGCAAGATTTGAGTACAATGGTTGGACAGGCCTGTTTATTTAACCAGGTGTTAATGAAATCGATATTCACCAAATACACTACACCTGGGATGTCTTCTGCCGCTTCCTTGGGAAATCAAAAGAATACTTCTTTTGATAATGATTTCTACAATGCATTTATGTTTAACAGAACACTCGAAGGTGGAGGCGTCTTGATCACCAAAATGCACCAGATATCCAAAATTGAAAATAGTGATGAAGCGATTACCGCCAGGAATGGTAGTCAATTAGTGACAAGAATGTTCTCCATTCCGGAAATCCACTATGTAGAAAAGACAGGTAGCGGTGATATTTCCGCATCTGTAAAATTGGGAAGTTTTTATCTTTTTGAATGTATTGCCCATGAAATCGATCAGTTGGTTAGTAAACGGCAGAATCATATCATGGCGGCCAGCAATTCCCGTAAGGCAACAGAGTATACCGTAGGTCGTATGGTGGCGCAATTTCTTTATCCACATATCGAAATCAAAAACATTATTCGTTTGGCCGTCATGGCCCTGCAATCCATGAATTGCGGCGATGCTTTTATACAAATGGTCAATGAGTTAAAAAAAAATGAATCGAACGGCATCAGCCAAGAACAATCTGTATTATTAATCAAGCAAAAAATACAACAACAAATGAGGCAAAATGAAGCCAATTTTGTTGCCCTGTTGAATGAATATGTACGGATATTTCAAGGCCGTACACAACTTGAAAAAGCTTTTACGTATTTGACCAAAGTAAGTATCGAACTGTATAGGGAACGAATCAAAGACCCTTGCTTTGATATTGAATGGATCTACGATGACAAGATCGATGAATTACTGGATAAAGTTCAGTTGTGTGATTTTCTATATATATTCGATCACACCCTGCCACTCTCTTTAGACCCGGGTTTCAACCGAGACTATATTGGTACTGCATTGCAAGATATGGATACTAGCGTTGCACTAAAGGCTATGGTTGCTTTTGATCATTATTTTTCCATGCACTATGCCCAGACAACCGTATTGGTAGAGCAGAAGATAAAAGACAATTATTGTTGCCCATTTTATAACTGTTGCTCATTACATTACAGGAAAGATCATGCCAATACTTGCCAGACTAAACCGTGGCGTATTTATGAATTGCAATACGCCACTGATCAGGAATATTGTTGGTATGGTAGTGGTGTTTTGGAAACAAAGGGGCTGAGCATACCAAAAAAAATGAGGCCTTAATTGCCTTTTAATATTTATAGTTTCACCTGATAATAGCCCCACCCTCATGAAAGTTTTTAATACCGGATTAAACACATTTTACCGGAAATGCCTAATCAAAAATCCCAACGAAAATGGTTGCAAAATATCGTACAGCAGGGTTTTTTAAAAAAAGGAATTAATCACTTTTAAATTATAACTACCATGAACATCTTATTTTCTCAAAACAGTCATTTGCCAGTACTGGACATCTTACTATTACTTTTCGGCTTATACGTCCGTTATATTATTGGACGGCGCAGGTTTAACCGCAGGGGTATTGCAGGAATACAAGGCTTTAAATCTTACGGTTATGCGTAGTTACCATAACCATTGAAAAACTAGCTAATGTTTTAGCAAAGCTTTGTATCCTATTGGCAATTATTTTATTAATGATAAAATAAGACCGCCCGCCGGGGGCTTAAGTCGCCCGGCGGTTTAATATTGCCTAAACTATGCAAAAAGACCGCCCGGACTACTTTTCTTTGTTCAGGCGCCACAAAGAAAAGTAGCAAAAGAAACCGGCTTAAATGTCAATCACCTAAATGAATTAAATTCCTGAACATATAAGTAAAAAGTAATCATACATTTACTTTGAGCATTTAATTGCAGGAACTCAATACAAGCATGGACAGGATCAATTGGCTGAATTATACTTCTACGGATTTTCAATACTTTTGCAACGCCTTATTGAGCTTTGAAATTTCTAAACAATTTGAACCCTTTGCGGCCCCAGGAAGGGATGGCGGAATAGACGGAAGCTATGAGGGACAATATTCACAATTTATAGGTAAATGGCGGTTTCAATATAAGTTCCATGTTACTGCCAGAAAGCAAGCTTTTTCAAGTATCAAAGCTGAATTAAGACAGGAGTTATTTAAGGTCGTGAACGAAGATATATTCGTTTTACTAACCAATATCGAACTTCTGCCGCAAGAGCATAACGAACTTAAACAAATTGCCCAAGAGGCCATTCTCGATAAACAACAATTGAGAGAGGTTCTGATTTGGGACGGTGCTAAAATATTTACCATTTATCTCAAATATCCTCTTTTAAAAATATGGCTAGAGTCCGGTTTTAATACTGCGCAACTACAGCCATATGCTCTGTTTTACAAATCATTAATTGAAGCGTCAACCAAAGACCCATTTACCCTTAGTAATCATTTCGTAGCAAGGGAAGAACAACTTCAACAATTAGGCGACTTTCTGAAAAATCCTGCTTTAAACGCAGTAATGATAACAGGGGAAGCCGGCATGGGCAAAACCAGGCTCGTTATAGAGTTTTTCAAAAAAAAAATTGACCATAATGAAGATTGGCTGGCGCTGGTCTTGGCAAACTACAGCATAGACTTCGATAAATTAGTCAAGTCTACCAGTGGCGATAAAAATTATATCATTCTTGTTGATGATGCGCATCAATATAGACCTGAACAGATTGCTGATCTTAAACGGTTTGCAGCCTTAAAAAGAGCCAACCAAGTCAAAGTAATTTTTACGTTTAGAAATATCGAATTTAATCAGGCCACCCAACTTGTTAAAGAATATGAAGAAGTGGATACCTTGTCGATGCCGTTAGGACAACTTAATGAAACAGATACGCGGCTTTTATTTGAAGAAGAAGTTAAAAACACATATCTAGAATACTACACCGCTCAATTGGCGCAAATCTCAAGGGGACGGCCGATTTTAATTGTGGCTATTTTGAAAGCTGCGGAACTACAAATACCGGTACCTCAAATTAAGTCTGCCAAATTCCTTTATGACTATGTAAATAATTACTTCAGATCATTTATTTTAAGGATAAAGGAAAAAACGAATTTGAGTGAAGTTAGAGCAACTAATTTTCTCAGGTTAATTTGCTTATTGGAACCAATTAATATATTAGATAATGAGTGGATAGATCAATTGTCGCAAAGTGAGAACATAGAGACGGAGACTATCCGATATATATTTGAACAGTTGAGTGAGCAGCATTTCTTAAGTGCAAAATTTCAAAGCGAAATAAAACCAGATTATTACAGCGATATATTGCTTATGGGGGCCGAGCCGTCCTGGCTGGCACAGAAAATTGATCTGTATTATAATTCAATCGACAACATCATAAAAAATCTGGCTACAGTTGATGAAGTCAACTCCAATAAAGACAGATCTCAGACCTTACTCGATCAATTGCTGGAAAAGTACATCAAGAATTTATCATCTACTGACAGTTATGAGGAATTCACCCGAATTTTAAAAACGATATATTCCTTAAATGGTTACAAGTCGGCTAAAGCAATTGAAGCTGTTAATTGTTATTATCACATACTTACCAACCCAAGCCATCATTTCCATGAACGCCTTATCGGCATCACCGGGGCGAAGCATTTTGGCATATTTCAGGAATACGTATCTGTTAAAAACATTTTGCAAGATTTACTCCATAGAACGGAGCATTTGGACTATGTATTTGAGATGGTATTTAAGTTTTTTGCAATAATACCGGACAAGGACATTTTTAAAGCCACGTTCGATTTTACCTACGTGGAAGCAGTTTATCGTTTTGCATTAGTAAAACAGCTTTTCTATGTGCAAAAATCAAGTCTGCTACTGCATGGCGGAAATAATGCGGTTACCAGGCTCATTTTGGATAGTTATAAAGAACTACTAAAATTGAATTTTACAAGCCATTCGATGGATGCCTACGGCAAAGCCATAACGATCAGAAGATATTATCTGCCGGATCAGCCGAGTGTGCATGAATTAAGGGCATCAATTATCAAGCAACTTGATGAGCTATATTTTAAAACGGACGATATAGAAATCAAAGAAATAGCTATTAAACAGTTATTGGATATTCCCCGCGAGATCGCATCGTCAAAAAGAGAAAAATTCGCCTACAATCATCCGGGCGACACCATTGCTGTGCTAAACTTTTTAGAAAGGGCTATAACTGATCTACCAATTAATTTTCAAGGAGATGTTTTGGACAAATTGTACTGGTTTAAAAAGTGGAATATAGGTGATGAGTACCTGGAGCCAATCCGGGCAATTGAAAGTAAGCTTGTCCCGACTACGGTAGTTGAGGAGCTGATTTTTTTATTTAGCAAAGCCGAAAACGATATCGATAGTGACGCTAATCTGGTAAGAGAAAATCTAAGGGAAAAAAGCAGGGAGCTTATTTCAGGATATTTGGCATTGGAAGTCGCCGAAGGCATAGCCGCTCTTTTTAAGACATCAAAAGAAATTCCGTTTAATTTTTGGGATTTTACCAATGTGCTGTATCTTGAATTTCCTGCGCAGCTTAGGACGATATACGACTACCTATGGGATAACGAACGGAATATACTATTTCAATTGGGATCAGGTATGCTACAGGCCCTCTATTTTGTTCATAAAGACGAAGACTTTTACTGGAAGAAGATAAAGCAATTGCTGGAGGAAGGAAGCTTTCAGGCGTTTAATATTATTCTCCATATTTACGCTTTCAGAAAAGAAAGATCTCCCATAAATTATAAAGACGCCGACCTAATCCTACAGGTTTATAATAACCGTTTTCCTGAAAACAGCACTTGGCTTTCACTTTCGCTGTTGAATATTTTTTATGTAGATCGTGAAAAGGCCCTAACCGTGATCGGTGATTTTTTGGAGGAGTGTTCTCAAAAAGATGGAAGTCAATTGTTTATGTATTTGTTTGATGGCTTCGAAGATTATTATACCGAAGCGCGGGCGTTATTACTGGAGCATAGCTTGAGATTTTCCCTTGAATATGAAATAGAAAATGCATTAAAGGCGGTGATAAGAAAAGAAGGATTTACTCCCGTCTTTAATTATTTAAAGAACCGAATAGCCCTAAAAGCGCAAAATATCAGCGAAAATAATATCAATTCAGGTTATGAAGCCATCCCTTTTGGTGAAGGGCGATTATTAACATCTTTTGACTCGGAAGCCAAGGCAAATATTTTGATGGATGCCTTCGACTGGTATATCCATTTGGATTTTAAAGAGGGAATGGAATATTATGCTTCTGTTTTGCTGGATTACCTCAATTCAAGTAAATTGTTAATAGAACCGGTTTATTCGGCGATAATTGATAAGATAGAACAAAATAAATCCGATAAAATTCGCCTAAACCGGCTGGTGCAATGTTTAAGCATATTTGAACAAAAAAATGAGTATTTGATTGAATCAGTTGAAATAATATATGACTACGTAAGCAAAACCTATGAAAATGATTATGATTATTTTCAAAACTTCAAATGGAATTGTAGCCAAGCAATAACCTCAATGGGGGTAAAAAGTGGCACCTCCGGCGAGCCTTTTCCTGCCGATTTAGCGTTAAAGAAGCTTCTCGAAAATTCGATAGAAAAATATAGTTATAAAACCCCTTTTGCAGATTTTTTAACCCGTCTTTTAACAGGCGTAAATGACGAGATTAACCGAACCATCGATAGATATAAAAATGAATGGTAACAACAATTAAAAAGGAATTAACGGATTTACAGGTGTTGAAAGGCAAATTGCTTGTCGCTATCGAAAAGAAAATTATCGGTAATCAGGTAGCTCAAACCAATTGGATGATCGATAATTGGCTAAAGATTGAGTATGGCAGTTTGAAAGACCTTTTAAATTCTATTGAAAATAGACTGCGTAAATGCGAAGTTATCTATTTCACTTACTTTGAAAATATAAACCACTCTGTACTTGACGGTTCCTCCGCCGATCTTCCTGTCGGCACGAATGCTTTATTTTATTTTGGAACTAACCAATTAAAGTCGGTGTTTGAAGTAAATGACGCGGCATTTTACAAGGAGCTAATTGACATAAATTTTCAGACCTATATTTTATCACTGGCCACGCTTTTTGAAAATATTGTCCGCCTTGTTGAAATACTTATAAAAAAAATCATACTGCATATTAAAGGGAAACGGCCTACAAGCTCTCCTTTGACGAGTTTTCTTGACCACTACGACTCATTAATAAGCCTGGAATATAAAAAGGAAGATGATTTATATAAGTGCTTTATCCTCTACGAGCCCTTTTTTAAAAAATATTTGATCACCATTAATGAGTTAAGAAATAGATATATACATGGTTATCAAACATACTTAGGTTCAAGCGATGAGGAATATAAGATCATCGAAAAATTTGATGATAAACAATTTAGTAAAAACTCGCCTGAGCTTAATGTTGACGAGTTTATTAAAGCTACGTTGAATATGACCAAGAATTTAGTTGCTGATTTACTGAATTGCCTAACGATTATTGTTGAAGATCCCGTCGCGACAATTCCTGCATAATATCGATCATCTTTTATCCTTACTGCTTTTATCAAACGCCACCAGGTTGAACATTTCCCGTAACCTTGACCGCACCCGGTTGCCATAACATTGCTCCAGTTCAGAACTGGTTAAGTTGGTAATTAAATAAGTTTGTGCTATCCGGCTGACAAACAGATCATATCGGCTCAATGGAATTTCGCCCATCACATTACATTCATTGCCGTAATATTTCAGGTTGTTTTCAGAGATGCAAGTTGATTATCATTAACTCTGAATATAACCGGCCTGATAGTGATCGGCTACTTTGGTTTAATCGAAGTGTTTTGGATTTAGTATCATCTAAAATTCCTTCCCTTATGAAAAACTTCCCTGCTGTCCGGCGCAGGAGCTGTTGTCTCATCTGCGCGTGCCAATGTTAGAAGCGGCAGATCATTTTCATTTGCTACGGTCAAACCGCGCAGCAGGCTATTCAAATTAAAACAGCGCCTGGCGACTACATGGATCACTTCGCCCTCGATCTGCAATTTTCCTTCTACCATGAATAAACGGGATTGGATGATTTCCTTACGGTACTGATCAAACAGCTTTTCCCAGACGACGATATTAGCTGCGCCTGATTCATCCTCCAGCGTCATAAATAGTATGCCTTTAGCCGTGCCGGGCCTTTGACGAACAGTGATCAGCCCGGCGACCTTAACCGCATTGCCATCTTTCATGGTTTTTAAATCACCGATTTTGGTATTGCGCAATAGATCCAGTTTTTCACGCACTAATGCAACCGGGTGATTTTTTAGGGACAACCCTGTCGATGAATAATCCTGCACCACATGCTCACCCTCGGTCATTAGTGGTAATTGTATTTGCACTTCTTTGACACTTTCTGATTGTTGCCCCTCAAACAGCGCCATTGGGCGGTCACCTAAAGCTGCTACTTCCCATAAAGCCTGGCGGCGGTCTGAGCCCAATGAACGGAAAGCATCTGCATCACTTAATTTTTCTAAAGCCGCTTCGGGAACACCTGCGCTCCGGAGCTGATCAACATGAGTGTAAAACTGATTGCGGGCCGCTATTAACAATTGCATATCTTCTTCACCTAAGCCCTTGACCTGCCGGAAACCCAAACGTACTGCATGATACTCACCATCTTTTTCTTCTAACGTATTATCCCAAAAAGAATAATTGACATCCACCGGCAGTACTGTAACCTGGTGATCCCTTGCATCCCGGACAAGCTGAGCGGGCTGGTAAAAACCCATCGGCTGGCTGTTCAATAATGCGGCGCAGAACACATCGGGGTAGTAATATTTCAACCAGGAGGAGATATAGACCAGTAAAGCAAAGGAGGCTGCATGGCTTTCCGGGAAACCATAACCTTCAAATCCTTGTAGTTGCTTAAAGACCCGCCGTGAAAAGTCTTCTTCGTAACCACGAGCCACCATGCCGTCCACCAGCTTCTTTTCATACAGGTGCAATTTACCATTGGCCTTAAAGGTGGCCATACTGCGCCGTAATTCATCCGCTTCGGCTGGCGTAAACCCAGCCGCCACAATAGCAATCTCCATTGCTTGTTCTTGAAAAAGCGGCACACCCAATGTTCTGCCCAATATTTCCTCTAATTCTTTGGACGGGTATTCCACGACTTCCTCGCCGTTACGGCGGCGCAGGTATGGATGCACCATATCGCCTTGTATCGGCCCCGGCCGCACAATAGCCACCTCGATCACCAGGTCATAAAAGCAGGTGGGTTTGAGCCGCGGCAGCATGGACATTTGTGCCCGGCTTTCGATCTGGAACACGCCAATGGTATCCGCATGGCAGATCATTTCGTAAACCTTCGGGTCATCCTGTGGAACATTGGCCAGCGTTAATTTTTTACCATAATGCTGTAACACCATATCAAATGCCTTATGGATCATGGTCAGCATACCCAAACCTAATACATCCACTTTCAGGATACCCAAAGCTTCCAGGTCATCCTTGTTCCATTCCAGTTGGGTGCGATTTTCCATCCTTGCATTAAGTACAGGGCAGAGGTCAGACAGCTTGCCATCGGTAATGACGAACCCGCCGGTATGCTGTCCCAGCTGCCGCGGAAAACCCATCAGCAGCGTGGTCAGTTCCAGTACCTTGTAGATCAGCGGGTCGCGTGGGTTCAAACCCTGTTCGCATAACCGTTTCCCATCAAAACCTTCATCACTGAAATCCCAGATGGTGGCGCCGATCCGTTTAATGGTATCTTCTGATAGTCCCATCGCCTTGCCCACATCCCGGATAGCACCCCGGTGACGTTCCTGCGTAACCGTAGCTACGATGGCCGCACGGTCACGGCCATAATCCTCGTAAATATATTGGATGATCTCCTCGCGCCGTTCGTGCTCGAAGTCCACGTCAATGTCGGGCCATTCTTCCCGCGCATCGGACATGAAACGGGAAAAAAGCAGCCGCGACTTCATGGGGTTGACTGCAGTAATAGCCAAACAATAACAGACCGTCGAATTCGCTGCGGAGCCGCGCCCCTGGTGCAGGATACCTAGTTCTTCAGCTTTTTGGGTGTATTTATATACCCGCAGAAAATACGGGGCAAGCTTGCGGCGCTCGATAAAGGCCAGCTCAATTTCGAGCTGCTTTTTGATTTTGTTTGGAATGATCTCTCCAAAACGTTCGTGTGCCCCCGCCCAGGTATGTTTGATCAATCGTTCCTGTGGTGTCAGGCCATCAATCATTTTTTCTTCCGGCTCGATGTATTTAAGGGTATCCAGTGAAAAGGTACAGGCTTCCGCAATTTCCAGCGCGTTGCCGATAGCCTCCGGATACCCCCTAAACAGGCGCTGCAGTTCGTCTATGGGCTTGATAAACCGTTCCGCATTCGCATGCAGCCGGAAGCCCGCCGTATGGATCGTGCATTTCTCCCGGATACAGGTTAAGATATCCTGTAATTCGCGGCGGTTAGCTTCATGGTAATGCACATCGCCAACGGCCGCCATCGGCACACCCAGCTGCGAAAGGCGATACAATCTTTTGGCATCATCACCGCTGTAGGAACGGGTAGCTGCCACATACAAGGAATGGCCCAATGCTGCACGGTATTCCGCCACCTGTTGTTTGAATTCATCGTCATAGTCAAACCGTGCGTTCAGCGTATCAGGCGGAACAACAATGAATTTGATACCTTCTTTGTGTGTATAAACATCCGCCCGATACAAATGGCATTCTCCTTTTTTCGCCCGCAGGTTCCCCACGGTTAGCAGCGCCGATAGCCTGCCATAAGCATCCCTATCTGTTGGGTAAGCCAGCAAGCTTGGCCCATCTAATAAATCCAGCCTGCAGGCCGGAATAAATTTAACAGGCAACTTTTTAGCCGCAATATGCGCACGCACGATACCTGCCAGGCTGTTGCGGTCAGTTATGGCGATAGCCGCATAGTCATAGCCTGCAGCCTGTTCCACCAGCTCTTCCGGGTGCGACCCACCCCGCAGGAAGCTGAAATTGCTGGTCGCCTGTAATTCTGCGTATCTCATAACTTATGCAAAAAATCCGTGTAAATACCATTGCGGCGCGGTATCATAATGCCCGGAACGGAACAACCAGTAACGCTGCCCGTCCGAATCCTCTACAGCATAATAATCCCGGTGCTCACCTTTGTCCCGCCACCATTCCCGTTCTATACGTTCCGGCCCGTCCGCTTTTTCGACCACATGCCGCCTGCCTTTGTAAGTAAATACTTTTGGCGGGTAATCCGGCAAAAGCGCCATAACTTCAATGGGTTCCGGGCGGCGCAGCATCCGCAGGGGGCGCGGCCTGTCTGTACGCCATTTGGTTGCAGGCACTTCTTTTAAAGAGGCTGCTTTCTTAATTGAACGTTCCGGCCAGTAGTGTTCCACCGGCAGGTAACGGTGAATAGCGTTCGGGCCAACCCTGCCCGCCAGTTTGTCCAGCAGTTCCGCCAAAGCGGTGTCCTGTAAACCGGGATTTCCTGCCCATAATTTTTCCTGTACCGGGTCAATATCTTCCACTTTCGGCACTTCCAGCAGGAATAACTCGATACCCAGGGCCGGTTCTATTTTGCTGATCTGTAATTCGAACAGTTTAAATAAATGCGAAACGCTATACGAGCCGCGATTGGTGGTAATACCGGCTTGTACCATTTTACCATCAACACGGTAACATTTGAGCAGGGCTTTGCGAACGCCTTTGCCCTCAGCCTTTAGCCTTGTACATAAGCCTTCCAGTAATTTTTGAATAGCAATTTCAATCGCCTTGACGGTTCTGACCGGTTCCAGGCAGGGCAGCCGTTCCATATAGGGTACCGGCGTAACCAAAGGCGTTAGGTGTTCATCATCCAAACCCAATGCCTGCGCCAGTTTGAATAATAGTCCTTCGCCAAACCGTCTGCGCAATACGGAACGGGGTAGCTGTATAAAGCTTTTGATGGTAACGAAACCCAATTTTTGCAGCTTTTCCAGCACGATGGGTTCCAGCCGGAGCGCAACAGGAGGTAAATTGAGCAACGCCCGTGCCTGTCTGCCGCTCTCAATGATAGGTGTCGTTTTTCCAAAGCGAGCCACCGCCCAGGCAGCACCGATGGTATCGGCTATGGCAGCCCTTGCATCATAGCCGGATGTGCGTAGCTTGTTAACGATCTCTTTCAAATAACCCCGTTCGCCATCCCATAAATGCGTACAGCCGGAAATATCCAGTACCAGTCCATCCGGCAGATTGACCGCCACAATAGGCGTATAACGGATACACCACAAACCCAGTTGCCTTAATAGCCTGGCTTCTTTCCCGGGAATATGATCAAATAGTTGCAGGTTTGTTGTAATGGCTTTGGCGTCGGCCGCTGCCATGCCGCGGTAGACACCCTGTGCTTCCGCCACCTGATTAGCGGCGGTGATAATGATGCGGTTGCGTTCCGGGGCCGCAAAAACAAAAGGCATGTCTTTTAACTCCGGTTTTTGAAGTGCCAGCCAGTCTGTCGTCAAATGACGAAACCCTATAGCCATGAAGCGCTTTTGCATTGCTCAACCCACCATTAATTTTTGCTGTTTAACCATTTGTTTGCTGACCGATGTAAATTTACTGTCCAACCATTCGATTGTCCAATTGCCAGGCTGGCCGTTGCGTACCCGGAGCAATTCGACCTGCCAGCGCGGGAAACCCAGGCCGGGCAAACCATCTACCGGTTCACTTGGCAACGGTGTAATTTCCCACCTGGCAGCACAGGCTGTTGAACCCATTTTCTCCGACTGGTTACGCAGGACAAAACCGGTCACATGACTTTGTTCAACGGCCAATTGTAAGCGGCGTGATTGTTTAAAGTCCATCTCCCGCAGTTCGCCGACTACCGCAGCCAGTCCCGCGCATTTTAATGCTTCCTCCATCACCCAAAGCACATCCTTATCTTTAGTGAGATTGACGAAGATTACCCGGTCAGGCTCAACGCCAAAGGCTTTGAGGGCTGAAGGGAACAGGTTTCCGGAAAGCCCGATCCATAAACAGGCACCGCCATTTCGCATCAGCACCGAAAGCAATCCGCTTACAAAGCCGCCGCAGGCAGTAGCCTGTTCCGTATTACCGCAGACCAGTTCATGTACCGCGCCTATTGGAAAAACGCCATTTGGAAAGGCAGCTTCCACCGGGCCCAGGCCAACCAGTTCCCGCGTACCGGCAGGTGGCTGCCTGTAGCCCTCCCATTGCAAAATGTCCTTTTGCAACCGGCTGATGAGTTCTTTTCTATCGGGCGCAGCGGTCATTATCATTAATTATAGATCGGACAGTAAAATTAATGCTAAAAATATTAGTATTCACTATGTTTTTTAAATTATTTAAAGCAAGTGTTAATGGGGGAGAGACTTGGAATGAATGCGGGGCAATTTATTGAAACAGGCCGATGGCTCAGCCGCTTTAAATTATTTGGTAAATACTTACCAGTCTGGCGTTAATTATACATAAATAAACGAGTATGCACGGCAAGCGTTAAGATTTGAGCGAAGACTGGAATTTGCGATGGAAAGATATCATTTCTTCGACCTTCATTAATAATTGTTAATCATATATATTATGTGTAAATTTATTATAACAATTAACCTAAGTGATAATATTTTATGGCAGTTAGAATTTTAGACATTTATTTTGTCCTTACCTGGGCCCTTTTATTGAAGATAATTAAGCTGTTTGCCACCAGGTAAGAAACGCCACCAGATCAAATAAATCTCTATCTCACATTAAAACTTAAGCAATATGAATAAGATTTTAATTTATGCAGCTTTACTAAGTTGCTTGATTTTAGGATGTAAGAAAAAAGAAAACTCATCTAAGGCGGGCCAGGCAGGTGTATATGAGCTTGAAAAACAAGTGATCACTGGCAGAGGCAAAGACTCTACGATTAAGAGAACTCAAATTAAAATTTATACAGATCGTTACTTTATGTATGCCAGTATGGTGCCTGATTCATCTGTTGGATTTGGTGTTGGCACCTATACGCTTGACTCAGGTAACAGAATTACGGAACGCAGTATTTATACCAGCAGAGCGCTTGACTCATCCCTAACTTATAAGCTTGAAATTACGGGAAAACCCAACGGTTATATCCAGAGTATTCCGGACTATACTACAGCAAAAGGTGTAAAATATGTGTTGAAAGAAGACTATAAAAAATTGGCATCAGGTGATACCTCTATACTTGATGGTTTGTGGAAAATGGAAAAAACTTATACAATAAAAGGCAAGGATACTATAGCAACGAAAGTAAGGCAGTATAAAATATTCTGGGGAGGGCATTTTATCTTCATACACAGGTTCCCTCAGGATAAGGCAGAAACCAAATTTAAAAATGGTTTTGGTACCGGGGTATTTACTTTTAAGGATGATATGCTTAGGGAGGAAGAGCAAATATCAAACTACGCTCTTCTTCGCAACCATAAATTTGCTATTAAGATCACATTAAATGGCAATGACGAATATACCCAGGTGATCAACGGTGCTAATGATGAACAATCTGTGGAAATATACAAACGGGTCAAGTAAAAATTTCTTATTTTAAAAAGGTGTCTAAAAAGGCGGCCTTTGCTGATTTTATTAACCATTCACAAGGTTCCCGAAAAGCCAGCTCCATAAACAGGCTTTGTTATTTTGCATCACCACCGAAAGCAATGCACTAACAAAGCCGCCACAGGCCGTAGCATGCTCCGTATACTGCATATCAGCTTTGTGCCGTATCTAATGGAAAAATGCCCATTTGGAAAAATAGCTTCGACTGAGCCAATCAACTGCTGTGTACCGGCTTGAGCGGTTTATAGCCTTTCCAAAGCAAAATGTCCTTTCGCAGCCGGCTGATCATATCTCTTTTGGTATCAGGCAAACACTTTCAATTAGGACTATAAATATGTGCTAAAAATATTAGTATTTTATATAAAAAATTACAAAATATTTTCGACTTTTGTTTAATGATGATGAGTAACGCTTATTTAGTTAACAATGCAAGAGCCTGGGTAAAGCGCAAAAACGGCCCTGATAAGGTCATCCGCATCGTATTGGATTTGGAAAGTAAGGACGCGGAACTTTGTTATCGATTATTTACAGCCTATGATGAGAAGCCGGACTACATGGGCAGGATATTATTTGATGTGCAGGGTTTTTGGATATATGACGGCGATATACTCATTGTTGCCGAACAGGAACAGGTGGCAAAGTTTATCATAAATTACGTGGAGGTATTATAATGGAACAGTTGAGCATTTTTGCGGAAGCAGGACAAAGCAAAGGATTGCCCAAAGAATTACTGGAATACAGGCCGGGTTTATTCGATCAGGCAGAAAGTGATGAGTTATTGCATCAATTTATAACAGAAGCACCCTGGAAGCAAACCGTGAAAAAAATGTATGACAAGGAAGTGATCACACCCCGGCTTACTGCCTGGTACGGCGACCCTGGCACCGATTATTCTGCCGCGGGGGAAGTGTCAAATCCGGTACCCTGGACACCTGAATTGCTAATGATCAAAAATAAGGTAGAGCCATTCGCAGGCATCCAATTCAACAGCGTATTATTAAATTATTATCGCGACGGCAATGATTCTGTCGCCTGGCATAGCGACCGCGAAAGCGTTCTCGGCAAAAACCCGATCATCGCTTCGGTAAGTTTCGGACAGGTCAGAAGTTTTGACATCCGCAATAAGGCCGATCACAGGGAGAAATATTCCGTCAGGCTGGAACACGGCTCATTCCTGCTTATGAAAGCGGGCTTACAAGAACATTGGGATCACCGGATTGCTAAATCTATAAAACCCATGAAAGCGCGGATTAATTTAACATTCAGAATAGTTATCTGATCAACCTGTTTAGGTTACTTTAAAAATTAATTTTGAAACCATGACCGATCCCGTATTGCCCGTTTCCTGTCTTGATTTTATGCGCACACTGAAAACGCATAATAACCGCGAATGGTTCGCTGAACATAAAGAAGCTTATCAAAAAGAATTTGATTATGTTGAAAGCTTTGTCCATATATTGCTACAGCATTTGAATACACACGATGTGATCGAAACGCCTACCGGCAAGAAGAGCCTTTACCGCATTTATCGCGACATCCGCTTTTCTAAGGATAAAACCCCCTTCAGCACTTATTGGGGTGGCCGTTTCCGCCGTGCAGGTAAACAACGGCGGGGTGGTTACTATTACCATTTGGAGCCTGGAGATAAGAGTTTTGTGTTGGGTGGCTTCTGGGGGCCAGATGCGCAGGATCTGAAAATGATCCGGGATGATATTGCTTTTGATCATTTGCCGCTGAGGGCTATTTTAAATAGTGAGGCATTTATTTCAACCTTTGGTGTTTTACAGGGCGAAAAGTTGAAGACCCGGCCCAAAGGCTATGATCCGGCGCATGAGGCCATCGATTTATTGCGATATAAGCAATTCCTGATCATCCGCCGCTTTACGGATGAGGAAGTGTTAAGCGGAAATTTCTTTGAAAGTGCCTGCCGGGCTTTTAAAAACATGCGACCCTTCTTTGATTATATAAGCGAGGTGCTGACTACTGATATGAACGGGGTTCCCGGTTAAATTTAAACCGGCCTGATCGTCGCGACCGTATTGATAAACTCACCGTCGGGATGTGTCCAGTTCATATATACGGCTCCCTTTTCATGATCCTGGATCTGAGTGATCGTATTCCCATTTTTTTCTTTCCAGTTAAGCATCCAGATAGCAGGCCGTATCTCGGTTAATTTAATTTTGACCGTTTCAGTTTCGTTCATTTGCTTGCCGTCTTTTTCTGTGATGGTAAAGGTCAGCCTGGTTTCGCTTTCTGTCTCTAATATGGCTTTGGCCATGCCGAAGTCTATTAAATATTTGTTCCCGATGATATCCATAATTAAGCTAACATTTTATGGCCTGTTTAGTTTACACCTATCTTTATATTATGTTACAAAATCGTGTCGGTTCGCAGGGAATATCATCAAAACAAGCGCCACCCCGCAACTATTAAAAAATGACCGGCGACGACTTTAACCGGCAAAAAAACAAACGTGACTTAAACTAATTCAGCCCGTTTGATAAGATCCAGCGAAAAGCTCGTTCCGCAGGGAACGAATCAGCCGAAAATTCCGCTTTCAATAAGGTGACCTGCACAATCCCGATGGAATTTGTGGTTTCCGGTAACCCAATGAGCTCTTACTTAAGGCCATATACCGGAAGCGTAAAGTAAAAGCAGGTTCCAGTTTGTGAATCGTTTTCCTGCACCCCAATGAGCCCGCCATGCCGGATTATGATCTCAGCGCTTAAGAATAAGCCGATGCCAAAACCCGGTATGTTTTTTGGCGTGGTGGTTGCGCGATAAAACTTTTTAAATACTTTCTGATGTTCACTCGCTGCCAAACCAATGCCATAATCTTTAACTACCACTTTGACTTCATTGTTATGCGTTTCGATAGCCACTTCCACATTCTTACATTCGGGAGAATATTTGACGGCGTTATTAACCAGGTTGGTTAAAACCTGCCCGATGCGGTACCGGTCCGCAAACACAAGACTATCTATGTTTGTAGTGGATACTTGTATCCTGTAATCAGGATTGATCAGCATGGCATTACCGGCAATTTCTTCGCCAAGCGCATTCAGATCGAAATAATCTTTAGCTAACCTGATCTGGTTGGAGTATAAGTTAACGGGGTCAGCCATTTCATTTAATAACCTGGTGATCCGCTCTACAGAACCCAAAGCTCTTTTAGCCACCTGGGCAATTTTTTCATTGCCCAGGCCCGCAATAAAACGGTCCAAAAGCTGCAGATAGCCTTTTACTGCTGAAAGTGGCGTTTTTAGTTCATGGGTGGTTACATTAAACAGTTCGTCCCTTAAAAGCTCAAGGTCTTTCTTTTCGGTAATATCTACCATTGTTCCGATGATACGGCAGGGAACTTCAGCTTCAAAAAGAACCGTGCCCTTCGCATCGATCCAATGAATACTTTGATCGCTATGCCGGACGCGGTACTCTAAGCTATAAATGCCATCAGTTGATTGTATCGCTTTGATGATAGCTTCGGGCATTAATGGCCGGTCTTCAGGTAATATGCACTTCAATAACGTATCATAATCCAGCAGATCATCTATCAATATTCCGATATTGGTTTTACACTTGGAAGTGCAATTCAACTTATAATTGTTCAGATCAAGTTCCCAGAAACCTAACTGAACCTGGTTAAGCGCAATGCTGAAATGTTCCTGTGTTACTTCAAAGGTTTGTTCTTTATAACGTAAAGCTGATGGCATAAGAATGGATAAGAAGGGTCAAGCAAACAATATACGTAATTGTTTATGTATTTAGTGTCATTTATTTAAGTACATACTTAACTGGCGATATCAGTTAAGCACGAGATGATCTAAAGGTAAGCTAAAACAAAAGCTGCTGCCTTTTCCTGGTTTGCTTTCGATTGAAAAGGTTCCATTGTGCTTTTTAATGATCTCGGATGCAATATATAGGCCAAGGCCCACACCCTGGTAAAGCATTGCTGTTTTACTAACCCGGTAAAATCGCTGGAATAGTTGATCGATATCTTCTTTTGCGATACCTATTCCAAAATCCTCGACATGAACTATAACGTGACCTGCATCTATTTTCGCTTTCACAATAACCTGGTTAGCATCAGGAGAATATTTGATGGCATTGTTCAGCAGGTTGATCAGCACCTGTTCTATCCGGAACTGATCACCAGTATAAAGCAGGTCAATGGAATTTTCAAGCAGGATCTCATGTTTGCCGGAGATCAGTTGCACATTGGAAATACTGTTTGTCAGCGCGTCTGAAAAATAGAACGCGGCGATATTAAGATCTATTTGCCCTGAATTGATCTTGGTTACGTCTAATAAATCAGCTATCAGTTTTTCCAGGCGTTTAATGCTATGGTTCGCGTTGACAATAAAAGGATAAGTTTTATCAGTCTTGTCTGTTTTTTTTTCCAGGAGCTGATTGATGGCCTTAATATTGGTCAACGGTGTCTTGAATTCATGACTAACCATGTTAAAAAACTCATCTTTCTTTGCTTCCGCCGCTGCCCTTCTTTCTTTCTCCTGCTTTTGAACCAATACCTCCCGGTTGGCAATGATTAGTTCGGCAGCCCTTTTCCCTTTTTCTTCATCCTGGAAATCCAATTCCTTAAGGGCGGTAATTAACTCCGCTGCCCGTTTTTCTTTCTCTTCGTCCTGGAAGTCCAATTCGATATTTGCTATAATTAGCTCAGCGGCGCGCTTTCCTTTTTCCTGGTTTTGAAAGACGAGTTCTTTGTTAGCGATGATCAGTTCTGTTGCGCGCTTTTCTTTTTCGAGGTTTTGGAAGATCAGTTCTTTGTTGGCGATGATCAGTTCGGCGGCCAGTTTTTCTTTTAAATGATTTTGTAAGACCAGCTCTTTGTTAGCGATAATTAATTCCGCGGCGCGTTTCTCCTTTTCCTGGTTTTGAAAGATCAGTTCGGTATTGGCTAAGATCAGCTCGGCGGCACGTATTTCCCTCTCCCGGTTTTGCAGATTCAGCTGGGTATAGGCAATAACCAGTTCCGCCGCGCGCTTTTCTTTTTCGGAATTTTGAAAGACCAGCTCCCTGCTGGCGATAATTAACTCCGCTGCCCGCTTTGCTTTCTCTTCATTTTGAAAATCCAGTTCCTTGTTGGCAATGATCAGCTCCCGGGCTCGTTTTAGCTTCTCTTCATTTTGAAAATCCAGCTCGATATTGGCAATGATCAGTTCTGCGGCACGTTTCCCTTTTTCTTTATTTTGGAAGTCCAACTCGATATTAGCGAGGTTGAGTTCAGCAGCCAGTTTTTCTTTTTCCTGGCGGACAATGACAAGCTGGTCCATTAAATTTTTGGTATCCATAAGGGTTGCCGGGGCAACTGTTGATTAATGACGATGAATTTTAAAATCGGATTATACAATAGTACACATTAAACGTTGTAATTCTTAACCCGAATCAATACAATACAATAATCACTCCAATAAACTACATTATCATATGCCCGGGTTTAAATCAGGCTTTGGCTTTTGCTGCAATTACTGATAATGACGGCATACCAGGTTCCCGATCGTAATAAAAATAAACTTTGGAAACCATTTATTAAATAAATTGTTTTGTGAGAAAGTTGTGAAGGGAAAATGAGCTTCGCTATTGCTGTTTTAGAAAGTTCGGGCTTATTGTACATTTTCACATGTGGTTTTGTCCTTTTTAAATAAATCATCTTATGTCAGTAGTAAAAGTGGTTGAAATAATGGCCGGTTCTCCTACAAGTTGGGAGGACGCTGCGCAAAAGGCTGTAGCAGAGGCAGCAAAAACATTGCATAATATACGTTCCTTTTATATTAAGGAACACCATGCTTCAGTTGAAAACGGAAAAATTACAGAGTACCGTATTACGGGTAAGCTGGCCTTTGAACTTGATCATGGTGCAAAATAGAGCTATAGTTCATCTAAGTAAGGAGTGAACCGTTTAGCAAACAGGCAATCAACGCGGCCTCATGCGGCTCGGGTTAGTACATTGTGGCCCTGGCTATCCGTTTTCGACGTGCTGGCTTTGTTCTGTAATATCGCGTAAAAAACAGTTTACCCTAGTGACGCCCTGTTTATGCTCACGGATAGGGTTAAAGCTCAGTTCCCCGAACCAGACAACTGGATCAGATGCAAGTTTTAGACGCAAGCTATCTTCGGTTGTCAGGCCGTTGAATATTTTTTATGGATGATGTTTAACAGATTTTCTCCGGGTATTTCCATTTGAATTTTTTAAGGTCACCTGTTTACCGGACGCCATGGCCCTTCTCCTGCCAATAAATCAATTCAATATATATTTTATTGAAAATAGCCAATTCAGTTCTTTTCTTTTCCAGTTGCTCCGCACGCTCCTTTTCATCCACCCCGGCCGCAAAGGAGAGGTAGCCGATAATATAACCGGTACCGGAATTGATAAACTCGTAGTGAATAAGCGCATCTTTCATGTGTAAGATCAAATGGTGTATAATTACTCCTGGGATCTGATAGCTGAAATAATGGCCAATAGTAATCTTTCATCAAGGCCATAACCTAAAAGTATGGCCCAGCCATGCACACGCGGCTGCAGCCAGCAAATCCTGGTACCGGGACTTATGTCGCTATGGAGTGCTATCTTATAAATAGATTCATTTGTCCTGTAAATTACTTTCTGCACCTTCGTGTAATATAGCTTTTGTAAATAACCGAAAGTTATAGGGAATATCTTTGAGGAAGAAAGTGCATTTTTTGTTATAAGCGACGTTTCTCTTTTGGACAATAACAGGTTATCCGTTTTAACGGATTGTTTTGCTTGGGATAGGGTTGGGAAAGTTGGGGAGGGAATACCGGAACCCAGGATTGATACTTTAGGATTTGTCGCTTTCTGTGTTCGCGCATCCCTCAGTCTATTAAACGGAGTAGTTACAGGTTCATCAGATGCAGAAGCTAACATTTTATTAATTATTAAATTTATTAACCGGACCGGCGTTGTATTCAGGTATTAGCGAAAGACCGGTAATCACCGGCATACGGGCGGAATAAACACCCCACGTTATTTTAATAACCTATTTTTATCCGATTGGTTTTCAACTAAGTTAAATAAATAAACTGTTAGATTAAGTGTTTTTTGAACCGGTGTATGATTTATGTATCCAAACAGATGATTGAGACATGGTGGTAATACCTGGTTTTACAGTAAGCCTGGCAAGCTTACAATATTTTATGTAGAACTGCCGGTAGAAAATCCGTCTGAAATAAAAACAGTTAAACCGCTGGTTAGCCGTTCTAAATGGCTTTGGTTGTATTATATTACTTTAGGTGATTTTTTTTGATATGATCAGATACCGGCAGCCTGTTGCCCGGACGGCACCAGGCTACATCTTTAAGCCCGGCCAACATACTGAACGTTTCCTGATTATGACAAACAATGAAAATAAGCCTGGTCTTCGGCAAGGAAGACAAGGCTTATTAGTTTCAATCAATGCATTGAATTACATCGCTGAAAGCGTCTTCTTTAAAGCAGCAACAGCAGCAGAATTACTTTTAGATGAGGCAAACAGGGATTTCGAAGTGGCACTTGCCCCATAAAAGCGCGTATTAGCGCTCTTATCAATGGCAATGTTAGATCCGTTAATACTTAAACCTGCAAAAAGACCCTTACTTCGTGAATAGGAATAAACTTCTGCATCCAGTTTATAATCTGTACTGGCACTGGAACTGCGGCCCACCGGACCCGCTGCCGCGGATATATCACCGCCAATGGTAAAATCACCATTCTCCACTTTTGACAGAACACTATTATGTTTAAATACCAACACCAGATCAACAGCCTGAACACCCGCCTGGAAGCCCACACTCCCTCCTGTAAAAGTAACAAACACAGGATTGCTCCATTTTCCATTACTAAGCTTGACCATTGCCACACCACTGCCTCTTTTTCCAGCAACGATCAGTCCGGCATTGATCATTTTAGGAATAATAACAATGCCCTCAGCCTGTTGTAGCAGTTGTGAAGGAATACTTTCTTTCATTTTGTAAAAATCCTGCAATACGGTAGTGGATTTTTGAATCCGCTCTTTTTCCTTTCCGGCCTGTATCGTTGAAGTCAGGACAAATACCAGGCTTAGCAGCACTGGGATAGTTAATTGTTTTAACGTTTTCATAGGGTAATTAATTAATGTTAATAATCAGATCTTGAATCATCAAATCTGAAAGTCAGCAAGATTATATCAGCCCTTTCCCGTTGATTTTTTTTGACTGCTGATCAAACCTTTAGGTTCCAGACCTCACGTCCTATTTATCACTTAACATTTAACAATCGCCTCATTTTTTGGTTTTAAAAAACGGATGAAAATGCATTGCGATTAATAACTTTATTTATGACTGTGAATTTTACTATAAAACAAAATTTAATTATTTATCCTCTGGTTTGTTATGTTGTAAAAAGTCAGTCAGTATAAGGACTTGCCCGCGGATTGATAATGTTCAAAAATAGATAGAAATTGCCCGGAAGGCTGTATATAAAGAACCGCTCCATTGGCGTTATATATGCGGTACGGTATTGAGCGCCAATATATGCGCGGCATTTGCGTTTATTTTTTTCCCTGGTTCTTTTAGCCACGCAGCATATTTTTTTGATAGATTAAAGAAGCCGACAATGACAATTGAAGAAGCAGAATCCCTGGAGACCGAGTTGATCAACTATGTTGCAGATGTTGGCATAGGGAAGGATTTCACCAAGCTATCGCTTGCTATCAGAGGCAAGATCGATGAAATAAATGCCCTGATTGACCTGGCGATCGGTAACGACATGGTAGATGATTTTAAAATACTGGTGAGCATTAACTACCAGTATTACAAACTGATGTATGGATAATAACCTCAATGATCCTCGCTCAGGGACTTATTATGACCTTGTGCCGTCCTATAAAAGTTGACTAAAATTAAATCAACATAAGAAAGTTCAACGATTTAAATCAAAAAATATCATCCCTAATTCCCGCTACCCGGAGGCATTCCATCCCGCTAAATGGCGACATCGTTAATGTTGACCGCCATTAATCGGCAGGATAAATAGTTTTTACTTCTGACAATACAGAAGCGCAAGGCATGAAGCTTAATATCTCCAGGTGCAGATAAAACAACGGGTTCCTGTCAAAATCAAGCCAGACAATAACAAACCATCAAATTATTTAAACTTTCATTAAACCGGATTGTTTATTTATTAACCATAGATTAAATTGAAATGAAGCTAAAGAAGGAGAAAAAGATCGGAAACATGTTATCTGTCGCATTGGATAAAGGGGGTAAAGACCGTAAAATGGAAACCGGTAAAGCGACCAACGAGGCAAGTGTAGCGGCTGAGTTAAAAAACAGGGAGCATGACAGCGAACAGGCGGCCAGGTAACCTATCAACTTAATAAATTGTCTTATTTATGCATCTTGAAGTAAAAGATCCATCAACAGGTGCTTTGCTTCGGCTGGAAGCAAAGCCCGAACAGATAGCGGGAGAACATGGTTTTCGTATCCGCCATCCAAATGGTTCAAGTTTTTTCATTGCCAACCGCTCCGGCACATGGCGTTCCGCGGATGATCATGCTATTGATGAGGAATTCCTGGTTAATATCGGGCTGGCGATGGAAGGTTATAAATTAAAAGAACAGATAGTTCATTCTAATAAACTATAAAAACATAAGGTCATGAAAATTTTTGTCGCCAATCTCCCTTACCATATCAACAGCGAAGGCATCAGCCAGTTATTTGGGTTATTTGGGGAAGTTATTTCCTCCAGAATTATCACACAAAACGGCAGGAGCAAGGGTTTTGGATTCCTGGAAATGGAAGATGATCAACAAGCACAAAGGGCAATCAAAGAACTGGATGGATCTCCTATCGGCGACCGCAATATTATTGTCCGCCCTGCTGATAACCAGTCTGAACCTGAAAAGCCACATAAACGTCCCTGACTAATTGTGATATTCCAAATTACCAACGTATGTTAAAAAAATAACCCTGAGCCCCTTTTTAAGTTCTTTGAAAATACTCGCTAACGGGAGAAACAAACAGCACCATAAATTCTTTCGCTGTGGCGCAGATTAATATGGGTATCGCCTGAATAATAATCCACTTGTTTTAATAAAATTCTTCAAATCTTTAAAACCAACGTTTTTGTATTTTGTTAGATTTATATCTAATTGGTTTAAAAAATTAATCTAATATTAAATAAACGCCATAATAAATTAAATTAAAACTCATGGAAACTCAAGTTCAAACAACAAACGATTCAAAACTAAAGGATTTTTTCATTAATCAGTTAGAAGATCTTTTATGGGCAGAGAAAAAACTAGTTAAAACATTGCCAAAAATGCAGGAAGCGGCCACTTCTTCGCAATTAAAGGATGCTTTCGGCAACCATTTAACGCAAACCCAAAATCATGTCAGCCGCCTTGAACAGGTATTTGGTATCATCGGCGAAGATGTAGATACTACCAAATGTCCGGCTATGGCAGGCATTGTTGATGAAGGTGAAGATATTATAGATGACACTGAAGCGGGCTCTGCCCAACGAGATGTTGGCCTGATCTTCGCCGGTCAGAAAGCGGAGCATTATGAGATTGCCACTTACGGCGGTATGGTCACCCTGGCGAAAACTTTAGGATATAACGATGCTGCAGATATTTTAAGCCAGACACTGGCTGAAGAAAAGGAAGCAGACATACTATTGACTAAAATTGCTGAAAATGACATTAATTACCAGGCCAGCACAGAACCTAAAAAAGAAGGTTTATTCTCTTAAATAAAATAAAAAAGCCGTCTCATACAGATGTATGAGACGGTTTATATTTTCCGTTGCAGGATCTTTAATGAAAGTCCACCTAATCCTAAGTAAAAAAGATTTAGCCGCAATCTTTTATTAACTACAGAGGTATTTCGAATAATCCATAATTTTCTATATACATTCAAACTATTAAGTGTTTCTTATTGTTATGAAGTAAAATCAATTAGAACCAAAGTTTGAACAAAAACAGAACTATAGAAACACACCCGCCCGGCCCGAATAAAAATTTGTTTGAGCAATTTGCCAATGCAGTAACCAACTGGACGGGCAGCTCCGCAGCATTTATTTTAGCCGTGGCTACGGTCGTGGTTTGGGGGGCAACAGGTCCGGTTTTTCATTATTCCGAAACCTGGCAGCTGGTGATAAATACCGGCACAACGATCATTACCTTTTTAATGGTGTTCCTAATCCAAAAATCACAAAATAAGGAGTCCAAAGCTATCCAGCTAAAGTTAAACGAGCTGATCGCTGCGAACCGGTTTACCAGTAACCGGATGGTAGATGTGGAGGATCTTACGGAGGAAGAACTGGATGACCTGCGCGCATTTTATGCCAAAATATCCGCGCTTTCAGAAAAAGACCGGGATATTCACCAATCCCATTCCATTGATGCAGCGAAAAGTTTAGAGAATAAAAAAAAGCGGATCAAGTCTGGAACCGAAAATAATAAAAGGCCGGGCCCCGATCGTGTGAAGGGTCAGTAAACCCTGGCAGCCGCAGCCGGCATTATCCTGGCTGATACAGAAATACCCGCTATTGCCTGGCAGAATTATCTTTGCTGAAAAGATGAGGATACATTTAAGTAACAAAATTCCGTTATAACTCAATCTTTATCCCCAATACTTTCAGGAATGCTCCGATAAATTTTGGATGGCCGGGCCATGCCGGTGAAGTTACCAGGTTCCCGTCTACCACCGCTTCGTTTGCAGGTACAGATACAAATAATCCACCTGCCAGGGTAACTTCAGGGCCTACAGCCGGGTAAGCTGTCAGCTTTCTGCCTTTTAAAACACCCGCCGCAGCAAGTATCTGCGGGGCATGGCATATAGCTGCAACAGGCTTGTTATTTTCCATAAAATACTTGACAATACCTAACACATCCTCATTCAGCCGCAGGTATTCCGGGGCGCGTCCGCCTGCAATAACAAGCCCCTCATAATCTGCTGTATTTATTTCATCAAAAGAATAAGTAAGCAGAAAATGATGCCCTGGTTTTTCAGAATAGGTTTGGTCACCTTCAAAATCATGGATGGCAGTTTTTACTGTTTCTCCTTTTTTCTTTCCGGGGCAAACTGCATGCACTTCAAACCCAATCATCTGAAGCATCTGGAACGGAACCATAGTCTCATAATCTTCGGCAAAATCACCGGTAAGGAAAAGAATCTTTTTCATACTTTTTTTTGATTAAATAAATTTGGAACAAATGCCAATGTATAAAGCTGTACTTTTAATAGAAAACACCAGGATTATAAAAATAGTATAATCAATGTTTCATTTGTTACGGGCATTGTTGGTTCCCGGGTAAAGATCAACCCGCTTACGTTGTTAAGCATTATTACCGGGTTGTCATTAAACCTGAAATTTTTAACCGGGAATTTGATCTTCCATTTTCAATATAATAAGTACCATCGCGGGTTAGTCCTGTTAATAGCAATGATTAAGGAAATCATCGTTGCCGATCTGGGGCAAATCACATTGTCGTAAATTATAATTATAGCAACACTTAATTATTTCCAACCGCCGGATCTTGTGCAAAGATTATGCATAGTTGCCGGTATATGTCCGGGTGTTTTATCGCGAATTGATCCGGTTTTTCAAAAAAGTATTCAGATGCTACCGCGAAAAACTCGGCTTCATTGGTCAAAGCATAAGGATTGATATCTGATTGGCCGGTTTCAATCCGGCGCATTTCCTCGTGCATCATATGAAGCCAGGGTGCAACATATTCATGAGCGATGAGGTTTTCGGGTATACCATCGGTCGCTCCGTCAGACTTATCCAGCAAATGCACAAATTCATGAATAGCCGTATTCTCTTTATCCGCATTTTTTGAAAATCCTTTTGCCAAAGCGGCACGCGACAATAACATTTGACCGTTCATATAACCTGAACCTACCATGCCACAAATATTACGGTTGCTGCCTTCAAACTGGAACTCCCCGTCAAAAGTATCAGGGTAGAGGATAACATTCGTCAGGTTTTTATACTTCCATCCGGAAAAACCAAAGATCGGAATAACAGCGCTGGATGCGATCAGTACCCGATCCAGTTCTGTGACTTCAGTGCCAACTCCTTCAATACGTGTATCATTTAAAAAGTCATTAACCAGCTTTTTAAATTTAACCTTACTTGCAGCATCCAGTTTCTGATAGTAGGCAACCTGATTCTCCAATAGCGAGTTGTAATTCCCATCCGGCAAAAGTGCAGCTGTTCTTTTTTTCTTCAGCAGAAAATAGGATGTCAGCGCGATCAATAAAAGGACAAGAGCTGTATACATGGTTTTATATAATCACTAAATTAAACAGGTTTCTATTTATGCCCTATTATTTAGACCGTGTCAATTTAGTAAAAACGGAAAATAATTAGCAATATTTGCAGTAGAATTAAATTTGCATGACCAAACTATTTGTTGTAGGCATCCCCAGGGACATGGATGAAATCGAGCTTCTGGAACTTTTTAGCGCCCATGGACAAGTGCGGATAGTTACCGTCGTTACTGACAGAGATTCTGGTGAAAGCAAGGGTTTCGGCTTTGTTCACATGGAGGACGGAGCAGGGGCGGAGCGGGCCATTGCTGCGCTGGATGGTGCAGAAATAGATGAGCGAAAGATCAGTGTAAGGATCGCGGAAAATAAAGAAGCACCAGCGGACCAAACTGTCAAAAAAAAGCGCCCCAGGATCCGGTAAAAAACATTGCCTGTCATTTTTCCACATAGATTGCATCACCACACTGATTTACCTACTTTCGCCGGGTATGAAAGTGATCATTGCAGAAAAGCCATCTGTTGCCCGTGAGATTGCCAAAGTGTTTGGGGCCACCGGGAAGAAGGACGGTTATATGGAAGGTAAGGGATACACCTTTACCTGGGCGTTTGGTCATTTGCTGCAGTTGGCCGCACCGCAGGAATATGGCTTTTATGGCTGGAACGTACAAAACCTGCCGATGCTGCCGCAAAAATTTAAGCTATCCATTCGTAAGGTTAAATCAAAAGACGGCATGATCGAAGATCCGGGTGTGCGCAAGCAGCTGGATATTATCAAAGCATTATTTGATGAAGCGACAGAGATTATTGTAGCAACTGATGCCGGGAGAGAAGGTGAACTCATTTTTCGCTATATCTATTACTATTTAAAATGCAAGAAACCCTTTAAGCGTCTTTGGATCTCCTCCCAAACCGATGAAGCCATTAAGGACGGGTTCAGGAATTTAAAACCCGGCTCGGATTACGATACACTATTCAATTCTGCCCATTGCCGGTCGCAATCAGACTGGCTGGTAGGGATGAATGCAACCCAGGCTCTCAGTTTATCAGCAGGTACACGCTCCGTTTTATCACTTGGCAGAGTGCAAACACCTACGCTGGCCATGATCTGTTCCCGCTACCTGGAAAATAAGAATTTTGTTCCAGAGCCATTTTACCAGGTCAGCATTATGGTGGACAAGGACGGGCAGGTATTCCGGGCAATATCCGAAGAAAAATATAAAACTAAAGAAGCTGCGCAGCTTATTGTTGACCAGGTGCGGGCTATCGGGCATATACTGAATGTGGAGGCAAAACCCCGGAAGGAACCACCTCCCTTATTGCACGACCTAAGCAGCCTGCAGCAGGAAGCCAACAAACGCAAGGGCTTTACGGCCGATCAAACACTTACGCTCTTACAGAATCTTTACGAAAGTAAGCTCGTAACCTATCCAAGAACAGGCAGCAGGTATATCGGCGACGATGTGTTTGCAGGAGTACCGCATTTAATAGAAAAGTTTAAAGATCACCCGGAATTTGGTAAACAGGCAGCAATACTTGCTGAAGCAAAACTGAACAAGCGCAGTGTCAATGCAAAAAAAGTAACCGATCACCATGCAATTTTGCCAACAGGAGAAGCCCCTTACCAGTTGTCGCCGGATAAACAAGCTATTTATGACATGGTTGCCGGTCGGATGCTGGAAGCTTTTCACCAGGATTGCGTTAAGGAGATCACCAAAATTACTGTGGAATCCGGAACAAAATTCCTGGCAAGCGGTACTGTCATCAGCACCGCCGGCTGGCGCGCAGTTTTCAATGAACCTGACGAAGAAAAGAAGGACGAAGAAAATGCTTCACTTCCAAAAGTTAAACAGGGAGAAGATTTACCGGTAGTTGATAAAACCTTACTGGAAAAACAAACCAAGCCAAAGCCATTATATAACGAAGCCAGCCTGTTAAAAGCATTGGAAACGGCAGGGAAGGAAATTGATGATGAAGAATTGCGTTATGCTATGAAAGACAGCGGCCTGGGTACGCCAGCTACCCGCGCGGCCATTATAGAAACTCTCATTAAGAGGGATTATATTCTTCGGGAAAAAAAGAACCTCCTGCCTACGGCAACAGGGCTTGCAGTTTACAACGTTGTCAAGGATTACCGCATCTCACAGGCAGAGCTTACCGGGAACTGGGAAAAGCGCCTGGAAGAGATCCGTTCAGGAGCATCGGTAGCAGGCTTCCAGGAAGAAATTAAAGCCTATACCCGAACCATTACCCAGGAATTGCTAATAGCAGGTAAAGGAATGATAGTAGCTAAATAAACTATTTGAATGTGTAAACCGTAAAATCCTCTGCATCATAAATCGACCCGCCATCATTTTTACTTCCCGGTATACTACTTGCAAAACTTTATTATTTGACGGGATCGTAAGTGATTTATCAGGCCATTTGGTTTAACCTGGCCTCTGCGTCCCGGCTTTAAAAATAAGACGAAATCATACCGTTGAAAATTTGTTGAGTTACATCAAAAAATAATTATCATAATTTTTTGATTGTTAGCGATTTATGTTATACATTTAATGTAACAAACCAGTTACAAATAATTAAAACTTCAAACCATGAAAAAGCTTTTCATTTTCTTTTTACTGGCAACGCCATTTGTGGCAATGAGCCAGGCACACAGCGGTTATACTGCTAGTTATTCATCAAGTTTCACAATAGCTGATCCAAGTTATTCAGAAAAAATTCTGTCACTTTGGAAAGATTTTGAAAATAACACTTTGGATAATCACCTGGATATGTTCGCGGACACGGTAACCATGATGCTTGGAAACGGGGCAATGATAAAAGGTAAAGCAGAAAACCTTAAGAGCGCAAAGGAATACAGAAATTCAATGAAGAATTATAAGGCTACTTTAGACGCCTGGATGAGTGTAAAAAGTACAGACCGGAATGAAAATGTGGTTTGTGTTTGGGGAAATGAAACCCACATGGATAAAGATGGGAAACCAGTTAAATCACGTTTGCAGGAAGTATGGAAATTTAATAAGGACGGAAAAATTGACTTAATGTTGCAATACACTGCTCCGGGAAATATGTAATATCTTATATCTATAATATTTTAAAGGCTGCTTTCGGGTGGCCTTTTTAGTGAAATTACAATTAACGGATACTTTTTTAAATTGAACAAGCATGCCTGGGGACAGGCTTATTTATTTACCGGAAATAACATGTTTAAACATTCATTTCACATTCATATGGTTTTGCTGACACAACTTCAACAGTTTTATGAGATTAATATAACCATTTTTTATATATAGATGCCTTACTTTGCACCGGGATAATGACGAACTACGTGAAGCAGTTTAGGCATAATCCAACTGGATTTCAGCAAGGGCAATGCACCATTTAGGTAAACAGGCTGCTGCATCCGCCACATACATATATGAAAAATTATAAAAAACTTCATTTGAATAAAGCAATACTACTGATAATAACAATCTGCCTTTTTAGCTTTAGCTTCCAGGCTGTAAGTGCCCAGGAAAGTACCGTGGTTTCCGGTACTATCACCGATTTGAAAACCAGGCAGACCTTACCCGCTGTATCAGTTTCCTTTACCGGAACAACAACCGGAACCAGCGCTGATAATAACGGACATTTTACTTTAAGAGGAAGTGGCAAAATAACTTCGGTACAATTTTCATTTATTGGCTATAAAGCTGTTGTAAAAGAGGTCGTTCCAGGCAAGGAGCAGGTGATTAATGTTGCCCTGTCAGAAGACAGCAGACTACTTAATGAGGTGGTTATTAAATCAGGGAAAAAGACCAAATATCGTAATAAAAATAATCCTGCGGTTGAACTGATCCGCCAGGTGATTGCCCATAAAAAACTTAACAGGCTGGAAAGCTTCAACTATGCGCAATACCACCAGTATGAAAAAATGGTATTTTTTTTAAGTGACCTTTCAGATAAATTTAAAGAGAAGCGCATCTTTAAAAACTACCAGTTTCTTTTCCGTCAGCAGGACTCTACAGCCATTGGCGGTAAAAACTTACTACCAGTTTATATGGAGGAAAAGTTGGCCGACAACTATTTCCGGAAAAGCCCTTATGCCAAAAAGGAGATCATCCAGGCTAACAAACAGGTAAAATATGATGAAGGATTTATCGATAACGAAGGACTGAAATCCTATTTCAACAAGATGTACCAGGATATTGATATTTATGATAACAACATAGCCCTGCTGGGGAACCAAATGCTTAGCCCGATTGCGGATGCGGCACCTTCGTTTTACATGTTTTTTATTAGCGATACTATAAAGGATGTTAACCCTCACCTTATTGAACTAAGCTTTACACCCCGTAACAATACCGACCTGCTGTTTGCCGGTAAAATATACATTACCATGGACGGTAATTTTGCAGTTGAAAAGGCTGCCCTAACGGTAAACAAAAATATTAACCTCAACTTTGTCCGCCAGATGCAGGCCGTGCTTTCCTTTGATAAAGGTGACGAGGGTAAATATCACCTCAGCCAGAGCGATCTGAAAATTGATTTCGGGTTAAATAAAAAGAAAGGCGGAGGTGTATATGGGGAGAGGGTTGTAATGGTAAATAACTTTAAGGTAAATGTGCCGGCCCCTGACTCAACTTATACGGGTCCTGCTGAGGTTGTTGCACCCGGAGCAGCGCAAAAAGGAGAGGAATATTGGGAAGAGAACCGCCTGGATACTTTATCCGGAATAGAGGATAACATCTATAAAGGAATTGACAGCCTGCAGACCATCCCCTCTTTTAAGCGTACAATGAAAATTGCAACCCTGTTGCTGGCTGGTTATTGGAATACCGGCCCATTTGAGATCGGCCCAACCAATACCTTTTATAATTTTAACCCGGTTGAAGGTTTTCGCTTACGCCTTGGCGGTCGTACAACGTCTGAACTTAGTAAACGTTATTATTTTGAAACCTACGGTGCTTACGGGTTTAAAGATGAAAAATTCAAATACTTTTTAAGTGGTACTTATTCTCTAAACAATAAATCTATCTATTCTTTCCCCCAGCAGTACCTGAGGGCCAGTTACCAGCATGATACGAAAATACCTGGTCAGGAACTTCAGTTTGTTCAGGAGGATAATTTCTTCCTGTCTTTTAAACGCGGCGAAAATACAACCTGGCTATACAATGATATTTTCCGTTTAAATTATGTACATGAATACCTGAATCACTTTTCTTATAAATTCCAGTTCCAGACCTGGAACCAGCATCCGGCCGGAACGCTGTATTTTGAAAATGCAGAAAATGGCGTGTTAAATAATATTAATGGTTTAAAAACAACCGAGCTTTCTGCTGAATTCAGGTATGCCCCTCATGAAAAATTTTACCAGGGTAAATTATACCGGACTCCTATTCCTGATAAGTACCCGATATTCACCCTGCGCTACAACCAGGGGTTAAGTGGCGTGCTGGGTGGAAAGTATAGCTACGAAAACCTGACAGCTAATATAACCAAGCGCTTTTACCTTTCTCAGCTTGGCTATGCAGATGTGAGTACCGAAGGTGGTTACCTGTTCGGAAAAGTCCCTTTTCCATTGCTTGATATTCACCATGCCAACCAAAGCTATGCGCTGCAGCTGCAGTCATATAACCTGATGAACTTTCTTGAATTTGTAAGTGACCATTATGCAGCTATTAATATCGACCAAAACTTTAACGGCTTTATATTTAATAAGATTCCACTGCTGAAAAAATTAAAATGGCGGGAAGTGATATCCCTTAAAGCCCTATGGGGTGGTGTAAGATCTGAGAACAACCCGGCAAATGATCCGTCATTATACCAGTTTCCTGTTAATAGCGAAGGCGTTCCGACAACATACAGTTTAAATAACAAATTTTACACAGAAGGAAGTATTGGGATAGCCAACATATTTAAAGTATTAAGACTTGACTATGTGAAAAGGTTCAGTTACCTGGATCATCCGAATGCACCTAAGCACGGGATAAGGGCTTTGGTAATTATACAATTTTAATAACGATACTCAATATAATTAAGAGCAGCTTTTTAAGGAGCGGATGAAATTATATGCCTTGGTATGCAATTAGGTTGATTATCAATTATATATTCAGTTAAATACTATGATTTTTGCACCTTCATAAACTTATAGGAGGTAAATAACTTAAACTTTATAGGTGTCAGTTTGTTGGTAAGGATGATTATAAATGAATTATAATCATTTAAGATAAATCACATACTTATGAAAATTAAATTTTTGCTGCCGGTGATACTGCTGGTAGCGGTAGTAGCACAAAGTTGCGTAAGCAATAAGAAATATGCTGAATTACAATCGAACTATAATAAATCAATCGACACAAACAGTAAATTGAAACAAAGCTGGCAGGTTACCCAGCAAGAACTTTCCGGCTCGAGGAACAGGGTAACAAGCCTGGAAGAGCAAATTGCAACAGCAAAATCAAATGCGGCTGCTTTACAGGATGCACTTAATAAATGTTTAGCAGGCAGTAACCAGGGGAATGTGAATATTTCCAAACTGGCCGATCAGATAACTGCATCTTCTAAATATATCCAACAACTGGTTAACCTCAAAAATAAAAGCGACTCGCTTAATTTGATCCTAACCAATAACCTTACCCGCTCCTTAAACCAGGATGAGATGAAGGATGTTGATGTAAAGGTGCTTAAAGGCGTGGTTTATGTATCACTTTCTGATAATATGCTATATAAATCCGGCAGTTATGAAATTTCGGACAAAGCCGGAGCAGTATTAAGCAAAGTAGCCAAGATCATTAATGATTATTCGAACTATGATGTACTGATTGAAGGTAATACTGACAATGTACCTATCAAACAATCAAATATCCGTAATAACTGGGATTTGAGTGCTTTAAGGGGATCATCTGTTGTGCAGGCCCTGCAAAATATGTATAACGTTGATCCGAAGCGTTTAACAGCAGGCGGAAGGGGCGAATATAACACTGTGGCAGATAATAGCAGCCCTGCCGGTAAATCACAAAACAGGCGTACCCAAATTATTATTACACCTAAATTAGATCAATTTATGTCGCTTATTGGTAAAGATCCTAATAAGCCCACTGGTTAATAATATAACAAGCTTTTAACTAAAATCAATGCCTTCCAGGAAACCGGAGGGCATTTTTGTATAAAAAGGTTTTATGTAAAATATCAGGCGCTAATTTTTGCAACAAAAATGTATTTTTATAAATGACTTTTAATTTCGAAAACAAGAACGTACTTATAACCGGTGGATCAAGGGGCATTGGGCGTGTAACGGCAAAGCTTTTTGCTGAATCGGGTGCCAATGTTATTATCACCTATAAATCTAACCGGGAAGCTGCTGAAGAAACTCTGGCTGATCTTGAACCGGGTAAGCATAGCAGTTATCAATTGGATGTTGCAGACCCCGCAGCTGTTAAAAACTTCTTTAATTTATATGCAGAACAGTATGAAAAGCTGGATATTTTGGTTAATAATGCTGCCATATTTTTAGAGCATAAAATTTTAGCGGCAAACTACGAAAGCTGGCAGCGAAGCTGGGATGAAACAATTAAAGCCAACCTTACCGGTCCGGCTAATATGTGTTATTTTGCATCCCGTTTAATGATGAAGCAAAATAGCGGCAAAATTATCAGTGTTTCATCGCGGGGGGCGTTCAGAGGCGAGCCTGATCATCCTGCATATGGTGCCAGTAAAGCAGGGTTAAACGCAATGAGCCAATCGCTTGCTATCGCACTGGCGCCACACAATATAAGTGTACATATTATTGCGCCCGGTTTTGTTGAAACCGAAATGGCCGCACAGGTTTTAAATAGCGCAGAAGGCGAGCTTATTAAAAAGCAAAGCCCCTTTGGCAGGGTAGCCAAACCTGAAGAGGTAGCAAGGTTAATTGCAGTATATGCCAGCGAAGGCCTCGAATTTACAAGTGCCGGTATTGCAGATATCAACGGGGCTTCATATTTACGGAGTTAACTAAACAATTGTCATTACTTAAAATCGTTCCCGGTATAATTATTGCAGCAAATAGATTAAATCTAAAAATGATCTATTATGAAAACGCCACCAGGTTTTAAGAACAATAGCGTGCAGGGCGAGCCAACATTTGATCGCTCATACACTAAACAGAATGACAGGTTAAAAGAAAAAGGCATCAGCAATGCCGGCGGACAACGTTCCGATCAAACATCAAGTAAAGACAGTGCACACAAGCCGGAGAAGAAAAAGGCTTAGTAAATTTAAGGCGCCTTTCGGAAAGCTGAAGGGCGCTTTCGTTTTTATTTATTGATATTAATTTAACATAACTAAATGTTTGATGTTAAATTGTTATTATAATTTGATTTTTGTTGCGATATTTTTATAATTACCGTGCTTTATCTTATCTTTGATAATATGGGGTGAGTAAATTAACCCCTGGTTTGATAACAAAAAACAACGACAGATGAAACACGGACTATTGATAGATATGGACGGGGTGATATATAGCGGCGAGGAGTTAATACAAGGAGCAGATAAATTTATTGCCAAGCTGCTTGAAAATAAGATCCCATTTACTTTTATGACTAACAACAGCCAGCGAACGCGGTTGGAAGCTGTTCGTAAATTAAAAAGACTGGATATTGAAGTTACTGAAGAGCATGTATATACCAGCGCTATGGCTACCGGCAAATTTCTGGGTGATCAGGGTCCTGGCGGTACTGCTTATGTTTTGGGAGAGGGCGGTTTGCTTACCAGTCTGCATGAAAACGGCATTACACTTGTTGACACCGATCCTGAATTTGTAGTATTAGGAGAGGGAAGGAATTTTACCTTAGAAATGGTACAGCGTGCAGTTGATATGATACTGGCCGGCGCAAAGTTCATCACCACCAACCGCGACCCATCGCCCAAAAAACCAGGCTGGAATAACTTGGGTATTGCGGCAACTACCGCAATGATTGAAGAAGCTTCAGGGCGTAAAGCCTTTGTTACCGGCAAACCAAGCCCGGTAATGATGCGATCGGCACGCAAATACCTTGGCCTTGAAACCGCTGAAACAACAGTTGTTGGTGATACCATGGAAACAGATATACAGGGCGGTGTGCAAATGGGGTACAAAACAATTTTAGTGTTATCCGGCATAGCGAAAAAAGAGCAGCTTAGCCATTATGCTTTTAAACCTGATATGATTGTCAGTTCAGTTGATGCAATTGAATTTCCATTGAAGTGGTGGTAAGTTAGAGATTAGCGACTGGAGATTAGCGACCAGGGATTAGTGGTTAGTTAATGCAGAAAGCTGATTTGGCAATTTTTTCTGTCTGTGATTTTTACTAATTTCCAATCACTAACCCCTAATCTCTGGTCTTTAATCACTAAGTTAAAGTTTGTTAAATCATTTTGGTTAACCAGCTTATAGCAAGATCTTTAGGTCGACTAAAACCAAACTTTATGAAGCCCTTTATTGTAGCTACTCTTTTTGTTATTGTTGCGGTGCAAATATCCTGCAGCCAAAAGCAGGATGAACAATCCGCAAACCAGCAAAAGAAAATTAGTGACCAGGGTGTAAACATTGCCTATACTGATAATGGCAAAGGCGATACTACTTTGCTTTTTGTGCACGGCTGGTGTATTAACAAAAGCTATTGGGCAAACCAGGTAAGCCATTTCGGCAGAAAATATCGCGTTGTTACTATTGATCTGCCGGGGTTTGGGCAATCCGGGAAAAACAGGACGGTTTGGAATGCGATAAGTTACGGGCGTGATGTTGATTCAGTTATTTCGCAGCTAAATTTAAAAAATGTGGTACTCATCGGGCACTCAATGGCCGGCGATATTGTTTTAGAGGCTGCAGTTAACGCTCCGGAAAAGGTTATAGGTTTGGTAGGCGTTGATAATTTTAAGAACGTTAATAACTCCGCGCCTTCAAAAAAAGATACGGTCGCTTACGAACAGGCAATTAACCAGTTAAAACATAACTTTAAGCAGACTGCATTTCAATATTTTAACCAGGATTTGTTTTATAAAACCACTGCTGACTCTATCAAAAAAAGGATCCTGGCTGATGTTGCAAAAGCAGACACAGCTATTGCAACCGCTTGCATTCAGTTGACTGATTTTGATGAAGTTAAAAAGCTGATAGCTTCGGGAAAGAAACTTTATTTGATTAACAGCGATGTGACGCTCACAAACTCCGCCGGGCTCAGGGCGAATAGAATTCCTTACCAGGTTAAGTTTATCCATGCGGTGGGGCATTTTCCGATGATGGAGAAACCGGCTGAATTTAATAAGGCATTGGGGGAGATAATTGCGGGGTTGTAAATATAGTCAGGATAAAACTTCCGAAGTTTTATCCTGACTGTTACTGTGTTACTTTACCGATGCCAATGTTTCCGTTACTTTACCACAGGTCAGCATTTCACTACCGAAGTAAGGATTTTTGATCTGCTTACTTTCACTAAGCCAATAAGCCTTTTTCATAGGGCAATATTGCTCGTAAATAGGAACGGTGTTCATTTTAATGCCTTTTAAAACCTCATACATGTTTTTTGAAAGGCTGGCAAAATGTTCTCTTTGATGATCAACAGTTGTAGTTTCATTAATATGCCTGCTGTCATACAATAATTTTTCCAGGTGATCGATCAATATCTTTTGTTGATCTTTTGATAAGCCCTTATCTGGTTGGGATTTTAAGATATTGAACAACTCATTTGCCTTGTAATGGGCTTGTGTACCATCATTTGCAATTAATGCATTTTTGATACCCATATATGCATTAACAAGCGTGTCTATATTGTTTTTTGTATTATGTTTTTGTGCGTTAACGGCTGTTGCACAAAATATTGTAAATATAATAATTGAAAGTGTTTTTACTGTTTTCATGACTGGTTTTTGTTACAAATTTATAAATAATTAAGTCGTTATTTTTTACATCAAACTCGGATAGATCCTCAAAAAAACCTCGCCACCCATTGGCCCTGCACCATATAGGCTGTGCAGCCTGGTATCAACTCCGTAGTAAGTAAGCTGCCCGCCTGCTGCTACATTAAACTGCCCGATTTTAAACAGGTCATAATTAAGTCCTAATGTAATGGCATTTACCGGAAAGATAGTATCATCGCCATAGATCAGGGGGTTTAAAACAAGCTCTGCCGTGGTTTTTTGCACAAACTCATAGCGGGTATAAAGATCAAGTTTTTTCATGCGAATATCACCTTCAAACAAAGCAGAGTTATCTCCACGTTGTCCCGGTATTTTATTCAAACCCCACAAGGCCGTGGCATTAAACGTTTTCTGATCGCCCAAAGGCAGACTATAGGTTGCCGATGCGGTAGTCCGGTAAATATTTTCATCCGGACTAAGTGCCTCCGGACTTTTAATAAACGCATGCGATACTTGCAGCGCCCAGTTAGCTGAGGGATTATAATCAAGCCTGGTGCTCCATGAATCAAACTTAGGTTTATCAAAATTATAGCGGTCCTCATCCGGCTCCCGGCCTGTAAAGGATGAGCCTTCAATTTTAAACTTGTCATACCTGAAGCCAATAGTAGCAACGCCAAACGTAATATGTGTAGCATCAGACCAATGGTGACCTATCGGCGCATCAGGATCAGACATGGCCGATGGGCGGTGCATAAACGCCACGGGCCCTATTGCGGGTTCGCCGGGATAACCTACATAGATGCTCAGGTCGGTTTTTTTGGAGAAAGCATAAGTATAGTTTGCTGCAACTTCCGAGAACAGATCGTGAGGGTGTTGCCTGTCAACCAAAGGTTTCCCTTTCCAGCTTTCGCCAGTTTGGAATAGTAATGGGTATCCATAACCTTGTTCAGTTAATGGGTCTAATGACATCATTAAATTCAAGCTCAGCAAGCCGTTTTTACCAACGGGGCGCTGGGCCATTCCCATAAACCAGTTAGGTGCATCAACCTTATTGCCTCCGCGGTTACCTTTGTTTGTAAAGTCATGGCTGGTATATCTGAAAGAAACATTGCCATGCAGCATATACATCCATTTGCCGCCATGCAGCATAAAGCCATACATTGGCGAAGCATCAGGAAGCCAGCTGGTGCCCGATCCGTTACGGCCCATAGGCAGGTTTTTTGATTGAGCGCTGCTCATCATATCCATCCCTCCCATATCCATTGACCCGCCGCTCATATCCATCCCTTTCATGTCATCTTTCTTTGCGGGCATTTTCTTTTTTTTATTCATTTTGGATTTCACTGTATCCTTCATCACCATACGATGGTGTTTGGAAGTATCGCTCATATCCATTTTTTGCTGCGCAGAGGCAGTATATATCAACCCAAAACACAGGGTTGATATAGCTATTACATATTTCATATCGGAAATTTTAGATGGCAAGCCACCTTTATAACAAGAATTTATTAATTAAAGTTTTAATAAGGACGAGTATGCCCCTGCCGTAAGGAAACGACTGAAACTTTGATCAGATAAGAAGGGAACAATTTTGAATAGATATGGCTTTACCCGATCTTCCGGGTGGTGCATTGCTTTCTTCCCACGAAGTATTTTGAAAAACGGGGTTATTTAAGAGGAAAGCGGCAATCTCAAAATAATGGATCAATATAGCCGTTTGTGCATACTGAACATCAGTTGCAGGTTTTATATTTTCCTTGATTATGTAGTTGCCGTGTTTTTTACAGCAATCGCAATCCTTTTTACAGGCATCATCTTTCCCATGATGTTCCATGGATTTCGCCATGAGCAAACCCGGTTTTGTAACCAGGCCTTCAGCAGCGCAATGTACTATGCAAACAAACATCCCTGTTGTTAGCAACAGGTAAAATGCTGTAATACTTAATATGGCAGCCTTTTTCATGCGGAACAAAGTTACCTATTAATGAAATACGATTGTTATAGAATAATGTTTAAATGTTGTAAAATTAAGCCAGGATGGCTTGTTAAATCTTCTTAAATTTGATTTTATTGTCTTGCTCCCACACACAAAGTGTTTTATTACCAGGCAAATGGATCGACTTTAGGAAGCTTCCTTTACCTATAACCATTGCATTTTTGTTTTTAAGTGAGATTAATTTAACAGTATCATTATTTTGAAGAGCAATTAATGTATTATCGGCATCGGTTCCTGAAATGCTGCATGTTCTACCGTTTGCAATATAAATTTCCGGTTTACCAGGTTGGCTATAATACACCATTCCCTTACGTTGCCAGGTTGTTTCAACCAAACCGGTATTACCAATAACAATCCCGCCACCATCCATCGGGCAGCCATTAAGCTTCCATGAATCCTGGCCGAGTTTTGCTGCCGGTGCAAATGATTTACCACTATTTGCAGATTTTGTTAAGTACAGGTCTCTTGATCCATCTATCCAGTTTCTGAACATTATAATAACATCAGAGCCTTTCACCGCAATATTTGGCTTACAGCATTCGCAAACATGTCCATCAGGCGAGCGATAAGCCATTATATTTTTTGACCAGCTAATTGCTTTGCCAGATAACGATGAAAAATAAATTTGATTACTGCCGCCTGTCCGGGTATCCAACCAGGTTGCATAAAAATTATCTTTATTATCTGATGCTATACCCATTAAACCTTCAGGGGCACTTTTGCTAAGGTCATTAACTGTTCCCATATCTTTCCATGCATTGGTTTTGTGATCAAGTCTAAACCAATGAATATTGCCTGCCTGATCCATGGCCGTTATAATTGAAAACTTGTCAGAGCTTGCAATCTGCGGCCCGCGCGACATTCCTAAGTGCATTTTCGGCACTTTAGCTACCAGTATAGGTTTTGAAAATGTAACTCCTTTATCATTTGACGTAACGCAAAATATTTCGTCCTGCCGCCCAAATATTACTCTTATAATTCCCTTGTTATCAGTACTGATTTGCGGCTGCTGCCCTTCTGCTGTTGCATCAGGTACAGGCCCTGACCATGAAGCTGAAAACAAGCAAATAATTGCCGATAAAATAGTTAACAATGTGCTTTTCATTTTTTTTAATATAAATAGTTATTAAAAGTTATTTTTCAATTTCAATATTATCAACTGTTTTGCTGCCCGCGGCATCAATGTTCCAGCCGTTTACTAAAATGTAAGGTTCACCTTTACCTGCAACCTTACTTTCGTAGCTGCACTCAATGATGCGGGTTTCACCTGGCGCTAAAGATAGGTAGTTATCTTCAAAAATAACCGGGAGGATATCCTCACCTCCTTTTTCTTTCAAAGCCCGTACATGCACAAAAAACGCAACCGATTTACCGGTATTGGTTAAAGTGATGCTGTGTGAAGCCCCGGTTCCTGTTTTGGCTAAAGTCTGTTTTATGTTTAAAGTTGTTTTAGGCATATTTTTTAATGCTCCATAATCTGCAAAAGCCGATTGAGGTGTGTAATACCAGGTCGATTTTTTCCAGTTCAACTCGTCTTTTTTCCCGGAGAGCCAGTACCAGTTAATACTTTCAACCTTACCCTTTGCGTTTTTTAGCTCTAACCGGACAAAATAAACATCACTTAAGTTATCAAGTTGCGGCAAAATAAAGCATTCCTTTATGCCGTCTTCAGTTATATCTGCCGCTGCTTCTTTGGTGAATTTTAAAGTGCCGTCAAGATTATAAACAGTTGCTTTTACCTGTAAACCACTAAATGATTGCAATGTGGAGTTAATGATATTCACACTGTTTGATTTGTATGAATACATTACATGTAATGGCTCCATCGATTTTTTCATACCAAAGTAGGTTCCGGCAGGGTACAGGTAGTAATCGTAAGTGTGCCAGATCAGGCTTGGCCATGGGTTGCTCAGCATCCATTGTACAACACCTGTTGCGTTGCTGTACTTTTTCAGGCCATAACCTTCCATCATTGCACGGTGTCCCTCGTAGTTTTGAAGCTGGGCTTTTGCCAAGTAATCCATCATGTTTTCAGGCTTACCATAACGGGCGTACAATGCTGTATCAAAAATACGGGTATTACCAAACTGCATTGTGCCGCAATGGTACAACCAATCAAGGCTTTTATTATTTATGGAATCTTTTGGAAGGAATTTTATCAGGCTTTCATAAGGTGGGATGGATGGGCCCGGGGAGATCTCTGTTGCAAAGCTCCAGGCACCGCCATATTTACCGGTATCCGCTTCCCAATATGCAGGCGGAACCCAGTCGTATGGGCCGGCCATTTTAACACCGGTAGGGCCTGACACCTTTGACGGGGTTTCATTGGCGCTGGCTATGGTAGGGTTGGGCCATTTAAGGTCGGCTTCAATTGCCAGCCAATCGGCCTCAACCTTTTTATCACGTGGCGGCATATCGCTGCCGTTAAGCCAGGTAAGCATCGATGGTTTATTCCTCAGCCAATACATAACGCTGCTGTCTGATGCCATGGCTACGTTTCTTTTAGCTGCATCCCATCTTTCGGGATACTGCCATGCACCGCAGCACATCCAGCCACTCATCACCAGTAATCCTTCTTTATCGCATATTGCATAAAAACTGTCGTCTTCAAGCTTGCCTTCAGAGCGTACAATATTCATGTTCATATCTCTAACTAGCTTTAGTTCCTGCTCCTGGCGCTCTTTTGAACGGCGCTGAAATATATCCGGCGACCATGCCGCACCACGCAACATAATTGGTTTACCGTTAATGATAAATTTTCGCGCTTTATTATTATCAATTAATACTGATGATACCTGCCTGATACCGAAGTTTTCACTAAGGTCATTGCTCAATTGGTTATCACTGATTAATGAAAGCTCAATCCTGTTCAGTTCAGGTTTGCCATATTCCCACGGCCACCAAATGCGTGGTTTTTTTACGTTAAGCTGAGGATAATGAGCCGGACTGAAAGTAACCTGTTTCTTTTCGCGCGGATTAAGGTGAACTTTCTGTTCAAAGTTTATCGTGCCATTAATTTTACCTTTAACTATTGCATCTTGTTCTTTATCTGTATAATTAACTACCATTGCATCAACCTCTAAATGAGCTACAGCTAATGAAGGCAAATCGAATTTTGTAGTAACCAGTGGATATTCAACACCAACCTTGCGGAATGTTTTTACCTCGACATTGTTGATGATGCCATTATTAAAATCGGGTGGGTAATGGATCCAGTCGGCATAATCAATAGCAAGGTCGCCGCCTCTTTTATTGGGGTTGAAGGGTCGTTTTACTTCTACAGCTAATACGTTTTCGCCTGTGTATTTTATATTTTTAGTGATATCCAACTCAATTATACGGAACGGCCCTACTATTTGGGTTGAATCGGCAATTAGCTTTCCGTTGAGCCATACGTTGGCTTTATAATTTACCCCTTGCAGCTTTAGCACTACATTTTTACCATTTTCAAATTCGGCCAGTTTAAATTCCTTACGGAACCACCAGGGCTTATCAAGCCGGGCATCGTTCAGTTTTTCGAAATTTCTTCCATAAAAAGGATCAAAATCATATACCTTATTGGCAAGCAACCCGGCAATAACAGTGGTTGGCACACTTACTTTGTACCATTTATCAGCTTTAAAATCAGCTTTTGAGATCTGGCCACCGGTTGAGGCATCAGTAACCGCTGATTGCATGTTCCAGTCGTTTTTCAATAACAGCCGGTAATTTTCTGTTGCATCCTGGCCAAACGAGTGCTGGCAGGCAAAGCCCAGCAATCCAAAAAGTATAAGTTTTTTCATTTTAATGTTTAAAAAAGGCTAATGCCCTGATAAATAGCAGGTGTATAAATAATGGTACACAATTTTAATAAAATAATATCATAAACTTTATTGAATAGTATACTTTTTACGACCTTAGACCCTACAAATTCACTACTTATGAAATCGATCTGTATTTTTTGTGGAGCTAATTTCAATGGCGATCCCAGTTTAATACAAGCTATTGAAGAATTGACCGAAATTATGGTGGACCGCAGCATCGCCCTGGTATATGGCGGTGGTAAAGTAGGTGTAATGGGGATTTTAGCCGATGCGGTATTAAGTAAAGGCGGGAAAGCTATCGGGGTGATCCCGCAGTTTTTGATGGACAAAGAAGTTGGTCACCACGGACTAACCGAACTGCATATAGTTGAAAACATGCATCAGCGCAAACAACTGATGAATGATCTTTGCGATGGCATTATTATGCTGCCCGGCGGCTTTGGTACATTGGAAGAGTTTTTTGAAGTTTTAACATGGCTGCAGCTTGGCTTACATACACATCCCGTGGGAATATTAAACGTAAACGGATTTTATGACCTGCTGCTAAAGCAAATGGATGTTATGGTTGAGCAAAAGTTTTTAAAGCCGGCAAATCGTGCGCTGGTTTTAACGTCAGGTGATGCAATTGAGCTGGTAAACCTGATGGATAATATTGAGATAAAACCTGATGAAGTTTGGTTTAAGGATAGGAATTTGACGTAGGGCATTCGTCTTTAAAATAAATCCGAATGAGAGCCAGCTCTTAAAAGCAAAATTTCGCTGTCTTTAATAATTTCAAACCAAATTATCAGCAAATCAGGTTTTATGTGAGCTTCCCAATCGTTTTTATAATTTCCTGAAAGCTTGTGCGGTAAATATTTTCTGTCAAGTCCCAAAGCCCCGGTCTCTTTTAATTCAGAAAGAAAATCAAATATTAGCGTGTAATTTCGAGGTGATCGCTTTTTTAATGTCTTAAGATCTTTTTAAACTGGCTGGTTATTTTTAAAGTAAACATTACAACGAGTCCATAAAAGCTTTAAGATCAGTAATAGGGCCTTCTATACCGATTCCATTACGAGCATCCTCAATGGTTTTAGCCGTCAATGCATTTGGAATATGTGGTTTAGTACTTTTAACAATAGCTTTTTTGTCAATAGTAACCCCCAATTCTTTTAACAATTGCTTTACCAATGCGCTTTTTTTCTCAGGAATATTTATCACCAGCGTTTCCATACACAAATATAAATAAATCAAACAGCATCTGAAAATATTACTGACTAGCCTGTCTTTACAAATCTATACAGTAAATAATACCCTCCAGCTGCCACAACGCTTAATCCGCATAACGCCCACCATAACAAACTAAACCCACCAAAGGCAATTATCAAACCACCGGTAAGTGGGGCAATCACTTGTGCTGCAGACCACGACATAGTGTACAAAGCAGCATATTCGCCGCGGTTATATTCGGTTGAGCGACTGATCCAGAACGTGTTCATAAATGGCATGGCCAACATCTCGCTGAAGGTCATCAGCAAAACAATAAGTATTGCCGCTGCCGTGCCTGCCGGTAAAAATACCAGCAATACAAAACCAGCAGCGCCCATTAAAACGCCTGTTATTATATAGGTTAAACCGTTCCTTTTGCCTTCAAGGTTGTGGATCAGCACCATTTCCACAATGCCTATCAGGATCCCATTTAAAGCCATCAGGAAACCAATAAAACGCTCGCTAAAGTGCCATTGGATCTTATAGAAGACAGGCTCCATTATAAAGAACTGGAAAAAGCAAATGCCAAACAATGCCGAAAGCAAGATGAAAGCCAGGTATATTCGATCTTTATAGGCTGAGGTACTGACAATGCCTTCTTCAATCTTTTTAATCGTGTTTATTACGCTTGCCCTTGGCATTAATCTTAACAAAAACAGAGCTGCCATAATATTGGTTACACCATCAACCCAAAACAATAAATGATAATTTATAGATGCCAGTAAACCTCCAAAACCGGCGCCCACTGCCCAGCCCAGGTTGACTGCCAACCTATTTAAAGAATACGAACGTGTTTTATTTTCAGGTGTGCTGTAATGTGCTATAGCCGTTGAGTTTGCCGGCCTGAATGATTCATTACAAAAGCTGAGCACAAAAGTGCCGATGCTCACGCTTAAAAAAGTATGCTGGTAACCTAAGATCAAAAATAGAATACCGCCGCTTAATAAGGCCCCAACCTGCAGATCATAAAAACCAAATTTATCAGTTAGCTTACCGCCAACAAACGCCCCGCTTATTGACCCTACCCCAAACAAGCTCATGATGGTGCCCGCTTCAACAATGCTGAAATGCAATTGCTTTATACAGTAAATGCTCATAAAAGGCACAACCATAGTACCGCTGCGGTTAATGAGCATTACTATGCACAGGTACCAGCTGTTACGTGAAAGGCCGCTATAAGCTTGTTTATATAATTGGAAAAAGGAGGTGAGCATTGTTGCACAAATATAATGTGCGGATGTGCGAATATGAAGATGTGCGGATGTTTTTTTATTGATTAAACCTTATTCAAAATCTATCGAGTTTATCAACTGCTCCCGTTCGTGAAAATTAATGATGCGATCATCTGAAATAATGTCTTCTTTTTTGATCGTTCTTTTTAAGGTTATGCCGTTTAACGTGCGGCAGCGGCTAAGGGCAGTGTACATTTGCCCGTTTACAAACGTACCGGTGCCTACATCAATTATTACATTATCAAAAGTGAGGCCCTGGCTTTTATGGATGGTTACCGCCCAAGCCAGCTTAATGGGGTATTGGGTAAATTTACCTTTTACCTCTGACACAATCCTCCGTTTAAATTTATCGTATTGAAACACCCTGTTTTCCCACGTGGCTTTTTCCAGTTTGTGAATGCTGCTATCCTGCAGCCTCACCTCAATGAAATTGTCAGAGATAAAGTCAACTTTGGCAATTGTCCCGTTTACCCATCTTCCTGCTGAATCATTCTTTATAAATATTACCTGTGCATATTTTTTAAGCTCGAGAACTTTATCTGCAGGAAACTTTTCCTGGTTAAATTCGCCCTCTATTTGCGCTTCGAATTTAAAGGCAGTGTAGGGTAGTTCATATAGTCTTCTCGCGTTTTCGCTATAGGCAATAGCATTATTTGATGTTAGCGTAATTACAAATTCATCATTTTGCGGTATGTACAACGGATCAACCCTGGTATTTAAGTTTTGAAGTACTTCGTTATTAATATCACAAACCCTTACTTTATCCAATAGATCTACAAAATCTAAGTCTGAGCCTTGCCTGTAAGAGATCTTAAATTCAAAATATGTTGGATTTAACTTTTTATAAGCCAGTGAATCAAAAAAATATTTACTCTTATACTCCTCCGTAAAAAGCATATTTTCGAGGGTATCGTTTGAATTGGCTACCGGGGGTAGTTGAAAAATATCACCAACAAAAATAATTTGCTTGCCTCCGAAAACTTTATTGGGGTCGCCTCCATTAATTCTTAACGAATAATCAATGGCTTCAACAATATCAGCGCGGAGCATAGATACTTCATCAATAATGATGGTATCAATTTCCTGTATCAAATTGTATTTCTTCGAGTATTGCTCAAACTTGGTAATTTCATCATCTTCAGGCAGTAATGGTTTCAGCGGGAACCTGAAAAACGAATGTATGGTTTGCCCGCCTACATTAATTGCAGCAATGCCTGTAAATGCGCACATTAACAGCTTTTTGCCGGTTTTTTTGGCGAAGTATTGAATAAATGTAGATTTACCTGTACCGGCTTTGCCTGTGATATAGAAACTGTCATTAGCTGTTTCAAGCTTTTCGAACAGCTGTTTTACAATCATATTCTTTTCGTAGCCATCGGGAAAGTTTTTAAACCTGCTGTATAGATCGGGAAGGTATAATGGCTCATCAAAAATTTTCAACTGAATTTCACCGCATTCAATTCGTGCCAAATAATCAATTTCACGAAAAGTGTCTTTATAAGGATTGGCTAAAACAAGGGTTTGTCCATAATGGGCAAGCGTTTTTAAAAGATAATAACACTTGTCTACAAAATTTTTGTACTCGGCAGGGTTTTTTCTGATGTGCTCTTTTAATCTATCGCTGTTTAATTTTATCCCTATAAAACTTAAGAACTCGTTACATTTTTCTAAAACAGCTAATACATCTAATGAAGAATGAATTGAATAATAACTTTTAAAGTCGAAAAGAAAATCGTCCGGACAAAGGCTGTTCTCTGATTTTCCATAGAAAAACTGGAAAGCAAAATCACTTTTAAAAAGCCCGGTAGAGCTATCCACCAGGGGTGAATTTCTAAAATTCTCTATCCACCTTTTTTCTACTGCTTTTATGTTAGACATTTATAGTTGATGCACAGGTAAAATGCTTTGTCTAACAAAATTAGCAAATAAAATTTCTTTACGCTAATAGAATTAGATTTGTCAACTTTTTAAAAAGCTAACAAATTTTCCCGGGTTAGTAAGGCAGAAGAGGGGGCATTATTGAATTCCTGTTTCTTAGCCAATGGTCGGCAAGTACCAGCGCCGCCATTGCTTCAACAATGGGTACAGCACGCGGTACAACACAAGGGTCATGACGGCCCTTACCCGAGATTTCGGCTGCATTGCCCTGGCTGTCAATAGTTGCCTGGTTGTGCATTATGGTGGCAACGGGTTTAAAGGCTACCTTAAACTCAATTGGCATCCCGTTGCTTAAACCGCCCTGGATGCCGCCTGAGTAATTGGTAAGTGTTCTGATCTCGCCTAAATGATCTTTTATAAAGATGTCGTTATGTTCTGATCCGCGCATTTCGCTGCCTGAAAAGCCTGAGCCATATTCAAAGCCATGTACCGCATTAATGCTAAGCATAGCTTTCCCCAAATCAGCATGGAGCTTATCGAACACAGGCTCACCTAATCCAACGGGGCAGTTTAAAATATGGCAGCTTACTTTGCCGCCAACGGTATCGCCCTGCTTGCGGATGGAATCAATGTATTCGATCATTTCTTCTGCAGTTGCCGGATCAGCACAGCGAACAATGTTCTTTTCTCGCTCATCAATAAATTCCTGCGCACTTCTTATCTCTACATTTGGCGCATCAATTTTACCAACGCTGCTTACATGGGCAACAATTTCAATGCCCTGTGTTTTTAACATGAGTTTTGCTATTGCACCTGCAGCGACACGTGCAGCAGTTTCGCGGGCTGATGAGCGACCACCACCACGATGATCGCGGATTCCATATTTTGTCTGATAAGTGTAGTCAGCATGTGAGGGACGGAACACATCAACATTGTGGGTATAATCCTTTGAACGCTGGTCCTCATTTGGGATCAGCATGGCAATAGGAGTGCCGGTAGTTTTACCTTCAAACACACCCGAAAGTATTTTTACCGTATCGCTTTCCTTACGTTGTGTAGTGATCTTTGATTGGCCCGGCTTGCGTTTATCAAGTTCACCCTGGATATAATCCATGTCGACCTCCAGTTGTGCCGGACAGCCGTCAATAATTACCCCAATAGCCTCGCCGTGCGATTCGCCAAATGTTGTTATCCTGAATAGTTGCCCGAATGAATTGCCTGCCATATTATTTTTTTGATTTCACCGATTATGTTGTGATTACACTGATTGGTGAATGATTACACTATATTGTGATTACACTGATTGGTGACTGATTACACGGATTATTTACGGCCACTTTGTATTCGCACAACTTTCTTGGCGATTATCTGCAATATACAAACTTAGTCCAACTTGTTGGTGACAACACCAACAAGGGCGCTAGCCTCATCGAATGCAAAGCGGTTAAGCACAGTTCGCGATTGCTTCGTACCTAGCAAAGACAAGTTTGTTAAACCTTTCGCGTTTTTCCTTTATCCTTTCACCTCTTCCTCAAACCCCATCTTTTCCAGATCTTTCCAAAATGCCGGGTATGATTTTTCAACCACGTCGGCATCTTCAATTTCAACCTGCGGGATCAGTAAAGCTAACGGCGCAAAGGCCATGGCCATTCTGTGATCATCGTAAGTATTAACAAATATACGTTCGGGGATCTGTTTTTCGCTGCAATCCAGTTTATAAACCTGTCCTTTTTCAATCAACTTAACCCTTAACTTGGCAAGCTCATTTTGCAAGGCTTTTATACGATCTGTTTCTTTAATCTTCAGTGTTTCCAGCCCGGTAAAGGTAGCGTCGTGACCTAATGCTGCGCATATCACAATAATGGTTTGGGCAAGATCCGGGCATTCTTTCAAATCAAAGATCTTGCGGGATATTTCTTTTGCTTCTTTTTGCAAATACACGCCGCCATCCTTAAACTGCGAAGTAATGCCAAAATTGGCCATTATCTCGGTTATAATGCTGTCGCCCTGTAAGCTGTATTGCGCTAATCCAGGTAAAAACAGTTCCGCTTCATCAGCTAATGCCGCTATAGAGTACCAGTATGATGCTGCGCTCCAGTCGGGCTCAATATACAGAGAAGTGGTCGCAAATTCCTGGTTTTGTACGGAAATCACATTGCCCTGCCAGTTATGCTGAATGCCCGCGGTTTGCAGCATGGCCAGCGTCATTTCAACATAAGGGCGTGATGTTAAGTCGCCTTCAATGTGCAGTTCCAAACCAAAAGGCAGCCGGGCAGCTATAAGCAAAAGCGCGGTGATGTACTGACTGCTTATATTTCCTTTTATACTGATCTTATTAGACTGCTGCACTAAGCTGCCTTTTAGTTTAATAGGGGGGAAGCCCTCGTTCTCAACGTATTCAATTTGCGCACCCAACTCACGCAACGCCTCCACCAGGATCCCTATTGGGCGCTGTTTCATCCGCTCGCTGCCGGTTAATATCACTTCTTCATTCTGCAAAGTAAAGTATGCAGTTAAAAAACGCATGGCTGTTCCGGCAGGACCGATGTTTATGAGTCTTAAGTCTTGAGTCTTAAGTCCGGAGTCATTTGATTTTTGACTTAAGACTTTCGACTCTAGACTCAGGACTTCGGCCAAAGTCACCGCATCCGCAGCGTCTGATATATTTTCAACTTTTACCTTTCCATTGCTTAACGCCTCAATTATAAGGGCGCGGTTACATTCACTTTTTGAACCGGTAAGTTGTACAGTGCCTTTTATTGATCTGCCTTTTTTGGTAAGGATGATGTTATGCTTCATTACAAAATATAATCCTGTAGAGACACAATACTTTGTGTCTTTCTGTATACAATTTAATATAAGAAATTAAAGGCCCAATCCAGAGACGCAAAGTATTGCGTCTCTACGGGGTTTTCGAATTTACGCGTGAGTTAATTTTTCTGCTGCTTGTCCGGCTTCGTCCTTATTCATTATTTCAGTTTGTTTACGGATAGATTCAGCGTGGATCAGTTCCAGCAATTTTTCAGTAAACTCGGTGCTTAACTTAAGTGCTTTAGCATAACTGGTACGTTTGTTTAAGATCTCGTCCCAACGATTAACCTGTAAAATAGTGATGTTGTTATCCTTTTTATAGTTGCCGATTTGCTCAACAATTTTCATGCGCTCAGCCATTTTCTGAATCACCAGATCATCAATTTTATCAATCTGGTTACGCAGTTCTTCCAGCTTATCTTTCACTTCTGCATTACGGATCTCAGGTTTGCGCAGGGTTAGGTGCTCAATTATCTCAACTAAAGCAGCAGGGGTAACCTGTTGTTTAGCATCTGTCCAGGCAACGCTTGGGTCAATATGCGATTCAATCATCAATCCCTGCATATCAAGGTCAAGCGCTTTTTGTGAAATGTAACCAATCAGGTCACGGTTACCGGTAATATGGCTTGGATCATTAATCAAAGGCAATTCGGGTGCTAATGTTTTAAGGCTAATGGCCAGATCCCACATGGGCTCATTGCGGAAAGCACTTTTTTCGTGTGATGAAAACCCACGGTGAATAGCCGCCAGTTTGGTAATACCAGCATTGTTGATCCGCTCAATAGCGCCAATCCATAAAGAAAGATCAGGGTTTACAGGGTTTTTAACCATCACTGGTATGTCAACTCCACGCAAAGCGTCAGCAATTTCCTGTACTGTAAAAGGGTTTGCGGTTGAACGCGCTCCAACCCACAAAATATCCACACCTGCCTTTAAAGCTTCTTCAACATGTTTTGCGGTAGCAACTTCAACAGCGGTAGGCAAGCCGGTTTCTTCTTTAGCGCGTTTAAGCCATTCCAAACCAATACTGCCGATGCCTTCAAACTCTCCGGGACGGGTACGCGGTTTCCAGATGCCGGCACGTAAAGCAGATACCTTGCCGGTTTTTGCTAATAAATGCGCTGTGGCTACTAACTGATCTTCGGTTTCGGCACTGCACGGACCAGCAATTAATAATGGCTCACTTCCGGTTTTAATCCAGGAGCTTAATGGTTGTATGTTTAAATTCAGTTTCATCGTTTTGTTTTTTGTTAGTCCGGAGATCCGGAAAATGATTTTTATTTATTTTAATTATTTTTGGCTCTTTAATAATTTCGGATTTCTGACTTTCAGACCTCCGCCATCCTTCTGTCTTTTGGACTTCCGGACTTTCCCGACTTTCCGACTCCTCCCTCAACTCATCTTCTTCATATTTATATATGTACGCGGCACCTTTACATTCTTTACCGTTTTTGGCAATTTTTCATTCTCTTCATCATGCCTTTCATATTCACCCAGGATGTTGAAGTTTTGCGTGTACTTCAGGATCTGCCTTATTGCTGTATCGTATTGTTTGGCATCATCCCATTCAACATCTACATAAAAATTATACTCATTGCGTTTGCCTAAAATTGGCATACTCTGTATTTTGCTCATGTTAAGGCTTTGTTCAGCAAAAATGTTCAGCACCTTTGCTAACGCGCCAACCTTATTGCTTACCTGGAAACAAAGTGAAGCTTTATTAGGATGTTTCTTAACCACATTTTCATGATGGGTAAGGATCAAAAAACGGGTAAAGTTCTTTTTGTTCGATTCTATCCTGCGCTCCAATACATCCAAACCGTAAAGCCTTGCTGCTAAGGTGTTTGCAATAGCAACAGTATCTGTAAGCTGCTCATCACGGATGCGCTTGGCACAGGCAGCTGTATCATTGCTTTCAATAATGTTTAAATGTGGATACTCATCAAAAAAATCAACACACTGGCGGATAGCAATAGGATGGGAGGTTACATTTTTAACATCCTCAAACTTTACCCCCGGCAGCGCCATTAAATGCAATTGGATAGGAAGATAGATTTCGCCAACTACCGGGAAGGCATAGCTAAGCAACAACGAATAGTTAGGCAATATGCTGCCGGCAATGCTGTTTTCAATAGCCATCACCACATAATCGGCATTTTTATTTTTTAAAGCCTCAAATGTTTGCTTAAAGGAATTGCACTCAATGGTTTGGATATTTTCACCAAAATATTTTAATGCGGCCTCTTCGTGAAACGAAGCGCGGATCCCCTGTATTGCAACTCTCAGATTTTCGTTTTTCATAAATCCATTTAAAGCAAAAAGTCCCGGTTTTTGGCCGGGACTTTTCAGTTTCTTATATGTTTGTTATTGCATATTAGTCCCGGCTCTTACTGTTAAAGTAAAAGTAGTAACCATAAAAATATGCAGTGTTAAATTTCATTTGTTTTTGTTTGCGATGTAAATGTACATGTAAAAATGATATTGTCAATAGAAAATTTTATTTTTTTGAAAATTAATAGGGTAAACAGAATATTATTTGGCGAAATGCTTACCCGATTGATATTATATACCGGTTTTTAATTTCCAGTTTTCCCACACAAGTTCATATTGGTAGGTTAACTCATGGGTTTTGCTCAATTTTCTCTGGATATTTTTCATTCTTTTAATTGCCCCGGGAAAAAAATCATGAAACTGGACCTGGATATTTTCTATTTTATGGGCCGTCCCTTCATCAATCAGTTCGTCCAAAAGGTCGTATTCTCCTCCTTCGATATTGATTTTCATTAAATTGATCAGGTCAATATCATGTTCCTTTATAAAAGCCGAGGCTTTAACTATTCTTATTGTGGTTGAATTTTCATTATCGCTTTCACTTTCATCCTGTTTAAACAAGGATGACCTGTTTGCCGAGATATGAAGTTTTTCATCAGTATCAGTCTTTCCCAGCCCAATTGAAAATACCTTTATTTTGCTATTGCCTTTAAAACGTAGTTCAATATCCTTAGCATAGGGCAAGTAAGGTTCAAAAACATATACCGCGCAGTTATATCTCAAAAATATCTCATTTGCCCATTGCCCTTCATAACCACCCAGATCCATCACTATTGAATTATCGTTAAGCCCGGGGTAATTTAAACGGAGGGTTTCGTCGCCGTTATCGCTGTACCAGGCTTTTAAAGCAAGGGCTTGTTTATCTTTAAACACGAAGCGGTATAGCTTTTTAATCAACACGGCTGGCATTTGGTATATTAAATTTAGATGGGATTTTGTATAGATGTAAAACTAAATAAAAATCAGGCATTAATTCATAGGTGTTTTATAGATTGGTTAAATATACTCGTATCGCTCTTTCAGCAACCCCATCATATAAACATTAATATCCCATTGATTAGCCACCGGCATTTTGGTATAAGGCAATGCGGGCATATAAGGGGCAGGACCAAATTCGGGTGTGATTGTTAAAAGCTGAGCGCCATGTTTTAAACGGCATTGAACAATAGCATCCCACCAGTTAAGATGTGCTTCTACTTCTGCTTTCCATTCTTCAGCCCTTGGGTCTGAAACCTGGGCCGATTCCGCATGGCCGACCCTTGCATGAATATGTACGGTTTTACTTACAGCAATATCAACGGCATCCTGCTGTTGTTCCAGTAAGCTTTCAGATACATTGCACCAATGGGAAAAATCCGCCGTGATCACTGCATCCGGGTTATCCGTCAGCAATTCTTTTGTTACATGCACCGCAAACAAGGCTTTGTTCCGATGAGTTTCATGGGCTATCACTATCCCGGTGTCATCAGTTATTTTCTTAGCCAATTGGAAAAGCTCCCGGTTTTGAGCATGGGTAAAGTAATCTTTCCCGGTTTGCGAATCGATTAGCAAAGGCTGCAGACCGGCTAAACTTTCAAGATGCTTTTTAAAGCTCTCTTTATGCAGCTCCAAATCTTTTTCAAATGATTGGTAGTACTGGCCGATTAGCAGAAGATCATGCTTTTTTAATGCAGCAGTAATTTCTTTTTTTTCGCCCTCATCAAAAGATACAGGGGTTTCAATTCCGTCATAGCCTGCTTCTTTTACTTTGGCACAAAAGTTATCCCAGGTTATATTATCAGAACCCCATTTTGGACAAAAAAATTTGATTTGCATAAATAAATAGTTTCATCAAAAATCAATATAAATTAGATAAATTCCTATTGCTTTACCCACCGCCTTTAATGTTTCAAATTTGAGCGACTTGATCAAATAGATATAGAAAATTGGATGAAAGATTTGATATAGCGCATTTAGATAGTTGTATTTTCATACTCCTGCTGCAATACCCTTGCCGTTTGCGTACTGCCATCATGACTCCATCCCGGCGGATTTAGAAAATATTGCAGCTTGGTTTTTAACTCTGGCACTTTTTTCACATCAGCCAATAAAGCTTTCCATTCATGGAAAAGGATGTTCACAGGCCCGAGGTTATCCGGCTGATGCGTTAGTCCGTATTTTACAGGCTCAGGCAGGTTTTCTTCACGGAAGGTGCCGAACAGCCTGTCCCATATAATCAAAACCATACCCATGTTTTTATCTAGATAGGGAATGTTTGATGCGTGGTGTACACGGTGATGGGATGGGGTTACAAATATAAGCCCGTACCATTTTGGAAGAGGGAAATTGTATTGCGTATGTACCAGGTTACCATATAGCTGCGTAACAAGGTAAGCATAAAGTATATCCACCGCGCTAAAACCCATAATGGCCAGTGGTAAATAAAAAAACACCCGGTAAAGTGGCTCAAAAACAGTGGAGCGGAAGCCGGTTGTGAAGTTAAAATGCGCTGAAGAGTGGTGTGTTACATGTATAGCCCAAAACAGGCGGCAATAATGCCCGGTATAATGCAACGCCCAATATAAAAAATCCTGCATTACAACCAGCACAAACCAATAAAGTATAGCATTATGTATCTCAAACAGCCTGAAATGCCAGGCATAGTGCAAAATGAAAAACGTACTGCCGCCAACAGCCATATTTAGCAGGAAGGCAAGAGTGGTTAAATAAATATTTGTAAGCGTATCTCTTTTCTCGTAATATTTACGGTTTTCGCGGTAACTAAACCACATTTCAAGCACAGTTATTACTACCAGCAAGGCTACCAGTAGCAATGCTGTTTCTTGTCTAATGTCGGGGTGAAACATTTTTATTCGAATGAAGGGTGTTCGATTTCGGATTTTTAAAATCGATTTATAAAAGTAGCACTGTATTAATTTATATCCTAATTTCCAAGCTATAAGTTTGCATAATAGGATAAACTCTCACAAAGTTCGGCATCTGTGCAAATATTATCAAGACTGCATTTGCCTATGCTTGTCAATAAAGTGCAATTTATTTGGCCGTTTTGGTTCTTTTTGTCTTTTAACATTATGGAACACATGGTCTCATAATTTGTTTCTGGCAGGCTGTACTTGGGATACAGGTTGCTTATCACGGTAACTATTTCGGTCAGTTCATCACTGCTTAATCCTGTTTTTTTGTGGGATAGATAAGCCTCGCAAATCATCCCTAAAGCAATGGCCTCACCATGGGTTAAAGGATCCTTATCGTTTATCAGCGAATAGGTTTCTACTGCATGGCCTACAGTATGGCCAAAGTTAAGAGCTTTTCGAATTCCCTTTTCCTTTGGATCTTCAATAACAACCTCGTTCTTTATCTCAACAGACCGGTGGATCAATTCACCTGAAGGGACACGTAGGTCACTGTTTTTTAATGCCTCCCAATAAGCCACATCAGTTATAAGGCCATGTTTAAGCATTTCTGCAGTACCTGATAGAATTTGCCTTGCGGGCAAGGTTTTTAAAAATTCATCAGCAATAAACACTGCTTTTGGTTGGGTAAAGGTACCGATGATATTTTTTATATTGTCCATATCAATACCCGTTTTACCACCCACGGAAGCATCCACCTGCGAGAGTAGGGTAGTAGGCACATGCACAAAATCTATCCCGCGCTTAAAGGTTGAAGCCGCAAAACCACCCATATCAGTAATTACGCCGCCGCCCAGGTTTATCAGCAGGCTTTTACGGTCGGCTTCAAAATCAATCAGCATTTTCCAGATGCCGATACAAAAATCAATAGTCTTGCTTTCCTCACCTGAATTAACTTCTATAATGTCGAAATTTTCGCGACCTTCAAATTGCGCCTGTATCAGTGGCAGGCAATGTATTGAAGTATGCTCGTCAGTTAATATAAATGACCTGGAATAATTGCCGGCTTTAACAAATTTTTCAAGCTCGGCTATGCTGTTCTCAAAATATATGGGGTAATTGTCGCTCTGAATAGTTTTCATATGTTATATCACTGTGATAGTTTCGCCGCGGAATTCAACGGTGTCACCTTTTTTTACTTTAAGGCGTTTACGAAAATCAACCTGGCCATTATACATTACTTCTCCTTCTGTTACAACTATTTGCGCTTCGCCACCGGTTTGTACCAGGTTGGCCGCCTTTAGTAGTTGGATCATGGGGATATAATCTCCGGTAACTTTAAATTCTATCATGAGGCAACAAAAATAAACTATTCAATGAATAATGAGATATTTGGCTTGCAATTTATAATTTTGCGCACCGGTTTATATTTCATTGGTCATAGTTTATGGTTGTTTCCCATTTATTATGAACGAATAACTATGAACCATGTACTAACTGACCATGAACGAAAAGAATAATTTATCTTTTGAAAATACGGAGATAGCTTTCCGGCATTCTTCAAATTTCGACCTTAAACGCGCATACTGGCTATTTAGAGTAATTAACGTTAACTTTTTAGTGAAGATAGGCCCTCCGGTAACTAATTTCGCAATAAAAATAGGGCTGCCTGTTAAAGGTCTTATAAAGGCTACCATTTTCAAACATTTTTGCGGCGGCGAAACCATTGCCGAATGCGATAAAACAATTAAAAACCTTAATAATGGTGGTGTGGGCACCATTCTTGATTATTCAATTGAGGGAGAGGATGATGAACATGTGTTTGATAACACCCGCGATGAAATTATCCGAACCATCGAAAGGGCATCGGCTGATAAAGCTGTGCCAATTACGGTATTTAAAGTTACAGGTGTCGGTCGTTTTTCGCTATTGGAAAAACTTGACGAAAAAGCACAGCTAAGCGTTATTGAACAGGAAGAATGGCAAAAAGTGCAGGCAAGGGTTTTAGCGATTTGCGAAAAAGCACATTCAACGGGTATCCCGGTAATGATTGACGCTGAAGAAAGCTGGATTCAAAAAACTATTGACATGCTGGCTTTGGATATGATGCACCTGTACAATACTGAAAAAGCAATAGTTTATAATACTTACCAGTTATACAGGCATGATAAACTGGCATCGTTAAAAAACGACCATGCAATTGCCGTTAAAGGGAAATTTATATTAGGAGCCAAATTAGTGCGTGGCGCTTATATGGAAAAAGAACGTAAACGCGCTGAAGAAAAGGGCTATCCCTCACCAATTCAACCGGATAAACAATCATCAGATAAAGATTATGATGCCGCGCTTAATTGCTGCACTGATCATATTGATACAATTGCTTTTGTGGCCGGTACGCACAATGAAGAAAGCTGCAGATTGCTCGCTGATCTTTTGGATAAAAAGAATATCGACCATAGAAACCCGCATGTGTATTTTTCGCAATTGCTGGGTATGAGTGATAACTTAAGCTTTAACCTTGCCAATGCACAATATAACGTGGCCAAATATGTTCCATATGGGCCAATAAAGGCAGTTTTGCCTTACCTTTTCAGGCGCGCCCAGGAAAATACCGCTATTGCCGGACAAATGAGCCGCGAACTGAGTTTAATAGTAAAGGAGGTAAAGCGGAGAAAAATTTCCGGATAATTTATCTCCGGTCATGCTTATTAATAATACAGGCTTAATAATGATCATATTAAGCCTGTTTCTGCATTAAGAAACTTAAAGTTTTTTTAAGCTTTTTATGTATGGAAGTTATCACGGTTTTTCAATCTTCCGGGCCTGGTTTAAGTAAGGAAGATATTTCATGCAACATTGTCAGGATAATTATTATCTTGGTCAACGGATTCGTGCTCACGATGTCGACTATCTTTAATCCCCAAAAATTTCTTTAAACCCATTGATTTAGTATGAAAAAAACACTACTACTCGTTTCTCTTGTTATGGGCCTGACATTTAGCCTGTACGCCTTAAAATCACATTTTTACACGCTTGAGGGTAAGACTGGCAACACAAATTCATCTGCCAAACATACTAACGGTAAGCCCCGAATTAGCAATGCCTCCGCAGGTTACTCTTTAGTAGATACGGTTGTTCATTTGAGCACAATTGCGCAAATGATAGGGTATACAGATTCTGCCACTTCTGTTATATTATCAGATACCCTGCAAGGCGGCTCAACACCTTTTATTTATCAGCCGGCATATACCGGCGCTATTGATAGCGGCATTTATTTTCCTGCAACAGGAAAGGGGCACGGCGCCTGGCAAAGGCTGACCACCGGGAGTAAATATTCTGTAACCTGGTGGGGTGCAAAGGGAGATTCAGTTAATGTTGATACGCATTACATTCAAAACGCTATTACTTATTTAAACAGGACAGGTAACCGTGTAGGTACACAAATACTGTATTTCCCAAAGGGCAAATATGTGGTTGACCGCACACTGTTTTTATACAGCAATATATCATGGGAAGGTGATGGAGTTGGAACGTCAAAAATTTATCCCCGTGGTAATTATGGAAACTCAGTTGATACATTATACACTATAGCACTTGGAATTGTAAGTAAAGGGGGCACGGTTATTCCCTGGCGTGGGTCGCACATAACAGGCATCCAGTTTCACCCAAATGCGGGTACAAAAGTAGGAACTCTTATTAACGGATTTTCTATTGACGATAGTTATATCAGCAATAATTACCTCTATTTAGCCGACCTCGTTCCAGCCAATGGGCTTTGCACAGCAATTGAAACAGCATTAAACACTTCCTGGTGTGCCGGTAGTTCAATAACTGATTTTACCATAACAAACAACAAAGTTACCGCAAAGCATGCTTATAACCAGGGTGAAGGTATTGGCGTTACAAAAGGCACCCGCATAATTATAGATAATAATTACATCTCTGGTATTGGCGACGATGGAATTGCTTTTCACAACTGTACCAATGTGTCTGCCCGCAATAATAAAATATACGTTGTTGATGGCCGCATATTTTTATCAAATACCAAAGATGCCAAAATTGATGGCAACTATATTGAAAGGATAGCAGATCAGCAGTCGGGTAAATGGATAAGCGGAGGTGATTTTATTCGTGTAACACTTGAAGCCATTGGCACGGCCCAGGGCAGTGAGAATATTGATATTACAAATAATACTGTCTATTTGCCATCTAACGTAATTGATACAACTTTCCAAACCTATCAAATTCGTGTTCAGGGAGTACAAGCAGGTCATATAACCGGCAATACCTGCATTAGTAACAGTGCAAGGATTCAGAGCGCCATTTCAATTGAATCGGTTACATTAGCAGGCTGGACAGGCGTTTCAGGTAATCCTGATTTTTCGAATGGTGGTACACAGCGGCCGCGTAATATTATCGTTAACGGCAATGTTTGTAAAGGAAATAATTCGGGAAATATAGTTGAAAATGCCTTGAGCACAGCAAATATTGTTGGCCCCATATTATACACCAATAATATAGGCAAATACAGCCTCATTGGGGCACAAAGCTTTGTGGGCGGTCAGTTATTTGGTTCGGGCACACCACAATCAGTAATAGCAGCCCCGCCAGGCTCAATGTATACTGACATAAGTAATACAACTAATAACTTATGGGTAAAGTTATCCGGTACAACCAATACCGGCTGGGCTCAATTTTCGCCTTCAATACCTTCCGGTATCTATGCGTTTTCAGGGAATGCTTCAACAACTTCATTTAGCGTTACTTACACAGCTTTAGGATATGTTCCGTCAAATGTAATATTAATGCCAAGCAGCACGGCTGCCTCTTCCGACTGGTCAATTGTTTCACTGGGTTCTACCGGCTTCACAATTAATTACAAATCACCACCGGCAACAGGTACTAATAATATAACTGGTAAGTATTCAATAATCAGATAAATAATTTACAAAGGCAAAATCGTATAGACGCAAAATATTAGTCTATACGATTTTGATAATTTAAAATGACTGTATGAACTGCATCTTCCTTTAGCTTCAATCACCTGGCAAATAATAATTAATACTCAATTGTCAGGGTACTTTTAATTATAAAAAAGTACCTGATGCAAAAATTTAATATAGCGGGGGGATGCCATTATCATTGATCCGCACGCACGTCATACAATCACTAACATCAGGAATGCCGACCGGTTGATGATCAGGTATGGGATCCCATTAGATAAACCTTCGGTATTTGTGACAAGCAAAAGTCAGCATGACAGTGCTGCCAAAGAGGCTTTTGATAACCGTAACCTGCATGAGCTTGGTTATTTGCCTTACAGGGGCAAAAAGAGCATTCCAATCACGATATAGATTTTTATCCTGTGCTGGAAAGCCTGCACATGGACCCTCTTGACCCGCTTGATCCATAGGAGTTGGCACTAATAAAAGAATAAATACACGTATTGATTTTTAATTTGTGTAAAAATAATAAGCAGCAAAAGGAGCAAAGCACAAACTTTGTTCCTTTTGTATGTTACCCAGGTTTGCGTTTGTCATGCTTCCATAAGCCATAATTTTTTGTCCAACGCTGGGTTTTAAACCTGTACCAAAAATGTAAGCACATGGACAAAATGAACAGGATTGGTAAAATGATCCAGAGCAATTTGCTTCCCCACAAAAAGTACAGCATCCCGCCAATTAAAATATATTTCAAAATCCTGAACCAGCCCGGCTGAGAGTGTTTTGAAAATGCAACCTCCGGTTCGCGTTTTATAGTTTCAGTACATATCATACTAGGTTCGTTGTTATTAAAATTTCTGTGGCGTAAGCGTGATCTTTTAAATCAAATCATCATAATAAAGAAACCGCATCAATAAGATCGATCCCGCAATCCAATTATTTTTTTGTAGTAAGGCGGTATTGTTCAGGAGATGCACCCATAAATCTTTTAAATAAGCGGGAAAAGTAATAGGGATCATCATATCCCAAATCCATTGCTACTTCTTTTATTTTTATCTCATTGGCGTGTAAAAGCTGGCAGGCTCTCTGCATTTTAAGATTAATAAAATAATCTATTGGCGGCATCCCTGTTTTTTTCCTGAATATGTTTGAGAAATGGGATGCGGATAGCTGGTGCTGATATGCCATATCATCAACTGTAAGCTTGTTTTCCAGGTTAGCCTTCATGTACCTGATGGTGTCATTTACAAAATCCTTATTCTCCTGTTTCTCTGATACGATATGCTTATCCGGAAACATGAAGGTTGCTAGTAAATGGTAAAGACAAAAACTGGCGTTGCATAAATTCTCAATACTGTAACCTAATTCAAGGCTGTTATATATGCTTGTCCATATCTCAATGGCTTTTTCATTAAATGGAATTTGAAAAGGCCCTTTTAATGCATTAAAATTTAACGACCGGTTAAAGTCATTCAAGTCGTTTCCGCTAAAATGCACCCAGTAAATAGTCCAGGGATCATCACTGTCTGCCCAATAGCGCATGTATTTATCCGTGGCAGGTAACATCACAAATTGGTTTGCAACTACGGTATACCGCTTATCATCTAAAATATAATAACCTTTGCCATGAAGGCAATAAATTAAGATATTATCCTCACAACCCTTTCTTCTCTCCCTGTAATGAAAGGAGGCTTTTGGAAAATATCCGATATGCGTAATGTAAATTTTAAATAAATGGGGATCGCGGCGAATGGCGTCTTTCCATACTTTCTCCGGCAGGCTGATCAGCTTTTCACCCTCAAAGCCATCTCTTCTTTTCAGAACATGGGGCATACACAACCAGGTTTAATATAAATAATTGGATATTCCATCACAACCGGGAGTTGTAAATGTTTTTTGCTATATTAATCAATTTGTGGTTAACTGAGTAATATAATGTAAATAATTTTTGATTATGATAAAAATTAAATGATGGAATAATCCATCAAAAAAAATGAATTGCCTATTATATGATGTATTAAGGTCAGCTACATTTGAAATGAGAAGTCTATAAACCAATAATCATCCCGTCAAGGTATTAAAGTGGATCAGTAATTATTCTTATAATCACTACGTACATCTATATGCAATCATTAAACAATAAAGTAATCTTTTTAACAGGCGGGACAGCAGGTATTGGGCTTGAATGTGCTAAAGCTTACCTGGAAGCCGGTGCAAGGCTAAGTATCCTGTCTAACGATGAGCAAAGTATTGAACGGGCCGGAACACAGTTGCCAACAGCAGAAACTTTGTTTATTTATGCTGATGTTTCGATTGCCAAAGAGGTTGATGCTGCCATATGTGAAACTGTAAAAAAATTTGGGAAAATCGATGTGATTCATAATAACGCAGGTATTTCCAATCCCTCAAAAGCACTGCATGAAACTACTGATGAAGAATGGGAGCACCTGTTCAATGTTAATGTAAAAGGAATATTTAATACAACAAGGTTTGGCCTGCAGGAACTGATTAAAACAAAAGGGAATATTTTAAATACCGGGAGCCTGGTAGGTGAAATAGGACAGGAAATACATGCTGCTTATACTGCAACCAAGGGTGCTGTAAGTGCTTTAACAAAATCAATGGCACTGGATTATGCTAAATACGGGATCCGGGTAAATGCCGTGGCGCCTGCCGGTGTGTGGACACCCATGCTAAGAAGCTGGAGCAGGCAGCAAACTAACAGGGAGGCTACAGAAGAATACCTGGATCAGATTCATGCGCTGGGTTATTGCCCGGAAGGGGATGTGGTTGCTGATGTTTGTCTGTTTCTGATATCAAACCAGGCCAGGTTTATAACGGGCTGTGTTATGCCGGTCAGCGGTGGCGCCGAGCTTGGTTATAAGAGGTATATGAGCGATCTGCCTCCAAATCGTAATAATAATTTTTTGTAATCTATAAACTTAAGTTAACCGGGATGATTTCAAGAATTGAGATTAATGACATCCGTTACCCATTACCTGGTAATGCAGGGAGTGATGCTATTCACCGGGATCCGGTATATTCATACGCGGTTACCCGTTTGTTTGATGACAAGGGCTTTATTGGTACCGGCTTTGCCTTTACACTTGGAGAAGGGAATGACCTGGTATGTAAGGCTGCCAAATATTATGCGGATAAGCTTGTTGGAAAAGATATTGAGGAAACCATGGCAACATTTGGCTCCTTATTTTTTGAGTTATCTAACGATCAGCAGTTTCGCTGGCTGGGCCCGCATAAGGGTGTGGTGCACCTGGCGCTTGCCTCAGTAACCAATGCCTGTTATGATTTATGGGCAAAAAAACGAGGTGTGCCCTTGTGGAAATTGTTGATTGACCTGTCGCCCGAAGAGATCATAAATACGCTTGACCTTTCATACCTGGAAGATGAACTGACCAGGGAGCAGGCATTGCAAATTTTACGGGTGCAGCAATCCACCATAAAGAACAGAGAAAAGATCATGGAAACCGGTTATCCCGGCTATGATACATCCATAGGCTGGTTTAACTATTCGGACGAAAAGGTGCGCGAAAATTGCTACAAAGCAATTGCCGAAGGATTTACTGCCATGAAATTAAAGGTAGGATCGGCAGATCCGGACCGTGATATTCGCAGGGCCGGGATTGTGAGAGAAGTAGCAGGTGCGCAGGTAAAAGTTATGCTTGATGCCAATCAGCAATGGAATTTGCCACAGGCCATGGCAATATGCCAGCGCCTGAAAGATATACATCCTTACTGGATTGAAGAGCCTACCCACCCGGATGATATATTGGGCCATAAAAAACTGGCTGATAGCATTGCGCCTTTAAAACTGGCTATTGGAGAGCATGTTCCTAATAAAGTTGTTTTTAAAAATTATTTACAGGCGCAGGCTGCTTCCTTTATACAGGTTGATGCCGTGCGTGTTGGCGGAGTAAGCGAATTTATTACTATAAGTTTGCTGTGTAAAAAATATGGTGTGCCTGTGGTACCGCATGTTGGCGATATGGGGCAGCTTCATCAGCATCTGGTATTATTTAATCATATTAAAATGGGGCATGAAGTAATTTTCCTGGAGCATATTCCGCACTTAAAAAATCGTTTTATCCATCCCGCACAAATAATAAACGGAACTTATAAAACACCACAGGAAGCCGGAAGCAGCTGTGATTTAGTTGAACTGGCCAAATAAGCCTCAAAAACAATGCTGTAAAAGTACGATGATACAAACATTAGATCTTACCATCAGCGCATTTTATGTTGGTGCCATATTTATTATAGGCTTATGGGCCGGGATCCGTCACCGCAGGAAAAATCTGTATAAAAATGAGGCTGCCAATGATTATTTTCTTGCCGGAAAAAGCCTCCGCTGGCCAATGATCGGGCTTGCTCTTTTTGCAACCAATATCTCCTGTGTGCACCTGGTAAGTTTGGCGCAAAGTGGTTTTGATACCGGACTGCTAAATGGCAATTTTGAATGGATGGCATCATTTACGCTGATCATTTTGGCATTGTTTTTTGTTCCATTTTACATGAAATCAAGGGTAACTACCTTACCCGACTTCCTGGAAAAGCGCTATGACCGGGCCAGCAGGGATTGGCTGGCCTTTGTTTCAGTATTATCTGCAATTATAATCCATATCGCTTTTTCCCTGTTGGCAGGAGGGATTGTGCTCGAAACATTATTCGGTTTTAACTTATATACCAGCGTAATGGTTATAGCTATAATTACAGCAATTTATACCATTATAGGAGGTTTGAAAGCAGTTGTAATTACGGAATCTATCCAAACCATTGTACTTATTAGCGGAGCCGTTATTATGAGCATTGCATCCTATCATAAAATGGGGGGATGGGAACCAATGGTCCAAGTATTAAAGCGGCATAACGAACTTTCAATGCTATCGATGATGCGGCCACAAGGCGACCCTGCCGGGATGCCCTGGTATGCGGTTTTTTTAGGATACCCTATATTGGGTATTTGGTACTGGTGCGCCGATCAAACCATTGTGCAGCGCGTTTTAGGCGCAAAGGATGAAAATAACGCCAGGATTGGGGCCTTATTTTGCGGGTTTATAAAAATTTTGCCTGTTTTTATCTTTGTTATGCCCGGTTTATTTGCTTACACGCTTGCACAATCTGGAAAATTGGATGTTAGTGCTTTAACAACAATGCAAGCAGGAAAGGCGGTTGTAAACAGCAAAGGCATTTATACTTTGATGATTATCCAATTAATTCCAAAAGGGTTGATTGGCGTATTGGTTGCTGCACTGTTATCAGGTTTAATGAGCCAGATCTCTGGTGCTCTGAATTCAATATCAACACTGGTAAGTTATGATATTTATAAACGCAGGCAACCCAATGCTAAGGATGATGCATTGGTAAAGGTTGGTAAAATAGCAGCCGGGCTCTCATTGATATTATCACTGGCACTGCTGCCGCTGTTAAATCACTATGAAAGCATATTTAATGGTTTAAATGATATTATAGCGCACATTGCACCACCTATTACCTGTGTGTTTCTGTTAGGTATATTTTGGAAGGGAGCCTCCGTACATTCTGCAAAATTCACACTCTGGATCGGGTCGGCTATCGGGGTTTGCGTGTTCTTTGCCAGTAAATTATATCCTGATTCTGTTATAGGGCACATCACATTTATGATGATGGCTTTTTATTTGTTTTGTGGCTGCGTTTTCATACAGGTTTTATTTTCGTATTTATATCCCGATGAATCCGGTATTGCCATTGCAGAGCTTACATGGTCATCTCCTTTCGAACCGCTCAAAAGCCCTGGCTGGAAAGGCATCGGCAATTATAAATTTCTTTCTGTGCTTTTATTAGTCGTGATGGCTGTATTATTCTGGATCTTCAGATAGTATTTTAAACTATTTTTCTTCACAGGTTTGCTTAAACGCCAGCCTATAAGCCGGTACTTTCGGAATAAGAAGATTCTTGTTAATAAACAGTAATTATCCATTACTTCAATTTGAAATCCAGCTTGTGAAAAATTAAATTAATCGTGGTTACCTGTTGCTCCCTTTTATTCCCCGGCTAATTGTCCCTAAATTGAATATCTTGAATGTTTTAGCTATTAAGTATTATTAGCAACAGTATAAAATACTTAATTCTTATCGCTATAAATTTTCTTTAAATAAGGTACAATAGATCATTATTTGCGTAGAATAATCCATCTACATTAAAGATTTATCCATTTCATGGGATTTTCCCTGTATCTAACTTTATGGCAACCAATATTTAAACTCCTATATGAAAAGATTTACTCATCAATCAGTAAGACATTATTTTGTTTTGCCCTGGCCCTCCGGTTTCTTTTATTCCGGGTAATTTAATAAAAGATCTATTTATAGCCTCGCTATCTTATTAATGGTTTTATATCACCTGGTGTATTGCCCAAACGGGGATTATCCAGGGCCGGGTATTTGATGCTAAGGGTCTCTCCCGGGCGTTGCGGTACAGGTGCAGGGGACTACCAAGCGGCGGTGTACCGGTGCAAAATCCAAACTTTTAATTATACCAAAAAAAGGAGTTATTTTAGCCTGACTCCTTTTTTTGTAATCAATAAATCTGTATTAATGTTTAATCGTTTTCTGATATCTTTATTAATTCTTGCACCTGCTTTATTAAGTGCACAAACCACTGTACCCGATGCAGAAACCTGGATGGGTTTTAAGCGTGTTTTTATAACGATAGACAATCATAAAGCTTATTATGTAAAGCCGGATAACCCACTCCCGGGCAATCCCTGGGTTTGGCGTGCTTCATTCCCCGACTGGCACACCCAAATTGATAGCATATTGCTAAAAAGAGGCTTTTATGTTGCATATATTAATGTTGATGACCAGTATGGAAGTCCGCAGGCTATGCAGGTTTGGGATAAGTTTTATGCGTATTTAACAGGTAAGGTTTCATTAGCGCCGCGAGTGAGCCTTGAAGGAGTAAGCCGGGGTGCATTGTATACTATGGCATGGGCAAAAAGAAATCCAGATAAGGTAAACTGTATCTATAACGAAACGCCTGTTTATGACTTTAAAAGCTGGCCTGGTGGCAAAGGTAAGGGCCCGGGTGATACAGCCGCCTGGAAACAATTGAAACAGGTTTATAATTTTACAGAGCAGCAGGCAATGGATTACCGCGATAATCCAGTGGATCATTTGGAAGGCCTTGCCGGCTTTAAGGTGCCGGTTTTAAATGTTATTGGCATCAACGATGAATTAGCACCGCGTGCAGAAAATACGGACCTGTTTGTACAGCGATACACTGCGTTAGGGGGGCCGGCAAATATTTACCCGGTAACAGATGGGCCGCAGGAATTGCGCGGGCATCATTTCCCTATTAAACACGCCCTGCTTTATGCTGATTTTATTTACAGTAATTCGTACCCGGTAAAAAAGGTTTTGCCTTATACCGATTATTTTACAACGAGGGATGGACTGCCCCATTTTTTTGACGCGGCATTAAATAAAAAGAAAGCAACGGTTGCTTTTCTTGGTGGTTCAATAACCTATAATCCCGGTTGGCGGGAAAAAACCTGTGCTTACCTTAAAGAGTGTTTCCCCGCAACTGAATTCCATTTTATTGCTGCCGGCATCCCTTCATTAGGCAGCCTGCCTCATGTATTCCGTTTACAAAAGGATGTGTTGGATTCCGGAAAAATCGACCTGCTTTTTGTGGAAGCAGCCGTAAACGACCGGGTTAATGGTACGGATAGTATTACCCAGGTACGGGACCTGGAAGGGATAATCAGGCATACCAAACAAAACAACCCACTGGTGGATATCGTAATGATGGAGTTTGCTGATCCTGATAAAAACAAGGATTATAGTAAAGGGGTTAGTCCGGTAGAAATAAAAAATCATGAATTGGTGGCCGGGCACTATAATTTTCCTTCCATCAACCTGGCTAAGGAAGTATATGATAAACTAGAGGTCAATGAATTTAGCTGGGTTGATGATTTTAAGGACCTGCACCCCGCTCCGTTTGGACAGGAGCTTTATTTTGAAACGATCAAAAGCCTGCTGCAGGCCTGTTGTGAAAACTATGCCTTGCACACACAGCCGATCAGCCCAAACCTATCATTGCCAAAACCACTGGATAAGTTCAGTTTCACTAATGGAAGCTATTACCCGGTCACACATGCCAAATGGGACAGCAAATGGGCATATACCCAAAACTGGAGCCCGCAGGATCACCTCGGTACAAGGGAAGGTTTTGTACATGTTCCGGTACTAAGTGCAGAGCAGCCCGGCGCTTCATTAACTTTATCTTTTAAGGGAACGGCGGTCGGCATTGCCATAGTATCAGGCGCAGATGCCGGGATGGTTATCTATTCAATTGATGGGGGGCCATCAAAAACCATCGACCTTTATACGGAATGGAGCAGTTTTCTGCATTTGCCCTGGTACCTTTTACTTGATGGAAGTCTGGCCAACAAAGGTCATATCTTAAAACTAACAATAGTAGATAGTAAAAACCCAAGCAGTAAGGGAAATGCCTGCCGCATTGTTACTTTCTTTAAAAATGATTAAACAACTCCTTGATTGGAAGCGGATAATAACAAACCGCTCGTTTATTGATAAAAAAATAGGATAGTCCATTTTTATTAAAGATTTATCCATTTTAAAGCACAATATTGCATAGTAATTTAGTACGACCAATTACATTGAATAAAATCTATATAATTCCTGAGCTGTCCTGATAAAAATTAACATCATGAATAAAAAACTGCAATTATTTTTAACTGTAATATTTACATTTATATATCATGCCGGCATTTGCCAGCAAAGCAATTTACAGCTATGGTATAATAAGCCGGCCATACATTGGGAAGAAACTTCGCCATTGGGCAACGGTCGTTTAGGCATGATGCCCGATGGGGGCATTAACCGGGAAAATATTGTATTGAACGATATTACCCTTTGGTCTGGCTCGCCACAGGATGCAAATAATTATGATGCCTATAAAAGCCTGCCCCGCCTCAGAAAGTTACTTGCACAGGGTAAAAATGATGACGCGCAAGTTTTGGTCGACTCCAATTATATCTGTAAAGGGCCCGGATCAGGCAGCGGGACCGGAGCTAATGTGGCTTTCGGATGTTACCAGGTATTGGGAAATCTCTCCCTTAAGTTCAGCTATAATGGACAGTCGGCTGATACTACAAAGCTTGAAAATTATAAAAGAACTTTATCTTTAAATAATGCAATAGCTACCTGTTCCTATAAATCTGGCGGGGTAACTTATAGCCGCGAGTACTTTACCAGCTTTGGTAACGATGTAAGCCTGGTTAAACTTACTGCAGACAGGCCGGGGCAGCTTAATTTTACAATCTCGCTTTCACGACCCGAAAGGGCATTAGTTAAAGCGGGGGATGGCATGCTGCAAATGTATGGACAGCTTTCCAGTGGTACAACTGCCCCCGGCATGAAGTATCTTGCCCAGGTAAAACCTGTTTTAAATGGTGGCTCTATAGGTGTGAAGGATAATATGCTGGTGATAAAAAATGCAACATCAGTAATTCTGTATATCTCTGCCGGTACTGATTTTAAAAATCCGCATTATCAAGCAAAAGTATCATCATCGTTATACAAAGCTACGCGTACCGCGTATGCTGCAGAGAAGGCACAACACTTAAGCCATTACCATAAATTGTTTAACAGGTTGCATTTGTCTATAGGTAATCAAAATAAAGCCGGTATACCTACAGATGAGCGCCTGGTAAGCTATCATAATAACCCGGATGCCGATCCCGGGTTCCCTGTTTTATTTTACCAGTTTGGCCGGTACCTTTCTATTTGTAGCACAAGGGTGGGCCTGTTGCCTCCAAATTTGCAGGGCTTATGGGCCAACCAGGTACAAACACCATGGAACGGCGACTATCATTTGGATATAAATGTGCAGATGAATCACTGGCCGGTAGAGGTGGCTAACCTGCCTGAGCTTGATTTGCCATTAACCGCTTTGGTTAAAGGAATGGTAAAAAATGGCGAACGCACGGCAAAAGCCTATTATAATGCCGATGGCTGGATTGCCCATGTAATTACAAACGTATGGGGCTTTACTGAACCCGGCGAAAGCGCCTCGTGGGGCATCACCAAATCAGGTTCGGGCTGGTTGTGCAATAATTTGTGGGAACATTACGCCTTTACAATAGACAAGAAATACCTGGCAGAGATCTACCCTATATTAAAAGGATCCGCACAATTTTATAACAGCACGCTGGTACACAATAGTAAAACGGGTTGGCTGGTCACTTCGCCTTCCTCATCGCCCGAAAATAGTTTTTATCTGCCTAACGGCAAAACAGCAAGCATTTGTGAAGGGCCTACAATTGATAACCAGATCCTTAGGGAATTATTTAATAATGTGATCACTGCATCAAAAACATTGGGTATAGATGCTTCGTTGAGAAATTTGCTGATCTCAAGACTTAAGCAGCTCCCTCCCCCAGGTCAAATTGCCAAAGACGGCAGACTAATGGAATGGCTGGAGGATTATAAAGAAACAGAAGTACATCACCGGCATGTTTCTCACTTGTATGGACTGTACCCTGCTTCCCTCATTACACCCGAATCAACACCCGAACTTGCTGAAGCTTGTAAAAAAACACTGGATACGCGCGGCGATGATGGGCCGAGTTGGTCTATTGCTTACAAACAACTTTTTTGGGCAAGATTGCACGACGGTAATCGCGCCTATAAGCTGTTTACAGAGATGACAGCGCCAACGCTTAAAACCAATATGAATTACGGCGCGGGCGGAGGCGTTTATCCCAATTTGCTTTCGGCCGGGCCGCCTTTCCAAATTGACGGCAATTTTGGGGCCGAGGCCGGGATCTCAGAAATGCTGATCCAAAGTCATGCAGGCTTTATTGAACTGCTACCGGCAATGCCTGATGCATGGAAAGCAAAGGGAGAGATAAAAGGTATGAAGGCGCGCGGAAACTTTACCGTAGATTTTAAATGGAAGGACGGAAAAATAATAAATTACAGGATAAGTTCTCCTAATCCCCGGAAAGTAAGACTAAAAATAAACGGGGAACTAAAAACTATAACTGCTGAAAAAGCATAACTTAATAATATTTATAAAATGATTACAGGTAAGTATAACAGCCTCTTAAGTTTTATTGCAATAGTTTTTTTAGTGGTTCTGCAATTTAAAACTGTATTTGCAAAAAAACCTGCAGCACAACAAATCATCCGGATGGAATATGGTATTAGGGGTGTTATTAAGTATGATCTGAAAAGCGGCACCTTCAGTATTTACAAGGATAACAAAATTGTAATTTACAACGCATATTCTTCGGCCAGGGTAAATAACAGATCAATATCATCAAGAGATTATACCGAAAGAACCTATAGTCATACAGCTATTATGGACGGTTTTGGCAAAGGACAAAAGTATGTAGTGATTTCAGCAGGAGAAGGCCTGCCCGTTATGAAACAGGTATTTTATGTTTACCCGGGCAGGGCATTTTTGCTTATGGAAGAAGAATTAAACGGAACTGGCTTAAGGAGCAATTATATGGCTCCTTTAACAGGAAGTTTTATGCCGGTTAAGGGTGATGTGAGATCATTAATAGCTCCTTTTGATAATGATACTTTTATAAGTTATGACGCAAGGCCCTTTACTGCTTCGGGCATTGATACCAGCGCAGAGGTTGGGGCTGTATTTGATAACGTGAACCGGAATGGAATTATTGCCGGATCGGTAGAGCATGGCACCTGGAAAACAGGCATCAGGACAGCATCAAACATAAAGGCTAATGAAATTGAAGTTTGGGGCGGATATGCTGCAGTAAATGTTACAAGGGATGAAATAGCACATGGAGTAATTACCGGCAAATATCTTAAATCACCAAAAATATTTATAGGTTATTTTTCTGACTGGAGAGAAGGCATGGAAGAATATGGCAAAGCTAACCGTATCGCTGATCCGCCGTTTGTTTTTAACTGGACAAAGCCTGCACCGGTTGGCTGGAACAGTTGGGGAGTTATGCAAGAAAAAATAACCTATGAAAAAGCTGTAAAGGTTGCAGATTTCTTCGCCGATAGTTTAGCTTCCCTTCGTACAGGTAATACAGCCTATATTGACCTCGACTCCTATTGGGACAAAATGGTGAAAAACGGTGATTACAGTAAATTAAAGCAGTTTGCTGATTACTGTAAATCAAAAGGGCTGCAGCCCGGCGTTTATTGGGCGCCTTTTACCGATTGGGGGCATAAGGCCGGCCCGGATAGGAAGGTTGAAGGCAGCAATTACAAATATGGAGACTTATGGGCCAGGGTTGGTAATGGTTATCATGATATTGACGGAGCAAGAGCATTGGATCCTACCCATCCCGGTACGCAGCAACGCATCGATTATTTTATAGGCCATTTAAAGGCCTGCGGATTTAAAATGATCAAAATTGATTTTTTGGGCCATGCTGCAATAGAAGCAAATAAATTTTATGATACTACTGTAACTACAGGGATGCAGGCCTACCGTAAGGGAATGGAATATCTGGTTAAGCAACTCGACGGTCAAATGCTGATATATGCTGCTATTTCACCAAGCCTGGCAACCGGAAGATATGTACATTCACGGCGCATTGCATGTGATGCCTTCCAAACCATAGCTCATACCAAATACACGCTGAATAGTGTTACTTATGGATGGTGGCAAACCTGGTTGTACAACTACATTGATGCAGATCACGTTGTTTTAGATCATCAGTCAGAAGGTGAAAACCGGGCGCGTATGTTATCATCTATAGTTACCGGAACATTTATTACCGGGGATGATTTTTCAGAACATGGCCCGTGGTCAGTACGTGCAAGGCAATGGTATCAAAATAAAGAACTACTTAAAATTATTGGAAACGGAAAAGCATTTAAGCCCGCAGATGGGAACGTTGGTAAAGGCGCATCAAATATATTTAGCCGGCGGATAGGAGCATACCTGTACCTGGCTGTTTTTAATTATGATGCAGATCCCAAAACCTTTATAATCGACACAAAGCGGATTGGATTATCTCCTCACCATTTATATAAGGGTGTTGAATTATTGCAGGGAAATAAGATATCCCTTAATGATTCAGCTCAGATAAATTTGGCAGGCGCTGATGCTATATTATTCAAAATTAAAATCAATTAAACGGGTATTAGTAACTGCATAATTATATAAAGTTCTCTCTCATCCCGTGGTAGATTCCCTTATAACAAGTTTGGACGGTATAATGATATGCTCTTCTTCCAGCTTGATATAATTATGTGATAAATACTCAAAAAGCAGTGCACCGGCTTTTTGCCCCATTTCATAAGCTGGCTGTAAAATGGTTGTAAGAGGAGGGTTTAAAACCGGAGCCGTGATCTGGTTAGTAAAACAAGCAATCTTTATGTCATTTGGTATGCGGAGTTTGATTTCATGACATGCGAGATAAGCTGAGGTTGCCAGGTGCTCAACAGTTAACAAAAGGCCATCCGGCCGGGCAGAGATCAGGTGATCCCTGATCAGGGCAATATTTTCATCAGTATACTTATTTACACAGTAAATTAAATTTGAGCCATCGCTGGTAATTGCCATGTCTGACAACGCTTTCTTGTAGCCTTCTTCTCTTGAAGAGAAGATAGAAACATATCCCTGAACCGTTATCAGTGAGATATTTTTACATCCCTGCGCAATCATGTGGCTTGCGGCAATATAAGCACTATTGAAATCATCTGTTGTAACACTCGCAGCAGAAAGCTGGGCGCAATCCCGGTCAAAAAAAACTATTGGCATACCAGCCTGCTGCAATTTGCTGATATGAGCGGTATCACTGGTATTGCTTGCGACGGATATAAGTATGCCATCTACCCGGCCGCTTGTAAATTCGTTAAGAATACTTACTTCACGTTCATAACTATCATGCGTCAGATAAATCAGGAAGTGATATTTTTCTTTGCCTGCGATACTTTCGATGCCATTAATAACCTGACTGAAAAAACTGTCAGCTATTTCAGGAATCACTATAGCTATGGTATTGCTGAGGTGTTTTCTCAGACTGCTTGCGTGTGGATTAGTAACATAATTTAACCGGCTGGCAGCCTCTTTAACCCTGGATTTAGTTTGATCACTGATATCATAGCTGTCTCTTAATGCTTTAGAGATTGTGGCAGTTGACAGATTCAGCACTTTAGCAAGTGCTTTCATATTGATCTTTTTATCATCAGTGTTGTCTTCCATCTTTATTTATAGTAATTCAGGTATCTGGAAATTTAAAAATTCACTTTGCGATAAAACCAAGAGCGTTTAAACTGGCGAAGCAATATAAAAAACGCGACTGAATAATTCACTATTTTATCTTTTTAACCTTGTTATTTACTTAAACGATTAAGTAAATAAATTCAACCCTTTTACAAAAAGTAACTTTTTAAATCAGGAAATTTGATTCAAAGCCTTAAGAATTATTACCAATTATTCTTTTAATTTAATTATCATGAGCAAGATCATTCATACACAGGATCAGAATCCGTTGGCATCTATTGAAGAATGGGAAGAAGATCTTTTGATTCGTTATCCTGATGCGGAAACAATTGCGGCTGGACGGGATACAGCAGCCTTTCGTAATTATGAAACTACACTTAAAGATACAGTAAGGGAATTTTATCGTTTACAGCACATCAATCAAACTTATGATTTTGTTCTTCAAAAAAAGGAGCAATATTTAAAGTTTGACAAAAAGGAAATGTCAATATGGGAAGCATTTGATTTTTTAAATCAACTGGTTGACGATTCCGATCCTGATACTGATCTGGATCAGCTTCAGCATTTGCTGCAAACTTCAGAAGCTATTCGTGCTGATGGGCATCCGGACTGGATGGTACTTACAGGCCTGTTTCATGATTTAGGGAAAGTTCTTTGTTTATTTGGTGAACCACAATGGGCAGTTGTAGGCGATAGTTACCCTGTAGGTTGCGCTTTCTCGGACAAAATTGTTTTTCCTGAATATTTTAAAGACAACAAAGACAACGATGACCCTCGTTATAATACTAAGTATGGTGTTTATGAACCGAACTGCGGCTTGGAAAATGTGCACATGACCTGGGGCCATGACGAATATATTTATCATTTAATGAAACCTTATCTTCCCGAGCAGGCGCTATATATGCTCCGGTATCATTCCTTTTACCCGCAACACAGGGAAAACGCTTATAGCCATCTAATGACGCCGCACGACCATCGTTTATTTAAATCGGTGGCACAATTTAATCCCTATGATCTTTACTCAAAAAGTTCTGTGCCTCCTGATTGGAATAAATTACGGCCATATTATGAAGATCTCGTTGCCAAATACTTACCAGCTACCTTGAAATTTTAAAGTAACTGATAAATTATATTACTAATAGATAACCGGAAATAATAAACCAGGGCAATTGATCCCGGTGTGATCTGCAGGATTATGTGATTTTTACAAAGTGCTCAGCAACGTTGTTTAGCTGCAAAAGGTAGTAAAGAAAGATTGGGAAGTCCTGTATCCTGCCAGGATTCTTAAGATTAAGGTTTGAAAGTGACAGTTCAGATCAAAGTTTTAAAACTGTAGATCTGGCTTTATCTTGTGATCATTTCATTAAATGTTTCTAGTAGTTGAAGGTATTTGTTTTTCCAAATTTCATTTTCTTTTGAACTATATTTCGCAATATAGCTAACTTGTGAATCAGGCACCTGATGAATGATTTTAAAATCCTCACTTTTAAAGATTTCGGGAAATTCCTGTGAGAAATCATGTCTTATTATACACCCAATTTTATATATTACTTCATTTTTTAAATGCTTTTGATTAAACCAGTTGTAAATAGATCTTCTGTTTACATTTGTGGCCCTTGCCAGGTCACTAATACAATAACCATTTTTTCGTACCCTATATTCAACAATCTGACCGTAATGTTTGTCCATGGTATTTAATTAAATTATTAATTGAAACTATAAAAGTATTTCTCATTTGTAAAATGTATTAAGTTAAGAAAGCGCCTATTTGTGGCAAAAGTTGACACATATAATATAAATTTATTATAACTAAATTACAATTATTTAATTAAAAATCAATTTACTGATAATTATTATATTAATTTTTTAACGGGTTTTATAATTATGTAATTCGAAAAAGAAAATCGGCAAGTATTTTATAAATATTATTTAAGTGATTTATAAGAAGTCCGGAGTTGCATAAAAAACTCCAAATCAATATAAAATAAGCCAGTATTGACCCAGCGTATTTTATTGGCAAATAATTTAATTTGTAAATTATGAAATTTTATTTATAGGCTTACGGGGCAAATTTACATTATAAAACGAGAAAAATTTTGTATTAAAATCCCCATAAAACGTACAATATCGTTCTCACATTGGCTGGTTTCAGTAAGTTTAATCCCAGGTTGAAACATTGCCATAAAATTCTTCTCTCTCTTAAATAACTTTCAACGTAGAAGAATTTACAGAGCTTTATGCTTTGGAAGATAATATTATATATTATCAAATATTTACATATTTTCTCAATATGATATACACTTTCTTTCAAACATTATATCTGCTGTTTAGATGCTTTACTTTTACTATAAATAAAATGTATGGCTATGAAAAAAATCAACAAAAATTTAAATTGGAGCAAACCTATAAACTTGAGCGTAGGTACTTTCCCGGCATTATCTTACAATGCAAAAAGAGTTTGTTTATTATTGTATACAGTTATTTTGCTTTCTGGTCTGGGGTGTAAAAAAAACAATTCCGTGGCAGACCAAAGCTCTTACTATGGATATGGTAAATTAGTTGTAACATGTGGTGGAAAATGTCATGTATTATTTGGAGTTCCAGACAAAATGAATGCATATGATATTGACTCAACCACAGCAACCTATTCCTTTAGATACCAAACAAAATATGATCTTGATATAACGATAACCCCAACGGATAAAGATCAAAGTATTTCCATGGCTGTTTACAGTAGGGAAGAGAAACAAATCTTTCATAATACAGTAAATCAAAAGGTCGGGGTGCCCTGGCATTCAACAATACTTGTGCCTTAAGCTGTCAATTAACTTTATTGCTTTAATTAAGTAAGGTAACTACTAGTGTTGTGGCACATATAAATTGACGTTTAGTCCTGAGTCAAAAGTCTTAAGTTCTAAGTCAGAAAAAGGCAAAATTTGACTTACTTACGACTAAATACTGTTGACTTAACACTAGTGTATACTTTACTTAATTAAATTTATAATGGCTGCAGATTAATAAAAATCAATTCAGGTCATTTAATTATGTTTGAAATTTCACAGCAACACTTACCTAAACTGAGTATTGTTATTGCGAATCAACCTGAATTGTAAATAAAGTTATAAAGAAAAAAATGTCCTTTTGAATTTTGCGGAAAGCCTACTTGTTTAAGCAAATTATATAACCTTCCATACTAACCAGGAAAGTTGATTTTTATTAAGACCAGACTCATTGTCCACTCTCAATTCTGTTCCTTAAAAGATTGTTGTATTTTTCCAAAAGTTCAATATACTTATCTTTCCATAATGGGGGATTTGAAGAGTCCCAAATTGAAAAACCGTTTAAACCCGGTAGATTTTGACTGAAGTCTTCCTTTCTGAATAACTCAGGAAATTCAACTGAAAAATCATGGTTTAATATTATTCCTATTTGATAAATTATTTCTTGTTTTAAATATTTTTGATTAAACCAGTTATAAACAGACCTTCTGTTCATATGTGTTAAACGGGCCAATTCACTTATACTGAACCCTTTTTTTCTTATAACTAATTCAACTATTTGACCGTAATGCTTGTCCATAACTAATTTTAATTATTCAATTAAGACTAATATGCGGTTGACTTATTAAGAAGGAATCATAGTTTTCACTTATTTAGTTCCATATTTAAATTATAAGCCTAATTACTTATTAATTCTACTTTTTTAATTAATTGAAGACGATAATAACTGCTGACTCGTAAAGGAAAGTTGCTTTTGATTTATTTTTACGGTTAATGCACAATTAATATTGTCGAGGATCATCACAACTGATCGGCCTTGTATTTTTGAAACTTCCCCTTCGTGGTTCAAAAGCGGACCGTTTGTTACTTTTACAATGTCTCCAACGTTAATATTTTTTAAAGAAATAGTTTTAATGTCAGTGTATTCATTCACTATTGTACGTATGCGTTCAATTTCATTATCTTTCATTGTTGCTGGCTTGCCACAATAAGATATAAAATTGATAACACCTGAAGTTTGCATCACCCTGGCTCGTTCATATGCATTTATGTGTACAAATAGGTAAGATTGAAATAACGGGATTTCAATAATTTTATTTCTGTCAACCCATTGCCTGGTTGTTTTTACAAGTGGACAAAAAGAATTAATCTTTTGATTTTTTAGTAACCGGTCAACTTTTTTTTCACATCTCGATCGGGTATAAAGAACCATCCAATTTTTTATCTCAGCTTCTTTCATAGTTTCAGTAGGGTTAAATGTTTGATGTTTTACTGCTGTTAATTTAAAATAAACTCACTCTTTATTAACTATCATGAAACAGCACATTTTTATTCTAAGGTAAAATAAATGAAAGAATGATTTCAAATGCGTGAAGAGTTGTGTCGGAATTTGTGCAATTATGTGAAATAAAAAATGTGATTTTCACAACATTTGTGAAATAATGTGAAATAGCATTTTTAAACTATTTATAGTTCAAATCCACTCTGAAAAAGCAAATTCTCACATTTTCACAAATTGTGCACAACAAACGTTCAGGGGCGGTTTTATTTCCGTATTATAATTAAACTTGTTATATCTGAAATGCAAACGTTCTTCATGACAGACCCGATTTGTTACTGAGAAAGCGGAGCCATATCTAAAAGTTTGATTATTATTAATTGTTATCTCAAAAAGGTTATTCAAAGCCCAAAGGTTTAAAATATTTGCGCATTCCAATATCAGGTATAGCTGTTAAAAATCACCCAAAGATTATGAATTAAAGCATAAAGTTTATGGCTAAATTTTTTACCCTGCAAATTTTCTTATTTCTATTTTTTTATGCGCTTGGCAGTAACCGCCATCTCTATAATTATAACAACAAAAATGCCTCAGATTTTAAACAGGACACTTGCAATCATATAAGTACGCTGCCGTGTAGTGCAATACAGGTAAGCTTGCCATATAGTTTATCTTTCAATACAGCTATACCGGGAAGTATAGTTGATAAGTTTGGACAAGGCACAGGTTTTACAACTGTAAATAAGTATTCCGGAACACGCTTATCAGAAGATGGTCTGCCCTCGAACGCACTGGTGCCGGGTTATGAACCGTCAAAGATTGCAATAACAGGCGGACAATTACACCTGGTAACAAATAAAGGAGTAGATATTTTGACTAATAATAATCAGCTTAATGTATTGGGCGTAAAAATAGCCACTGCTAAAAAGCTGCAAATTGAGGTGAAAGTAATTAACCCATTTAATGGCACATTATCGCAGCAGGCAGGTATCTGGTATGGTTTAAATGATAAAACCTATATTAAATTAGATATTATTGGTAGTAAAGTTGAGTTAAGAAAAGAGGTTAATGATGCAACAAGTTCCGTAACCGGGAATGCCAATCCGGATCAGCGTATTACGGCTCTAATAAGTAATCTAAATACTAAAACTGTACGATTGCGCCTGGTGATAGATTCAGTGGCAAAAACTGCAGAAGGTTTTTATTCAACTGATGGTATAAATTATATCAGTACAGGAGCCGCTTATTCAATCCGGAGCCTTAATATTGCCGGAACTCATTTAACTGATAATGTAGCCTATGCCGGCATATTTGCTACACATCGTAATGCAACAACAGCCGTTACTTATAACTTCGATGATTTTCAAATGTCGGATGTTGCATCTGTTACAAAGATACTTTCTTTTTCAAAAAGCACTTTGAATTTAACTGTTATAAAAGGAGGGAAAATACTTCCACAATCAATTTATTTAACATCAAATGTAGCTTTACCACCCACATTTTCCTTTTCTAAAACAAATGCCGCCTGGCTTCATTTACCACAGCCACCAAATGATACCTTAGTTTTTAATTCACAACTGATTGATTCAACCACAAGTGTAGGTAATTACCAGGCATTGTTAACTTGCGCTGCAACTGGTTATCAGTCTGCCGTATTACTTATAAATTTTAATGTTATCAATGCACTGAAGCCGCAAACTGTTAACGTGAATTTTCAGGATCTCCCTACTATACCTCCATTAAACTACCTAAGAGATTACGGGCAAGCTTATGGATTACGAACAGGTTTGAACCAGGGTAATGGATTTGAATTTGGATGGAAAAGAAGGTCAGATGGAACATTAATAAATATTACAGGAAATGGCAGGAATAGAGGTTATCCGGAAGACTTATTGTTGGCCACCTTAATTTGTATGCAAGCCAATAGTATTAGTGGCACATTTAATGGTATAAAAGTTGAATCCTATTGGGACATTAAAGTTCCAAACGGCACATATGATGCTACCGTATCAGTAGGTGATGGCTTTGTAGGATCTTCACCGGAAAGTCACTCCATCAATATTGAGGCTGTAAATGCGATAAGTCATTTTGTACCAATCGGAAAACAAGGCTCAATAGGCCGTTTTAAATCGGCCACATCAAGGGTCACTGTGTCTGACGAGCACATGACAATTAATGCTGACGGGGGGACTAATACAAAAATTAATTTTGTTAGTATTACCCCGGTATCAATAAGCCCTTATTTATTTTGGGGAAAAAGTAACCAGGATTTAATTATTAACGCAGGTACACCCCAAACCAGGTCGTTCCCTGTAACATTGGGTTCTTCAAACAATTCCGCTACAACATATAAATTAACGGTTAGTTATGATAAACTTAAAGACTGGCTGAACTTTAACAGTACACAAACAGGAAAGCAACCAATTGTGAATTTTAATTATACGGCAGCAAAGAATTTGCCGGTTGGAATTTACAGAGCTACGGTTTCAGCAACAAGCTCTCAATTTACCAGTGCAACTTTTGCTGTACAAGTAGCTGTAGTAGATAGCCTTAGGCCTTATGTAGTTTCATCATCTCCTTTAAATGGTGCTGTAAATGTTCCGGTGAACACTGTAAGTATAGCTGCAAATAATCTTCATATTCCTGTGGTAGCAGGCTACCCGGGCGGGGTTGATAATTCTACTATTACATCCTCAAGCGTTCGGTTATATCAATTAGTTGATACCTCTTCAGTATTGGTGCCGGGAGTGGTACAGGGAACCGGCGGGGGGGATGCAATAAGTATTTCTCCTTCATCAGCTTTAATGCCTAACTCAAGGTACAAATTTGTGGTTACATCTCTTGTTAAATCATATCCCGGAGCCGCCTTTGCACCTTATGAAGCCATCTTTACCACGGCAGCAGCTAACCCGGATTCAACAAACATTCTTAATGCACAATTTACCAAAATTCCTGTTGCTGGTACTCAAAATAAAAAATACACGTCTTTAGCCATAGGACCTGATGGCAAATTTTATGCTTTAAGGATTGACGGAACAATTGAACGATACCTGATTAATCACACTAACGGAAGTCTTACTATGGATAAGACAATAAAGACGCTTGTAAATAAATACGGTGGGCGCACGGCCATTGGTCTAACTTTTGACCCTCAATCAACTCCTTCTAATGTTATAATATGGGTTTCACATTCTTCGGCCGGCCTTACAGCAGCGCCATCATTTGACGGTAATATTTCCCGTTTACAGGGCGACAGTTTACAAAACGAACAATTGATCATTACAAAGCTTCCGCGATCTACACGCGATCACATGGTTAACGGCCTGGCTTTTGGACCCGATAATGCTCTTTACATATGCCAGGGTAGCAATAGTTCCGCAGGTTTATACGATAACGACTGGCAAAGAAGCGAAACATTACTATCAGGCACTATTTTACGCCTGAGTTTGAATAAACTGAACTCTTTTGCCTTGCCTTTAAATGTACAAACAACAGCAAACTTAAGTGTTATTAATAGTGCACCATCTAATTTAGCAGTAATGAGTGATGGTACCTACAATCCTTATGGAAGCGCTTCACCATTAACAATATATGCGTCTGGTGTTCGTAATGCTTTTGATATGGTGTGGCATAGCAATGGGCAGCTATATCTGCCAACTAATGGATCAGGGGGCGGTGGTAATTCTCCGGCATCCGTTAATGGTACACGCAGACCTAACGGGACTTTTTATCAGGGCCCGTCGATCCCAGCCACTACAGGTGTAAAAGTGCAAAGTGATTGGTTATTTAGGGTTAACCCAGCTATGCCCGTAGGCTTTTATGGGCACCCTAATCCGTTAAGAGGAGAATATGTTATAAATAGGGGATATATCGATAATCCATTGTATCCACCTTCAATAGTATCTGACCCAAATTATCGGCCGGCTTATAATTTCGGATTAAATAATTCGCCGGATGGTGCTTTAGAATATAAAAGCAACACTTTCAATGGCGCTTTAAAAGGAAAATTGCTCATATGCAGATTTAGTGGTGGCGGAGACATTATTGTTATGGAACCTGGCTCATTAGTCAAAACAACTTACGTAGGAAATGATGATCATATTTATGATATTGTTAAAGTAAATACCGGTTCAGGTAATAGTGGCTTAGTGGGAATGTCCGGCTTTGGCAATCCTCTTGATATTGTTGAAGATGTTGTAAATGGTAATCTGTATATAAATGAATTTAACTGGAATAATAATCCAAATTTAACATCACAAATTACACTTTTAAAGGTCACAACCGCTAGCCAGCCAATGTCTGTACTTGCCCTTACAGCTATCCCGCAAGCCTTGGCAAATGATTACGAAGACAAAGAATACCAGGTAACGATAAGCAATAAAGGAGATGGCATATTAAAAGTTAAAGATATCAGCCTTTATGGAAATGACGCTTCAAAATTTAAAATAGCTGATATTCAGCTTCCATCTGGCAAAATGCCATTAGTTTTAAATAAAAACAGATCCTTAACTTTTAAGGTTTATACAAAATCATCATTAAAAGAAGCGCTAAATGCCAAACTAAGAGTTATCAGCATAGATGATACAATAAAAACAGTTGATATTGATAATTCTGCACATGTTGATTCAATAATAATTAAAAATGAAGATCAAAAAAGAATTGTTAAACTTCCAAAAGACGATGGTAGGATTTTAAAGGTTTATCCAAATCCTAATACTGCTGGAAAGATTTACGTTAGTTTAAAGAATTTCAAAGCAAAAGAGGACGTAAGCGTATATTTATTTGATATGACGGGTAAAAGAATTGAAACTATAGCAACACAAGCAAACATTCAGGGCGAAATTAATATACAGTTTGAAATTAAAAATATTATTGAAAATAAATTTTTTATAATCCGGGCCGTATATTCTACCGGATTCAAATACGCAAAAGTAATAGTAAACAATATGAATTAATAAATTCATAGATTTAGTAGCAGCTTAATTTAAATAAATGGGTACTTTTTTTAAAATCAGACATCTTAAATTTTATATAGTTTTTACTTTATTTATTTTTCTGATTTTTTTATTTGCCAGTAAATATGATACAATTATCGGGCCTGCCATTCATAATTACAAAGAAAAACCGCCTATAACAATACTTAGCCTTGCTGAAGAACCCATAATAGGAGCTGTAAAAATAAATTTCCAGGATGAAAAAACCGTGCCTCCTCCGGGATGGCTAAAAGATACAGGGGCAGCTTTTGGAAATAAGCCAGGTACCTATGAAGGCTCACAGCTTATGTATGGTTGGAAAGAGCGTTCAACTGGTAAAGTGGTTGATTTGAGTGGAAATGGCAGGGCAAGAAATGAACCGGAAGATGTTTTGCTTTCCACATTTGTGCATATGCAGGCTAATAACATAAACAGTTTTTTGTACGGCATGTTCAACGGAAAAAAAATTGAAGGGTATTGGGAGATTAAGTTACTAAATGGTGTTTACAAAGTAAGTGTTGCTGTAGGTGACGGCGAGATAACTAAGGCCCGGGAGAAGGATTGCATAAATGTTGAAGGTGTAAAGGCAATCTCTGATTTTGTGCCTATGGGTAAAATACGCAGTCCCGGTAGATTTAAAACTGCCGCTGTAACAGTAAATGTAAATGATGGTTTTTTAACAATTAATGCAGATGGAGGTGAAAATACAAAAATTTGCTATGTTGAAATAGAGCCGGTAAGTATTGCGCCTTATTTATACTTATCTGCAAGCACGCAAAATTTGTTGGTCGAGAGCAATATTGCAAGCGACAAAACATTTAGTATAAATCTTTATAATTCTTTGAAAAATAAAATTGTATACAATGTAACCTCAACATGCAGCGGACCGGTAAAACATTGGCTAAAAATGTCACCTAAAATACCGGGTAATGATTCACTATTGAATTTTGATTATTCAGGCGCAAAAAAATTGCCTGTTGGCAAATACACTGCAACTATTCAGGCTTCTTCAGAAGGATATAACAGTGCATCAATAAGTTTTGAATTAAGAGTTGTAGATCACAACCGCCCATATGTTATTTCATCAATTCCAATTAATGGTTCAAAAGCAGCAAATAACACAACCATTGCCGCCAATAATCTGTTTGTGCCAATGGTAAAAGGATTTAAGGGTGGAATTAACAATGCTACCATTACCAGTGAAACGGTTAAATTATTAAAGATCAGTAATGACGAAAGTTTAGAAGTCCAGGGAAATGTGCAGGGTACTGGTGGTGGTGATGCTATAAGTTTTACTACATTAAAGCCGCTGGAGCCTAATACTCTCTATAAGTTTGTTATAACAGGTGGAGTAAAGTCATATAGCGGATCTGCTTTAATGCCATTTGAAAGCACATTTTCAACTACCACCGTTCCAATTGATTCAGGTAATTTTATCAATGCTTCTTTTAATAAAATCTCGGTGCCCGGAACACAAAACAAAAAATATACTTCCTTAACATTCGGTCCTGATGGCAGGTTTTATGCACTCAAAATAGATGGCAGTATTGAAAGATATGATGTTAATCATAGTAGTGGCATGCTTAATAACTTAAAGGTTATAAACACGCTTGTAAAAAATCATGGAGAAACAACTGCAATAGGTTTAACATTTGATATAAATTCAAAGGCTGATAATTTGATTGCCTGGGTATCCTTTTCTTCTTCCGGATTAACATCAGCACCAATGTTTGATGGGAATGTTTGCAGGTTAAGCGGGGCTAACCTGCAAAACGAACAACTTGTTATTACTAAACTTCCAAGATCAACAAGAGACCATATGGTTAATAGCATGGCCTTTGGACCAGATAGTGCTCTTTACATATGCCAGGGAAGCAATAGTTCGGCGGGGAAGTATGATAAAGGATGGCAAAGAGATGAAACCCTTTTAGCTGGTGCTATATTACGACTTGATCTTCATAAACTTAGTAAAGTTAAGCTCCCATTAAACGCGCGAACAACCGCCAAACAAAATTTAATAAATAAAGCTTCAAAGGTAGAATTAGAATTACCAGATGGCACCTATAATCCTTATAGCATTAACTCCCCGCTAACTATTTATGCATCCGGGATCCGCAATGCCTACGATCTGGTTTGGCATAGTAATGGCCAATTATACGTTCCGGCAAACGGATCAGGCGGGGGAGGGAATTCACCGGCTTCGGTCAAAGGCACCCTTAGGCCAAACGGTACATTTTATAATGGCCCCGATGTGCCATCTACAGAAAATGTTCCGGTTCAGCATGACTGGCTGTTTAGAATAAATCCCAATAAACCGGCAGGATATTATGGTCATCCAAATCCGCTCAGAGGGGAATATGTTATAAACCGGGGTTCCATAGATAATCCAGGGTATTCACTAAATACTAAACCTGATGGTAACTATCGCGGCGCAGCTTTTGACTTTGGCTTTAACAAATCACCAAATGGTGTTATTGAATATAGGAGCAATGCATTTGGAGGGGCTTTAAAGGGCAAGCTACTGGTTTGCAGATTTAGTGGCGGAGGTGATATTATGATTTTGGAGCCAGGATCAATGGATAAGGAAAAAAGTATTCAATTTACTAAAGATGACCATTTGTATGATATAACTAAATCGGCTACCGGATTAAGTAATTATGGCTTGGAAGGAATGACCGGTTTTGCAAATCCTCTTGACATAGTAGAGGATGTTACCAATGGGAATTTGTATATAAGTGAATTCAACTGGAATGAGAATCCAAATTTGACTTCACAGATCACACTTTTAAAAGTTAATGAAAAGGCTAATAAGACAATTTTACTAAAAACTACAGCCCTTCCCTCAAATTAACCCATCCTTAAGAATATTAGGAATTCCTTCTTGAAAAAGAATTATAGATGCCATTGTTTTCATGGCGTCCTTAAATGACCTATCTGAATTAATCACTTACAAATTCAACTCACTATCATGAAAAAAATTAATTACCCGGCATTTGGTATCTTAAACCTTCACAAAATCTGTTTTATTCTGGCGTTTTTATGCCTGTTTTGCAGGCATGCTTACTGCATTGCTGGTTTTGGTACAAGTAAAAATGAAAGCAACAAACCATTCATTCACCATAATACGATGTTGGCTGACCCTTGCAGCCCTATAAGTACGCTGCCTTGTTCATCATTGTTAGTTAGTTTGCCATTCAATTTAACATTTAATGCTACCGGAGCTATTTTTGCAAGCATTTTTGCAACGCATCGTAACGCTTTAACAGCTCTTACGTATAATTTTGATGACTTTTCAGTAATCAGTATGCCTGTTGCGGCTTCAACAAATATTGATTTTTTGCCTGGAGGCAATCCTGTGCCAGCAGGTTTTATTGGGGATACAGGGCTGCCATATGATTCAACGAGAAAGTTTGGTTGGATAGACCCGGTTACCAAACAACCGGTAAGTTTAGAGGCCAATATGCGCATTAGAACAGGTACAACTGATGCAAAGTTGCGTTCTTTGGTTGCAATGCAAGCTAATACAAATAATCAACATCCCGGAACCTGGGAATACTCAGTACCAAATGGAAAATATACAGTAACAGTGAGTGCAGGTGATGATGGGTATTACGACAGTGATCACCAGCTAAATGTGGAGGGTTTACCAACAATTAGCGATTTTAGACCGTCATCAAGCAACAAGCATAGATCCGGTATAGCAACTGTTCAGGTTAGTGATGGCAAATTAACAATTGATGCTACGGGGGGGATAAATACCAAAATGAATTATTTAACTTTCACTCCCGCCACCACAGTTGCCGATACTCAACCACCTACAGCAAGTTTACGATTGGTAGGTGCGCTTAAATCTCCGGGTGTATATAATGATCAGGCACAAGTTTTTATTACAGCTAATGATTTAGGAGGATCAGGACTTACATCACTGCAATATTCAATAAACAATGGCACATATATTAATTATACAAAACCCTTTGTTATTAGTACGGCAGGCAATTATAGCATAAAAGTAAAGGCAGCAGACGCTAATAACAACCAAAAAATTACCAATGCCTATACGTTTACTGTGTCTCAAACAACAGGAGCAATGATGGTATTGAACAACCCTGATGCTTTTCCTGCCAATGATCATCTTGTTTTTTCCTTTATTCAAATACCATGGAGAAGAACAAGCCCTGATACTACTGCATATAATGCCAATCATAGCAAAGTGAAATTAAGGATAAGCAATAAAGGGACTGGTAAGCTGACCGTAAGCAATTTGACGCTATCTAATTCTTTGGCATGGAAAATTGTTTCTGTAAATTCAGATACTACAGGTAAAATGCCGGTAGGTATAGTTCCTGCGGCCTTTGCAGATGTAACAATACAATTTATAGCAAGAAATGCTGCAACAAGATTAAAGGTATTTAACGACACATTAACAATAGTTAGTAACGATAGTATTAATCCTGTTAAAAAAGTCACGCTTTCCGGAATTTGGCAAGCCGCCGGCGAAAGCACTAATGAGCCTTATGCACAACAGATTATAAGTGCTTTTGGTTTTGCTACCATTACCGGGTATGGGCATGACGATGGGGACATAAATGGTACTACCAGGGTGCCAAATTCAAGCGAAGTGAATGCAGCTTATTTTGTAATAGCTGATCCAAGCAGGCCAGTTACAGTTCATCAAATGGCAGCCTATCATGGGTGTTGTTCAGCTGTTGAGTCTTTTACTTATTTTGCAAAAGGGTCATCAACCATTACAACTTTATTTACACACACTTACTTTGATGGCCAGTCGGTATTGCCAAGGTTCACAAACACAACAAAAGGACCTGCCCAGGGTACATTTACTCCCACCGGTGCTGTTGGCTTTAAGATAGGAAGCTCATACTCTGACAGAACAAAAAATTTTAACGGACTTATAGGGATAAGATTCCTTAAAGTATATCGTGCAGACGGAAACATTGTACCCAATGCATATATTATGGATTGTGATTACCTCGGAACGTCTGCAACTAATTATGACTACCAGGATAATATTTATTATGTTGAAAATATAAAGCCTGATTCCGGCTCTCTTCATTATTCAGAACTGGCAGCACTTCCAAATACAGCAATAAATTTTAAACCAACCCTTACAGGCTCTTCAAATTCGTTTATTGTTACTTTGAAAAATCAAGGCAAGACTTATCCGGATGGCACCGGCGACTCTCCTATACAACTGAAGAGTGCTGCAATAGTTGGCCCTAATGCTGCAGAATTTACAGTAAGTGCTTTAAAAACATTTAACCTTGCTGAACAGGCAACAACAACGTTAACAGTAAAATTTAATCCTGCTAGCGTGGGCATTAAAAATGCTGCATTAGTTGTAAAGTATAATAATGCTTTATCTCCGTTACGGGTCCCTCTTTATGGCATAGCCAATAATACTACGAGTACAGTCAATGTTATTAAACGAATTAAAGGCGGGTCCGACGTTAATTTAACTATAGGCAACAATTTATATGTATCAGATATGGCTTACAGAAAAGGTTCTGTTAGATTAGATCATCAAACAATAATTTCAAATGTGGCTGGTACTGATATTGATTCATTATATGTTACGTATCTCTCTGCTCTTACAGACAATGCAGAAACAAGTTATGAAATCCCGGTTACAAACGGCAATTACCTGGTAAGGATGCATTTTGTAGAGAATTATTGGACAACCGCAGGCTCAAGGATATTTAATACAACTCTTGAAAATAAACTTGTATTACAAAACTTCGACATATATAGTGAAGTTGGTTATAGGGCAGCCTTAGTAAAAGATTTTAATACAACGGTAAGTGATGGTGTTTTAAACATTAAATTTAATCCAACAGCTAACCGTGTTGCACTTGCTGGTTTAGAGTTATTCCAGGTAACAAATACATCATCATTGTTTGCATCTGAACTTACTAATGAAAGTTTCATTGAAAAAGGCAGCAAAAAGAAGATCACTGTTTTCCCTAACCCAAATTCAGGGAGTACTTTTTATTTAAGTGCAAGCAATTATGCCAAACATGAAAGTGTTTTATTATCAATAACTAACATGTCAGGAAGATTGCTTCAAACTCAGAAATTTATTACTGATGACCAGGGTATGGCATCCACTTTTGTAACCTTTTATAATAAATTAAGCAAGGGTATATATATAATTAATGCCAAATCCTCATCTGGCAATTTATATTCAAAGTTACTGGTGGAGTAACCGTTTTCAAAATTTCTCGCTCTTTCACACTATTTTACATTTATGTATCAACACCCGGATATGGATTGAGATTATTAATATTTTGGCAATATTTGTTAAAATTGAATGAAAAGATTACCGTAAAAGGGTGAAATAATTCAATTGCTGATAATCAGTTATTTAAAATAATTGCTTTGTAAGCGAAATGGCGGAGCTTTATAAAATGCTCAAATTTAATAGCGTACCATATCATATTTCACAATCAGAACGCTCTTATTAAAACAGCTAGTTTGTAAAAATATTTGAAATGTAATTGTTTAAAAATGCGGTACGATCCAAAATTTAAATCATCATCAACTTTTAAACCTATGAAAAAAACAGCCTTTTTTACATTCCTATTTTTGGCCGTGATCTGCATGTTTTTATGTTCATGCGGTAATACTAAAAAGCTGATATATTTTCAGGATATTCCTGAGGCAAAAGCAGCGGCCCCTGTTGCATTGGGTAATTATAGTGAACCTATTATTCAACCAGATGATATTTTAGCTATAAATATTAATACCACTGACCCCGCAGCTACAGTTAGCATTAACAGTAGGAATGGCGTTTATGTAAACGGCGGAAGTAATCCACAAAACGGTTCAGCTAATCCGTTGGCCGGTTATTTAGTAGATAAGAACGGCAACGTTGAAGTACCTGTTATAGGAACTATAAAAATTGCAGGCTTAACTACATCACAAGCCCGTGCTGCTATAAAAGACCGTGCAAATCATTCTTTTATTGATCCCGTAGTTGATGTTCGCTTTTCTAATTTTAAAGTAACTGTTATAGGCGAAGTAAATCATCCGGCTGCTTACATTATTCCTAATGAACAGGTTACTTTATTAGATGCGATCGGGTATGCAGGCGACTTAACTATATATGGTCGCCGCACCAATGTTTTGCTTATACGGAAGCAAGCGGATGGTAAAAATGTATCAGTAAGACTTGATATGACTAAAAAGGAAATGCTTAGCTCCCCATATTTTTACCTAAAGCAAAATGACATTGTGTATGTTGAACCATTAAAGACCAAGGTGTTAAATAATGATAATAACCTGGTTAAATATCTTTCTCTTGCAGCCACTTTATTTACTGCTGCGCTATTAGCTCACCGCTATTGGTAAGTATAAAATGTACTGGAAGTAATTTAGTATCAGTTTTATTTAATTAAAATATTCAAGATGAAAACATATCTTAATAAGGAAAACAATCCGCAGATAAATAAATTCTTATTACAATTTAAAACTTATTGGTATTTATTTGTTATTAGCCTGTTTATTTTTCTCAGCCTGGCTTATTTATATAACAACTATGCTACGCAGCAATATTTGATTAGCAGCTCAATACTTTTACAACAGCAACCTAATAATCCTGATGTCTCTTCTGCTTATGCAAACGGCGGGGTTTCATCAGTATTAAATATTAACGAAATTATAAAGAATGAGGGGGATGTACTAAGGTCCCGTAACCTTATAAAGGAGATTGTACAAAAATTGCACCTCAATATTAAGGTTTTTTCAAATAGCGGCTTTTTAGGTTCTGAGATATATGAAGAAGCTCCGTTTGAAGTAAAAATAATTCGTAATAAAGTCGATTCTTTAAAAAAGCGTGAGTATATAATAAAAAAAATCAATAATCATACTTTTCATTTAGTTAATTCCGACGAAAACGTTAGCAAGGATTTTAGTTTTGGAGAACGAATAAATTTGCCTCAATATGACCTAACGATTGAGAAACGTCCTGGTATCCCTATTCTCCAGCAGGAATATTCAACTCAGATAGTTTCGGAAGACGATGCAATTTCCGATTTAACGAAAAATTATGATGCCGAATTTACGGACAAAGGAACAACCACAGTAGCTATAACTTTATACTATCCAAACTCAAAAAGGGGAGAGGTTATATTGCAAAGTTTAATGGAGCAATATTTAAAAGATAACATCAATCAAAAAAAGAGTGCAATTGATAGTACTATAAATTTTATCAATAATCGGTTGGGAGTAGTTGCAGGAGAATTGGATAACGTTGAAAAAAAATATCAAAATTATAGAACCGACAATGATATCACTGACATTGCTGAGCAATCAAAAGTACTTGTAGGTACGGCAACCGAAAACAGTAATAAATATCAACAGCAGCAAATTCAGCTGTCAATTATTAAGGATCTGAAAGCCCGGCTGGATGATCCGGAAAATAAACAAGTAATTCCAAGTTCGTTAAACATACAAAATGCTTCATTTGCAGCAAGCCTTGCACAGTATAACAATCTTTTAAATGAAAGGATTAAACAAAGATTGTCATACACTGAAACCAATCCCGTTATTGAAAACATTGATGAGCAAATACAAGTTGTACGACGCAATTTGTTAGAAAGCATAGATAGTTACAAAAATGAAATGGATTTAAATAGCAGTGGAATTAATGAACAAACCAATGTGTTAAGCGACAATATAAAAAAGGTTCCTGGTAAACAGCGTGCAATTATTGATTTTTCAAGGCAACAAGAGCTTAAGCAGCAATTATATGTTTATTTGCTGCAAAAACGTGAAGAGACTTCAATGGCTAAAGCGGCAAATATGCCTTATTCCAGAATCATTGATGGAGCAAAAAGTTCAAAGCAGCCAGCAAAACCTATCAGACCACTTATATATTTAATGTCATTTTTTACGGGATTAATTATCCCATTTGGTATTGTTAATTCTAAAGACTTTTTGCGATCCAAAATAAGTTCAGAGGGCGATATTGAAAACCAAACAGATGTAGTTATTATCGGAAAGATTGGTCACCAATCCGGATCCCATAGATCGGGAACCGATTTGTTATCAAGAACACAAGTTAACGAAAGTATCCGTACGCTTAGAACAAAGCTGCGTAATTTACTTGATAATGGTCAATCAAATGTTATTATGATTACATCAAGTGTTAATGGGGAAGGAAAGACATTTTTAACGAGAAATTTGGGAAGTACTTTTGCCATGGCCGGAAAAAAAGTTTTACTGATTGAACTTGATTTAAGAAAGCCAAAGCTTTCAAATGTTTTAGGTGTTGATAACACGGAATTAGGCTTTTCCAATTATATATTGGAAGACAATATAGATATAGATAGCCTGATAAAGCCAAGCCCGTTAAATGAAAATTGCTATATAATTACTTCCGGCCCTATAGTAGCTAATGCCAGCGAGCTATTACTTAGTGATAAACTGGCACATCTTATCAAAGAATTGAGAAAAAGATTTGAATATATTATTATTGATAGTTCACCTGTTGGTTTGGTTTCTGATGCACTCATTATTCAAAAACATGTTGATATGACAATTTTTGTGTGCAGACATAACTATACCAATAAAACACAAATTGAAACTATCAATGAAATAAAAGAGAAGGACAATGTTGAAAATTTGTATTTGGTTATCAATGATGTTAATTTTTCGAATTCCGGATATTTTGGCTACGGGTATGGAATAGGTTATGGTAATTAAATACAGCCTAAAGAGTTTTAAAAACCAAGCGGGAAGATTTGTTAATACTTAAAAAATTATCAATCCAGGTATGATTAATAGCCCAGTACTGTCTGCATCAACGCAGGATACAACGTCGTTTATTAAAAAATATGTAAATATATTGATGTTGTTTTTCCCAATAACATCATTTGTACTAGTTCCGTCTGTACCTGGCACTACAATTATTACTGTGCTGTCTGCTTTATTGTTTATAACTATTCCATTATCAACTTTAAAGGAAGAAAAAGGGAAATTTTTCCTGGAGCTCACTTACTTTTTTTGTGTTATAATTATTTTAAGTTTTGTTTCCCAGCTTATAAATCTGATAACTCACTTAAAACTATCTAAAAATCTCATATTGATTAATAAGAATGATTATACACGCACATTTTATCGCGCTTCGCATTTAACTCAAACGCTATCCCTTGTGGTAGGCTTTATTATTTATGGCTATGTGAAGCATCTTTCAAATGAATCAATCATAAAATATATTTATTGGGGGTTGAGATTATTGTGCTTTTATGCTTTATATGAGTTTTTACTTTATGCTGCAACAGGAATAAATGGTGATTTTATGGCGAACCGTACTTTGGGATATGATAGTGCACCAGCTTCCTTATTTCAAACCTTTAGTTTAGGGCCCATTAGCTTAATGCGATTAAAAGGATATACCGGAGAGCCTTCGATGTTTGTTTTTACAGTATTCCCTTTTTGGGTTTTAACATTCGGATTAAAGAGGCGCTTTGATATGTATTTGTTACTTACCTGCTTATTGCTTACTTTTTCAACCACAGCATACTTTTTTATGTTTCTATTTATGAGCTATTGGTTCATCTATAAAAGACAATACCAGGTTTTTTTTTACATGTGTATTTTTATAATAGTTGTTTGTTTTGTTCTCCAGTTGAACATGTTTCAACATTTATTTGATAGCTTATACGAATTTGTATTAGGTGGAAAAATTGGTGGAAACAGTGTCTCATCCAGGGAAAGAGGTAAAAGTTTTATTAATCAAATTGAATTTTGGTCAAATCTTAACGGTTTTAGCCAAGCTTTTGGGATAGGCTTTGGATATATTAGGTCTGCAGATTTCTTTTCAACGTTATTGCCTAATAACGGTATTATAGGGTTATTAATTTTTTCCTGGTTTGTTTTAAGGAACCTTTGGCTTGATATTGCTATACCGATATTATCCGGTTGTTATAAAATTGGGCTAATAATTGTCTATTTCATCATGATGGCCTCCGTGCCTGAATTTGCATATCCATCATTATGGATATTTATAGCCTTAGGTTTTGTGTTAAAGCATTTAAGCCATCAACCTCAATTTAAACAAGACTTAATCGCAAAGTTATAGCGTATAGTTACCTGTTTATAATCATTTTATAATATGACAAAGATTGGCAAATTTATCCTGAGTTCTACTTTCTATTTATTTATGAGCTTAATACTTAAAGCTCAAAATACAGATAAATCTTTCATATGGGGAATCAACGGTCATCCTTTAACCCAGCCTGATTATAGGAATAATTTAGACGAACAGATAGATGCTATTAAAGACTTAAAATTAAGTAGTTACAGGTTTGATGTAATTTTAAACCGCGATGGATATGCTAAAAATGAACCGGCATTTTTAAATGTATTAAACAGTCTGAAAAAGAATAATATTTTACCGCTGCCGGCAGTAATGCAAACCGGGTTTGGAGGTGATGAACCTGAAGCAATTTATCAAAGATCTGTGCAGCAAGGTAAAAATTTCGGAGTGCAGTATGGGGATTATTTTTCGGTAATTGAAGTTAATAATGAAGGGGATAATAAAATACGGGTCAAAAATAAGCCGGATGGCGCAACGTCTGGTGAATATGATATATTAAAAGCCCAGCGCTTTATAGCGGAAATAAAAGGATTTATTGATGGTATAAAAACTGTTAAACCATCAATAAAAATCACTCTTTCGGTAAGCTTTACACATTATTGGTACCTGCAGTTGTTAAAGGATAACAACGTGAATTATGATATTATAGGATGTCATTGGTACTCAAATATGGGTGATATAACCGATTTGAAACCACCTTTTGGTAATGTATTAAACTCAATTAGCCAAAGGTTTAATAAGCCTATATGGATCACCGAGTTTAACCGTTTTAAAGGAACTTCAAGCGTGGACTTTGCAAGTCAAAACGAATATATTACTAAAAATATTAAAAAAATAATTGCTCAGGGAACGGTTAAAGCTTTATACATATATGAGCTTTTTGATCAACCCTCATTAGCACAACGCTATCCAATTGAAGCACATTATGGCCTTATTTTTAAAGATGCCGCAGGCAATTATGTCCAAAAAGATGCTTACCAGGGCTTCAAAAATTTTATACAAAGGTAGTCCTGTTTATGCGCTCAAACTCAGTATTAAGAATATAATATTAAGGTTTACGATGAATTACTTATTTCAATAATAACTATTCTATATGAAAATAGCAATTGTTCATGATGACCTTGTACGCAAAGGCGGGGCTGAGCAAGTGGCATTGAGCTTTCACAATGCCTTTCCTGATGCGCCGATTTATACACTTACCTACGACCCTGACAACACTTATTCTGAATTTAAGGAATGTGACATAAGAACAAGCTGGTTTGGAAGAGTGATAAGCAGTGAAAAAAACATGAAACGTTATTTTTTTCCATTTGGGGTTATGGCAATGCAACGATTGAATTTAAATGGATACGACGTAATACTTCAATCAACTACTCATTGTGCTAAATATGTAAAAACAGATGTAAATTCAATCATAATTACTTATTGTCATAATCCTTTTCGGTTGGTATGGAGCACAGAATCATACGATAAAATCAACCATATGGGTAAAATAAAAACAAATATTTTAAAAAAAGTAATAGCTGTTTTAAAAGAAATTGATACAAAGTCGGCAAAAAAAACACACTGGTTTATAACTAACGCTCAGGAAGTTGTTCAACGTATTAAACTGGCCTACAATCCCATAATGCCTATTACTGTAATTAATCCATCTGTAAAGTGTAAAAATTTTTATGTTTCAAACTCACTAAGTGATTACTTTTTAGTTGTTTCCCGTTTTGAATCGTATAAAAAGGTTGATTTGGTAATAGAAGCCTTTAATGACATGCCTGATAAAAAGTTGGTAATTGTAGGTAAAGGGTCAAGAGAAAAGGAAGTTAAGGAAAACGCAGGTAGTAATATTACATTTTTAAGTGGGCTTGGTGCAGATGATTTGGCAAGGCTTTATGCTAATTGCAAATCATTTATTTTCCCCCAACTTGAAGATTATGGCATAACTCCACTCGAGGCAAACGCGTCCGGAAGGCCTGTTATAGCCTATGGAAAGGGAGGGGTTTTGGATACTATGATCCCTTATGTTGATAATTCTTTAAAATCTACAGCCATTTTTTTTGAACAACAAACCAAAGAATCATTAATAGAGGCGATTGAATTGTTTGAAGAATTAGAATTTGATCCTTCCTTTATTCGTGCCCATGCGGAAACGTTTGACGAAAGCTGTTTTGTAGAAAAAATAAGATCATTTGTTGAAAATAAATACCTTGAAAGTAAAAACATTAATACTGATTTGCGCGATAACAAAGCTATAGAAGTTACGGTATGAAAGTTTTACTTATTAATAGCTTTTATTATCCAACCTTTGTGGGAGGAGCAGAAATATCTGTGCAATTATTAGCAGAAGGTTTAAAAAGAACAGGCAATCAGGTATATGTTTTAACTACCGGACCCATTGATCGGATCTATCGTGTTAACGGTGTGATTGTAATTAGTCTAAAACAAAGAAATATATTTTCTACCCATAACGGTGTTGCTAATGTTTATGGATTTTTTAAAGTTTTCTGGCATCTTATCGACTCCTTTAATATATTTTATCATTTTAAAGTTTCTGCAATTTTAAAAAGAATTCAGCCCTCATTGGTTCATACAAATACCATCCAGGGCTTCTCCCCATTTATTTGGCTGACGATAAAAGCCGGCAAAATCCCCCTTATACATACAATGCGTGATTATTATCTGCTTTGCCATAAATGCAGTATGTTTAATAAAAATCAGAATTGTGACTCTTTATGCTTACCCTGTAAAATAACACATGGATTAAAGAAAAATTTATTAAGGTATCCTGATCATTATATAGGTATTAGCAGATACATACTAAACAGGCATAAGGCTTTTTTTGAGATTCCTGAATTTGGTGGACATTTAATATATAATGCTATACAAGGGGGGGCAAATGTTATTGAGAAAGCACCCGCAGATAAATTACACTTTGGGTATATTGGAAGGATAGCCCGCGATAAAGGAGTTGAATATTTAGTAAATGAATTTTTAAACTTAGGTGATCTGCAAAAAACAAAAATAAAAATTGTTTTCGCTGGAAAAGGCGAGCCGAAATTTATAGACCAGCTTAAAAATAAATTACAAGGCATTGAGTATGAATTTTTAGGGATAATTAAGCCACATGAATTTTATACGAAGATTGATATATTAATTGTGCCGGCATTGTGGAATGAGCCTTTTGGCCGAACTGTAATTGAATCATTATCCCATGGCGTTCCCGTTTGTCAAACTGATCGGGGCGGGCTTAATGAAATATATGATCCCAAAAGTTCCTGGATGTATTCGCCAAAAGAAGGTAATCTTTCACTTTTAATTGATCATATATTGAAAAATAAAATTGAAATCGATGAAAAGAAAAAACATTGCATAAATCGCGCGGAACAATTTTCTGTAGACAAGTATATCCAAAGCCACTTAAAGCTATACTACCAGATTATTGCACATAAAGCAGAAATGTACAAATCAAATTCATATTCAGCTTTACCTAATCAAATTGAGTAATTTCTAATTCGGGCTCTTGAAAGTAGTAAATTCATTCAAATTGTATCAATATTCGATAGTTATATGAGTAGCGTATTAAGAGAAACTATTTCAGACCCTGATAAAAAAGCACCCTCCCCTGGTACGGATAAAAAATTGGTAGCGTCTGGGATTTTCTGGAACCTTATTCAACTGATTATAAATCAGGCCTTCAATTTTATTTTAAAATTAGCACTGGCTAAATTGCTTTTTCCAAGTGAATTTGGAGTTGTGGGCATGGCAACCGTATTTACAGGATTTGTTCAGGTACTTAACGATTTAGGTGTAGGGGCAGCTCTGGTTCAAAGGAAAGAATCATCATTACGTAAAGAACATTACCACACAGCTTTTTGGACAGGGGTTATATGGTCCGTTATCTTATTTTTAGTTATGAGTTTTGGTGTAGGTCCTTTAGCTGCTATATTTTATAAAAAGCCCATTTTAGAAACTATCATCCCGGTTCTTAGCATCGGCATATTAATAAGTCCGGCTAACCTGGTGCACAAGGCACAGCTTACCAAGCAAATGAATTTTAAAAAGCTTGCCTTTATAGACAATACTTCAAACATAATTGTTGGCATAATTGCACTTTTATTGGCTTTTAAAGGAGCAGGGGTTTGGGCATTGGTATTCAACTCTGTGGGGAATGTTTTTTTGGCAATGCCTTTATTTTTTAATGCCACCAAATGGAAGCCTGCTTTTATAATGGAAAAGCAAGCTTTTAAAGATGTTTTTGGTTTTGGGGTTTACACAACCGGATCAAACATTTTAAATTATTTATATAATAATATTGATTATTTATTGATTGGAAAGTTATTAGGTGCAACTTCTTTAGGTATTTATACCCTGGCCTTTGTGTTAACAGATACTTTTAGAGGAAGATTAATGGCAGTGATAAATAATGTGATGTATCCAATTTATGGCAGAAAGCAAAATGATATTATTGCCCTTAAAAAATATTACTTAAAAGTGGTATTATTTAATTGCCTCTTTATTTTTCCGGTGATGATTTTCTTCGTTGTTGAGGGAAACTCTTTTATTGTAAATGTTTTTGGGGCCAAATGGCATGAAACGGTGGCTCCTCTGCAGATACTATCAGGATCTGTAATGTTTCATATTTTGGTTAGCGGTAACACTTCACTATTAAGGGGATTGGGGCGCCCGGGAATGGAAATGAAGCAACAGATACTTAAAGCACTTATATTTTTGCCAACGTTGGCATTGGGTATATACTATTATGGTATTATAGGAGCAGCATGGGCCATATTCCTTAATAAAATTATTGTAGTGATAGTAGCGCAATATACTTTCAATTTTCTTTTACCTGTTAAAATTTCAATAATCGAATTTATTATTGCTTTAAAAGCACCTCTTATTGCATCAATTTCAAGTTTCATAATCGACTACCTTTTAAACCTGGCAGGTTTAAATTATATAATTTGTGGTTTAAGTCTTTTCATAGTCTACTCCGGAATAATCTATCTTATGATGGGTTCCGAGCTTAAAGACCTTCTACAAAGTTTAAAGAAAAGATAATTCATTAAATAAACAAATACCCACTAATGATATCCGTTATTATACCTTGTTATAATTGCGCCAGCTTCATAAATCGCGCTGTTGATAGTGTTTTAAGGCAAACTTATCAAAATATTGAGATTATTTTGGTTAATAATAACTCAACAGATGATACATTGTCCTTGTTGAAAGATTATGAGCTTGCTTATCCGGATAAAATATACGTTTATAACGAAACTAAGAAAGGTGCACCTGCAGCCCGTAATTACGGTTTAAGTAAAGCAAAAGGAGAATGGATCCAATTTTTGGATGCAGATGATGAACTACTACCAAATAAACTACAAAAACAATATGATATAACAAGAATTAACAGCGCAGATGTAATTGCCGGTGATTGTTTGCTTAAGTATGATATAAATGGAAAAATTACCGACATCATCAGGTATGTAGAAAAGAATGTTTGGAAAGGACTAATTACATCAAATCTTGGTATTACAAGTTCAAATCTATGGCAAAAAAAAAAGTTGTTTAAAGTTGATGGTTGGGACGAAGCACTCACCTCATCGCAAGAATATGATTTGCTTTTTCGGCTTTTAAAAAACAATGCACAAATAGTACGTGATGATTCAATTAACACTATTGTCCATTTTTCGGGGAATTCAATTTCTAAAAGCAAGAACAAAGAAAAAATGATGAAAATACTTGATAATCGGATCGTTTTAAGATTAGATATCAGGGATTATTTGAAATCGTCAGGGCTACTGACCAATGAGCTGGCACAGGTAATTGACACATACATTTATACTGAAATAATGAGGTACTATCATAGTATGCCTGATTATGCAAAAGAACTTTTAAAAAAACACCCTCTCAAGGTAAAAATCCAACACATTTTAAAGCTAAGAAGCAAATTATTGTTTACTTCATTGCGTGCCTTTAAGAGTTCTTTCTTTTAGCCAACGTTATTATTTATATAATAAATCTCCTCTTTAATATGAATCAAAAATTTGTTTCCATAATTATTCCGACTTATAAAGATTGGGATAGATTATCATTATGTCTGAATTCCTTAAATGAGCAAAGTTATAACCAGGATTTATTTGAAATCGTAGTTGTAAATAATTATACGGCTGATAAAGTTCCCAAAGAATATTTTATACCCTGCAACTGTAAAGTGATTACTGAGGAAAAACCCGGATCTTATGCAGCTCGTAATACTGGCATAGCTATGTCATCTGGTTCAATTATAGGCTTTACAGATTCAGATTGCATTGCCGACAGGGACTGGATAACTAATGCGGTTAGTTTCCTTGAAAACAATAATGATTGCGACAGAATTGCAGGAAGGATTAATTTATTTTATCATTCAAAAAAACTTACTGAAGCTGAATTATACGAAAAAATTTATGCTTTCAATCAGGATATATATGTAAATGAGGATGGAACAGGTGTTACCGGCAATATGTTTAGTTATAAACATGTATTTGATAGTATAGGCTTATTTAAAGAAGACCTATTATCTGGTGGAGATTATGAATGGTCTATCAGGGCAAGAGATGCCGGTTACAAAATTAAATATGCAGAAAACGCAATAATTAATCACCCGGCAAGGCATAATATAAGTGAGCTGATAACTAAAGCCAAAAGGGTAGGCGGGGGCCAGGCGGGTTTTGGAAAGTCACCAAATAAAAACAGATTTAAATCAATCGTGAAGTTTCTTTATGACCTGCGCCCGCCAATTAAAAGTATTGGACTAATTTCTAAAAAAGGGAAAGATCTTCGAATAACTGAAAAATTACTTGTGTTTTATATCCGGTATTATTTATCAATTATTACTGCACGTGAAAAGTTCATGGTAAACTTAGGCAGGTCTGCACAGCGTCGTTAGATTCGTATTTGCCATTCCAGCTTTTTCCTAAAATATTTCAAAAATCAATTTATTCAATTTAATTAACAGCTTATGAAAATTGCTATTATCGGAACAGGCTATGTAGGCCTTGTAACAGGAATATGTTTATCAGAAACCGGAAACAATGTTACCTGTGTTGACATTAATAAACAAAAGGTAAAAATGATGCAACAGGGACAGCTACCCATCTATGAACCAGGCCTTGAACCACTTCTTCATCGCAACATAATTCAGGAACGAATACTTTTTACCGATGATTTAGCAAGTGCAATTGAAGATGCAAAAGTGATATTTTTAGCGCTGCCAACACCTCCGGGAGAAAATGGATCTGCTGATTTAAGTTATGTACTCGGAGCAGCTAAGGATATTGCAAAATTAATAACATCATATAAAGTTGTGGTTACCAAATCAACAGTTCCTGTTGGTACTGCCGAGAAAGTTAAGGCAATATTTGAGCAATATACAGACGTAGAAGTGGCTGTGGTATCTAACCCTGAATTTTTAAGAGAGGGTGTTGCAGTTGAAGATTTCATGAAACCAGATCGTGTTGTTATTGGTACTACTGATGAAAAAGCCCGTAAAATAATGACTGAACTTTACGCCCCGTATGTTCGCCAGGGAAACCCAATAATTTTCATGGATGAAAAATCATCCGAATTAACAAAATATGCTGCAAACTCGTTTTTGGCAACAAAAATTTCATTTATGAATGAAATTGCCAATTTATGTGAATTGGTTGGGGCTGATGTTGATATGGTAAGACTTGGCATAGGCTCTGACGAACGTATTGGTAAAAGATTTTTATTTCCGGGTATAGGTTATGGAGGAAGCTGTTTCCCAAAAGATGTTAAAGCCCTGGCAAAATCAGCGGAAGATAACCAATATGATTTTAAGATACTTAACTCAGTTATGGAGGTAAATGCTATTCAGAAAAAGATACTGATAGATAAGGTTAAAAAGTATTATGGAGGCAATTTAAAAGGTAGGCAATTTGCGATATGGGGTCTTGCATTTAAACCGGAGACTGATGATATACGTGAAGCCCCCGCTTTATATATTATAGATGAATTGCTTAAAGAAGGGGCTAATATAGTAGCTTATGATCCGGAGGCTATGAATAATGTTATGTACATGATTGGAGATAAGATTAGTTATGCAAATGACCATTATGAAGCACTAACCGGAGCAGATGCTCTTCTAATACTTACAGAATGGAGCGCTTTCCGCAACCCGGATTTCGATTTGGTGGAAACATTATTAAAAAACAAAGTAATTTTTGACGGGCGAAATTTATATGATCTTGCCAGAATGATAGATAAAGGCTTTTACTATAACAGTATTGGAAGGCAGGCAATCGGGAAAACTTTACAAGAGGTTATTTAAATTACAGTTAATCATACTCATAAGCCTGTTTAAAATGAATTAGCCAAAGCCTTTAAATGAAGCTTTGGCTAATGCTTTTATCGGCCAGCACACAATTTCACAGTTTTATACATATTCTTTTCATTGAATTGATTAAGTAAATTTTAACTAATACAAATTGTATTATTGTTAAACATTTACCAAAATAGTTGATATAATTATCTATTAATGCTGCGGATTTTACCATTTTAATTAAATGGTAAATCATCGATGTTTTTGATATAGGTTAATTATTTATGTTTTTTTTTAAGCATTAATATTAATTCTTCAATTAAGTATTAACAATAAAAAGAATCAAGATGAAAACGCGCTTCCTATATTTGATCTATTTTATAATGTCAATTACTGATATTGTAATTGTTAACTTATCATATCTTGGTGTCAATAATTTTTTTGCGCTTAAGGCAAACGGTGATATCAGTTCAATGATGGTAGCTAATTATATTTGGATACTTGCGGCCATGTTTTTTCGACTTTACACCTACAATTCTGCCTATAAATTGGACAACATTTATCGGTTAACAATTAAAAGCTTTATTTTATTTACCTTTTTATTTTTCTCGTACGTAGTTTTATCTAAAAGTGCCCAATTTTCTTTTGGCATGTTAGTGCTGTTCTACTCATTTGTGTTTACAGGTTTAATGCTTGCCAGATTAGTTGGGTCTGCCGTAGAAAAAAGTCTTAAGAAGCATTTTAAAATTACCAGGTCGGTAGCAGTTATTGGCTTAAATTCAATGGGATTGCGTTTGGCTGGTTTTTTTCAGGATAGTAACAATCATTTTGCCTTTGAAGGTTTTTTAAATCAGGAAGAAAATTCTTTTTTAGATAGTTCTGGTCAAATTTTACCCGTTATCAGGAAGCAAATTACCACTGCTGCAAATGCCGGTATAAGAGATGTTTATGTAACCCTATCGCCGGAAAGAATAACAGAATATAATCAGTTACAAAAGGAAGCAGAAAAACATTGTCTGCGTTTAAAATTAGTTCCTTATTTATCTAACTCTACTACGAATAATCTAAAGATTAGCTATATAGGTGACATTGCAGTGTTAAGTAACCGGAATGAACCCTTAGAAGAGATAGAAAATAGGTTTAAAAAACGAATTTTCGATATCGTATTTAGTTCACTTGTTATCATATTCATATTAAGCTGGCTTTATCCAATTATCGGTTTACTGATAAAGCTGCAAAGTCCGGGTCCGGTTTTATTTAAACAATTAAGAAGTGGTAAGGACAATCAATCATTTTTATGCTACAAATTTAGAAGCATGAAAGTAAATAATGACGGAGAAAAACAAGCTACTAAAGATGATAGCCGGATAACTAAAATCGGAAGCTTTTTGCGGAAGACCAGCCTTGATGAATTACCACAGTTTTTCAACGTCCTTATGGGCGATATGAGTGTCATTGGACCCCGTCCGCACCCATTAAACATGACCAAAGAATATAGTCAGATCATTAATCAATATATGGTACGTCAGTTCTTAAAATCAGGAATTACCGGATGGGCACAGGTAAATGGTTTTAGAGGAGAAACAAAGGACCCGATTTTAATGCAAAAAAGGGTTGAACACGATATATGGTACCTGGAAAACTGGTCAATGTGGGTGGATTTAAAGATAATTTACAAAACCATTTATAATATTCTAAAAGGAGAAGAGAACGCATATTAAACTTAATTATCGACACTTAACCGTAAAAATATGTTAATAGATAAGCTAAATAATATACAATCCTCGAATAATAAACCTAACATACTTGTTATTGGCGATTTGATGCTGGATCATTATATATGGGGTAACGCCACCAGGCTATCACCGGAAGCACCAGTTCCAATTGTTGACATCAAAGAAGAGTCTACCACTTTGGGGGGCGCTGCAAATGTGGTCAAAAATTTAGTATCCTTAGGCGCAAATGTAACAGTAGCCGGTGTAACCGGGAATGATAACATGGGTAAGCAGCTTATTGGCTTACTTGATAATGAAGGTGTTAATACTGATACTATCATTAAGGACAATAATAGAACAACGACAGTTAAGACACGTGTTTTAGTGGGTAACCACCAATTAGTAAGATTGGATAGGGAAATTACCACCACTTTATTGAGAACATTAGAAAATGATTTGATTAAGAAAGTAAGTTCTTGTATTGCTAATGCCGACTTGGTTGTTTTATCCGATTATAATAAAGGCTTATTTTCTTCTGCTTTAACACAGCGTATTATCAAAATTGCCAATTTAAATAATAAAAGGGTAATTATTGATCCTAAAGGACTTGATTATAAAAAGTATAAAGGCGCGTTTATTATTAAGCCAAACAGAAAAGAGCTTGCCGAAGCTTCTAAATCTGAAAACATAAATTCAATTGCTACTTTAAAAGAAGCGGCAAGTATACTTTTCAAACAAACAGGTGTACCATACCTGGTAGTAACACTTTCAGAGCAAGGTATGGTAATTTTAAGCAAGCACAATCATACTGAATTACCCGTAAAAGCTACAGAAGTATTTGACGTTACCGGAGCAGGCGATACTGTTTTGGCCACTATAGCTTATTTTTTGTCTCAGGGTTTAAATCTTGAAGAGTCTTGTGAACTTGCAAATCATGCTGCAGCCATTGTAATACGCCATCTTGGTAGTGCTACTACAACAATAGAAGAAATAATTAAAGATATGGTTGATGATGAAAAACAAAGAGTGAATTATATGTTTTAAAAAAAACATAGACTTATAATTATCTAATAATAACGATTTACCTTATCTCAAAATGGTTTTCGAAGAACTTAATGATCATTACAACATTATAAAAAAAGTAATTGATACGCTTACTCCACATATTGAATCAGGTTGTTTATTGATGAGTAATACTATTAAAGAGGGAAATACGGTTTTTCTTGCTGGTAATGGAGGAAGTGCAGCTGATGCACAGCACATAGCAGCAGAATTAACAGGGCGTTTTGTGAAAGAACGAAAACCACTGCCTGGTATTGCCCTAACTACTGATACATCAGCTCTAACTGCTATTGCCAATGATTATGGTTATGAATATGCATTTTCGAGGCAATTAGAAGCACTTGCAAAGCATGGGGACCTGTTCATAGGTATATCTACAAGTGGCAATAGTCCGGGAATATTGAAAGCCTTTGAAACCGCTAAAAAATTAAATTGTAAAACGTTAGGCTTTTCCGGGCGGGACGGAGGAAAAATGAACGGTATTTGTGATTTAAATATTATTGTACCATCAGATATAACTGCGCGTATTCAAGAGATCCACATTCTTATTGGCCACATCTTCTGTAAGGCAGTGGATGACTTGTTTTAATAATAAACCAGCAAACAATGAGAGTTGAAATTGAAAAGTTAATTAAAGATAAAATAATTGATCAAAGGAATATTAAAAACCAAATACTTATTTGGAGAAGTAATGGAAATAAAGTGACTTTTACTAATGGCGTGTTTGATCTGTTGCATATTGGGCATATAACTTACTTAGCTAAAGCTGCGGAGCTTGGAGATAAACTCATTATAGGTTTAAATTCAGATAGCTCTGTTAGACGCTTAAAAGGGAGAAACCGACCAATTAATGATCAAAACAGTCGGGCAACTTTATTGGCTGCTTTGTTTTTTGTTGATGGAGTAGTAATATTTGAAGAGGACACTCCCCTTAATTTAATAAGTTCTGTTTTGCCGGATATTCTTGTTAAGGGCGCCGATTATTCTCCGTCAGATATTGTGGGTTCGAGCGAAGTATTAGCTAATGGCGGTGAAGTTAAAACTATAAATTTTATTGAAGGGTGCTCATCCACATCCATAATTGAGAAGATAAAGAAATTGTCGCTTTGAAAAAATATTAGCTACCCAAATCTATTTTATCATTTTGCGATTTAACCACATTTATATACTCATAAAGTTTGATAAATTTTTTGAATTTTTCAAAATCATTTTAGGGCCCACATTGATATAAAACAATAAATTTTAAGAATGAATATTATGATTTAGAAGTACGGCCATTAGATGTAAACTTAAGCCATAGTGCTTTATCACATCGCTTGCAAGACCATTAATTAATATCACCCCAATATTAAAGTATAATTATAATGGAAGAAATACAATATAGATTTTATCCAAATATATCTCCTAAAACGGTAAGAAGAATAAAACTAATTGATAAGTTCCTTTATTTTTTCAAAAGAAATCAAAAAGAAACTTTAAATGCTCAGCCTTTCAACGAAATAACCGTTACCCAATTTGCACATATTGGTGATATGGTATTGATGTTACCGGCAATAAAGGCATTAAAGAGCATTGCAAATTATAAGATTAGTTTATTGGTAAGCAGCCAAAATTATACAATTGCAAGTAAATTGAGCTTTATTGATTCTGTAATTATTGCAGATGCTCCTTATTTTTCAAGGGGTAAAAAGGTTTCATATCTGAAGTATATCTTTCAATTGATGGAAATAACAACAGACTTAATTTATGATGTCAGGGGCGATTTGAGGAATAATTTTTTTATCAAGTTTTTTATCCGGAAGAAATTGTTTGTTGGATATAATGTTGGAGGAGGAGGGGCGCTTCTGGATGTAGTATTACCATTTAAAAATGGAGATCATGTTGCCAATTTGTTTGCGCCGCTTTTTAAATACCTAAGTTTTCCGGAAATAAATGTAGCTGATTATTGGAATGAAGAGGATATGCCTTTTGACGAAATAACCAACCTGGTTTTTCCGGCGGAGTTTTTGGTTGTTCACTTAGGAACCGGAGCTCAGGCCCGTAAATGGCCGGTAGAAAATTTTATTACAACAATTGAATTAATTTCCGGAGAAATTCCTGTTTATGTAATTGGGGTTTCTGAGGATCTTTCACCAGAACAAATGGAAATAATTTCTGTAATGCCAAATGTGATTAATTGTATAGGGAAATATTCGATATTGCAATCTATCTATATTATCAAGAAAAGTACGATGTTTTTAGGGCTGGATTCTGGCTTTTCACATATAGCATCTTTGCTCAAAAGGAAAATTATTGTATTATTTAGCGGAACTGTAAATAAAGATGTTTGGAAACCGATTAGTTTTTATAAAGATCAGGTGATATTATTAAATCAAAAAGTTGAATGCGATTTGGTTACAGGTTGTGGTAAGCTAATATGTAAGGATAATATATGTATGAAACAAATTACACCTCATAAGGTAGTTGAGGAGATTAAAAAAAACTTAAGTGAAAGATGCTTTAACTAGTTAATCGGCTCTTAATAACGGATTAAAGGGGCTTAATTGGGATAATTGTCTTTATATGTTATTGTACCTAACCTATTTATCAAACTATCTAACCGGCTATGATATTCACTAAGATTTAACTCAACCTTATTCATTGCCAATAATAGTGTCTCCAATTCAATTTTAATGGTTTGATCCTTTGTAAGACCATCCAGTACGTGTAGCCTGCCTTGAAGATAGCTTATAAATTTAGGGTCATTAACTGATTTAAGTTCCTGTTTTAATCGTTCAATTTTAACTTTTTCGCTTTTAATCAAATTTAAAACCCTCACATTATTATAGCACCTAATGATATTTAAAGCTCGTTTTCTTTGTCTTGGGATCATCTTAAATTTAAATAAACTAATTGAAAAAAAATATTTATTTAAAAGAATTGCGATTTTTTATGATTTAAAAATCCAACTATTCTCTTATTGTAATACGTGGAAAATTATATAATAGTTACTAAAAAGGTACTTTTTGTTATGTATTCGATTGATTTTTTAAAGAAGTTATCCTGCTTTTAAAAATATAACTGTCACTTAAAGTTCAATCATAATTGACACAATCCATATATGACATTAATTCTATAAGGTTTACTTTTTAAATAGATCTGATAGAAAATATTGAAAAGTATAGGTTTATTATGAATTAAATATGAATTTCACCGCCATTGCCATTTGCCTCACAAATTCTATCTCCAGGTGCTTTTGAAATTATCTATTCCATTATATTTGTTATAATAGATACCCCAAGGAATGCTAATGGATAATTTTTAGCACATTAATTTTGGCACTCATTTAACATGAATGTAAGGCAATCCCCCAAAAGCGTCTTAATTATTTCCTTATTAAGTTATAATCAATGTCGGTGTATTTATAAGAACGTTGGTCTATTTATAAGAATATTGGTTTATTTATAAGAACGTAGAAGTTAAAACAAAATTTGCCAAAAATAAAGCATGTATATAATGTTGTGAAATTAATGTGAAGTGTTGAGAACGTATAATTTTACTGATGTAACAAAATGTATTCGCAGCGCTTTTTTCACACGGGGTCTTTCAACTTATTTCACACTGATCTTTCAACTTATTTAAAAAGAATTATAATAAGGTTTAAATTAGATTAACAATAAATCAATTAAAAAGTTCTTACAATATCTCTTTATGTGAGTCTTTAATCGTTCTGATAAGCAAATATACAATAAAGCTTTAAATTGGATTAACAATAATTAATTAAAGTATCTCACAATATCTCCATATGTGAGTCCTAATCGTTTAGATTTTTCAGTTCAATCTGTGATAAATTGGTTTTACAGATATATACATATACGTATACAATCGGGTTTTTAGCCCGGATATCTCCGTAAATTTCACGAATTTGTATGTTTGATAGATATTGAATAATTGGTTAATTATAAGCGCTTTATAGAGTTTTAAACCTAAATGTTTTATGAAAGTTAAACCTATAAATTGTACAGGTCAATTGATAGTGATTTTATCTCTGTTAATTAGTATATCATCAAAATGCTTTTCACAATCAATTAAGCCCGGTTCATTGGATTACCTTAAATCAAGTAATGGCTTTAATGGAATAATTCTTGGATCTAATATAGGTCTTTTAAGTATGAATGATCTTTCTTACCTGGATGATAATGGGTATTATGACGCAGACAGTTGTATTCTTTACGAATATAAAAACTACAACATATTAAGGATAGATAATGATTTAAGTTTTAGAGCCCTGGCTATTAAGGTATATAAAAACAAAATCGTTGACATTTACATTTTCTTTAACAGGCCTGAAGGATTTAAAGTATTGAGTAAATTTTTAGCTAAATATGGCCAGTTTACTGACAGGCCAAATGATTATTTAGATATTTATAACTGGAATTGCAGCAAGGTAAAACTATCACTAAAATACCAGCTTGACCTGGATTTGGGTATAGCCGTTTTTACTTGTAAAAGTATAGAACAAGAAATTGAGATGAAAAGGAAAAAGCAATTACAGCAAGTTTTATTGACTAATAATTAACCAATCATGATATATTCAACTACATAATAAAAGTCATTGAAACATCTTTGTTGAAGATGGTAATATTAAAGCACACTTGGGTATTTATTGTAATTCATAACAATTATTAATTTGTTTGGATAGCCGCTTACGATTTCTTAAGCAAAATATTTTAGCCCTGGCAGTGTAAACTATATGAAAATTCAATGGTGAAGCGCTTATTGCACATAATTTGTGTATTAATCGTGTATTAATTGTGTAGTCTCCACTATGTCTCTGTGATTATATTTGATAATAGTTTATATAAGGTTAATTGTGACGATTTTTTTGAATAAGCCCCCTAAGAAAGGGCTTGTTTTTTTTAATAATGCAGTCTGTATTAAAATAGCAACTAATAACTTCTTAGTATTCATTTAAATTTCTATTTGGTTTATTAACAGCCATCAACCAGATGCTTTTATTACAACAAAATAAAAAATTTAATATCTGCTTACAATAATTTAAGAAGTGAATGTCTTTATTTTCATATCCATTTGATCTTCGATTCAGCACAAGCACATGCATTGTCATTCTTAAAAGATTTTGCACAATTTTTCTCATAAAATGTGTAGCTAATTGAGAAATAAAAATGTCTTGGCTGGTTTAAAATCCAATATATTTATATTAAATGTACCGTGTTATGTAAAGCGCTGTACACATGCATGTCACAGTCGTGCATGGCGAATATTTAGATGTTTGTTGAATTGAAATCATTAGAGAAACAAAAAACAATTTCATGCTTTTTAACTCTTTAACTTTTGCACTTTTTTTACCGGTAGTGTTTATTCTTTATTGGATTTTAAACAAGCATAGCCTCAAATATCAAAACATTCTTTTGTTAACGGCGAGCTATTATTTTTATTCATACTGGGATTATAGATTTCTTTTTCTTCTTATTTTTTCAACTTTACTTGATTATTTTACAGGTATAAAGATGTCGGAGGCAAAAAACCACAAGTCCAAAAAATTTTGGTTATGGTTAAGCATCTGCGTTAATTTAGGCTTCTTAGGCATATTTAAATATTACAATTTTTTCGCTCAGTCATTTGTTGATTCCTTTAGCCATTTGGGTATCCGAATGCAGCTTACAACCCTCAATGTGGTTTTACCGGTAGGTATTTCTTTTTATACCTTCCACGGTTTATCTTATGTACTTGACATATACAATAACAGAATTAAGCCGGAAAGGAATTTTATTGATTATTCACTATTTGTAAGCTTTTTCCCGCTTTTGGTTGCCGGGCCAATAGAGCGGGCAACGCACCTTTTACCACAAATAAAAAATAAACGCGAATTTAACTACACTGCAGCCATTGATGGCCTAAGGCAAATTTTGTGGGGTTTATTTAAAAAGGTAGTAATTGCAGACAACTGTGCCGAATATGCTAATATGATATTCAATCATTCAGCCAATTATTCTGGCAGTTCATTAGTATTGGGTGCCTTAATGTTTACATTTCAGATCTATTGTGATTTTTCCGGATATTCTGACATTGCAATTGGTACAGCAAAGTTATTTGGTATTGATCTGTTAAGGAATTTTGCTTTTCCTTACTTTTCAAGGGATATAGCAGAGTTTTGGAGACGATGGCATATCTCATTGTCCAGTTGGTTTAAAGATTATCTGTATATCCCTTTAGGAGGAAGTAAAGGCGGATTATGGATGAGAATAAGGAATACATTTATAATTTTCATTGTGAGTGGTTTTTGGCATGGCGCTAACTGGACTTTTATTATATGGGGAGTTTTAAACGCGCTGTTTATAATGCCTTCAATTATTTTTAACACCAACAGAAACAATTTAGAGATAGTGGCTAAAGGAAAAATTCTTCCCTCTTTAAGTGAATTGTTTAATATAGCACTTACCTTTTCTTTAACTGTTTTGGCATGGATATTTTTCCGATCAGCAAGCGTTGGCCAGGCTTTACAATTTATAGGTAATATTTTTTCAAAGGATTTGCTGAAAGCGCCACAAAATCCACCGAAACCAATAATGCTGATTATTTTAATAGCATTTATGCTTATTGAATGGACCGGGCGGGAAGGTAAATATGCTATTGAAAATATGGGAATTAGATGGACACCGGTTTTAAGGTGGAGTTTTTATTCGTTTATAATAGTTTGCATTGGTATGTATATGCAAACAACAGGATCAGATTTTATCTACTTTCAATTTTAATATATATGAAACGATTTGTATATAGATTAATCTTATTCATGGCGTTTACCTGTGTGTTTTATGTCGTTATGATTTTAATATATGGAATGGTGATCCCCTCGTCCCTTGCTAAAAATTTTAATTATTTTGGTAACTTAGGTTTTACAAGAAAGAGACTTAATGAAGCTAAAGAAATAAAAAATGTAGATTTAATTGTAGTTGGGTCATCACATGCTTACAGAGGATATGATCCAAGAATATTTAAAAAAGCCGGAATAAATACTTTTAATCTTGGCTCAACCTCTCAATCACCATTACAAACCCAGTATCTGGTAAGCAAATACATCAAAAATTTAAACCCCAAGTTTGTAATTATTGATATATATCCAATTTTGTTTAGTGTTGACGGCATGGAATCGCAAATAGATCTTATATCAAGTGGTTTAATGGATAGGGAAATAGTAAAAATGTCGTTCGATATGAATAATATAGCGCTTTACAATAGTTTGATATTTGGCGCATTTAATAGCATATTTCACCTGCGTCAGCAAAAAAAATCAGATAATAAAGGGGATACCTATATCCCCGGGGGGTATGTGCAATCTTATAAAAGTTTAAAGTTTAAGAAAACGAGATTTACACAAAAAATTACAATATCTGCTATACAATTGAAAGCTTTTAAGAAAACGCTTGAGTATTTAAAAACCAATAATATTAAATATGTAATAGTTCAGGCGCCTTTTTCCAAGTCAAATTATGACTCCTATACTAATAACGAAGAAATTGACAATCTGTTTTCTGGCTTGGGTGAGTATTATAATTTCAATAAGATATTGAACTTACCAGATAGCATGTATTATGATGACAGCCATTTAAATCAGTTTGGGGTTAACATTTATAATAAAAAATTGCTTGAGATTCTTAGAAGCAAAGGTGATTTAACGAAAATTGCTATGCGCAATTAAATGGTTTAAGTATTACATGATTAAAATTATTGGTTGAAATAAAAAATAAGTTATCTCAGGATAACCTATGAACCTGGATATTTAAAGGCTAAAAATAAAAGAGGCTGTCTCATATTTGAGAGCAGCCTCTTTTTGGTCTGTTACTTTTGTATCGGCTCTAATTAATAAGCAAGTGCTTTAATCAGTTTAAATAAATTTATATACTTAATTGATTGTTAGATTATTAGCAACAGTTTTTTTCGCCCAGGTAGTAAAAGGGTTGGTCCATTTTACAATGCCATAATTACCTTCAAGTGTATTCTTGGCGGGTTCATTAAATAGTTCATAAATAAGTAAAACTTTTACTTGTGGGTTGTTTTTACACTTGGCTATAAACTTGGTAAGAAAAGCGTTCTGATCTTGTTCTGCACTATTTACAGCTTTATATCTTGTATTTGTTTCCGTTATCCAAATTGGCTTCCCCGGGAATAAGGAAGAAAGCTTTACTGTAATATCAGGAATATTAGTTGGCGAATTTGGTGCAATAGCTTCCATTTCTGAATACCAGTTGTATGCTACAATATCAAACTTTACCCCATACCAATCCAGCATTCTTAAAAATCCGTAATGCAGCCATCCGGCAGATATCATAGTTTTTGCTCCGGGATCTTTTAATTTAATGCCTTCGTCCATGCCCTTTAAATAAGCAGCTAATACATTAAATTTATTCCTGTCATAATCAGCCTGACTTACTCCGGTTTGGTTGGGTAGTAAGAGTTTAAGTTCCAGATCATTACCAAGCTCATAATAGTCAAAATGCGAACCGTTTTTGGCTGCAAAATTGCTTCCTAATAGCTTTCCTGCCTTATAAGATTCGGATTGACTCGCAGAATAATCCAAAGTTCGTGGATAAAGCATAGGCAGCAGTTTTACATTCCCTGCATCTGCAGCAGTTATTAATGGATTGGAAAGATAAGGGACTGTTATAGAACCATCTGAGGTTGATTGAACATCGAACCTGTACCAGGACATACCCATACTCTTAATCAATGCAATTTGCTTTGTAGCGGAGGTTGCGACGTAAGGGGCATCGCCCAAAGGGTGCCCATTTATACCAAGTTGTAAAGTTGAACCTGCAACAGTGATTTTGGTTGAAGCGGTAGTTGCCAGTGATTGAGACAGATCGTTAGAGACTGAGATACTGGAAGGAGGTTGAACATCGTTTGTTTTTGAACAAGAAACAATAGTTACAGAGGCAATGCACGTGACAATTGCCATTTTAAAGAAAATGATTTTTGACATAAAATGCTAATTTTTAATTAATAGTTAGCGTTTTAACGTTGTTTTGATTAGGAATGTTGCATTAAATTGCCCAAAAATTAATAATTTGGCAAATTAAAATAAATTAAAACAATTTTACTCTTTTTTAACTATGATATAATACTTATTGTCAGCTTTTTATAAAAAGCTTAGTGTAATGAATTTGTTGCAAACTTTTTTTCATCCAATAGTTAAAAAATAAGAACATCTGGCTTAGATGGTGAAATAAACAGTTATAATGAGCCATGAGCAAAGGGTGCATGCTTATAATTACAGATACGTATCAAATACTCTTTATTATTTGTTCAAGGCTCTTTTGTGTTTATGGCTTTTGCCTTAAAACCGTTGTGGTTTTTAGGACGGTTGTTTAAATGAATGCTGATTTTTTAATTATTTACCTGGATAATACTATTGGTGGCAATTTATAAGCATATTTTTAACCACCGCATTAAGCTTTACTACCCGAAGCATGCTTTATTTGTAGTAGTAAAATCACACTGATGGGATTGTCTTGTTGAGTTGTGAATAGATAAATGTATTTAGGCGCGTAAAAGTACGCAGGCTTCGTTTGGTCGTCGATCAGGATCGGTGCAGATAGATAGCATGAAGTTGTAAGGACCACTGCGGTAGTGATGTTCAATTTACAGTGGGGCCAGTATATAGGCAAACTTGCTACATATTTAAGATGATTAAGTACTTGAGCCTGAACTTGATTATAAACATTTAATTGGATATTGAATCTTCTTCCTTTGGAAATGTAACATTAATCTCTTCCAACAAAGTAAAATATTTGAATTTCCAATAACTTTCTTCCTCCTGGCTTATGTTGGAGATGTGCATTAGATTTGGTTTTTGTAATTCATTTATAATATTAAATTCTCCGGCAGTAAATAATTCAGGAAATTCTCTTCCAAAATCGTGCTTTATTACACATCCAATGCGAAAGATCACGCTGCTTTTTAAGTCCTTTTGTTTAAACCAGTTATAAAGTGTCCTGCGGTTCACATCGGTGCCTTTTGCAAGTTCACTAATGTTAAATCCTACTTTTCTCACTATATACTCAACAACTTGGCCGTAATGTCTGTCCATAAAATTGCTTTAAGTTTCTTTAAAGTTCAATTTAAAGGCCAAAAAGGCAGCGGTTGCTTAATATAATCAATTTTATATTAATTTTATTATTAAATTAATATATATGTTATTCAAGTAATTAATTTTAAGTTAATAATTATATTAATTATGCAGAAGGTTTTTTTTCAATTTAATTAATTGGAAAAAAAACAATATCGGTTTGCGAACAAAAAATTTAAAGACTTGTTTATAATTTAAAATAATTCTCAGATATTCACAAATTTTGTTCATTGTGTTTAATTAATTATACACAAATTTTAGCCAATGTATTTAAAAAAGGGCGGTTGGTAATTTTTTTGTGATAAAATCAAAATAAGCCTTTAATAAGTTTTTTCTGTAAATAAATCCCCGGAAATGCAATAATAACATTAAGATAAAATAAAGAAATATTAAAATATATTAAATCAGAATTTAAAAACAGATTTATTTTTGAAAGGATTCGTGGTACAAGATTGATATTTTAACAGGCTTTGTCATAGTTGAAAAAGGCCTGCATTTTCAACTTATTAAAATATGCCGTCAATTTCGAAACATGTGCAGTTTGCAACTTCGTTTTCTTAAATAATTAAATGCTTATGGCAATAATGAACTCTTATATTTAAAAAACGTAACGTCTAAATGAATTAAATGAGCCCCGGGCAATATTTATCCCAATAATCAAGCATTAGTTTTTTACCAAAACTCGTAAAATTCATTCCCATTGAAGGGGTTGGCGTAAATTCACCAAATACACAGCCTTTATTAGTGGCATATAAATCAATACGCACAAACATACCATAGCTTTTACTTAAGGTTTTAGCTGTTGCCACCATTTCATTAAAACAATCAGGCGCTTTTTGATCAAGCCAGAGGGGATAATTAAATTGTACTTTTTTTAATTGGTTCCAATGCTCATCATAAAATATACCGTATCCACTTTTTGGACTTAGCCTCTTAATAACATACAAGCAAGCTATTTCGCCATTAAAACAATAAAATTTATAATCAGTAAGTATGGCATGATTTCCTTCCTCGTTTTCTAAAAACTCTTCAATTAAAAATTCAAGGCCTGGCGTTTTAGTTACTTCATTCTTTAATATTGCAATTATTTTTTCATGCGTGTAATGCTTTTTATCAAAAAGGTTTTGCCCGTTATCCATAACAAAAACATAATTGCAAGAATGGCCGACTGTCGGTCGAATAACATAATAGGGCGGAAGTTTCGAGAAATCTATGTTTTCAACATCAGCACCTTTCCAATACAATTCGGGTACCTGGAAACCATGCATTACAGCGAATTCTCGTGCATTATATTTATTGCTTAACCTTCTTTGCCAGTATGGAGCCGCTTTCCACGTTTCAATACTGTCATGCCGGGTCATAGGAGTGTTTCTTACTTGCTCGGCCTGGGGATCAAGCCAAAATATTTCATATCTCTTTTTTATCCTTTTTGAAAATTTGCCATTATTTCTAAGATGATGAACAATATAATTTAACATATTAAAATTTTGATCAATAAAAGTTATGTTGTACGGTTCCGCAAAATGTCGTTATAAAAAAAAGGGGTAACCTATTGGAAATGTTAATTGAATTTTAATGCGATTACTATGCATACATATTTAGTTTTAGATAATTTGGCTTAATGCCTTGTGTCTCAAATAAATTGAGGGATAATTTACACCCATTATCGTTAACGAGCAAGATTTATTTTAAGTATTAATATTATCTATTCAATTTAGCTGTATCAGATAATCTTTATTATCATGCGAATTTGATGCCAGCAAAATGCAAATCATCAAAAGATTTTTTTATTTTTCTATTTATCTGTTTTTGAATTTAATAAGAAAGAAGAGGATCAATCAAAACAATTGGTAGGTAGAATAAATAGATATCAGACGATGGAAGATTATTGTCCTATTAATTGTATCGGCATTTTTGGCCGATTCGGCCGTTGTTGCCACTTCTATCCCTGCAGGATGACTTGTCTTTAGGTTTCGCCTCAGAAGGGCCAAAGCTTCCGTTATCCTCTGCCTGTTGTGCATAGGGTTTGCATTTTGCATCATCCATGGGGGTTGTATTTAGCGAACCGGATGTTCTCCGTTGGTCCATGTAAGTTTCCTTATGTGTTTCAATCAGTTGCACTGTAGCAAATCGAAGATAGCCAAATATGTTCTCCCATGGGCGACGGCCTCTTCCTTTACTTGCAATAAAACGATCAATTGCACTTAATAATCGTGGTGCTGCGGGAGAGCCGGCATCAATGCCAAAAAGAGAAAGACGGGCGGCTGGATCCTGGAACTTTTTGTTTTGAAGCAACGCAAGGAACTGGTCAGCCAGCTGTACGTTTGTTATATCATTTCCAACCAGAAAGTTAGTAACTTCTTCAGGGCCTTTGAAGCCCACCTCTGTGATAGCATCAGCAAGGCCGCTACCAGGCAAAATGGAAGCTGTACGTCCGAGAAGTTCCCCGCCTGGTTCGGGCTCTGGCAGTTGAGCGTTTGTTCCAAGTTTTGGAGCCAGCAGATCACGCAAATGCCTGGCCCGTGATAAGGAAAGTTGCTGATTTGGAGTTGGCCTGTCACGGTTGTCTTCAGGTGAAGCGTAGCCAATTACTGATCCTATTTTAGCACCCGCATTTACGCGCCTGGTAACTTCATTCAGCATTTGAGTTGATTGAGCCTTAAGCACGGGATCGGTGGTGTCGTTTGCGGTGTCCAAGCTAAAGTAATAACGCAGCGGACTTGACTCACTAACCTCATAGGTTATGGGAACTTCATAATCACGTGGCGGTATGTCCTCAAGGCATTCATATACTACAGGGCAAGTGCATTCCTGGCAGGTTTTGTCATCTATCTTTTGCCCCGGAAGATCCCCTCCAATGACAGGTATAATTTGACGGTCTTTATCCTGCACATTTTTAACGTCGACGCCTACTATGATGCCACCTACCTTAACTCCTGCAATAATATCCGTATCGATCTTGCCGGTATCCAGTCCTTTAGTTAATTCACCGCTTAAACCTCCCTGTACCTTATCATTGCCGATTCTAAGGTCTACTTTACCATGAATTTTAGGCTCTGAACCGGTATTGCTAACCCCTCCTTCAACTCCAATATTAGCACCAACTCCACCTTTATTTGGCGCAATATTAATATCGCCACGAACAGTGATGTCGCCTTTGGTAAGGCCACTGGGCTTTAAAGTACCATCAAGAGTAGCTACAACCCTTCCCCTGCAAAACTCAAGCTTGAATCCGGTATCAGGCTGAAGCTGTGCATTTGCATGTTTTTCGGTAACATTTCTTAAATCGCAATTACATAAGTACCGGGTTATGGCAATCCGAACTTTGTCCTCGCCCCGTTTTCCGGCGTCAATGAACGCTGCCCTTGGTTGCCCTCCGCGTTTTTGTTCAGAACTAAAATCGGGTTCTGATGTGCTGGAAATATTTGATGAATCAGCAGACTGACGTCTTAATACCGGCATTGCAGAAATTTGCGTTACCCGGTTAATTTTACCATTAGTTATTTGTTCAGAAACATGTTCAGCTTCGGTTTCTTCCGGTGTATTAATAGCTCCAACTTTTAATTGCAATTGGAGCACAGAAGTCTTTGCTGGCGCTTGTTGTATAGTATGGGTTAATTCATGAGCAAGCAGCTTCCTCCCTCTAGCTGTATTTGGTGCATATTGACCACGGGCAAATATTACCTTATTCCCAACCGTGTAAGCGTGCGCATTTACTTTACTTGCTGATTCTGCGGCAATTGAATTTGTATGAATGCTAACCTGGCTAAAATCATGTCTGAAACGTGACTCCATAAAATTACGGGTAGATTTATCTAATGGTTGCCCGGGGGACTGTAAGGCCTGGTTTACCGTATTATAAGCTGGAATAGCTGAATTACCGGATTCTTTTTTTTGTAACTTTTTTTCTTCTTCTTCTTCACATTCAGCACACTTTCTTTGAATTTCTCCAGATTTATTTCTAAAAGAAAAATTAAACTTTTTATTAGCATGAATATATGGTTTGCTCATTACTTTTTCTGCTACCGCGCCAGCTTCCTGTTCGTAACTATCATTAGGCTGATTAACAGTAAGCTTTGGCATAAAAGTTACCGGCCTATTTATATGAATCTTAGCAAAATTAATTCCTGAGCTATTCTTCCCCAAAAATTCCCGTTTGATATCAGTAAGTTTTGATGGCTTTGTGTTGGAATTTTTAAATGCATTATCCGCCGCTTTTACCTGGTGATCAGAGACGCTTTGCTTTGACGATTGAGCTTGTAATGTACGCATATACCTGTGCCTTTAAAAACTTGATTTTTAACCTGATGCAAATATTTATGAAGGAATTTGTCAGAGCCAGCACAAAAAATAAAGAAAAGTATATTTAAACTATAACTATAGCCGCTTTGCAGTCCCTTTAATAAATGAATTTAATTAGACCTTAGATATTATTCAGTTAATTTTAATTCGGTATTGAATTTCGATGGAATAATTAGAACTATCTGGATTACAGTAAAATGATTAATACTCTAATTTAAAAATGTTTTTATGATATATCAATATTCCTTTAATGTTTTTTTAAATTGATTAATGAAAATAGTGAACGTAGAACGAAGCCTGACGATGCCCGAATCCCGCTTTATTGTTTTATTGGAGGATTTTGATGAACCTTAATGGGTAAACGTTTACCTCAAGATTTCTTTTTTTTTGTTAAGCCGTTATTGCATTTTTAAGTTAGGCAGTTCCTGATTTTAAGGATATAAGACCTTCCAATCGGAATTTTCTTATTTCCTATCATTACAAGGCTACTGCTGTGGCTTTCTACTTTATCTAAAGCCACAATAAACGAGCGATGAATTCTGGCAAACATTGCTCCCGGTAATTTATCTTCCAGTTCTGAAATAGATAAATAGGTCTTAAAAGGGCCATTTATGGTAAAGATCACAAGGTAATTACCTTGAGCCTCAAAATAACATATATCTCTAAAAAGTAGCTTTACCATTCGGCGCTCACATTTAATGTACAGGAATGCTTTATTTTCTTTATTGACTATTGGCGGATCTTTATCGTCACGATCCTTTTCTGCCCGAAGCTGCTGCAAGGTGGTCCTTTCTATATTTAAATACCGGTATAGTTTCAAGCAAAATGGGATGGTGAGTAAGAACTGAAGCTTTATAATATTATATAGGAAGGGCGCAATGCTTAGTAGTTGCTCTTTTTTCCAGGATATCAAAAAATATCTTAATATAATGTAGTTATCTATCAGGCGTAAAAGGAAAGCAAAAACAGCCATCAATAAAATATAAATGGCTATAAAACGGACAAATTTCCGGGTGAAAAGCAAATCGTCCAATAACTTTTCGGCCACTATCCACACAAAAATCAATTTTGGTGTCAAACTGAAAAGCTCGTTACGAAAAACCATGTAAAAGTCGCGGTCAGTAAACCCCTGTATTATCGTAAAAATCAATAGGTAACATGTCCAGTAAAGGAAATACAATTCAATTTTCTTCCATTCTTTATTTATAATCCAATGTGACACATTTTAAAATTAATAAAATAATCAAGGGACTGTCGGGATCTCGAAACATTAATTTTTTGAATAGTACAATCCTAAATGTAGTTCGTCATGTTTTATCCGCTGTTTACATCAAAATTTTTTTTGGTATCAAGTACATTTTACTTTGCGGCTCAATTATATAATCATGAAAAAGAATTTTTTAGTGTTGCTCCTTTTTATCGCATTTGGGTATTTGAAACTGTATGCACAGCAGATTGATATTTATCCTACGAACTGGTGGACAGGCATGAAAATGAACCACATTCAATTGTTGATAAGAAGCAAAGATGAAGCTTTATCCCGTCGAAAGATCCAGATCAATTACCCGGGAATTAAGGTGTTAAAAATCCACCATTTTGAGAATCCAAAATATACTGCTATTGATATCCTGATCACTTCAGCTGCAAAACCAGGACAGGTAAATATTATTTTAAAAGACGGCGTTAAAACTTCTGTGATACCTTGGTCTTTATTGGCAAAGCCATTAGGCAATGGTACGCTGTATGCCCAGGGCGTCACATCCAGCGATTTTATAGACTTACTATTGACAGACCGTTTTAGCAACGGCGATACCACAAATGACCAGATACCGGGAATGCGAGATCAGTCCTTAAACCGTGATTCCATGTATTTAAGACATGGAGGTGATTTCCAGGGTATACTAAATCATATTGACTATTTTAAAAATCTTGGTGTTACTGCGTTATGGCTCACCCCGGTTATGGAAAATGATATGCCTGACCGTACCGAGCATGGTTATGCCATTACTGACCATTATAAGATCGACGCGAGGTATGGAAGTGCAGCACTATACACGACCCTAAGCCATACGCTCCACAAAAATGGGATGAAGCTGATCATGGACGTTGTATATAATCATACCGGCCTGTATCATTTTTTAGAGCAAGACCCGCCGGCACCTAACTGGATGCACCGCTGGCCAAAATTTACACAAACAAATTACAGGGAACAAACCCAGTTTGACCCTTACGCCGCACCGTCGGATAAAAAGAAGATGACCGATGGGTGGTTTACGTCTGAAATGCCGGATGTTAATCAGTCCAATCCGTTTATGGCTAATTATATGATACAAAATATCATCTGGTACGTTCAAAAATTCGGGATAGACGGCATCAGGATCGATACTTACACCTATAATGATCCGGAGTTTGCTAATCGCTGTAACGAGGCTATTATGAACGAATTTCCAAGGATGACTTTATTTGGCGAAACAAGGGTGTTCGGAGTAGCCAACCAGGCCTATTTTAACCAGAATAATTTCAATTTGCCTTTTAAAAGTAATTTGCAGGGCTCGGTTGATTTTCAATGCCTGTATTTTGGTATTATCCCTGCACTCATGCAGCCGTTTGACTGGACAGATGGTGTTAATAAACTATACTACACTTTAAGTAGTGATTTTTTGAATAGAGATGCTACCCGCAATGTGCTTTTACTGGACAATCATGACGAACCCAGGTTTTTTTCAGTTGTAGGTGAGGACGTAGAAAAACAGAAAATGGGTTATGAATGGTTATTGACTTGCAGGGGCATACCGCAATTATATTACGGATCAGAAGTGCTGCTAAAAGGCTTTACCAACCCGGATGGTTTAGTACGGGCTGATTTTCCCGGTGGATGGGCCGGCGATAAAAAAAATGCGTTTACCGGGGAAGGGCTTACTGAAAATGAGCGTGCTGTTCAATTACTTGTCAAAAAGCTTGGTAATTTCAGGAAAAACTCTTCCGCTTTAAAAACCGGGAAGATGATGCATTACATACCTGCAGATGGATTATATGTTTATTTTAGATATGATGCGCGACAAACGATAATGTGCATTATGAACACCGCTAAAAAGAAAAGTGAAATAGATTTTGACAAATATACAGAAAGGATGAACGGCTTTACAAAAGCCAGGAATGTAATTAGTGACGAATTGTTGGACACATCCGTAAAAATAACCATACCAGCAATGCGCATGTGGGTTTTGGAATTGAGAAATTAGGCAGTATAATGGTTCGCTGAGCCTCAATCTAATTGGGCATCGAACCCCCAAAATGGCCTTACCATGCTCAAAAATGTTTTTTTAAATTGCTCTAAAATATCGAATCGCTTATCTCCCTGAAATAAGCGGTTCGTGTATTTTGTGCGCCCACCTGGGTGCCTTATCGAACCATTTCGTGGATGATTTGAGGAAATTAGTTTTAATTGAATTTAAAAAATACTGAAATGATAATTCAACGCACTTTTATATCATATTTTTTATCACCCATAAAGGGTGATTTTGATATTATATTGACCTAAATTTGTAACATTTTACCTATCTTACTTCGTCGATTTAAAAAGATAAAAGACAGAATAATGTTAGCTTTATAATGATTTTAACCCTCTAAAATCTGAAGCATATGATAAAGATCTCTGATATCGAAAAATGCTACCATACCGATGAACTGGATATCGTGGCATTAAACAAAATGTCCATCGAGGTTGATGAAGGCGAATTTGTGGCGATCATGGGCCCATCAGGCTGCGGGAAATCAACCCTGCTGAATATCTTAGGGTTTCTTGACGATCCCGATAGCGGAAGCTATGTTTTCAACGGCGTTGAAGTAATCCATTTTAATGAGCGTAAACGCGCAGACCTGCGTAAGCAAAATGTCGGCTTTTTATTCCAGAATTTTAATTTGATCGATGATCTGACCGTATTTGAAAATGTGGAACTTCCTATGATCTACACCGGTTTACCAACTTCAGTACGTGCAAAGAGGACCGAGGAAATATTGGATAAAATGCATATCGACCAGCGCCGAAAAACCTATCCACAGCAATTATCGGGTGGTCAGCAGCAGCGCGTTGCACTGGCAAGGGCGGTAGTGAACAGGCCTAAATTGATACTTGCAGACGAGCCAACAGCAAATTTAGACCATGACAACGGCAAGGAAGTTATGGACTTACTGGACGAACTGAACAAAGACGGGACGACTATCATAATGGTTACACATTCTGAAAATGATGCCAAATATAGTCACCGGGTTATCCGGTTGCCTGATATTCCGATATCAATAAAAAAATAATAGCTTACAAAAAAAGCGGATAATCAATGATTATCCGCCTTGTGCGCCCACCTGGTGTTTAATGTGCATTGTATATGAGATAGTTATAATGTATTTTGCGAATCACAGCATTGGTTTTTCAAGGAAAATTCCTAATTATCGGCCTGTAACACGTTGAATAAATCGAACTCTTGTTTATAAGATTCCTTTTGTTGCTTGTAAACTTGTATCGCCTCATTTACAATTCCTGCGTCAAAACAAGCTGTGAGCGTTTGGGCTAAAGTGGTAAGCGAAATCCTTGTATGATCAATAAAATACATCTTTGATGGCACTTTATTTCCTGTTGAGATTATTGATAAATATTTCCCCAGGGCAATCGAAACAATAGTCCCCGGCCATATTGTAACTGGCGTAAGATTACCTTCCTTATAAAAAGCCTCCAAAATGGCCAAATTGTGATTTACCTTAAGGGGGTCGCTTGTTACATAAACCATGCCATCACTATATGAGTCATCAGCCAATAAGGTACTAATCTGTAAAAGCATACTATGTTTTGATCGTTTATTTATTGGCCTTGAATTGACAGCCTGCTTTGCAATAGTTCATTATATTTTTCGAGCATATTGTTATATTTCTCCAAGACCTCTTCATATTTCCTTCGATAATATTCTCCATCATCTTCGACAGACTCTTCTGGCTTATAAGAGGGGTAAGGCTCTCTAATATTGCTTCGTAAGGCTTCAAGTTCCGGAAACTCTGCTTTGAAATCATATTTTAAAGCACGAGAGTACTCCAGTAATTTCTCATAGGGAAGATTCTCATCTTTAAAATCCCGGTAAATTGTCTTAACAGTCCAAGGTAATGACTCTGACAATTTTGTCAGGTTTACCTTACTCTTTCGCAGGTACTTTTCAAGTATGTCTCCCCTGTTTATCACCCTATCACAAAATAAAATGATATGTCACGACAATTATTTCCTGAAATTATTTGCAAATGTCCTAACATTGTCTTACAATTGTCTTATAAATGTGACACGAATGTCTCATTTGTGACTTTTTAAAACAATAACCCTTTAGTGTTATGGCATTTTCTGAACAGGAATTAATTAAAATCAAGGAAAAACTACCACGTGGATATAGTAAAACCCTTGCTCAAAAATTTGATATCACACCAAAAAGTATCGGTCGGATATTAAAAGGAACTCAAAACAATGAAGACGTTGTTTTAGCTGCGCTGTTCCTTGCGGAAGAGCACCAGCAAAGGATATCGCAGGCGAAGGAAAAATTAACGCCAGCATCTTTATGACCTTCAATTCACTCCCTGCAGGTCTGCTGGATAACCGGATTGAATTTTTCGGGATCCTAAACCAACCTGATATCTCCTACGCCCTTACCGGTGGCCAGGTATATCGGGTTAAGGATCTGCCGGCAGAAATTAAAATAAGCATTTGGGGCGATATAAACATGCATCCTCAAAAACTGGAGCAGCTGATTATTCTCGGGTATACAACTCCGGAAGCAATATTGGAGAAATACTGCTGCTGCTGTTTTGGCCTTTATGATGGCGAAGCTGATTATACAGACGGAACGTTTATACACGCTGAATATGTTCATTGCAACAAACGTGACACCTGCCCTGCCAATGGTGTTTTATGCAACCCGCTAACAGTAGGGAAGGGGCATGCGCTTACTCACCGGCAGGCCTCTGTGTTAAGATTAGCAGGGCGGTGTATGCTCAATAAAGAGATAGCCGGCCATTTAAAGATTAGTGAGGAAACAGTAAAAATTCACATTAAAAATATACAGCAAAAGGCTGGGCTGATGAATAAGAAGGACCTGGTTTTACTGGCACATCAAAAACAACTTATATAACCTTTAACCAAAAAAAGCAGTCCGTCACCGCCAAGTTCTGAACTGCCTTTTTGTTTTACTAATTAATTGAAAAAAATATGACTATAAAGAACTTCATGTTGGTGCAGCAGGGTAAATCTGCAGTCACTGTACAAAGTAACCACATAGCCAATACAATTAACGATGGTATTGCCTTAATTGTACGTAATCTGCGCAATTGTGTGCAAATTTTTACACTTCTGCTAATTGCCAGGTTATGATTATTGCAGAAGCCCAGCCACTTGACCTATTCCACCTGCGCCTGGTATTTACCGGCCCGGATGGCTTTAAAAAGGAGCCTGTAACGGTTGCCGATAAAAGCGAGGCTATTCGCCTGGTATATTTCTATAACCGGTTATATGTGGCCGATACCCTGAAAGGCTGGCTGCGCGAGCGCTACAATGTTTTTATGCATATTAATGACTTTGCCAGGGCTGATATGGCCAATGAGCTAACGAGCCTGATCGACAGGTTTAGCAAGGCATCATTACACCAGGTATGCCAGCTGGTAATAGATCAGCAGCGCAACCTTAATTACATAGCTCCGCGTGAAACATCCCGCTACTATAAAAAATACGCTGAGCTCATTATCCCCATTACACTTTTTTGCCAGGAAATGAAAGGAGTGCCACAAGCATGCTGAGCGCAGAATGGGTACGGATAAACGGGCTGCTGATCAGGCGTAAGGAGGTGCAGCAGGTATTGAACCTGAGGTATCCAACATTTACCACCCGGTTACACCAGGTAGCAATGATAGAGCGAAAAAAGGGGCAGGATTACTTTATAAAGCTGATGATAAACTACGGATCGCTGAGCGATGGGATGCTGAGGCGGGAGATCGGACGGCTTGATACTGAATTGGAATTTGAATTAGATAGGGCATTTACCTATTAAAAATATAGGGGGATAGTTCTTTATATCAGCAAATAAATAAGGCTGGTTTGAGGCCCGGCAACCCCTGCCGGTATTGCGCATAGTTCTTTATACACTTCGCCTGGTTACAACCCTGTGCCGGCAAATTCGTGATAAGGTTTAGGTCCGGCCAGCGCTGCCGGTATTATCCACTGCCCCGCCATAAAACGCGGGGTTTTGGTGGTACAAGGCGATTTCAATTTGTCTTTGTGATAAGGTTTAGGTTAAAGGCTGCGAGCCGCGAGGGCAAGCAGTCTTTTAAAAAACAAGTAACCAATTTAAAAACAGTTATATGTCAAATTTTGAAGTAAATAAAACGGTTATCCGCACAAGAATTGCGGATGCTGGGGAAGAGGGAAATGTTGTAGAGATCAAAGGCGAACGTGCACGGGTTTATTGGCCAAAAAGAAAAAGGAGAACCTGGGTTAGATTTCAAGATTTGAAGGTCAAGGATTAAGGGATCTGCGCATATAGCTCAACTGGTAGAGCATCCCGGATCCAACCGGGAAGGTCGCGGATTCAAATTCCGTTATGCGCGCACAATAGAGAGGGCCATGGGGATATGATCAGTGCGCATGCGGCAAAAATGAGTAGGGGCGATGATAAGTGCTGGAGGGTTGAAAGAGTAGCCCCGGTGATAGGCCGGGGCTTTAATGAGCTAAACAATTAAAACAATATATGAACGAATTTTCACAATTATTAAGCCCTGCCGAAAAGATCTATTACCCGGTAGAAAGTCAGCTTGACACGATGCCGGTTCACCGCGTTGAAGCTGCCGAAACAATGTGCATAGGCGTAATGACAGCGCACATGCAGCGCCCGGCGAAGCGGGTAAACCCGAATTTGGGACGTAAAAAAATGCTGCCGGAAGATTTAGCTATTAACCAGGAAGCCCGGAACAGCAAGAAATCAGCGGAGCGGATCCTGGCGGAACAGGACAGGATCTTTCGGGCAAATCAAAAGGCTGAAAAATTAGCTGCAGCACAAAAAAAGCTTAGGGAGATTAAGGATGATCAGGAGCGCCTGCAGCAGCTGCAGAATAAAAAACAGGTTGAGCCGGGTGATGAAGAGGCAATGCAGTTTGAGTTTGCCAATTACCCGCTAATCACAACGGGCCTACTGGCCATCCCGGGCAAAACGGGTGTGATGATCAACAGCAAAACCACCATTTATGTAAAGCATGGCCGCAGCATTCCGGATGCCATAAAAAAACACCTGGTTGAGCGTAAAGTAGCAAGCATATTTTAAAACCTGACACCATGATCATTATCGCAATAGCTTTTATAATCATTGTGTCCATAGGCGTATCAATTGATGTAAAAACGTACCGGCATAAAAAAAGAGTTGAAAAGAATTACCGGTTATTTAAACAAAGCACCATAAAGCCATGCCAACCATCCAGCAACAAAACGAAATAGTGATCACGCCTGAGAAGTTTCTGCAGGCCTGTTCAGCCAGCGAGCTATGGGAGATCGATATTCTTATAAAAAGCCCCCGCTTTAGATCAAAAATGATCCTGGCGATTGCAGCAGTAAAACCCGTGCCTACGCATTACCAATGTATAGATTGTAAGAAGCCTTTTAGAAGGGCTCATCCAAACGAGAACAGTTGCCATAGCTGCCGATCTAAGCTAATTGAAAAATCCACTGTGCCCCCTCAAATTTATTACTGCAGTATTTGTGAGCACACCCCTGTTGATGGGGATAACGGAATTATTAACTGCCAGCAATGCCTGGATAAAATGATATCGGCATGAATAAAGCACAACGAAAAGAGCTTTGTAAAGCGCTTGAGCTGATAGAAAATGCCAGTGAAATTATAATCCGAATAAAAGACGAAGAACAGGATAAGTTCGATAATCTGAGCGAGGGCCTACAGGCAACAGAAGTAAACCAAAAGCTTGAGGAAAATGCCCAGGAGCTGGAAACGATAGGCGACAGTTTAGAGGATATCAAACAGGAATTGTACGTATTGGCTGAAATATAATTAACAAAAGTATGATCACTGAAAATTCAATCCAGGAGATCCGCGACATTGACCTGGTAGAGGTTATAAAAAAATACGTGGATGACCTGAAAAAAAAGGGGGCTAATTATAACGGCTGCTGTCCGTTCCATGATGAGAAATCGGGCAGCTTTATGGTTAACCCGGCTAAAAACATTTACAAGTGTTTTGGCTGCGGCGCCGGCGGCGCTGATGCCATTAAGTTTGTGATGGATAAAGAACGCATGGAATTTATCCCTGCGGTTAAATACCTGGCAGATTGGTTCGGGATAACGCTGGAGGAAACAAAAGCCAAGAACGATGAGCCCGAAGAGCAAAAGGCAAAAAAGGTTGATTACCTAACCATTAATAAATGGGCTGCCGGAAAATACCAAAAAGCGCTGTTTGAGCTCAACTGTGGAAGTTGGCCGGTTGAGCCCTTTTCGCCGGTGATCCAGGAGCTGCTGGGTAACCGCTTGCTAACTAACGATAGTATAATTGATTTCCAATTGGGTTACGCCCCTGCTAAAGGCCGGCTGCTAACTGATGGCCTGGTTGAGCGCGGCATGTTTGTGCCGGCTAAGGAGCTGGGCCTGGTTAAAGAGGGCACCAACAGAAACTACGATAATTTCCGGGATAGGATCATTTTTCCGATTCATAATGAGCGCGGTGAGATCGTAGGTTTTGGGGCACGTAAAATGGAAGATGGCAATAAAGCTAATCCTAAATACATGAATAGCGATGCCAGCCTGATTTATAAGAAAGACCAGATTTTATACGGACTTTACCAGGCAGGCAAAGCCATCCGGGACAGCAAGTTTGCGGTTTTAGTTGAGGGCTATTACGATGTGATCAGCTTTCACCAGGGCGGCATGCCAAACACCGTTGCAGCTTGCGGCACAGCATTTACTGATGGTCACGCCAAGCTGCTAAAGAAATATA
>NZ_JAQBOC010000001.1 GCF_028288225.1 Mucilaginibacter sp.
TGATATTTTTGAATCTTTTCAAAGCCGCCCATCAATTCCTGTCTTTCATATTCAGCCAGTGCCCAGTTTTTGTGCTGACCGGCAAACCACAATTTAAGATGATGAGGTTGAACAATAGTATTCATAAGCGCCCCGGTGCCCGGCTTATATGCGGAATTCACCTCGTTTTGCAAGCTATCTATCCGCGCCTGCAGTTTATTTTTCCCGCCGCCATGCTGTTCACAACTTACTAGTAAAGTAAATGGCAGCGCAATTGATAAGAGTATTAATGATAACCGTTTCATATTTAACATGTATTAATAAAAAAATCATACGTCTATTTAAATCATCCTGTTTCATTAATTCAGGATTAGTATATTAGCTTTCATCCTGGATTGTGTAGCAGCGTCTATTATAACATAATACCCGACTAAGAAACTGTCGGGCTATTATACAGTCAGCTTTACCTCAATATTCCCTCGTATTGCATTTGAATAAGGACATATGTAGTGCGCCTTATTGATATAAAACATATGTTTAACTTTAAACACCATACATTTTGTATTAAAAATTAGTATTACTACTAAATTGTTACAACCTACCTGCTATAGAGTTGATAGCTCATTTTGCGAAGGCCTTTTTTAATGCAAGCGGCAGTTTGTAACACAGCAGCCTGTGTGCCTGGTGTAGATAGTGGGCTTACTTGAGTACCACCCTACCCGCGCATATCAAACTGGAATACAATTTTATTTGATACAAACAATTTAAAATATCATACTTGCGCACGGCAGTACCTGTAGCATCAGTGAAGTATTTATTGGAATACTGGATGAATCTTATGTATTAAAACTGAAATTCAAACGCTGGAAGATTGGTAAATATGTGAAAAGAAATTACCTGATACTATAAGACCTAAAATTAAAACACAAAAATTTCCCGATTTACTCTTTAGCTTGCTAATAATTATTGATGTTTCAACCGGTAATAATACATTATATATAAAAAAGACTGTTATTCATGGTTTTATCACCTGGCTTATTTTTGCCGGGTAAGCCGGGCAGCCTTCGGCGTTGCTTTACCGATCCTTTTATCCCTGTGCGGGATCAGGTCACAGATGCGGATCGCGGCTTCCTCGAAATCATCGTGGTCATCTTTGATCTGCAGCCAGGCGGATTATATACCTCGCCCTCATCAAAGACAAAATCGGTAATGGCCGGTATATCCGCTTTAAGACTGGCATGTTCTTCCCGCTTTGTGGCGATCCACAAGCCATTGTGCCGACTGTTTTTACTAACTTTCCGGAGGATCAATACGATCTTGCCCTCAAAATAAACATAGTACATGCCAATGGCCGGCTGGATGATCACGTTTGCCGGTAATAATCTGGAAGGAAGTCCAAGGCGTCGGTTTTTTCATGGCTGCTTATGATAAAATAAACAACCCTGGCTTTAAAGCCGAATTTCTACATACTCATAAAACCCCTGCCGGTTGTGCCGTTTCAGTCTGCGGGCAGCTGGATAAAGAAGTTCGTGCCCTTACCTTCTTTGCTTTCAAACCAGATGATGCCCTCATGCGCTTCGACAATGATGTCTCAGAGAGTCGCTGCCTGTTGCAATAACTTTGCTAAAAGATTATAATCTGTATGCTGCCCTTCGCGGATCTTAATTGTCTTCCTATCAGGGTTATCACCGGGTTCAAAAAGGCCCTCCGGCGCTTCGAGGGATGCTGCGTTAAAGAGAGTAAAACTTACCCATGCTTTGGCCATATTGTAAGTACAAACAAATTTACGGCCCTTTTTATAATGGGGTTTGCCATATTGCAGCAACTCTTCCACCCCGGGAACAGATTGCAGAATCGTCTCGCGGAGATGCTTACAGGTATCTGTTTGCCATTTTTGATCAATGTTGTCAATGTATTGGGTAACTTCCTGATTCATTATTAATATGATTTTGCTTTGTGAGAGTCCTTCATGCAATCGAAATTCTTTTCTCCGCCTGATTGTTTTATCAGTTCCACTTTTTTCCATAGGGTATAAGGAATGAAAAGGAACGCAAGCATGATAACAGGAGGAATGAGCAGTCCAAAGGAATCGCCTACAAATGTCCTTGACGCAAACGCGCAAACAAAATTAATAGCAATGCCCGCAAACGCCCATTCCTTGATGACTTTGAATTTCGTTTGCAGCAGTGCCACTACCGCAAGGAGCCGCGCCACCCCTGCTATTGTCATTAAATATACGGGGTATCCCAAATGCTTCAACACATCGATACCCGCCTGCTGCCTGGTTACGCCGCCGATCCCATCTAAAAAGACCAGTAATGCGAAGATGATGGTAAAAATCCAATAAAGGGTCGTGAGTGTTTTGGGTTTCATATGCTGTTTTTTTTTCTTATTTTTTTGTTTTGGGATATGTGTAATTGATCATCCATTGAACACCGAACTTATCCTTAAACATTCCGAAGTATGCTCCCCAAAAGGTTTTATTAAGGGGAACTTCCACCGTGCCCCCGGCTGAAAGGGCGGTAAAAATCTTGTCGACTTCGGCTTCACTTTCCGCCTCCAGAGAAATATGATAGTTATCGCCAAATACAACATTACGTCCCATTGATTCCAGGGTATCAGTAGCCATGATCATTTGGTCTTTAGCAATGGGCAAGGACATGTGCATGATCTTCTCTTTGTCGTGAGCCGCCATTTTTTCGCCGCCGGGAACATCCGAATAACGCATAAATGACTCGAACTCGCCTCCGAATACAGATTGATAGAAGATCATGGCTTCTTCCGTGTTTCCCATGAAGTGTAAATAAAAATTTGTGCTAAGCATTTTTAAGTTTTGTTTAGTTCGGGAGCAAAATTATTGATTGAACAGGATATTATGAGTGTGTGAATACGGCATTCTATGGTGGGTGATTGCGACAAATATTTCTGTTACATTTGTTGTATGATCGATATTTCCATATTGGCCCTGAAGAACGCGGTCCTTGCATCTGTAGCAGATTCCAGGTACGTGTTTGTTATGGTGAATGAGTTTTTGAAAAAATCAGGCAAAGCCCCTTTGTTCAATGTACAATTGGTTGGCCTTAGCGGAGAAGTTAAACTGAACGACGGACTATTTTCTATGCATCCGGATGCGATAATTAGTGAAATCAAAAAGACGGACCTGATCATTATCCCTGCGATATCAGGCGATATATTTACAGCCACCAATACAAACATAAATTACGTTAATTGGATAAATGAGCAATACAAGAATGGTGCAGAAGTTGCAAGCCTTTGTACAGGCGCTTTTCTATTAGCTTTTTCCGGATTGCTTAAAGGCAGGCAATGCACTACCCATTGGTTATATGCTAATGAATTCAGGCATCATTATTCTTCGGTAACATTGGTGGATGAGAACGCTATTACGGATCAGAACGGCCTCTATTCCAGCGGCGGAAATAATGCCTGGTGGAGCCTTTTGCTGCATCTTGTTGAAAAATACGCGGGGAGGGAAATTGCTATCTATACAGCAAAATATTTTGTAGTTGACCTCGATAGAAGTACCCAATCCCCATTTATCATATTCAACGGCCTTAAAGATCATCAGGATGAAGTCATTGTAAGGTCGCAGGAGTTCATAGAACAAGACTATCAGGAGAAGCTCATGGTCGATGAGATTGCATGCCGTTTCGGCCTAACCCGCAGAACCTTTGAACGGAGGTTTAAAAAAGGCACACGGAATACAGTGGCGGAATATATACAACGGGTGAAAATGGAAGCTGCAAAGAAACAATTGGAAATTGGGAAAAAACCGATCATGGAAGTAATGCTGGATGTCGGCTATGCGGATGTCCAGACATTCAGGGATGTTTTCAAAAGGATAACCGGAATGACCCCGGTAGAATACAAGAATAAGTACAATAAGCAGGCCGGAATTCCATGAGATTGGTATATCCTGAACTGCTAAAAAGGACTTATTCTCGCTTGTCGGTTATTATTACATCAGCCAGCATAACAGAAAGCCGCTTGTTTGTTAGCGGAATAATTTTCACATACTCCCAAATGGAACACCATTCCTGACCCTCCATTGAATAATGATTTTGTTCCTTTTCATAATATTAGGCATTTTGTAGTGCTTCAATATCAAATTTTCTCATTTTCATAAATGCTTGCACAACACGTTGCCCGTTTTCAGGATTTGACATAAGCTCACCTAATATGGCTGGGACTACCTGCCAGGATAAGCCGAACTTATCTTTGCACCAACCACACTGACTTTCCTGGCCGCCGTCTGCAATGAGTTTGTACCAATAATGGTCGATTTCCTCCTGGTCTTTACAGGGAATAACAAAAGAAACGGCTTCGTTAAATTGAAAGTTAGGCCCCCCGTTTAAGCCCATAAAGAATTGTCCGTTAAGTTCAAAATTTACAACCATTCCTGAATCATTGATTATTTTTGAATCAGGAAAAATGGTGCAGTAAAAATCTGCTGCTGCCCTGGCCTGGCCATCAAACCATAAGCAAGGATACATTTGCTTTGTCATTTTATTTGATTTTAAATTGTTACTAAACTATTTTTTTGATTTTGTTTTTCCCGTTCGCATTTCATTCAGTAAATCTTCCATTGCTGTTAATCTGCCCTCCCACATTTTCCGGTACGGCTCTAACCAATCTGCTATTTCCTTCATTTTTTTGGGGTTGAAGTGATAATAAATCTCTCTTCCGGATTGGGTTTGATTCAGCAATTCACATTCATTTAAAATTTGAATGTGCTTTGAGATCGTTTGTCTTGACGAGTTAAAGTTTTCGGCAATTGCACCCGGTGTCATTGCCTGTAAAACCACCAAACCCAATATGGCTCTACGGGTCGGGTCGGCTATGGCTTGAAATACATCTCTACGAATCTCCATTTTATGCAGCTATTTGACTGCAAATGTAATGCAGTTATTTGACTGCGCAAATTTTATTTGAGAGAATTTATCATATTCAACGGACTTAAAGATCATCAGGATGAAGTTATTATAAAATCGCAGGAGTTCATAGAACAAAGCTATCAGGAGAAGCTCACCGTCCCTTCGAGCCACTATCTTTAGAATGTTTAGATGAATAGCGGGACATAAAAAATTGCCAGGAATACTGTATCTGGAATTCGGCTTTAGTGGAATCGAACTTTCAAATCAGCGTTTAAACGGATTCAAGGCACATTTTCTTAAAATAATTGATTTAGGCTACGATTTTCCAAGTAATGCCGAACTCTTTTCTGCGCTTGGTAATGTCCTGTAGAAGAGGAATTTAATGACATAAAAGAGAGGAAAATTCAATAATTCCTCAAGTAGGCTTGAACGGAATCGAACTAGCGTTTTAAGCATTCTTATCACCTGAAGGTTGCTGCATCATACCAGCGTCATAAAGCATTTAAAAATGATTTTTTTAGTAAATTTAGTTGACCAATTTAGTCAACTTAGTTTACCTTTACATCAATAAATCTGTAGAGATGAAAACGACAAATCAAATCATCAATTTAGTGAATAAAATATTTTTTATGTCACTTCTTCTTGTGTTAGGACTGAATTCTGCATCTGCACAAAATGATTGGAAAATGAGTACCGAAAAAGACGGTATAAAAATATACACCAGCATATTGCCCGATTCAAAGATCAAAGCTATTAAAGTGGAAGCCGACTTCGATGCAACACCATCACAGTTGGTTGCCATTGTGATGGACGTTAACACTGCTCCGGATTGGGTATACCATGTTAAGTCGGCTAAACTGGTTAAGCAGGTATCGCCTACAGAACTTTACTATTATTCAGAAGTTAGTTTACCCTGGCCTGTGGCAAACCGGGATTTTGTAGCTCATTTAACAGTCAGCCAGGATCCGGGCACAAAAGTAGTGACGATTGATGGCCCGGCAGTACCCGGCGTTGTCCCAATAAAAAAAGGTATTGTAAGGATCGAAAATTCTATCGGCAAATGGGTCATTACACCGTTGGGGCCAAACCAGGTACATGTTGAATATTCGATCCACGTAGACCCCGGAGGCGCTCTTCCTTCATGGCTGGTTAATATTTTTGCGACAGACGCGCCTGTGAAAATTTTTAAGAGCCTGAAAGTACAATTGACAAAGCCTGATTACAAAAACACCGTCTTTGCATTTGTAAAAAATTAAACAGAAGCGTTTTGGGTTTTAACGTTCCGTAACCTAATGATCCTGCCTGATCAACTTGCAGGATCACTTGTATATAAGGGATTCCTCCATCCTAATTTCATCTCAATGTCAGCTGCATCACAGCAACGTCACAATACAGTAAAAAGCAATTTTTTTGGTAAACTAAGTTGACTAAATTAGTCAACTTAGTTTACCTTTGTCTTGTCAAATCAGTAATCATGAAAACACAATGCATCAACTTCGACCAAACACATTCAGATCTCACTAATCTAATGATCACCAGTGTAAAGAGCTTTAAATTTAATAAGCTTTTTACAACACCTAAATTTCCAACCGACAAGGCAGGGGCTTTCCTGCTTCCGCTGGTTAAACAAATTGTCAGAGACAATTTCATGGGTGCAGATCTGGAGATGGGGATCCTTTTGATTTTTATGAAAGACTATTTTTTATCTGCCGTTAATGCTATCAGGAATAATGCTGTAACCAACCTGTTCAAAAAAATTAAAGACAGCAAAAGAAACGGTACAGTATCAGCTTCTGAAATAATTTACAATCATCCGCAAGCTGCCTGAGACCCCAATTATACTTTAATATTATGAAAACGCACTATACTTACAATATAATTAAAAGCACACTGATACTTTTATTCATAACGTTGTCAACCACGCTGATGGCTCAGCAAACCATCATTAAGGGAGTAGTTACAGATCTGCGCACCCACGAAACCATGCCGGGGGTGAGTGTTTCCTTTGATGGTACCAGCATTGGTGGCAGTACAGATGTGCAGGGAAATTACAGGCTGAGCAGCGACGGAAACCATACTCGTATTAAAGTATCCTTTATCGGTTATAAGACGACCTATAAAGATATTACTCCCGGTACCGTACAAGCTATTAATATCACTTTGAGCGAAGACCGGAAAATATTGAATGAAGTAGTTGTAAAAAGCGGCAAAAAAACCAGGTATACCAATAAGAACAATCCCGCTGTGGAACTGATCCGCAAGGTGATTGCTCACAAGGATCAAAACAGGCTGGAAAATTTCGACTATGCCGAATATCAACAATACGAAAGAATGATATTTTCGCTGAGTGACCTTTCTGAAAAGTTTAAACAAAAGCGGATCTTTAAGAATTATCAATTCTTGTTTATGGAGCAGGACTCCAATGCAATTGGCGGAAAAAATCTGCTGCCGATGTACATGGAAGAAAAACTTTCTGACAACTACTTTCGCAAATCACCGTATGTTAAAAAACAAGTGATCCAGGCCAACAAACAGGTTAAGTATGATGAGAACTTTATAGATAATGAGGGGCTTAAAGCATACTTTAACCGCATGTACATGGATATTGAGATCTACGATAATAATATCCCGCTACTGGGTAATCAGTTGCTGAGTCCGATTGCCGATGGCGCACCATCGTTCTACAAATTCTTTATTACCGATACCCTCAAAGATGTGAGCCCGCAATTGATCGAGTTGAGTTTTACCCCGCGTAATACTACTGACATGCTTTTTCAGGGTAAGATCTACATTACTATGGATGGCAACTATGCTGTACAAAAAGCGGTATTGTCGGTAAATAAACACATCAATCTCAATTTTGTGCGCCAAATGCAAACCACCCTTGCTTTTGAAAAAACAGAAGGCGGGCGATACCGGTTGAGCCAAAGTGATTTGAAGATGGACTTTGGGCTGAACAAGAATAAAGGAGGAGGCGTGTATGGTGAGCGTGTGGTGATCATTAATAACTTTGCCGTTAACAAACCACGCCCACAGGAAATTTATTCCGGTCCTGCGCAAATGATCGCCTACAATGCAACAGAAAAAGGGGATGAATTTTGGAAAGCTAATCGTCCTGATACCCTGAAACCGGGACAGGCAGACATCTATAAGAATATTGACAGCCTGCAAACCATCCCTTCCTTTAAACGGACAATGAAACTGGTTACGCTTTTTGTTGCAGGGTACGATAATTTAGGGCCTTTTGAAATAGGCCCGGTAAATACCTTTTACAATTTTAACCCGGTAGAAGGTTTCAGGCTGAGATTAGGCGGACGTACAACCACTGAATTGAGCAAACGGTATTACTTTGAAACTTATGGTGCATATGGTTTTAAGGATGAAAAGTTTAAATACTTTTTCAGCGGCACCTATTCCCTGAATAATAAGTCGATCTATTCCTTTCCGCAGGAATATATAAGAGCCAGCGTACAGCGCGACACCAAGATCCCCGGCCAGGAACTTCAGTTTGTACAGGAGGACAACTTCCTGCTCTCATTTAAGCGCGGCGACCATGGCATCTATACCTATAACGATATCTTCAGGCTGGATTATGTGCACGAGTATCTGAACCATTTCTCCTACAAGTTTGAGCTAAAGGCCTGGAACCAGGCGCCAACAGGTTCATTATATTATCAGAACCTGGTTGATGGTCTGCCAAATACTGTAAATAGCCTGCAAACCACTGAATTGTCAATGGAGCTGCGTTACGCACCTCATGAGAAGTTTTACCAGGGTAAGTTGTACCGCACCCCGATCCCTGACAAGTACCCCATCTTTGCCCTGCGTTACCAGGAAGGGATCAAAGGACTTTTTAAGGGCGATTACAATTATCAGAACGTTACCGGTAACATTACCAAACGCTTTTACCTGTCTCAGCTGGGTTTCGCAGATGTTTCGGCAGAGGGGGGATATATCTTTAATAAGCTACCTTATCCGTTACTGGATATCCAGCATGCCAACCAGAGCTATGCGTTGCAGTTGCAATCATATAACCTGATGAACTACCTTGAATTTGTTAGTGACCACTATGCCAGCATCAATATTGATCAGCATTTTAACGGGTTCTTTTTTAACAAGATCCCATTGTTACAATCGTTGAAGTTGAGGGAAGTGGTATCATTCAAATCAGTATGGGGCGGCGTAAGGCAGGAAAACAACCCGGCCAATGATCCCAACTTATTGCAATTTCCTGTGGGCAGCAATGGCAGGCCAATAACTTATACGCTAAACGACGGCCCTTATATGGAAGCCAGCGCAGGTATTGAGAATATCTTTAAAGTATTGCGTTTAGACATGGTTAGAAGGCTCACTTACCTGGATCATCCCGACGCGCCAAAGTGGGGCTTAAGGGCTTTTGTTAAATTTCAATTCTAATCACCTTAATTCCATGTGCAACTTAATTGTTTAAAAATCGTTAAATTTGTAAACCAAGTTGACTTTATTAAGTCTAATAGCTATACTATTTGAACATAAAAAAAAGATCATGTTAAACGAGGATACAAACAGGATGACCAACAGGTTACTCTACCTTTTGAAAAGACTGTCAGATAACTGGTATTGCAATGAACTTTGCCATGATAATCTGCAGGGATTCAATAATTCATACATACCACTGTTCATGAGCATTGGTACAAAAGGTATCTCCAATAGTAAGCTGGCATTAAATTTAAGCATAACCAAACAGGCAGCCAGCAAGGTAATCAAAGAGCTCGAAGAACTTGAATTAGTGAGGAGTGAAAAATGCAGCACGGATGGCCGTTCGATGATGTTGTATTTGACGGATAAGGGTATCAGCTTTTATGAGCATATTAAAAGCCAAATGGAAGCTCTTGAACAGGAATACAAAAAAGTGGTTGGGGCAAAGAATTATGAAACGACTATTAATGTTATGTTAAAACTCGTGGAATACCACGAACATCTGAACAAAACGGTAGCGGTTTAAATAATACTTTTAGTTGTGCGCTCCGGTTTTCAGCACCTTCCTTTTTCAGGTTTGCACTATTTGTTGACGTTTTAAGTGTAGTTGTTACTGTTTGGGAAATTGTGCTTAATCCCAGCACAATCACCAAATTGGAACCTGTCATAAAAGGTCCTTAATTTTATCCGTGTTAGGTTTCTGTCAATTGGTTTATTAGTGTCTGATTTTTTGATCTATCAACGCGAGGCAGGCAAAATCATCATTGTGAATTTCACGTCTATTATACTCTTGTACAGCACTTAGGCTAAGGCGGTCAGGTTCATCAGAATCTAAGTCGGCGGCTAGATATAATAATACTGATTTAAATTTTCGTTATTATTAAGCCTGGGTACACTGGAAAGCGCTAATATAAGCGGATTTTGGTCGGGATATTTTGCAGGAGATTGGCTGTGCACCTAATAAAATACTCAGGTAATATTTCAAAATTACCGAACATTCACTTACTATGATTGCCCATTATACTTTTAGTTAAAAACACGAATAAGCTATTTTTTGGAAAAACGTGACAATTTTTCAAGAGTTATCACAATAAATCATTAACAAACTAAAAAAATAGAGAAAAAACAAAATAAAAGTAGGAAATCATTAAAATATGTGATTTAATTTGACTTTATACGTTTTTATAAACTTATATTTTAGCATAAATTATTTTTACGAATAAACTACAGCAATAATATTCGTAAAAAATTACATTTTATTTAATTTAGATAAATTTATATCGTGAATACTTCAATTATTCATTGAATATTTTTAAAAACAGTTAGATTTTATATAATTTTTACAATTTTATGTAACATTTTTATTATAATATCAATTATTTAGCATTTCATTTTGGTTAATTTAAAATAAGGCAAGAAAATATTATCATTTTGTAAGCAATTATTTATTAACTGACTTAATTCCTTACGAATGAAAGAACTATTACTTAAAAGTATGGTGGTTTTATTGCTTTTAGCATCCCATGCTTATGCACAAACCCGAACAATCTCCGGAACAGTATCCGAAAAGGACGGCAGCCCGATACCCGGCGTCACTGTTGTTGTAAAAGGTACCAAAACAGGTACACAAACCAATGTCCAGGGGAAATTTTCAATAAACGTAAATATCGCGAAGCCCACATTGGTTTTTACTTTTATTGGATATTCCACCAAAACCGTCGAAGTATCCGGTAATGAAATGAACGTTATTATGGAACCTAATCCAAGTCTGCTTTCAGAAGTTCTGGTTGTTGGCTACGGTACACAATCAAAAAGAGCGAATGTTGGAAGTATTTCTCATGTAAAAGGCTCGGAACTTACTGAACAACCGGTACAAAATTTTGAACAGGCACTCGCCGGTAAAGCAGCAGGCACACAAATTACTATCCCAAATGGTGTTTTAAATACGGCGCCTGTTTTTCATATCCGGGGCACAAATTCCATTTCATTAGGTTCTCAACCACTTATCGTAGTGGATGGCGTACCAAGTTTTGATGGTAACGTTGGCGGCGGCGAATCAGGTAGTAACGCATTAGCCAATATCAATCCTAATGACATTGAAAACATTGACATTGCCAAAGATGCATCCGCAACTGCCATTTACGGAAGCAGGGCAGCAAACGGGGTTGTATTTATAACAACAAAAAAAGGAAAAAAAGGAGCTGCAGTTGTTGGCCTTGATAGCTGGATGGGGGTAACAAAAGTATATAGGTTCCCCAAATTATTAGATGCATCGCAATATGTTGCAGAGAAAAACGAGGCCCTGGTAAACGCCGGCCTGTATAATCCCGCAAGTTATTTTACCGCTTTAACACCCGGACCCGATGGTAACCCTATTAATACCAATTGGGGAAACCATATATACAGAACAGGCACTTCTTACAATACTACCGCCAGCATCTCGGGCGGAACAGACAAAACCACTTACTATGCTTCAGCCAACTGGAGCAAACAGCAGGGCATTATTGTTAAAAATGAATTTGCCAATAAAGGAATGCTCTTTAATGTTGATCATAAAGCGAATAAATACATCACAATTGGAGCCAAACTAGCTTATACCGACCAGCAAAATCTTGCAGCTACATCATCCGGTTCTTTAAACGGCGAAGCATATGCTACTGCCGGCCTGGGGAGGCTGGCTTTATTGCTTCCGCCAAACGTTTCTCCTTATAACAACGATGGATCTTATAATTTAAATCCATCCAACGGATCACTTGGCTTAATGAATAATAAAGGATTTACAAACAGCTATCCAAACCCGCAACCGGCAATAGATCTTGATCGTGCAAATAACGAGCTTCAGCACACAACAGCCAATTTTTATATCCAGGCAAAACCATTGTCATGGATCACATTAAAAACTAATTACGGCATCGACTACATCAATTCAACTAACGATAGCTTTTTTGATCCGATAGATAACTTCTCTATAGTTAATGGTGTTAAAACCAATAGTGCTTCAGCTACTGATAACTATACCATAAGCAAAAGATATGTGTGGGATAATACAGCTCAGTTTGATTACACTATTGCAAAAAAACACAACCTGTCTTTATTATTGGGTAATGAGCAGCAGGGTACAACCGTATACGGTTTTGGGTTGAACCGTTCCATACTTTCTGACCCGGCATTCAATCAAATACAGGCCGGTTATGTTAACGTTGCTACCAATAACTTGCAAAATACTCAGAATTACCTGGTTTCGTTTTTTGGACGCTTACAATATAATTTTGACGAAAAATATTTTTTAAGTGCAACTTTAAGAAAGGACGGGTATTCTACCTTTGGAACGGATAAAAAATATGGTTATTTCCCTGGAATAGGCGCCGGCTGGGAAATTACTAAAGAAGATTTCTGGAAAAATATTGGCGCGGATAAAATATTCAGCAGCTTTAAAGTTAAGGCAAGCTATGGCAGGGTTGGCAATAATAGTGGATTATTGGATTTTGCTTCTTACGGCACTTATAGCAATGGCTTGTTTAATGGCAACCCTACACTTGCGCCAAATGCAACGGGCAACAACCAATTAGGCTGGGAAACCAGTTCAAAAACAGACATTGGCCTGGATTTTGGAATTTTCAACGACAGGATAACCGGCGAGGTAGGTTATTATAAAAACAATGTTACAGGTTTAATATTCGGGTTTCCTGAACCGCCATCAGCTGGTTTACCCACCACCCCCCCCCTTGTTAACATTGGGTCCTTGTACAACAAAGGTATTGAATTTAGCATTAACGCCGATATTATAAGATCATCGGCATTTAAATGGAGTTCGAACTTTAATATCAGCTTTAATCAAAACAAAATAACATCTTTAGTTCCCGGCACCAACTTTGTTACTTATTCAACTTCAAGCCTTGAGGTAACTAATATTAACAAGGTGGGTGGCTCTGTTGGAGATTTGTATGTAATTCGCTCTGCCGGCGTTGATCCTGCAACAGGCGACAGGATCTTTATTAACGGTTCAGGACAAAAGGTTTATTATACATTTACAGGCACCAATCATTATTTTGTACAGGGCCCCAATGGAACGCTAACTCCATACCTTAAAGCAGATGGCTCAAAAAATACAATAAACCAAACAGCTGATGCGATTGATTATGGCAATGCTACTCCTAAATTTATCGGTGGGTTGAGCAATACATTCCGTTACAAAAACTTTGATCTTAGCTTATTATTAACTTATCAGCTTGGTTTTTACGTTTATTACGGAACAGGGGCTACTTTAACTGATCAGCGTTTCTGGAACAACTCAACCGATATTTTAAACCACTGGACAACACCAGGCCAGGTTGCTAAATATCCCAAAGTGGTTTTTGGTGATAATGTTTCTAATGGCACTTCTTTCCCGGCAGATTTCAATGTTTACAGGGGCGATTTCCTAAAGGTAAAAACTGTAAATTTCGGGTATACCATTCCCAAAACTTTCTTAAATAAAATTGGCGTATCAAGTGTGAGGGTTTATGTTTCAGGACAAAATTTACTTGTATTTACCAAATATCCGGGACCGGATCCGGAGGTAGGATCAAATGGCACTGCAAATAGCACCCCAGGTGTTGACAGAAATACCGTTGCCAACGGCAGAACAGTTACCGCTGGCTTCTCACTTAAGTTTTAATTATTAATTTGAAAGAAATGAAAAAGAAATTTATATTTATTATAGGCATAGCATTATTCAGCATTTACTCCTGCCAAAAAAGCAATCTGTACCCGGCTTTGCAAACATCTGTTTCAAACCAAAATGGGGCGCCGTTTTCAACATCGGCACGAATTTACAGCCAGTTATTGGGTTTATATGCCAGTTTAAGATCAGGAAATTTATATGGAGGCCGATACCAGATCTATAATGATGTAAAGGCCGACAACTGGATAAACTCAACTGCAAATTCAGTAACCGCATATCAAACATGGACGGCGACAGTAACCGGTACCAGCCAGGAAGTATCGGGCAATTCAAGTGTATGGACCCAGGCCTACATCGCTATTAACAACAGCAACCTTTTTATTGATGGCATGGCGTCAACAGGTACGGCTGTGGTAGGTACCGCTTTAGCAGCAAATTATGTAGGCGAAGCAAAATTTGTACGGGCACTTGCTTATTATACCTTATTACAGATGTATTGCCAGGCTTATGCTGTAAATAGCGGAGCAACCCCGGGTGTACCGCTTCGCTTAACCGGGTTGTCATCATACGGCAACTATGCTTTGGCGCCTTCTACCGTGGCCCAGGTATACGCACAAATTATAAAGGATCTGGATGATGCTGAAGCAGCCCTGCCTTCAGCTTATTACACTTCAGGTTCGGCGCCCGATGCAGTTTCAAACACAATAAGGGCGCACAAAAATTCGGCAATAGCATTTAAAACCAGGGTTTATTTAAGCATGGGTCAATATGCCGGCGTTATTACCGAAGCAAATAAAATTGTTAGCGCCTCCGCCCCTTTCACCGCCACAACCGGGGTACCCAATGCTTTGCAACCAAATATTGCAGATGTTTTTAAAAGCCCTTACACCACAACAGAATCGATATTTTCTGAGCCATTTACCACCACGGAAAATGTTGGCGGACAAAATGCGCTGGCTGATTATTTTAACAGCACCGGGGCAGCTGAGTTTTACATTAACACCGCCAGTACATTATTTACCGATCCAAACTGGAAAGCTACCGATGCCAGACGCGGGTTTATAAATATAGTAGGCTCAAAATCTTATCTTACAAAATGGGCTTTAGGGTCGCCTTATCTTGACTGGGCGCCGGTAATGAGGTATTCAGAGGTGTTATTAAATTTAGCCGAAGCACGTGTTCGTGCATCCGGTACATTAGATGCACAGGCAATAGCATTATTGAACGCCGTAAGAGGCAGGTCAGATGCCAGTGCCGTTTATTCACCAGGCAGTTTTCCAAAAGGAGCCTCAGATTTTGAAGCAGCAATTTTGGAAGAAAGAAACATTGAATTTTTAGGCGAAGGATTAAAATGGGCCGATCTGTTGCGCCTGGGACTTCCTATTCCTGCAAAAGCTAATGTTCCGCAAATTCCGGTGGCCGGGTTTAATTCATCTTATATCTGGCCAATGTCTAGCGGCGAACAGCAAACAAATTCACTGATAGGAAGATAACTTCCCAATCATTCTATTCAAAAAAAGCCGTCTCCAGTATTAATGGGGCGGCTTTTGTATTCCCAGTTTTTAATGAGTTTATGAGCTCATGGCGTATACAACAATGTTTACACCAAATTTGGTATTATCCTCTGCCAAAAAGCGTTTGTTCCTAAAATCATAATCCCATTCGCAGCCATAATCTTTATTACTATAAAGCACACCTATCCTGCCGTTAATTATAATAGCCTTCAGGTAATCATGCACCAGGTCATCACCCCAGCCATTTAGTTCAAATGAAGTAGTGGGCGGGCCTTTTTCAAATTTAAAAAAGGAATTATAGATTTCATGATCGTTGGGGATCTTCTTCAAAGCATCCTGCCCGAATAACGCGGCCATCTGTGCCTCAAAAGATTTTGCAAAAAGGCCGTCGATATCATGATTACAATCGTCGGCAAAAACAAAACCCCCATTTTGCACATATTTTTTAAAATTCGTTCGTTCCTGTTCATCAAACTGAACCAGTTTGTGACCACTCAGATAGCTGAATGGACTGTTAAAAATATCCGGGCTGCTTAATGCAACTACCTTCTCTTTTTGCTCAATAGGTATAGTAGTATACTCCAGCAAGGAGTTAAGTATATTTGAAGGCATCCGCTGATCAGTATCCCAATCACCGGAATGATAGCTAAAGCGCGTAAATGTAAATTTTGAGCTGGAATTGATAAACATTTAATATAAAAAATTAAAATTAAAGGAAAATTCCGGCAAAGTATTTAAATAATTTACATAATTTGTAATTTTTTTAGATACTTAATTCAAAAAAATTACTTAACAACCAATTTGAGTTAACCAATTTGTAATTTTCTAGATACTTTGTTTAAATTTCCTTAAATTCTTATGGCATTTTATAAAAAGCGTAATATATTGTGATGTAATTAAAACATATCGCATACACTTTAACAAAAAAAGGGTTGGAACTTACTGAAAACGACGTTAAAACATTACTGAGCAAGCTTCCTCAGCTAAAAACAGAGATACAAAAGGTAATTGTGGGGCAGGAACACATACTTGATGAATTGCTGGTAGCATTTCTCGCAGGAGGCCATTGTCTGCTCGAAGGGGTTCCCGGACTAGCTAAAACACTGCTGGTAAAAACTATGTCGCAAGCGCTTCACTTGTCGTTCAGGCGTATCCAGTTCACGCCCGATTTGATGCCCACTGATATTGTAGGTACAGAAATATTGGAGGAAGATCATGCTACCGGCAAACGTTTTTTTAAATTCAATAAAGGCCCGCTTTTTGCCAATATTATCCTTGCTGATGAAATAAATCGTACTCCCCCAAAAACACAGTCGGCCCTGTTAGAGGCAATGCAGGAATTTGAGGTGACTTACGGAGGGCAAACCTATCCGCTCGACAAGCCCTTTTTTATACTGGCCACGCAAAATCCTATTGAACAGGCCGGAACATATCCGCTTCCCGAGGCGCAGCTCGACCGCTTTTTACTATTGATAAGAATTGGGTATCCTACCGCGGAAGAGGAGTTTGAAGTATTGAACCGTACCACCGGTACGCAAAAAGCAACAGTAAACGCTGTAATAACCGCAGAAGAAATACAACAGGCCCAGCTTTTAGTAAGACAGGTAAGCATTAGCGAAGACCTTGTAAGGTATGTAAGTTTACTGATCCGTGCTACCCGGCCTGATACCAGCAATTTAAATTATGTAAAAGAATGGGTGCGCTGGGGTGCCGGCCCCCGGGCCGGGCAAGCTTTAATTTTAACAGCAAAAGCACGTGCCCTGCTTAAGGGCCGGTATGCTGTATTAATGGAAGATATACATGCAATGGCAAGCCCGGTTTTAAGGCACCGCATACTGATGAATTTCAAGGCTGAAGCAGAAGGCATTACATCAGACAAAGCAACGGCCGAACTAATTAAACTGGTTGAAAGGCCAAAAGCACTTTAGGTTTATGGAGTTAGGGGCTATTAATCAAGCACCTGGAATTGAGAATTTTAACGTAGACCAGATTTAAAATCCAAAATCAAAAAATGCTGCTCGACCCAAAAGTATTAATGACCATCAAAAGCCTGCCGTTATTAGCCAAAACGGTAATTGATGGTTTTATGAACGGCTTTAACAAAAGCACGGTCAAAGGCCCGGGGCTTGAATTTAGCCAGTACCGCAGCTATCAGCCTGGCGATGACCTGCGCTGGCTCGACTGGCGCATGTATGCCCGTTCAGACAGGTATTATATACGTGAGTCAGAAGTGGAAACAAGTATTTCGGTAAAGTTTCTTATTGATGCCAGCGCATCTATGAATCATTTTGACGGCACACTAAAAAAAATAGATTATGCACGTTTTATGGCCGCATCGCTTGCTTACCTTGCTAATTTACAGGGCGATGCAGTGGGCTTATATGTTTTTAAAGACAGCGGCTTGTTTTCACTGGCCTCGAAACCTGATCCGCAGCATTTACAGCGTTTATATTACCAGTTAGAAAAAATTGAACCGGCAGGCACTTTTACACAGCCAATTTATTACAAAGAATTATTTGCGGGTTCAGGACGTAAAGAATTGCTGGTTTTACTAACAGATCTGTATCAGCCCGATGGTGAAATAAACAGGCTGCTGGATTCGCTGGCGGCATTAAAACATGAAATTATTGTTTTTCACCTGATGGGCCAAAATGAACTTGATTTTGATTATAAAGGATATTCCGCATTGGAAGACCTGGAAACAGGAGAAGTAATTGAGGTGGGGCCGCAAGCTAAAAAACAATATCAGGAAGCATTGCAAGCCCATTTGGAAAAAACGAAAATGCAATTATTGGGCAAAAACATTTTTTACAGTGTAATTAGCACCTCCCAGCCACTTGATAAGGCCCTGCGCGATTTCCTGGTACAAAGGAATAAAGGAATTGTATAGTAAAACGATATTTATATTTAGTAAAAATTGCTCCAGTTTTTAAATCCCATATGGTTGTTTGCTGCCTCAGCGGTTATTATCCCGGTGGCTATTCACTTGTGGTATATCCGGCCAGGCAAAACTTTAAAAGTTGGAAGCGTATCTCTTATCAAAACTGCGTCGCGTAAAAGCAGCCGTAGTTTTAAATTGCTCGACATTCCGCTTTTTATAACCCGGTGTTTATTACTTGTGTTAATCGCGTTATTGCTCTCCATACCGGTATGGCAAAAAAAACTGAACGTAAGCAAGGCAAAGGGCTGGTTGCTGATTCCGAAAGAAAGGCTTGAAGAATGTTATAAAAAATTTAAACCACGAATAGATTCATTAACTGCTGTCGGATATGAATTCCATTACTTTAATAAAGATTTTACAAAGGCTGACCTGAAACAGACTATTTTACATCTTAAAGATTCAATACCGGGAGCAACTAATGAATCTGATATTAATTACTGGACGCGTATCCGCCAGCTTGATTCAAAAGTCCCTTCTACCCTGCCGGTATATCTTATCACGCCAAATCAGGCAGTTTATTTTGCTGGCGCAAAACCGCAGGTCGCTTTAAAACTCGACTGGCAAACCTATATCCCCGATGACTCAATAAGCACATGGATAGAAAACGCATGGTTTAATAACAATAATAGCATTAAAGTTTTGCGGGGTGACAGCAAGCCTTCGGGAACAACTTATACCCCTGTAACCGTACAATCTGACATTACTTCTAATTCTCCTTTTACAATAAGCACGAGCAACGGTCAGCCGGCCATCAGCATAAAAAACAGTGATGATCCGCCCGTAAGCATCGATACAACAACCGTACATGTTGCTATTTATACTGATAATAACGCAATCGATGCCGGCTACCTGAAAGCAGCGTTGGATGCAGCCGGCATTTTTATCCAGCATAAAACGGTTATAAAACAATACAACGATCCCGGTGCTATTCCGGCAGGTCAGAGCTGGCTTTTTTGGCTGTCGGAAAAAGCGGTTAGCGAACGGGTATTATACCAATGCCGTAACGTATTATGTTATGAAAAAGGCAGGATAATAAATTCAGATTCATGGCTAAATAATAATAGCCGTTATGCATTAAATACAGAGCAGGATCAAAAAATAGACCTATTTAAATTAATTGCAGGCCCTGATTCAGTTTCCGGTACGCTATGGCGTGATGGTTTCGGCCACCCGGTTTTAAGCTTGCAAAAACAAGCGCAAAATAACATCTACCATTTTTACAACCGCTTTAATCCTGCCTGGAATGACCTGGTATGGAGCAGTGCATTTCCATCCTGGATCCTTGAGCTTATTACCGGCGAAACAACAAAAACACCTGCTCGTGGGAAGGACAAACGCGTTCTTAATCAGCAGCAGCTATTACCGGCTAAAACGGGCGAAAACCACATAATTACCGCGAAAACCATGGATAATATTAATATTACTAACTATTTATGGCTGGCGCTTGTACTATTATTCCTGGCAGAAAGGTGGCTTGCCCATCGCTCTCCTAATTTAACTGACAATGGCTGAGCAAGACGGATTAAATAAAATAAAAAAATTGCGGCATACCTGGATCAGTTACCAGTTACTGGGCGATGTCTTGTTAGCTATGGCAATTGCAATTATTTCGGGTAGCCTGTTATATTATTTTGCGAAATGGCCGGGCTGGTGTATCCCAGTTGTTTTTATTTTAGTATCCGCCCTTCTTATTGGCATTCGCCGCCCCTGGCAAATTCTTCCTGGCAAAATATGTAATTTTTTAAATCTGTCATACCCGGAGTTAGAAGAGAGCAGCAATTTAATTATCAAGCCAGCGAACAGTCTTAATTTATTGGAGCAGTTACAACTCAAAAAAGTAGAACTTGCCTTAGAACATATTCCCAATCAGCCCACGGCCTTTACAAAACGGGCAAAAAGTGCTGTTTTACTGGTGATACTGGCATTTATACTAAGCTTCGCCATCTCAAAAATCAATGATAACTCACGCCAAGCAAGAAAATCGTTAAATGAGGCACTAAAATCTAATTCCGAAAACTCCCCTCCTGAAAAGATTCTTGCTCAAATCGAATTCGTAAATGTTAAAATCACACCTCCCGCTTACACAGGCATATTAAGCCACACGCAGGACAAGTTTGTAATTAATTGCGAAGAAGGATCGGAAGTTAATTGGATGATACATACAAATGTGGCGGTTAAGCAGGCTTTTTTATTATTCAACGGAAAAAATAAAATAAATTTAACGGGGCTCACCAATGATAAAACCCGGTGGAAAACTAAAAAAATCATTAATCAAACAGGCTTTTACCAGGTCAGCATCGATGGTAAGTTATCTGACTTTTACCAAATACAGGTTTTAAAAGACGGTCCGCCCGTAATTCATATTAAATCTCCCAAACAGTATACCCACATTGATACCGGCGAAGCACTGAAAGTCAATTTAAATGCAACTGTAAATGACGATTACGGCGTTTCTGATGCGCTGATCTATGCCACCGTTGCCAAGGGAAGCGGCGAAGCTGTAAAGTTTAAGGAATACAAAATGAGCTTCAACGCTTCGTTCCAACAGCATAACCGGCAATATGATCTGCAAAAGTCATTTGATTTGCCAGCCTTGAATATGGAACCTGGCGATGAACTCTACTTTTATATTGAAGCCCGGGATAACCGCATGCAAAAAAGCAAGACCGATGTTTATATCGTGTCGATACAGGATACCGCTCAATTGCTAAGTATGGATGGCCTGGTAACCGGCTCGAACATTAAACCAGAATATTTCAGAAGTGAACGCCAAATTATTTTAGATACCGAGAGACTGTTGAAGGAACGCGACAGCATTAGCCAGGATGCTTTTAAAACCCGTTGTAATGATTTGGGTACCGATCAAAAGTTGCTGCGCCTCCGATATGGTAAATTTTTAGGCGAAGAAGATGAAAGTGGAAAAGAAGGCAGTGATGAATTAAACAAGGTAGAAAACTTCAGTAATGCCCAGATGATAATGGACGCTTATACCGACAAACATGACAATGCCGAAGATGCTACTTTTTTAGAGCCTGCTATAAAACAACAGCTCAAAGCCACCCTTACTGAAATGTGGAAAGCCGAATTACAATTGCGGATGTATAAGCCCAATGAAGCATTGCCTTTTGAATACAAGGCATTACGCCTGTTAAAAGATCTGCAGCAAAAATCGCGCTCATATGTTGCTAAAACAGGATATAACCCGCCTCCTATTAAAATTGAAAAACGTCTGAGCGGCGATCTTAGCAAAATAAGTCAGCCCGTAATCCAGAAGGATATAAAAGCTTCGGCAGATCGTTTTGAAACCTTAAAAAAGACCATCGCTGTATTGGAACAATTAAAATACGGGTCTGTATTAAACAGCGCTGATATTACAACCCTGCAATTGACTAAACAACAGTTGAGCGTCAAAGCGTCAGCCGAGCCCGGTAATTATTTACCAGCCATAAGTGCCCTGCAGCGTATAATCTCAACCACAAAAAAAATTAACGTCGCCGATATTTCAGTTATCGAAAAAGCAATACAAAAAACTTTACCTGCGGCAAGCACGCTGCCTTCAATATCACAAACCAATGCAGATCTGGGGCTATCGCAGCAGTATTACAAAAATTTAAATCATCTTAACCGGTAATTAAACTATGGCCTGGAAGTTAACGGTTGTTATTATTTGTGTTTTATTGTCCATCGTTACGGTTTGGCTCGAGTACCGGCGAAGTAACCGCAGCCGATTAGTATGGCGCATAACCTTTTTGCTGTTGGCTATAGTTTCACTGGCTTGTTTAACTCTGCCTGTTACCTACCAAAGTAAAAACGATGTTCCCGAATGGGAGGACGCTATATTACTGACGCCTGGTTTTAATATTGACAGTTTGAGCAGCACAGGGCGAAAACTGATCTTTACTACAGACAAAGCCGTTTTAAAAACATACCCAAAAGCTGTTTTTTTAAATACCATACAAAATCTTAACACCTTATATCCTGCTGTTAAACGATTACTTATATTGGGATATGGGCTTGATAATGACGATGAACTGCAGCATCTCAACAATATTCCGGTGACCTTTCATGCCCCGCCGGTTCCCAACGGCATAGTAGCAATAAACTGGCAAAAGCAGTTAAAAAGCGGTGAGTTATTGCAGGTACAAGGTAAGTTTAACAATACTTCAACCCAGCCGATAAAACTGATATTTAAAGGCCTTAATACTCCGTTAGACTCGGTTAATATACTCGCAGGAAAAATTACGGACTTTGAGTTAACTACTGTTCCAAAAACTTTGGGAAATGTAGCTTATAATCTTTTGGCTTTAGCGGGTAAGGATACAATAGAAAATGAAAATGTGCCTGTGATTATCGAATATCCCCAACAAGCTAAAGTTTTAATACTAACCTCGTCACCTGATTTTGAAACCAGGTTCTTAAAAAACTGGCTTGGCCAAAATGGCTATGCCGTCGCTACCAGGGAAACGATCAGCAAGGGCAAGGTAACCGAGGACTTTGTTAACATAGAAAAACAGTCATTGGAACACTTGTCGGCCGCCCTGCTAAATAAATTTGACCTGGTAATAGGCGATTTATCAACTCTCAAAACATTAAACAGCTCAGAAAATTTAACGCTCAGACAACAGATCAGTCAAAATGGATTAGGTATAATCATCAGGTCGGATAGTCTAAGCAAGGACGCGTCGTGGTTGCAAAACAATTTCAGGGTAAACACCTATGCTTCGAAAATACAATTGACGGTTCCGCTAATAATTCAGAATCAAAGATCTAAAACCGCGCCGCTTAATATCGATCCTACCTATATCATAGGTAATAATAACCTGCAAAATTTAGTTTTTGATTTGCAAAATCATATTTTAGTAAGCTCTGCTATAAACGGAACAGGTAAATTGATATTTACCACTTTACCCAATACTTATACCTGGCAGCTCAACGGTAATACCAGGGATTATGCCGCGCTATGGTCAACCCTTATCAATAAAGCGGCGCGCAGGCTTCCTTCTGAGCAAAATTTTGCAGCAACCTCTGTTATTCCGTCTGTTGAAATGCCGGTACAGCTACAAGTTCAAAGCGGTTTATTGCCTACACAGTTATCAGTAAATAATATATCTCTAGCACCAACTCAAAATTCTGTCATTCCATATAAATGGAAGTTTGACTATTGGCCGCAAAGTTTCGGCTGGCAGCGCACTATTTTAAACAGCAAAATATCCTATTTATGGTATTACTACCAAAAAAATGAATGGGAACTTTTAAAAAATTTAGTAAAATCAGAAAAAACACGAAAATATTTAGAGAAAAGTGCTAAATATTTATCTGTAACAAAACAAATACAAAATTTCGCAATAGTTAATGTGCCTAAAATGTATTTTTATTCAATTTTGATAGCAGCATGCGCATTTCTATGGATTGAACGCAAACTATACGCTTAAAAATTATAATTATTTTAACTGTTTACCAAACAAGGAGGATTTAATTTGAAACGCAGAAATTTTATTTATTTATCAGGTATTGGAGCAGGTGCCTTAATGCTGCCCGAACTCTCGGTCTTTGGCAACCCCATTGAGCAGCAGCAGGCGTTAGAACCTGTAGACCCCCGGATTAAAAAGGAGCTTGCCGATGTAGCCCTAAACACTGCCAAATCCAAAGGAGCATCGTATGCCGATATTCGCATTGGCAGGTACTTTACCCAGGCTATTGTTACCCGCGAAAATCGCGTTCAGAATGTTGGTGCCTCCGAATCATATGGCGTAGGTGTACGGGTAATAGTTAACGGTTGCTGGGGGTTTGCAGCAACAAACAACGTTACCAAAGAAGGAGTGGCTAAAACCACCGAAAATGCTGTTGCAGTTGCAAAAGCAAACTCCAAAATCGGCGGTAAACCGGTAGAGCTGGCTCCTCAAAAAGGTTATGGCGAGGTTAGCTGGAAAACACCGATTGAAAAAAATGCATTCGAAGTTCCTGTTAAAGAAAAAGTTGAACTGCTGTTAGCGGTAAATGGGGCAGCGATGGCCGGAGGGGCTAACTTTGTTAATTCGCGAATGCTGGCAATTAATGAACAAAAATATTTTGCATCTACTGATGGTTCCTATATCGATCAGGACATTCACCGGCTTTACCCAAGTTTTGATGTCACTAAAATTGACGAGACCTTAGGCGGCTTTGAGTCGCGGGCGTCATTGAGTTCGCCGGTGGGTATGGGGTATGAGTACCTTACCCCTTCCGAATCTGAAAAAGTGCATGGCATTGTTACCAGGTATAAAAACCGGTACGACATGCTGGAGGATGTTAAAAATGCTACAAAAAACGTTCACGAGAAAATAGCCGCCAAATCTGTTGAACCCGGTAAGTACGATATGGTACTCGATCCGTCACATTTGTGGTTAACTATCCACGAGTCTGTGGCCCACCCTACCGAGCTGGACCGTGTGCTGGGGTACGAAGCTAATTATGCCGGTACAAGTTTCCTGTCGATAGACAAACTAAAATCGGGCAACTTTCATTTTGGAAGTAAAAACGTAAATATTGTTGGTGATAAGCTGCAAACAGGCTCGTTAGGCGCTGTAGGGTATGATGATGAAGGCGTAAAGTGCGGTAAATGGGATATAATAAAAGATGGTGTATTGGTTAATTTCCAAGCTATCCGCGACCAGGCAAAAATGATCGGATTAAATGCTTCGCAAGGCTGTTGCTATGCACAATCGTGGGATGATGTTCAATTTCAGCGTATGCCGAATGTTTCCCTGCAACCGGGCAAAACCCCGCTCAGCGTAGACGACATGATTAAAGGCGTTGAAAAAGGCGTTTATATCATAGGCAACGGGTCATTCTCTATCGACCAGCAGCGCTACAATTTCCAGTTTGGCGGCCAGCTGTTCTATGAAATTAAAGAAGGTAAAATTGTAGGCATGTTGAACGATGTGGCTTACCAGGCTAACACCCAGGAATTCTGGAATTCATGTGTAGCTGTTTGCGATGAAAGCGATTACCGTTTAGGAGGAGCTTTTAATGATGGCAAAGGCCAGCCAAGCCAGTCGAATGCGGTATCGCATGGTACTTCAACCGCAAGGTTTAACGGAGTAAATGTAATTAACACTAAAAGAAGAATCGGATAAATAGCATATGTCAATACTTAGCAAAGAAGAAGCACAAACTTTATTAAAGAAAGTGCTTAGTTACTCAAAAGCCGATGAATGCGAAATAGGCTTAACTGGTCGCGAAGGCGGCAACATTCGTTACGCATTGAATGCAGTATCAACAGCCGGCGATATTAGTACGCTTACGTTATCCGTAAGTTCAACTTTCGGTAAAAAAACGGGTACGGCCACCATCAATGAATTTGATGACGCAGCTTTAGAACGTGTGGTGCGCCGAGCGGAAGAACTGGCGCAACTGGCACCTGAAAGCAAGGAATATATGCCGCTGTTAGGCCCGCAAACCTTCGCCGAATCAATTGAATACAATGCAAATACGGCTGCCATGACTCCAGAAAGCAGGGCCGAGCTGGTAGCTAAAAGCCTGGATGTAACAAAACAAGCCAACTTAATTGCGGCGGGCTTTCTAGAGAACGCTAATGGTTTTAGCGCCCTTATGAACTCAAAAGGTTTATTTGCCTACAATAAGGCGTCGAACGTTATTTTTTCAATTACAACAAGGAACCAGGCAGGCACAGGTTCTGGTTACGCTGCCCGTGGTTTTACTGATGTTAAAAACCTCGACACCTATTCTGCTACCAAAGTGGCGGCAATGAAGGCTAATAGTTCTGCTAATGCAAAAGCCATTGAACCGGGTAAATATACGGTGATCCTGGAACCCGTTGCAGCAACTTATATGATGGAAAGTATGTTTCGCTTTGATGCGCGGATGGCAGAAGAAGGGCGCAGCTTTTTAAGCAAAAAGGGCGGCGGTACCCGGCTGGGCGAAAAATTAGTGGATGATAAGGTGACAATCTATTCAGATCCGTTTAATACCGACCTGCCCGGCTCAACCTGGGACAGGGATGGCCTGCCGCTCGAAAAAACCTACTGGATCCAAAACGGTGTGGTTAAAAATTTAAGCTACTCGCGTTACTGGGCTGAAAAGAAAGGGGTAAAACCTGTTCCCGGCCCAAGCAATATAATTATGGAAGGCGGTGATTCTTCTTTAGAAGAGATGATCAAAAATACGGAACGCGGTATATTGGTATCACGCTTGTGGTACATCCGCATGGTTGATCCCCAATCATTGCTATTAACAGGATTAACCCGCGATGGTACTTATTATATTGAAAATGGCAAGATCAAATTCCCGGTTAAAAATTTCAGGTTTAATGAGAGCCCGGTAATTATGCTTAATAATGTCGAAGCCCTTGGCAAACCCGAAAGAAGTATAAGTGTGGAAAGCTACCGCAGCTATATGATACCACCAATGAAACTCCGTGACTTCACGTTTTCATCACTATCAGATGCTGTATAATCAGGATATTGAGGCTGTTTCATAAATATGGAATAGCCTCTTTTTCTTTATTCGGGTAGGTGGCAGAGAACGTTTTTGTATATGCGATTCTCAGCGCCTCGATTTTACTTATGAGACTGCCTCAACAGTTGAACTATGCGGGTTTTGAACTTCAAACCAACGAACGATTGCCAGTGTTGTTTTCTTAACAGATTTTTGAAATAAGGTCAATGATAAACTTACTCTTGTAGCCATGACTGATCATATCTTCCATTAATTGAAAAGACTTTATTTCAATCTTTAAAAGTATTTCAGCATTTGTTAAAAACATCAAAGTCGATGTTTCTGCACATTAAACACCAGTCTTACTAAGTTCGGCAGTAATTTCCTTGTTTATCCGTTTGATGGATTTCAAAACCACGAGGTCTTTACTTGTCATTTACAATTAAACATCTCAGTTGTACCTTCACTTTCACGAGACAAATAATATTTTCGTTGTATCGTCCGACTTTCCACTAAATTTTTGTTTGAACAATTTTAGGTTTTTAAAAAAGCAAAAACGACCAATTTAAGAAATCTTTAAAATTTTAATTTCGCCCTTTTTACCGTGTAATTTAATACCATAATAGCTTGTTTATCAGATATTTTCGAACATATCTAAAAATGTTAAGAATGGTATAAGGGGTTCGATTGTAATCCCTCCGGCTCCACTGATTAAAATAAAACCCCGTTTCTTAAATGCAAACGGGGTTTTATTTTTATATGGTAGGAGATATTTTGTATTTTTGTTATATGAAATTTGTATTGGAAGTTAAAGAAAGCAAGGCAGCTGCTCTTTTGACGTTGCTAAATGATTTACCATACGTAAAGACAAAACCGCTTACCCCCTATAAGGCCAAAGTGCTTGAGGATGTTAAGGAGGCTGTGGATGAATTGAACCTTGTATTAGCCGGAAAAATAGAGGCCCGTGATGCGGACGAACTGCTAAATGAACTATAGGGTAAAGTTTATTGCAAAGTTTGAAAAAGAACTGAAGCGCCTTGCGAAAAAACATTCGTCACTCAAGTCGGATTTTTCGTTGTTTTTGGCGTCTATTAAAGAAAACCCAACTCAGGGTACTTCACTTGGCAATGATTGTTATAAAATCCGTTTGGCAATTACAAGTAAAGGAAAAGGCAAATCCGGCGGTGCGCGGGTTATTACTTGTTTCAAAATAGTGCATGGTACAGTTTACCTTCTCACTATATTTGATAAAAGCGACCAGGAAAACATATCCGACAAAGAATTGAAAGAACTTCTAAAGTTTGTTGCGAATAGTTAACGTTAAAGCCTGAGAATCGAAAAACGAAAATAACCTGACCGGCCTTCCCCTTCCCTACAATTAAACAGAAGCTAATAAGCCTATAGAAAGCTTACCTTATGCCATGTTTGGACGAGGGTTCGAATCCCTCCGGCTCTACTGAAAAGCCCTCAGATTAGTTTCTGAGGGCTTTTTTTTTTGAGCGTGGACGCTCAAAATTATTTGCAGTCAAAGAGGACGCTTGGCCGGGCGGGTAAAGGCCTGATAAGTGCTGTTAAACTTCCTCCGGCACTTCTAAGTCCAACCTTTTCGCTAAAAAACGAACCGCATCAGGGAAAGACAGCTTTTCTATCTCTATTACAAATTTAATAGCGTTGCCACCCTTATTGCAATTGAAACATTTCCAGATCTGCTTATCAGGCGAAACTGTAAAGGAAGGTTTACTGCCGCCGTCAAAAGGACATTCTCCTGCCAAGCCTTGTCCTCTTTCTATCAGGTCAATGTAGCGGCCTATCAATTCGGCAATATCGGTCTCTTGTAAAACTGTATCGATAAATGCTTTTGGTATCATAGATATAAAGGATGATCATTATTAAAACTTAACAGTCAAATTACGCTATGTTATCCCAAAGTCCAAATTTTTTTGACAAAGTACACGCGGGGCAGTACGCCTTTGCACTTTTGGCCTGCGCGGCATACGCTAAATGGGAGGGGGAATTAACCAAAAAGAGAATACGAAACTTCTCTGGAGAGAAAAATACTTACATTAATAGATATCTTACCCATATCTCACATAATTGTTTTTTTTATTCGCAATAAAAGTCGTTAATTACTAAACATTTCAAACTAACCAATCTAAACTAAATCAAATAAATCCTTATGCAAAAAGCTATTGCGGTAGAAGATATCCCTTTTTTCGGACAAAACAGAGGGCTGGTTTCGCCATTATTTATTTATGAGGATGGAGACTGGCGTAAAGTCACAAATCCCTATACAGATTTCCCCAACAATGGAAAAATATTTGTTCTGGCAAACTATTCTTTCATAGAACAACAATATCAGAAAAAGCCATTTATTATAGAGTTTTCCGCAACTGAACGTGATGCCGATACTGATAGTAGCAGTAAATTTATCGCGCAAGGAACAAATACCGATTTACCTTTACTAGAACTTTGTCGCATATATAATAAAGAAAAAATCAAGTATAACGCAGAAGGTTTAATAACATTACTCATAAAAGAAGTCCCCAATAATTCAGTTTTTATACGCCATGAAAATGAATTGTTAGGGCCATTTAAGACGCATGAATACGATGAAGGGGATGATGGATATTTCACCGTTTTTTTAAAAAGTGTAACAGAGATCGGCGATGGAATTATCTATAAAATCAAACTAGAGGATACTGAAAATCAGCTATTTGAATTTGAAGGAAATAGTTATGTTCTAAATGCCTCCTCATTAATAGATAACGCGCCGTCAAAAGAGGAAATTTGGTATATAAGTAAAAAAGAAATTCTCTCGTGGGCAAAAATACAGTTTGGTAAAAATATAGATTCTTCGTTGTTGGATTTTTTGAAAGCCTTTGTTAACGTAAATGAAAATGACATAAGAATCCAAAAATTAAAAGAATTATCGACCGATGTAATACAATGGTTACCGATTCGAGATAAAATAATATACGACTTTTTTGCGAACACTGATAGCGGCAAAAGCGTTATTGAAACTTTTTTGGCAGGAAATAGGAATAAAATTTTATCAGATAACGAAATTCAAACTGAAGCTATTAACATAGTTTCAGAAAAAACAGTCGAAAATTATTTAGATAGTAAACTCGCTCAATTAAATGACGAACAGCGATCATTTATAGAAGGCTTGTTAGACCAGCCAGAAAACCTAGTAACTTACGTTACGATATCTAATCTCGTTAGAGAAGAAATAAAACTCGAGACAAGAATAGAGTCGAAGCAAACTCAGCTAGATGGCATTTCTGAACAAGTTACTAATAAGTATAACGAATTAGAACAATTTGAAAATGCCTATAGAAGTTTAAAAGTAGAACTACAAAGTGAATCTACCATTAAAAAAAATCTTTTAAATATCAAGACGTATACTGATATATTAAATGGAATTGATTTGTCCTCTGAAGATTTGAATTCAGATTCAAAGAAAATCTTACCTGTGGTACTACCATACTATGAAAAACTACCAAACTTGAAAGATTATATTCAAGACATTGTTAATAAACTGGAAAATCGTGGTCGTAAAATTAGTTTCAATGATGTTTTTAACTATTTGATATTAATTCAACAAAACTTTTTAACGGTCTTTGCTGGTTACCCTGGCACTGGCAAAACTTCGTTAATTCGCGAACTATCTCAACTAAGTGGGATTGATCCTTTTTTCTCACCAATTTCTGTGGCAAGAGGTTGGACATCCATCAAAGATTTCATTGGCTATTGGAACCCCTTAACTCAGCGGTTTCAAGCTGCTAATAATAGTCTATACAAAAATCTTCAAGATCACAATTTGGAAACATATTCAAATTATCCTTTTTGGACAATGTTAGACGAAGCAAACTTGAGCCCAATGGAACATTATTGGTCAGATTTTATGATGTTGAGTGATTTGCAAGACAACGAAAGGTTTTTATCTGTAAGAGACACAAATTCGCAAAATGCCAAAAATTTACCTTTAGGCAAAGGATTCAGATTTTTGACAACGATAAATTTCGATCACACTACAGAGGTATTATCCCCCCGTTTGAAAGATAGAGCCGCGATTGTAATGATCGACATTCCTGAATTCAAAAATATTGATCTTGAAAACCATGCAAGAGTACTTCCAACCAACGTGCTTAGCTACCAACAAGCAAAGGATCTTTTTGACGGAAAAACAGCTATTAGACTTACCCAAGACGAAAGCAGCCGACTAGAAGATATAATAGACATACTGAAAGACAATGCAACCGACAGGGGTATGCCAATCATTATTAGTCCTCGAAAAATAAAAGCAATTACAAAGTATTGCGAGACTGCCCGCGACATAATGGGAAAAGAAGGGGGAGAATCACCATTTACCGCTTTAGATTTTGCCGTTTGCCAATTTATTCTTCCTGTCGTTGAAGGAAGGTCTGAACCATTTAAAAAAAGGCTTGAATCATTGAGCAAGGCGTTGACTCTATTACCAAAGTCCACCGAACGTTTACGAAAGATGATTGAATTTGGGCAAGTAAACAACCATAATTATAGATTCTTTTGTTAAGTAGAATGTATGTTTTCAGAAAGCAACATTATTCAAGCTAACTATAAGTTACATTCAAGTGTTCTTGAAACATCTATCAATAGACTTAGCATTACAAGCGAAGACCATCGAATAGATGAAAATGATTTTATTGGGTTTTTATTTAAAAGCTCTTCGGCGATAGATATTGAATTTTTTAAATTAATTCTTGGAGAATTCGAGTTTGACATAATTTATTTAGGAGAGACTGATGGACTTTTTTACTACACTGCGTCATTTGAAGATGTCTATCCCGAAGAATCCAACTTCTGGCATACTATATCATCCCCTTATCAAATCAAGCTAGGCAAAATAATATTAAATAACATTGGGGTTTTACGGATTAGTTTATTAAATGTTCAAACTAATAATTATCAAAAAATAGGATCGGTAGAGGTAACAAGTGATAAGCTGAACAATGACGATGTAAATGATTTATTTGATTACCTATTAGGCAAAAACGTAAGTTACTGGAATCCATTCGCTTTGACAGTACATCAAAATGAAAACAAACCATTAAGATTATCTTTCTTTTTATTGGTTGCCCAACTTGAAAAGGATATTAACAATATCAGCCTTCTTCTTCCAGAATTCCTCACAAATCCAATTTCCACTTTAAATCCGACATATATAAATGAAGTATTTGACGAAAGAAAAATAATGGATGATTATTCAATTCAATGGCTATTCAGTAATTTGGATGTCCTCGAAAAAACTAATCTCATTTCGACAAACACTGTGAAAATCAAAAACAGTGTCTACAACATTAAAAGAATGCTCACAAAAGACTTTTATAACGAAGTCGATATTTATGAAAATCAAATCATTGCCGGATTTTTCATTGATTTAATAGATGTGTTATCCGCTCATTTAAAAAACATACGTTTAAAGGTTGATTTACTCAAAGAAGAAGAAATCACTTTAAACAAATTTTCGATCGTAAAAATTCAAGAAAAGAAATTCTTAGAGCGTCAAGGAAGATTAAGTAAGGAACTTATAAATTCTATTTCTATTATAAAAGGCACTTTTTCAGAATATTTTGCTATAAGTTTTCCTCTAACAGAGGCACCAAAACCAGTCAATAAATTCGAATCAAAAGAACATTATTTAATTGTTCATCAAATAATTATTAGATGGTATGATTATAAGGATTTGTCATGGGGATCCAATGAACTATTTGGTGGCATTAGAACCTTAGATAAATTATATGAGTTATTTTGTTTGTATAAGCTTATTGATGTAATAAAAGCACTTGGATTTAAAGATCCAAAATCAACATTAGATAATTATCATGATTACCTAAACGAAAGTAATCACATAGGAATTTACGATTTTGGAACTTCCAATGATAATTCAAACTCTGTTAGACTGTTTTACGAAAAATTGCCAGACGAATTATGTACGATAATACCAACTGGCACAGGAAGAGAGCTTCGACCCGATTTTATCCTTGAAATTTCTAACAAACATGGCGTACGGTACGTAATCCTTGATGCAAAGTTCAAAAAAATAAAAAATATCAAAAGATATACTTTTCAAGAATTGATTCCTAAATATTTACATGGAATCGGAAAGATTGATGGTTCAAAAATATCTATTTCTGGATTAATACTTCTTTTTCCCGAAGACAAAAGTTTTATAAATAAATGGAAAATAGACTTTCATAAAAGCACATATTCTATAGAAGGGAATAAATCGGTTTCTCCAGTGATTTTGGCAATTGAAGTCCCGCTTGGCAAGCATAGGGACATACGTTTGAGAGAAATATTGAAAAGGCTAATTCTTATTTAAGGTAAGAATGTACAATAGATAAAAGGTTTGGTTTATCAAAATTCACCCTTAAAACTCTTTCCCTAACAGATGGTCTTATACGGCTATAGGTTTACAAAACCATCAACTTCAATCAACCAAAAAACTTAAACACACTGATTATAAACAAATTACAGCAACAAGCCCAAAAAGCACAAATTCTGTAACAATTGATTATCAGCTACTTATATTTTAGTAAAACTCGAATACACTGATAATCAACATGTTTCACCGCGTTCCATCCCGTTCCGCGTGAAAAATGGAACGCTATACCGCGTGTAACCTGCAGTCTGTAATAGGTATTACATCTGCCCAAAAAGCCCAATTTGTCACTCCTCCCCCTCTGATTTGTCACTTATGCCCCGCAGGTATGATAACATTGTTTCAGACATTTGTATTGTAACAAAACCAATTCTTAAGCAACATTTTAAAGAAAATTAATATGAGAAAGATAATCGTTTTAGAATTTATCACCTTAGACGGGGTAATGCAGGCACCCGGCGGACCCGAAGAAGATAAAGCAGGTGCTTTCAACTATGGCGGCTGGTCTGCACCTTATGCCGACGAAGCTTCGGGTAAAATTATGCAAAAACAGATGGCGGCTACAGACATTCTGCTAGGCCGAAAAACATTTGAAATTTTCGCCGCTTATTGGCCTGAACATGCCGGCTATTGGCCAGGCATCAACGAGGTCACAAAATACGTGTTGTCCAACACTATGGAAAAGTCGGACTGGCAAAACTCGGTGTTCCTTACAAGCGTGGCAGATATCGAAAAACTCAAAAATTCCGAAGGTTCCGATATCAAAGTCTGGGGCAGCGGCGAGCTCGTTCAGCTACTGCTAAAACATGATTTGGTAGACGAGATCTGGCTCAAAATTTACCCGGTGCTGCTTGGTAAAGGAAAAAAGTGGTATAGCGACGAAACCATCCCGGCAGCATTTAAATTAACAGAGAGCAGTACGACTCCCAGCGGCGTTATTTTTGCCAATTACACACGGGCCGGAGAGGTAAAGACTGGCACTATGGGTGCTTAAGCCCTTGCTCCACGAAAAAGCCCTTAGATTAGTTTCTAAGGGCCTTTTTGTGGAGCGTGGACGCTCACCATTATTTGCGGTCAAGCGAAAGACGCCGGGCCGGGTGGCATCGGATCGGTACCAGGGCATCGAAAAATTTTTTCCTTAAACTTACGCGCATGTTGAGCTATTCCTAAATAAACAAGCCGGGAGAATTATATCCGGCTTGCTTATTAGGTTAACACTTACAAACCAATAATTGAGTACGGTATACGTACGCCCTTAATCTGGTAATAATTTGGATCCTGGTTGTTGTTGAAACAGGTTGTTGTTGAACAGCTACCGCCAGATCCGTTATAATTTAAACAATAAGTAACCAGCAATTCATTGCGGCCATTTACAAATTCACCATGTACTATAGGGGTATAATATTTGGCCGTGTGCCCATTGTACAAATCATTTATGGTATATACCAACGTTGGTGCTGTAAACGGCCCGAACGGACTTGTCGCTGTTGAAATATAGATCCCGCGGGATGCTGGATCGCAGAAATAACCCAGGTCCATCTGCATCATTACATATTTACCGTTAACATATGAAACCATAACATTTGCCTGTGTTGAAGTTCCGGAGCCAACAGTTATTGCGCCTGATAAAGATGTGGTGTCAGGAGTTGATGCCCAGCTATGTCCTCTCCAGTATGACCATGACGAAGGATTGCTTGCAGGGAACCTCGCCAATGTTATAGCGTTTGCATTAAAGAAGGTGCTTTGTGCGCCATATACATATACGGTATCGCCTGCCGGTTTTTTTATCATACCAACAGAGAAACTCATTTTTGTTTGGCCCGACATGCCGTTTGGCGTTAAGCGGGTAACTGCACCCCATGTTGTGCTGCTGGTGCTTTCGGCTATACTATATAATGCCTGGTTTGCCGGTGTTGAGCCATTTGCCGATTCGTACCCGTTCAATAACACATTGCTGCCTACTTCAACACCCGCGCCCGTCCAGGTATAAGTAGAGTTATGGGCGCCGGGGCTTTTTACTATTTCCAGCAAGTTTATACCGGTGCCTGCATTACTGGTAGTGGTGATGTTAGGCGTTGAGCTTGATGTCCAGTTAGTAATTGATGGCTGCAAAAGCCCCGAATTATGGTATGAAAAAAATTGGCAGGCCAAAAAACCGTTTGCTTTCAACTGGCTGCTGGCATAGGCGTCCTGGGTTATCCAGAGTATTTTACCATTGTTTGCGCCATTTGTAAGCGGAATACTGTTTCCCTGGTCAAAAGCTACAGTTGTATTGGACACGGCACCCCGGTGGAAGAAGTTTACAACCACATCGTCGCGGTAAGCTTCGGCGGTTATACTGCTTAAATTCCAATATTGAGTTGTACTGCTGGCAGCAGTTTCCTCAGTAATTGGCGCACCATTAGCTGTTGAACTGCCATGATCAGTGAGCACCAGCCCGTTTGAGTTTTTAATTACATAGTATGATTGTCCGCTTACCACCTGTATATTCCATATTTGTGAGGGGAAGCCATTGGTGTGGTCAACCCATAACGTAGTGCCTGATGTGCCGTTCGGCGCTTCGAGGAACATACCATTTTCAACATTCATGATTTTAAAAGGTGTGGTACTGGTAATTGTTCCTGTGCCTTGCTGTATAAGGTACCATTTCTGGTTTCCTGCTACACCCTGACCGGAACCGGCGCTGGCATATTGCTGCACGTTGGCAGGGTTGCTTTGCGCATGCATCAAAGTTGAATCGCCACGCACCTCTAAAAGCTTACCGCTAAATACATTGGTGATTTGAAAAGTGGCGTAAGACGCTGGCGGACTGACTGCCCGCGCAATAGTTGACGGACTGACGGCGCCGGGCTGGCTTGCATTAATTTCCTTTTTGCTGCAGCTTATAGCCACAAGCAAGCCCGGTACCAGGATACAGGCAAGTAATTTTTTTTTCATAATTATTGTTATTAGGTTATAATTGTTGAGTAAATCTAAATTAAGTAAATCGTTTTAGCAAATATTTTTTTTTAACTTGCCGCAGTAAATATTACGAGCTTTTATGAAACGAATTTTCAGCCTCTTAACGATCAGTCTATTGTTTTTTCAAAACGTATCGAACGCACAAGCGATAGTATTGAAATGGAAACTGCATCCCCGGGAAGGAAACACATACAGCTTAAAACAACTATCAGCTCCCGGTTTAAATACAAACAGCTGGATTAATGCGGTAGTGCCTGGAACAGTATTTTATGCTTACGTAAAGGCTGGTAAAGAAAGCGACCCTGATTATGCAGAGAATATTTATAAAGTTGATAAAGAAAAATACAACCGTCCATTCTGGTATCGTACAGAATTTTCTACTAAAAACTTTGCACCCGGTAAAAGGATCTGGCTCAACTTTAACGGCATTCATAAACGTGGCGAGATCTATTTAAACGGGAATCACATTGGCACTATTAAAGGTATTGTAGAAAGAGGATTGTATGATGTTACTTCTCTGTTGAATAAAACAAGCGCAAATGTTATTTTAGTGCTGGTTATACCTCCCCGTAACGACCCGGAACACCATCACCCGTTAGCCAACTGGGAAAGCCCTACTTACATCAGCAGCGGCAGCTGGGACTGGATGCCCGCCGTGCCGGGTTTAAACAGCGGTATTACCGATACGGTTAGCATAACTGCAAAAGGGCCTGTATCTGTTACAGATCCCTGGATCCACGCCAGCATACCCGATAAAAACACAGCAGATTTAACCGTTAACGTGCACCTCACTAACACATCACCTTCAACAGTGAGTGGTACGGTTAAATTTACCATTAACCCCGGTAATATTACAGTTACCGGCCCACGGCTCACATTAAATGCCGACAGCAGCCAAACTATAAACTACGATTGGACGCAATTTTCGCAGTTGCATATAAAAAACCCAAAGCTTTGGTGGCCAAACGGCTATGGCGGCAAAGCCGATGGAACGCAAAATTTATATACCTGTACTGTTCGTTTTGATGTTAATGACGTAACGCCGTCTGATGTGGTCACCAAAACATTTGGGATAAGAAAAATCACTGCCGATACTACCTCGCTCAACGGGCCGTTACGCGTTTATGTTAATGATGTGCCGATATTATTAAAAGGCGGCAATTGGGGCATGAGCGATTATATGCTGAAAGCCCGGGGTAAAGATTATGATACCCGCATCAGGTTTCATAAGGAAATGAACTTTAATATCATCAGGAACTGGACCGGTGAGGTCACCGATGAAGCTTTTTATAGTTACTGCGATAAATATGGCATGATGGTTTGGGACGATTTCTGGCTGAATAATTTCGGGCAGATTGATAGCCTGGGGATATTTAAGAGCAACGCAATCGAAAAAGTTAAAAAACTAAGAGACCATCCGTCTGTGATAATATGGTGCGGCGCTAACGAAGGCGTACCGGGTGGTAATCCAAATGGACTGCTGAACAATGTAATTAAAAGCGCTGTTAAGGATAACGACGGGGAGGATAGGTTGTACTTTGCGAGATCAAACGCGGGCGAAACTAATCCAAACTTTTCTATTCATGGCGGCAGCAGGGTTTTATCGGGCAGCGGGCTTTGGAGCAATACCGATCCTAAAACATATTTTACCGATCCGCATAATGGCTATCTGTTCTCTAAAGATTCATACGGTATGCGTAGCGAGCTGGGTACGGCTACCTTTGTGAACATAGAAAGCTTTAAAAAATTTATGCCTGCCGATTACTGGGTGGCTCCAACAACAGAGGCTGTTAACAGCAAAACGAATATGTGGGCCCGCCACTATTTTAGCACAGACGGCGCCCTGGGCGGCGGATCCGACCCGGTTAAATATATCAACACCATAAATAACAGCTATGGTAAGGCTAACTCGTTAGCAGACTTTTGCAAAAAAGCCCAAATGCTAAATGTAGAAACCATGAAAGCCATGTACGAATCCTGGAACGACCACATGTGGAAAGACGCTTCCGGTATGCTGATATGGATGAGCCAATCGGCCTATCCATCCATGATATGGCAAACTTATGATTATTATTATGACCTTACAGGGGCATACTTTGGTGCTAAAACGGCTTGTGAGCCTGTTCATATACAATGGAACCCTGCTACCAATTCTGTTAAAATAATTAACAATAAGCCCTACAACATAACCGGGTTAACTGCCGAGGCATCCGTTTACAATATGGACGGCCAGATTGTAAACGGGTATTCGATCAAAAAACAAATAAATGTTAGTGCCACATCGGCAACGGAGGCTTTTAAAGCATTTGAAAAAAGTGCTGAATTGCCAAAATTATCCCAGGTTCATTTCTTAAAACTAAAACTGTTTGATACTAAGAACAAGTTGTTATCTGAAAACTTTTACTGGATAGGAAATACTTATTTAGACTATGCCGGCTTAAATAAAATGCCCTCTGTTGGTTCAAGTTTATCTGTAAGCAAGCCGGTAATATCTATAGCAAAAAACGGCATTAATAAATTGCTTAAATACGTTATTGTAAATAACTCCAAAATTACAGCTGCTTTTGGTATTAGAGCGCAGTTACTAAATAATGCAGGGGCGCAGTTGCTGCCGGCTTTATATAACGACGGCTATTTTTCTTTAATGCAGGGTGAAATTAAAACGCTTGAAGTGGAAATTGACCCTAATCTGCTGAATGAAGGTTATAAATTACAAGTTAAGGCTTACAATAATTAATTACTGTAAGCGACTCGCTTTAGATCAGTTTATCAGTGATTTTGAAGACCCCCTTATATTAAAGTCGGTTTTCAGGATAATGGATTGTGAGCTGATATGCTGAGATGA
>NZ_JAQBOC010000002.1 GCF_028288225.1 Mucilaginibacter sp.
GCTGGAAAGTCCGAATTTGAAAGATTTAAAGTAGGTTGAAAAGTATAGGCAACTGTACCTTCATTCTGTATGTCAATGACGTAGTAATCATAAAGTGTGTTTACGACATTATACAATTTATATGTTCGTATCAAGGCATGGCTCAGGTGTAATTTAATTGAATATTTACCATTGGATTCTAACAATTTAGGCATAAAAAAATTAATAGGGTGTCTAAAACAAATTGTTCTAACATACTACTATTGATTTATATGCTGCATAATAATTTACACTATGCAGAACCTTAAAGTTGAGGTGCCGCATCTCTCAGTTCGTCACTGTTAAATTCACCTAAACTTCTCAAATATTTAAGTGTAACAATAATTGTTGAATGGCCTAACATTTTTTGAAGCAGATATACATCCTTAGTGTTTCTATAAACCTCTATAGCGGCTGTATGCCTAAATGAATAGATTGTTTGATCTTCATATATCAGCCCCAAGATAAACATCTTTTTATAAGCTCTTGACCATGCTGTATTAAAATAGAACTCGTTAAATGGCTCTCTATTCATACTGAAAATATTATCATTCCTGCCTAATTTGGAAAGTACAGGCAAAAGCTCTTTACGAGCATAATCAGGTATATATACCACTCTAACCTTTCCACCCTTATTTCCATTGCCAGATAAATGAATTTCGGTCCAGTCTTTTTTAAAATCACCGAGAGTAAGTAACCTCACTTCCTCATGGGGACGCAACCACGAACTATAGGTAAGCAAGCAACACAAATAAAGATTGGGATAGTGTGCTTTTAAATATTCAAGTATTGGTTTTAATTGGACTTTATCATAGGGCTTATGCAACTTTGCCTTAGCTTTCCTACGTTTTGTTTCCTTCACCATCTTTAAGTCTTTGTTATCAAGTCTTCCGGCAGCGGATATGATCACCCCTAAATTTCTTCTTTTATTCATGTAGTAAGTGCCTGACGAACCAAACCGGGAAAGAAATTTCTCTATCCTGATAGTCGTAATACTATTGATTGGGCCTTCGGTCTCACCAGGAAGCATAAAATCTCTAAACTCTCGGTAAACGCTCTTAAGATCACGTTTATAAGTTCTACTTAAATCAGTGCGTAACTTAGCCCTGACGGCTTCAAACATTAATTTTTTCGCAGACGGTAATTTATCACTATGTACTTGCTTAGCCTTGTCTGAAAACCCTGACCGACTGTTAACAACAGGGTAACTTTTGGCTTCTAAGGCTTTATGCAGTTCGTATTGTAGCTTTTTAAGTAACTGTTGTTTTTCTTCTAATGATTTGGCTCGATTTGGGTTTATTTCTTGGCCAACGTTTTTACCGTGGTACTGCTTTTCAATTTCATCGTTGAAATAAAAGGTAACATAGGAACGATGTTTTAAATCATCATTAGTAACGATTGTCGGTTCTGTGTAATTACGGATTTCTAAGGACATCTTGGCGCACTTTTGGCGCACTTATTTACCCAAATCGTAAAAAACAGCTTTAAAACGATTGTTAAGTCGGTAGAGCAAAGGACTGAAAATCCTTGTGTCGCTGGTTCGATCCCAGCTGATACCACAAAAAAAGCTTCTTATTTAAAAATAGGGAGCTTTTTTGTTTTTGAGGTAAAAAATATGGGTACAGTTGGTTCAATATCTTTATGCCAAATAAACAATTGAGGTTTGTTTCAATCTGAGAAAAAGCGTTGCCGGGAATAACCTGAAAGATTATTAATAGCTTCTCAAATGACCGATCCCTAAAATTTAGTTTATCAATCTCTGAAACTCTCGTTTCGCTTTGTACGATTTCGCAGGGATTGAGTTAACAGGCTTGTTCTTTGACGCTGATGTTTTTGAAATCGGATTTACTTCTAATAAGCCACGCGGTTTATCAATAATGTTCAGATAAGCATAATCATCTGGTTAAATGCAAATACAATTGAAAAAACACGCAATTGTGAAGGTTTAAAATCAATTAAACTGAATATAAACGCATAAAAACGAATATTTACCATAAAATTTCTTGTTTTTAGCCAAATTATTGTATTGATCATTGGATAAGACGAACTTTATCAGGAATAAAAGTAAGGGGAATGATAGTCTGGGATATAGATGACAAACTATTTACCCAGGGGCTATCAAAGATAAGTTTAAACAGTTCTGGAATTTTTTATCTGTAGTATGCCAATGTGGGAACTTCGGCACAGCTATCAGGATAAACAGGATAAGATTTTAAACGTGAGAATGATATCTGATTGGTGGCATAAAAAACAGCGGAGCGCTGCACATCATGTCTCAAATTTATAAAAATGTTTAGTTCAAACCCATCAGAACCATTATCGGAGCGACGAGTAGCAATACCGGAACCGCCTTTGCTTTGATAAGTAATAAACTGTAAGGTACCTGATAAAGATCATTATGCCAGTCAGGTTCGGTAAAGAGCTGATCGATATTATTAAAATCATTGATGCTGGTGCGATTCTGATCAAAAAAGGTGTTTTTGAGATGGTTGCCTAAAAGTTTTGGCAATATAATGCACATCGGCCAAATAATACTTTCATATTGGTATTAGCCGCTTATTATATGATTATAAGGATGATAGTTCATATGTACAGCGGTAAAGCATGGCATATTATAAAAATCTTCGTTTTGTTCTTTATAAGGTCAGTTAAGTAAACCATAACAGCACCCCGCGAAGAAGGGTGCTGTTATATTCAATTTGCCACTTTAAGTTTAATTTAATACCAATTTATCGTTATCTTTATTACCCAATACGAACATGATTAATTACCATGAACTAAATGAGACCGAATTGGCGGACCTGCTCAGGGCCGGTGACGAAGTAGCGTTCAGTGTAATTTACAAAAAATATTGGGACAAGATGTTGACGGTTGCCGGCCGGCGCCTCAACGATTTAACGGAAGCGGAAGAGGCCGTTCAAGACATTTTCCTGAATTTATGGAAGCGCAGGGAGGCCTTTACTTTGCGTGTGGGTTTTGAAAATTATTTTGCCGTAGCCGTAAAGTTTGAAATCATTAACCGCCTGGCTAAAAGGGCAAGGAAGATGAACAGGGATCATGAATTTGCCCTTAACCTGGAAAGCAGCAAAGACGCACCCTTCGAGCATTTTGATTTTGATTTGTTGCAAAAACAACTGGAATATACCATTACCGGCCTGCCATCCAAATGCCAGTTGGTTTTCAGAATGAGCCGCGAAGCGGGCCTGGCGAACAAAAATATCGCCAGTGAATTGAATATTTCTGAAAAAGCCGTCGAAAAGCACATTACATACGCTTTAAAAACACTCCGTACGCGGTTTGGGCAATATTTATCGATATTGCTTTTTATAATTTAATCAAAACGGCAAGAATCCTTGCTTTTTATCCTACATTTTGTAAATTTTTAGGTGTTTTTATAAAAATTAATTTTTTTTAATAAAAAAAGGTAGGGTACACGCGGCTTTGTTTGGCTATCAATAAAAAACATAGCTAAATGACTGATCCTAATCAATCACAACGGATAAATTTCCTGGCCCATAAATGGCAGAAAGGCACGATCACTCAAAACGAAAAAGCTGAGTTTGAGCGGTGGTATACTTTATTTGATGATGTATTTGAAGTAAATACCGGAGAAACCCGAGAAGAAGCAGAAGCCCGGATATACAAAACGATTCTTTCGCGGGGTAATATCCATGTAAGCCGTAAGCGTAACCAGCCCCGGATCTTCGTGGCTGCTTCTATTGCGCTTGCTTTGGCTATAGGCGGATATTTTTTATTAAACAAGCACAGCAATCAACAATTTAGCGGGCAAGCAGATCAAAGCGTTTACCTGAGTCCGGTTGGGAAGAAAAAAATGCTAACGCTGAGTGATGGTACTGTAGTTTTGTTGAATGCCGGAAGTAAGCTAACAGTATTGCCTGGCTATAACCACCAAAAAAGAGAGGTTTTATTAGAAGGGGAAGGCTACTTTACCGTTGTACACAATCCAAAATCTCCGTTTTCTGTTCATACTTTTGAATTCGACGTTAATGATTTAGGTACCGTGTTTAATGTTAAAGCCTATCGGGGAGATAAAACGTCTGAAACCTCCTTAATAAAAGGATCTATAGAAATTGTTTTAAAAAATAAACTCAGAAACAAGATTGTATTATCTCCCAGTGAAAAACTCGTCGTCTTAAACAATCCTTCAAGCGATTTGTCTTTAAATAACGACGATAAACCCACTCTTCATTACAAAATGGCAAATATTACCGATAAGGTTTTTAAGAACTCGATCGTAGAAACCGATTGGACCAATAATAAGCTTTCCTTTTATGATCAGCAATTTGAAGATATCGTACCGGTAATTGAAAGGTGGTATAATGTAAAATTGATAGTTAATAACAAACAACTGAGCGGTTATCGGTTTACGTCAACATTTGACAAAGAAAATATTGATGAGGTGTTAACAGACTTTAAATTAACGGCAAACTTTAATTACAGAAGGGAGGGCTATGTAATTACCATTTACTAAAAATACTAAAAAATAAAGGGAATACATGATCGTATCCCCTTCTGAGTGTTAAAAATCAAAATGAAGAAGGAATCAATTGGCGTTGCCCTTACTTCATAATCTAACTTTTAATCATGTAAAATTATGCAAAAAAGCACAATTAACAGTTGTTTATCCCTAATAAACAACGTTAATAAATTACTGTTCGTTATGAAACTAACTTTCCTGCTCATATTATGCAGTTTAATGACCGTTTCTGCCTCGGTCCGTTCCCAGGATACTAGGATATCTCTTACTATGAAAGAGGCTGAGATCAGCAAAGTTATCAGGGCTATTGAAAGGAAAACGGATTACAAATTCATGTATAATAACAGCATTTTTCCCTTCAATAATAAGATCAATGTTGCTGTCAGTAACGAAACTGTGGCGAATTTGCTTGATCAGATCCTCGTTAATACCGGCTTTAATTACAAACTGCTTGACGGTGGGTTGATCGTGCTGACAGCAAACGGGGCATCGACATCAATAGCTGCACTGACCATATCAGGTTCGGTTACCGATGAAAATGGCCAGCCATTGCCTGGCGTTACCATCAGAGTAAAAGGGCAAAGAACGGGCGCGGCAGTCACTAATAGCAACGGTTTTTTTACGATACAGGTACCCGATAACAAGGCCATTCTGGAAATAACTTATATCGGCTATATCAAACAGGAAATCGTGGTTGGTAACCAAACCTCGTTCAATGTAAAACTTAAAGTTGCGTTTGATGAATTAAAAGAAGTAACCGTAAATACCGGTTACCAGAGTTTGTTAAAAGAAAGGGCGCCGGGTTCTTTCAGCCAGGTTAGTCAGGCTACTTTGTCGGATAGGCCGGTATCTAATCTTTCAACCGCATTACAGGGCATGGTTGCCGGTATGCAGGCTAAAGAGAACGCGGATGGAAGTGTGAGTTTCCTTATCCGCGGTAGTACCTCCCTATATGCAGCCACGGCCCCTCTGGTTGTTGTTGACGGATTCCCGTTATCCACCAGTGATTTCTCCACCATCAATCCAAACGATGTTGAAAACGTTACGATTTTAAAAGATGCTGCGGCGGCATCAATCTGGGGTGCACGTGCAGCCAATGGGGTTATCGTTATTACTACTAAGAAATCAAAAGTAGGTAGTGGGCTTGTTGTTAGTGCCAGTACATTCACCAGGGTATCTGCCCTTACCAACCTTGATCAATTGCTGACTACCGCCAACTCGGCCGACCAGGTAGCTTACGAAAAACTGGCCTATAAAAACGGCTGGTTCTTTGCCGGTATGCAATATGGAGGTGCCTTCCCTACTGATTTTAGAAACCCGCTAACCTTGGCACAGGAACTTATTTACGCGAATAAAAACGGGACACTCAGTACGGCTGCCATGAACTCGGGACTTGACAGCCTAAGCACGATCAACAATCATAGCCAGATTAGTAACCTGTTATTGAGAAGAGCTATATTGCAGCAATATAATGTTAATTTTTCGGAGGGAACGGGCCGGTCAAATTCCTATGCCTCTTTACTGTTTGAGAATAATAATACACGCTATCAGGGTACCGGATACAATAAATTTGGCATAAATTTCAGTAATGAATATAAACTTGCCAAGTTTTTAATATTCAATTTCGGCGCTTACCTTCAATACCGGAAAGATGAAACCAGTGGCGCTACGCTTGCCGAGCTACAGCAACTATCTCCCTATGAAACCTTGCAGAACCCTAACGGATCTTACGCGACTAATTTAAATGTAAGTGGCCCAAACAGGGCCGTAGCTGCAACTCTGCCGCTGAATAGTTTTCCGTACCCAGATTGGAGTTATAACTTGTTAAGGGAAGTGAAAGGTAGAAACCTATCTGATGATGATTATACCGTCAGGATACAAACCGGGTTTAATATCAAGCTG
>NZ_JAQBOC010000003.1 GCF_028288225.1 Mucilaginibacter sp.
AACTATGGTGCGGCTCTTCCTGCGCTAACAGTGAGTTATGCAGGTTTTGTGAATGGTGATGCCGCCGCCAGTTTGACCACCCAGCCAACGATCAGTACTTCATGCACAGCGTCGTCGCTGGTGAACACCTACCCGATCACAGCTGCAGGTGCGGTGAATCCCAACTATACAATCAGCTACGTGGCCGGTACATTAACGGTGAATAAAGTAGGACTGACCATTACGGCAGATAACAAGAGCAAGAACTATGGTGAGGTCAATCCACCGCTGATGGTAAGCTATGCAGGCTTTGTCAACGGGGATAATTCATCCAGTTTAACCACACAACCTACCATTAGTACAACAGGTACATTATCCTCACCTGTGGGAAATTATCCAATTACAGCATCCGGGGCGGTGGGTGCCAACTATACAATCAGCTATGTGGCGGGTACTTTAACCATCAATAAGCTTGCCGTATGTGCTGCTTACAATGGCGTGATGTTTGCCAATGCTGATGTTTCATTGACCTCGACCCGCGTCAATCTGAGTATAGTAATCAATACGACAGGTGGCGCAGATGCAAGGACTGCAACAGTCACGTTTACGACTGATAATAACGCAGGGCCTTACACAACCGTTTTGGATCCGAGTTCAACCGCTACCCAGGCGATATACAGCTATAGTATGCTGGACGATATTGGCACCAGTATGTCCAAGACCACGCTTGTAACCTGGACAATAGCCGGAAACTTTATAAACTCAACTGCTTGCAGTGAGACAAACACAGAGGTTACGGTGTCGAGCAGAACATCAGACTTCCTGACCGGTGGTGGATTTGTAGTGATGGGCGCTGGCGGGTATCCAAGCGCGGGCACCTACGCCGGGGCGCCAAATACCAAGACTAATTTTGGTTTTAACGCTAAATGGAACAAGTCGCTGACCAATATTCAGGGCGGAGGATTTAATGGCATAATACGTAATGGAAACTTTATATACCAAATAAGCGCGCCTAAAGTGTTAACTCTTACCGTTATACCTATGTCGTCGAATACCCCTGCTACTGCAGCGTTCACATCTGGTAACGCGTCTGTGAACATTATCAATGCTGCAACCGGGGTACTTATAAGCACAGTCGGAAACAATAACCTTACAGTTGAAATGACCGACTCCTGTGAGCCGGGACCAGGCAGCAATAGGTCGGGCGATTTAATTGCAATAACGTTAACGGACAGCAAGGGTAATCTGCTTTATTCCAATAATTGGAATGCGGCAACCAATAAAACGGTTAAGCAACCTCTTGGAGGAGGCAACCTGCAAGTGCATTCAGATGCAAATACACCTGCGCCAACTTGCATTTCAACTGGCCCATTAACAATGTTAGTATTATCTACTAATAACACTGATATCGATAGTTTATTCTCGCAGGACGAACCTGTGGTAAAGCAGGCTGTGTCACCTAACGGTGATGGTATCAACGACTTTCTTTTTATCAATAATATTGAAAACTATCCTGATAACAGGGTAGTACTGATGAATAGAAACGGCGCCGAAATATTTAATGTGTCAGGTTATGACAATGTCAACAAAGTATTTGACGGACATTCAAATATCAACAAGGCAAAGCAGCAGCCAGGCACTTATTTCTATGTGCTTGAATACAAGGTGAAAGGGGTATTAAAGCGCAAAACAGGTTACTTTATTATTAAATCTTAATGAGCTCAGTGAGGAAGTGTAAAATGAATAGATTTAACTAAATTATTGCTTTGCCCTTATATTAATGGGGTTTGCAACTGGGCCCGGGGCACAGCAATAATTTAGTTAAACCCAATATATGAATAACCTGACTCCATTTAACCAGGCTTATTCTTTGCCGGATAAAAAGGGCTCGGTAAACGCCCAGGTAAGAGATCAGTTTGTGGGGATACAGGGCGCACCGAGCACATTGATACTAAATGCCAACGTGCCAGTTGAATCTTTAGGCGGTTCTGCGTGGATATTGGTCATGAATGATCAGTTCGGTGTTGAACACAATACGCAATTCAGTGCATTCTTTTCTAAGGGGATATAGCTAAGCGGCTCAGAGTACCTTGGAGTGTCTATGAGGGCCGGTTTAAAAAACTATGTGGCCAACGTCTCCAGCCTTGACGAGTCGGATGCTCAATTCAGGTATGATGTAAGGCAAACCCGGCCCAATATTGGATTTGGGGTGTTGTACTAAAACAACAAAGCCTGCAAATTATTAGCAGGCTTTGCTGTTTTATTGTTCATTTTTAAACAGTTGAAAGATCCATACCGACTTGTTTTCCTTTAATTATTTCTTCATTTTGTTTCATTATCCGGTAAGCAATCGTAGCAAAAAGGCCAAAAACAACATGGGCCGGAACCAACTGCATATAAAATTTATTAAAATTGATCCATGGTGGAAGGGGATGTATTTTAAAGGTTAGCTTCCAAACAGCAACTGCAAACGCCCCGCTAATAGCACCAAGCGCCAAACCATTTACGATGGTAGGTTTTATCTTCCGCGCTTCCCACAATTTAACATATACAGCTGCAAATGCCAGCCCGACAGCATAATGCGCGTTCCAACCGGCTACTTGATTAAATTTTTTTGAGGTAGATGGAATAAAACGGTGAAGCATAGTAGCCAGGTGCTCCGGCTCACTGTAGTTTTCATTTTTTAACATTGAAACCAGGTAACTGAATAAGGTCATAAAGGTTGTGCCGGTAATACCCGCAATGGCGATTTTTTCTACTTTATTCATCGGCTGACTGATCTATTTTTTGCAGATCCTTTTCTGCTGGCCCGTTCAATACTTTTCCGTCTATATCATAACGTGCGCCATGGCAGGGGCAATCCCAGCTTTTTTCTTCCTGGTTCCAGTTAACAATACATTTAGCATGGGTACAAACCGGGTTTAATGCATGGATGGTACCTTCTGCATCGCGGTACGCAGCAACTTTTTTACCTTCAAATTCAACTACTTTCCCACTATCTTTTTGGATCCGTTTTAATGAATCTGTTTCATGTACAGAAAGCCTGTCGGCCACAAAGTGATAGGCTACATCCGCATTTTCTTTTACAAATTCAGTAAACCCGGCAATAGGTTTGATGCGGGCTGGGCTAAATACTTTTTCATATTTGCTGACTTTGCCTGTTATCAGGTCACTTATTATTTTACCTGCTATTGTACCTAACATCATCCCGTTGCCATTGTAGCCGGTGGCACAGTAAATTCCATGTGCAGTCCCAGGCATCTGTCCAATATAAGGAAACCCATCAACGGGAATATAGTATTGCGATGACCATTTGTATTTTACTGAAGATACCTGGTAATGTTTCCTAATATACATCTCCAGATCTTCGAATGCTTTTTCAGGGTCCTTATGCCCGGTTTTATGATCATTGCCACCGGCAATTAGTAGTTTTTGTCCTTCAATTTCATGCGTTCTAAAATAATGATAAGGCTCTTGCATATCATAGATCAACGCATCAGGATATTTATCATTCTTAAGTTTAACCCCAAGCACATAACTGCGGTAAGGCGCACAGCGGAAATTAAAAGAAGTAACTCCGGGAGGTATGTGTGTGGCATAAATTACATTTCTGGCTTTAATTTTTATACTTCCAGCCTTAGCTGTGTGCACGCCATCAGCGGTAAGCAAATCCTCAATCTTAGTATCTGTTAATATTAGGCCGCCTGCCTTCAGATAAGCATCAGCAATCCCCTGCATATACTTTAAAGGATGAAATTGCGCCTGTCCGTCAAACTGTAAGGCTTTAACATAGCTTATAGGGGTAGGCACATCATCCGTGTATCTTACTTTAATCCCAACTTGTTTGGCACCGTGAAAAACATCCTCCAGCTGTTTGGCCTGGTCTGTATCTTCGGCATACAAATAGCCTGTTTTGCTTTCGTAATCACAGTTTATTTTATAGGTGTTAATATTGTCATTGATGATCTGAAAGCCCTCGTTTATTGCGTCAGCAAACAATTGGGCTCCCTTTTCACCAAAAGCTTCTTCCGCTTCTTTATAAGTGGTATCAGCAAAAGTATTTATGTGTGCGCTGGTGCCTCCAGTTGTACCAAAACCGGGTGAGGCGGCATCGGCAAGCACAATATTTTTACCTGATTTTTTCAATAATAAGGCGGCGGTAAGCCCTGTTATTCCACCTCCAATAATCAATATATCATGAATATCTGCAATGAGCGACCCTGACTTTAAAAAATCAATTTCCAAAGCTGCCTGCCACGGACTTTCGTTGTTTCCATCACGGGCAGCTTTGACAGTTCGGTGCGCTGTATTATCAATGCTTGAATTCACCTTCATAGCTAAAAGATCTAACAGTTTTATGACGCTTGGGCTAATTGGTCATTATAAGCAGGTGCAACTTTCAGATTGCGGCGTATAGCCTGGTTTTCAAACTCATCGTATTTTTCTTTAAGCTTTTTAAAGATCTCGAAACTGAACGCATCATTCATTGGTAAATGGTGTCTTTCAACAGTTTTTGGATGTACAATTAAAGCATCCGCAGATACTTTACGGTTTTTATAATTAATATGGGTTAGCCCGGTTAACGGATCTGTATCATAGATAACAAAAGTGTTTATCTGTCTTCCTTCTGCATCCGTATAAATTACGGTATCATGTTCATTGAATTTTTTCATTTGCTAAGTGTGTGTATCTAATGAACACGGATATTAAATCAAATGTTTTATATACAAGTTAATATATTTATCTAATCTTAGAAAAATTCCTAAATAAAAGAAACATTTAGCGCTATATGCAATTGTGCTAACAATTTATTTAATTGTAATATATAATAGTTCTTATTGGTTAAATTAATTATAAAATCTCTAAACAAATTTCACTTTTACTGCTTTTGTTTATATAAATCTAAAGAGCATGAAAAGTACCGAATCAGACCTGCCTGAAAACAACGACAAAAAAATGGAAAATCTTGCACCGCATACTGAAGATAGTACCGGGCAATTGATGACCACCAACACCGGATTATTGTTAAATGATGATACCAGCAGCCTCAAAGCCGGCGAAAGAGGGCCATCCTTATTGGAAGATTTTTACCTTCGGGAAAAGATCACCCATTTTGACCATGAACGGATCCCTGAACGGGTAGTACATGCGCGCGGGGTTGCCGCGCACGGCTACTTCCAGGCGTATAATAATTCATTGAATAAATACACCAAAGCAAAGTTCTTAACTGATCCTTCGCGAAAAACGCCGGTATTTCTGCGTTTCTCTACTGTTGCAGGTTTCCGCGGTTCAAGTGATCTCGCCAGGGATGTACGTGGGTTTGCTGTAAAGTTTTATACCGATGAAGGTAATTTTGATCTGGTTGGCAATAATATGCCTGTATTTTTTATCCAGGATGCTATTAAATTTCCGGACCTGATCCACGCTGTTAAACCTGAACCGCATAATGAAATTCCGCAGGCTGCGTCGGCACATGATACCTTTTGGGATTTTATATCACTAACACCCGAAGCTATGCACATGATAATGTGGGTTATGTCTGACAGGGCCATCCCGCGTAGTTTGCGCATGATGGAAGGCTTTGGTGTGAACACCTATCGTTTTGTTAATGAAGAGGGCAAAGCAACATTTGTAAAGTTTCATTTTAAACCAACCCTGGGGGTGCATTCTGTTGCCTGGGATGAAGCGCTAAAGATCTCTGGTAAAGATCCTGATTTCCATCGTCGTGATCTGCACGAGGCTATTGAAGCAGGCGCTTATCCCGAATGGGAATTCGGCGTGCAATTAGTGGCACAGGAAGATGAGCATAAGTTTGATTTTGACCTGCTCGATCCCACCAAGCTGATCCCGGAAGAACTGGTGCCTGTTCAGCCAGTTGGTAAGCTGGTGCTTGATCGTAACCCTGATAACTATTTTGCCGAAACCGAACAGGTTGCATTTCACCCCGGCCATGTGGTACCGGGAATTGATTTTACAAATGACCCATTATTACAGGGGCGTCTGTTTTCTTATACCGACACTCAGCTAACCCGTCTTGGCGGTCCTAATTTCCAGGAGATCCCAATAAACCGGCCGTTGAATACCGTGCATAATAACCAGCGCGACGGGCACATGCGACAGCAAATAAATAAGGGCAAAACCAGCTACCATCCTAATACTATCGGTGGTGGCTGTCCGTTCCAGGCTATGATCAGTGATGGCGGCTTCAAACATTTTGAAGAACGCGTTGAAGGGAATAAAATTAGAGCACGGAGTAAAAGTTTTATGGACTTTTTTAGCCAGGCCACTTTATTTTATAATAGCATGAGCGAGCCTGAACAAACCCATTTATCAGATGCTTTGCGTTTTGAATTAGGAAAGGTGGATATACAGGATATCCGCAATCGCATGGTCGGCTTATTAACTTTTGTAGATAAAACCCTTGCCAAACGTGTTGCCGAAGGTTTAGGCATGGATGTACCGGAACCACAACAACCGGTGAACCACCAGCTGGGAGCTGATGCTGATCCAAAACATTATGAACCCGTATTTAAAAAGCCTGCTGTAGAAAAATCTGCAGCGCTAAGCATGGCTAATACAGCTAAAAACTCTATCAAAACCCGGCAAATAGCTTTCCTTGCGGCAGATGGGGTTGATGCTGATTCCCTGGCTGCTGTTAAAGAAGCTTTGGAGGCCGAAGGCGCGGTAGTTAGGGTAGTTGCGCCCCATAATGGTTTTATTGCAGATTCTGCCGGTGCGCAAATTAAAGTTGATAAAAGCTTTTTAACTGCATCTTCAGTTTTGGTTGATGCCGTTTATATCCCGGCCGGGCAAAAAAGTGTTGCCGCACTTTTGAACGAGCCTGATGCCATCCATTTTATTAATGAGGCCTACCGCCATTGCAAAGCCATAGCTGCTGATGGAGAAGGTGCTGAATTAATTAAAGCAACTTATGTTGGCTCAAAGCTTAATGAACAAGCGGGAAGTGATGCATCAGCGGGTATTATTATTGACGATGGAGGAAATTCCAAACTGGCCGCTGATTTTATAGATGCTATAAAACAGCACCGTTTTTGGGAACGTGAAAAGAAGGATAAGGTTCCTGCGTAAAAATAGGCAATAAAAAAGCCGGCTTATCTGGATAACAAGCCGGCTTTTACTATAACATCGCCCTAAAAATTAGTCCTTAAGCTAACCCCATAAGTTTTTGGGTTACCAAGGTGCGATGCACCAAAGTCATAAGCATAATCAATATATTTTTTGTTAGCAAGGTTGCGGCCCCATAAAAACACATCAACCCTTTTGGTGCTAACGCCAATGCGGGCGTTAAATAAGCTGTAAGCCTTTTGCTCAATCTGGTTGGCCAGGTCAAAATATTGATTGCCAAGGTAACGCCACTCGCCACGGGCTATTAATTGAACATTTTGTGGTCCGCCAATTTCATAAGCATATTGGAGGGCCAGCATAGAAGTTACTTCAGGCGTATATACCTGGTGGTTGCCTTTTAAGTTTACTGCATCACCATTGCTGGCTACTACCAAATCAGTATACCGGGCATGGGTATAACCAAAACTATAATCAATATCTAACCCTTTTAACAAGGTGGCGGCAAGTTCGGCCTCAATACCTTTGCTGTTTAGTTTACCGGCGTTTTTGGTAACGGTAATAGCATCTGGTAATACCAGAGTTGGCACCTGTGCATTATTAACCAATGTGTAAAATGCCGAAATATTTAAGCGCAGCCTTTTATTCAGGAATGAATTTTTTGAGCCAATCTCGTAGTTGTCGCTGTACTCCGGTTTATAAGCATAAAGCGGCGGTTGTGAAGGATCAGAACCTAACTGGCTGATTCCGCCCGCACGGAAGCCCCTGCTGTAGGTGGCAAACAGGTTATTATTATCTGTTAGATGATAAGCTACTGTAAGCTTTGGTGTAAATGCCCTGAAATTTGCTTTTGATGAGGTGTCAGCCTGGGTTACCATCGCATCTCCGCCATCGGGCTGAAATTCGCCTTTCACTTCTTCTTTTTTATGCTCTATATCATAGCGTAAACCCGCTGTAATGTCCCACTGTGGATTGATAGTATAAACTACCTGCCCAAACGCTGCTGCGCCGTAATTGCGCTCAATATTGGTATTGATGCTTGTAAAATTATTTATAGGTGAGCCTACCATGGCTGCGGAGTCTCCAAAGTGCGTGCCTGTCTTTGTGGGGCTGTAACGATAAAATCCGTAGAGGCCTGCAGTCCACTTTAGAGGTGATTGTGACGATGCAGGCGAACTGAACCTGAACTCCTGGGTGCCAACTTTTACTTTGTTCCAGCTACCGCCATAATTATTGATCAGTGATACAGCGTCGAAAGGAGAGAAGTCGCCATCAATAGGGCTTGTATAATACCTGTTGTTCTCCTGGTATGAGCTTACCGAGGTAAAGTTGAAGCTGTGGCCAGTATAGTTTGCAGATAAGGCAGCATTAAATATGTTATCAATCATTTTTGTAGTGGCATTCTGGTTAACCTTAAACGGATTGCTCAATGCCTCAGCAGGACTGCCCACTAATTGGAATGGCCCGTTATTGCGGTTAGCATAATTTTTAACGTTCAGGGTAAGTGTAAGCTTCTGACTGGCTAAAAATTTAAGGTAATAGTTGCCTAAAAAAAAGTGCTGCTTATCAAATTTAGTATTGTTAAATTCATTAGTATAAAAACCATTAAATCCCGAATAAATGCCGGCTACGCCTAAAAATAGCTTATCTTTTATCAATGGGGCGCGTAAACCAAGGCTGTACCGTTGTTCTCCGTAATTGCCAAACTCCAGCTCAGCAAAACCACTGGTTTGGTTTGATGGTTGTTTGGTTATTACATTAATTACACCGCCCATGGCATTTCTGCCATATAAAGTGCCTTGTGGTCCGCGTAAAACTTCTATTCGTTCCACATCAAAAAGTTGTGGGATGTAAGTATCCAGGCTAAACTGGTTTACACCATCAATATAAGTTGTCACAGCAGGATCATACGATGTAGTCACAATACCCCTGATACCTGTAACATTACGATTATCACCAGGCCCGGCCGAGTATAAATTTGGTACTATACCTGTAATGTCTTTAAGGTTTTGCAAATGGTAAACCTGCACCTGCTTTGCCGAAAGTGTTGAAATGCTGACAGGTACCTGCTGCACTTCTTCTTCCCTTTTTTGCGCAGTTACAACTACTTCATCAAGCTGGGTGCTTGCATCATTAAGCTTAATATTAAATAACATGCCTTTACCGTTCAGGGTAATAAGCTGGTTGCGTTCTGCGTAAGCTCCATTGCTGATGTGCATGGTGTAGCTTCCTTCGGGGATATGGCTAATCCTGAATTCACCTTTGCTGTTGCTTGTCGCGTTAAAGTTTGTGTTCAGTAATGTTATGATTGCACCGCTAACCGGCTGCGATTTTTGATTAACAATAACACCCGAAATATCAGTAAGATTTTGTGAATATGCTGAGCAGTAAATGATCAGCATTAAAAATAATGGTATTAATTTTTTCATTAAGTATAAGTACAAATGGTTCAAATGTGCCGTCAAATTTACTAACGCAATTGATTGGTATAATAAACAAGCAGGATAATTATCATCAACTACCCTGCTTGTTGTTTATAAAAATATTATTGTTTAAGCGAAAGTATCCAGCTTATTATTTGTTTCGCTTCCGCAGGTTTAAGCGCCGGATGCGCCGGCATAGCAACATCTCCCCAAATCCCGCTTCCACCTTCCTTTACTTTTTCTGTTAAGTGAGCCATTGAAGCTTTATTGTTGGGATATTTTTTAGCCACCTCGGTAAACGCAGGGCCTATTGATTTTTCTGCTATTTTATGGCAGGTTTTGCAATCAAGTGATAACATTAAAGCTTTGCCCGGGCTGTTTGCATTAATATTAGCTAAGTTTGAAATCATGCTGCCGGCGAGTATGTTAACCTGTTTACTTTTTACAGTAGCATCCTGGTCGTCTTTAACATCAACCGTTGCGTTATAATTTCCTTTTTTGGTGTAAGTATAGTTAAGCCTTGGCACTAAGGTTTTCCGGGTTACTCCGTTGCCCAGGTTCCAGGTATAGCTCAACTTATCTCCTTCAGGATCTTTTGCTGCAACAGTGAACAGCACAGGCAATGGCAGCTTGCCAAAAGTTTTGCTGGCATTAATTTTTGTAATTTCAGGTGCACGGTTACCCCTGTTATAATCTATTCTTGCCAAACCTGCATCAGCGTTTTTGCTGAACCAGCCGCTGCCGTATTCCAACACATAGATCCTTCCATCCGGACCTGTTTCCATATCAATGGGCGAATTAAACTTTGTGGTTGGCATAAATGGCTCCATTTTGTCAAAATCGCCGTTAGGCTGCAAGGTAATGGCTTTTATCCAGCCACGGATCCAATCGTAAAAAATCACTTTTTTGTTATAATAATCAGGGAAGCGGGTTGCTTTAGGATACATATCGGTATAATAAATTGGCCCCGCCATTGTGGTACGCCCGCCCGAACCTACTTCAGGGAAATCTGTAGACGGCCCGTAAGGATACCAGATAAATGCAGGTTGTGCCGGTGGCAATTCTTTTAAACCTGTGTTGTTTTTTGAATCGTTTATAGGTTTTTCAGGGTCAAAGGCAGGCCCCGAAACACCTGTTGAATAATCAAAAGCATGATAAGGAATATTGGGTCCTATAAAGAGCGGCCAGCCAAAAAATCCTGCTTTCCGGGCCTGGTTAAATTCATCATATCCACGCGGACCCCTTGTTTCCAGGCTGTCTTTATTTGCATCCGGGCCAACCTCGCCCCAATATAAATAGTTGTTCTTCTTGTCCACGGCTATCCGGTAAGGGTTTCTATCACCCATTACAAAAATTTCGGGCCTGGTACCTGGTTGCCCGGGTTTAAACAAGTTACCTTCCGGGATATCATAAGTACCATCGGGTTTTATTTTTATTCTCAATATTTTACCGCGTAAATCATTAGTATTACCTGCCGAGCGCCTTGAATCGAACTGGGTATGATCCGGACGGTCATCCAGCGGGGCAAATGCGTGGGTGTTATATGGCTGTTTTCCCGGCTCATCAAACGGAGTTGAGTTATCACCTGTTGAAACAAATAGCATATTATCCTGCCCAAAAGCGATAGAGCCGCCGGTATGGCAGCAGATCTCGCGCTGCGAATAAAGCTGCAGTACTATTTTCTCTGTTTTATTATCAATGGTATCATTTACAAATGTAAAGCGCGACAGGCGGTTAACACTGGTATCAACCGGGCTGTAGTAAATGTAAACATAATGGTTGTTTTTAAAATCAGGGTCAGCCTGGATGCCTAAAACACCTTCCTCGGCATTTACACCCTTGGTATGTGTTTTCCAATAGGCATTTAAAAATCCTGCCTGCTTAATGGTCTTTGTATCATTTTTATAAAGCAGGATCTCGCCGCGGCGCTGGCTTATCAGCACATCAAGATTTGGTAATACAGTTAGCTCAGTCGGCTCAAAAAAGGTGCCCGTTATTAGCTGGGTCTTTACAAAACGGTTTTCTTCCGGAACACGCTCTGTAGTTACTTTTGCATAATTTAATTTTTGATGGTCGCCAATGGCCCATTTAATGCCGCCAAGAATGTGTTTTAAATAAAGCGGATCGCTGTATGATTCATCAGTATGGCCAAGCTCAGTGTACCATGCCCTGCCGCCATCAAAATTATGATACCAGGCCATAGGGTGTACTGCGCCGTTAATGCCGCCTGTATAGCTAGTTTCATCAATGGTAATAAGTACATGAATATCTTTGTTCAACTCTTTGTAATTATACCACTCATCTTTTCTTTTCCACGTATCAGGCAGATGCTTTGTTGAGATATGGGTTTTATCAACAACATGCAATACAGCTTCCTGTTGCGCCGGGTGACTAACAAAGTATCCTCCAACCAGGCGTCCATACCAATGCCAGTCGTACTCGGCGTCGGCAGCAGCGTGAATGCCAACATAGCCCCCGCCGGCTTGTATATACCTTTCGAAATCATTCCGTTCGTTAGCGGTAAGTAAAGGGCCGGTAGTGCTTAAAAACACAACTGCGCTGTATTTTTTCAGGTTGCTTTCAATAAATTTTTTGTCGTCAGATGTGGTATCCACATCAAAATTATTCTCTTTACCAAGCTTTATAATTGCATCAACACCTAATGGAATGGATGCGTGGTGATAGCCCGCCGTTTTGGTAAAAACCAAAACCTTTGGTTTAACAGGAGCGAATCCCAAAAATAAAAAGGGAACGAATACAAGGAACGTAAATTTTAGGCGCATTGGCTTGTTTTTTAATGATAAAAATATGTCGGTATTTATTATTGGTTTAACAGGGGCTCAATTTAATAAAAAACGGTTAAATTAACGTGAGGAAATGGAAATGACACTTAATTGTTACTTATACACTTAAGGAGGATATTTATGTGGCTTTGACAGAGATGGTTGAGAGTTGCAAAATGGATAAAATAGAGATTTTGAAAAATAAAAAGTACCTTTTTTTGGGCGATAAGAGCTAATAGCCCAGGCAAAAAAATAAACAATTAAATTAATTTGTATTTAATTCATGACAAGTGTAAATTTAAGAACACCATGAAAAGGCAAATGAGACATATACATCCGGGTGAAATTTTACACGAGGAAGTAATTGCTGCAAATGAACTGACTGTGACAGCAGCCGCCAAAATGTTGGGCATTTCCCGTCAGAGTCTCAATAATATCATCCATGAAAAATCAGATATTACACCTGAAATGTCTTTCAGAATTGCGAAGGTATTTGGCGGAACAGCTGATATATGGGCTAATATGCAAACTAAATTTAACCTGCATTTGGCATCTATCAAAATGAAAGGGCTTGATTTAAAACCATATCATTATCAGCATTCTGCTTAATGAGATTAAGAATTATGTTTACTTTATCGAAATCACCTGCTCCTTCAAATTCCATCCGTCAATACTAACCATTACTGCATTTTTAATTTTACCTGCATCATAATTAAGCGTAATAGTTTTATGCTCACCAGGCAAAATAGATACATAATTATCGCTGTAAAATACAGGCAGCAAGCGGTTACCGCTTGCTGCATCAACCAATGAAATGCGGTTGAAAAATGCTACCGGTGCGTTCAAAGGATCAGACAAAGTAACCTCAATTTTACCGGGTGCAATTTGTTTCGCAACGGTTTCAACTTTTGATGGAGCTATCTTTTTCAAACCTGAGTAATTGCCCTTTTCATCAGGCAGCCAGTACAGGTTATCACTTACTATGTTTTGTTTAATATCGGTTAATCTAAGAGATAGAAATACCCCTTCTTTTTTAGCAAGGCCATCAACCTCATCTTTCAGCGGAACGAAGCCCTTCACTGATTGCGGCTGGATCTCTTCAAAAACTTGTGTCAGCAGCTTTTCTTTTCCCTGCATGTCATAAGTTTTTATGGACAGCATCAAATCACGTTTGGCGGTAAATGTGTTATTTACTATAGTTACCATGCCATTTAGCGGATTATACATTACATGCAGCGGTTCGCTGCCGCTGTGCAGGCCATATAAGCAAGCGTTAGGATCAAGATAATAATCATACATCTGTCCGCGCATTGCTGTCCATGGATTTTGGGTTTTCCAGATAATTACCCCGGTGTACCAATCCCACATATGCGCGCTAAAGCCTTCCATTAATGCCCTGTATTGGTTATAATTAACCAACTGTGCCTTGGCAGCAAAATCTTTTGCATCGGTAATTTTTCCGTAAGGTTCAATAGAGGCATCATAGCCGATATATTTATGATAATCCCAAACAGAATCAACTTTATTCTTTTTCTTATCCTCAGAAAACTCCGGTGCAACCAAATTTTCAGTGGGGATAAAGCGCTTTAAACTCTCAAAATCATTTATCCCCACTGAGCCGATCTCGGAGTTAAATGGAAACGTATGCACTTTCCAAAAAGCAGAATCCGGCTGAATACCATAAGGCCCGTCGCCATTGCCGCCCAGCGTGTTGAGCGACATTTTATCGGAGTTTGAATATTCAACAAACCAGCGTGTACCGTCAAGCTTTGGCAAAATGGAATCGCGTACAGGCAGTAAAATATCCTCCGGAGGAGTGATCTCATTACCGCCGCACCAAATAGCCAGCGAGGGATGGTTTCGCACCAGTTTTACCTGGTCTGCAAGTGATTGCAGGTAAAGTTTATGATCATCAGGGTATTTACGCCTGGTCCATTGGTCATCTTTTTTCTTCGGATCAAACCACCTGCCGTTAGCATCGCCTGAGATCCAGAAATCCTGGAAAACCAACAAGCCATATTCGTCACAGGCATTATAAAATTCAGGCCGTTCAACCAATGCCCCACCCCAAACGCGGATCAGGTTCAAATTCATGTCCCTGTGAAAACGCACCTCAGCATTATACCTTGTATCCGAAAAACGCAGCATAGCATCTGAAATGATCCAGTTTCCGCCTTTAATAAAGATCTTTTGCCCGTTAACCGCAACCTGCCTGCTGTGTGTTTGTTCATTCCAGCTTGTTTGAATTTCCCTTACCCCAACATTAATATCTGCTTTATCCGACAGTTTATTTGCTTCAGAAAACTGAATAGAGGATTTATATAAATAGGGGGTACCATAACCATTTGGCCACCATAGCTTAGGGTCTTTTAACACAAGGTCGTTCAGGTTAACTTCCAGGGATGAGTTTGGCTTAATAGCTACGTTTTTAATAATTCGCTGCCCAACAATAATGAATTGCAGCACACCGCTAACAGTCTTGTTTGTGGGGTTAAGTAATGTTGCGGATGATTTAATAATAGCAGGCTGCTGTTTTCCTTCAACCTGTCTTACGCCCGGAACCAACGTTATTATATGCGGATCAATAATTCTTATGGCTCCGGTTGTTTCAATTGTCACTTTATCCCAAATACCAGTGTTCCTGTCGCGCATCGGCTGGATCCAGTCCCAACCGGCGGTGTATTGCAGGCCTACGTTCTTGGCAATTTGACCATCACCGCCTTGTCCGCCATTAGGGTTTCCAACCGGATCAGGTGGGTACACCAACACAGCCAAACGGTTCTTCCCATTTTTATTTATCAACGCAGTAATGTTGTATGATTGCCGCAAAAACATCCCGAAATGCGTTTGCTTATTTACTTTTTTTCCATTTAAATAAACCTCGCAGCTATAATTCACGCCCCTCAAATTCAAATAGACCTGGCTGTTACCAACAGGTATAGCCTGGTTAAAATCTTTAACAAACCAGTAGGTATAATAATCACGCCCGGTATTATAGATGTCTTTTATATGCGCATTGTTCATTCCCCAAAAAGGGTCGGGGATCTGCTTGTTATTTAACAGGGTAGTTAAAACAGTTCCGGGTACTGTGGCGTTTAGCCAGCTATTAATCGAAAACTCAGTTTTTGAGATACTGGCGCCATCGGCATGCATGTCAGCTATCTTTTGGCATTTCCAGCCATCATTGAGCTCGTATTTATTTTGCGCCGAAGCATGTGCAAACGACAGCAGAAGAATGATAGTAAAAAAAGAAAGATCCTTTGTAAGGAATTTGAAAATTGCCATTGATAATATTAATGGCCTAAAGATAAAAATTATAGTGATGTGTTTAAAATTTGGAGTGTCAGAAAAGTGACAGGTTAAAACTGGTGTTACAATAATGGCCGTGGCTATGCCTCCTGTTTATTTGAATAATAAGAAATAAGGTATGGGAGAATGACGAATTTTATAATCTTTATGGCCCTTTTTGAGAGTCATAGGCCCTGTATATTTTGTAGGGATGGGTTTTACCCATCCCTAATATAGAGAATTACACATTAAACCTGAAATGCATAACATCGCCATCCTGTACAATATAAGTTTTGCCTTCAACGCCTAATTTGCCATTTTCTTTAATAGCAGCTTCAGAGCCGTTGTACTTTACAAAGTCGTCATATTTTATTACCTCGGCCCGGATAAAGCCTTTTTCAAAGTCAGTATGAATTACGCCAGCCGCCTGTGGAGCAGTAAAGCCTTTGGTAATGGTCCATGCGCGCACTTCCTGTACACCAGCAGTGAAGTAAGTGGCCAAATTAAGCAGTTTATAGGCCGCCTTGATCAGTTTATTTACCCCTGATTCAGTTAAGCCCAGGTCATCCAGGAACATCTGGCGTTCTTCGTAAGTCTCCAGCTGTGAAATTTCTGATTCAATTTGTGCCGATATGATTAGCACTTCAGCGTTTTCTTCTTTTACAGCAGCTTTAACTTTTTCAACATAAGCATTCCCGGTGTTAACCGATACTTCATCAACATTACAAACGTACATTACCGGTTTAGCGGTCAGCAGCCAGATATCGGCAATATGTTCCTGATCTTCTTCAGCAACAGGAGCCGTACGGGCCGATTTACCAGCCAGCAAATGGTTTTTGTAAACAGTTAATACATCAAAAGTTTTTTTAGCTTCCTTATCGCCGCCGGTTTTTGCTGCTTTTTCAACCTTCTGGATCTTCTTTTCAATGGAATCAAGGTCCTTAAGCTGAAGCTCGGTATCAATGATCTCTTTATCACGGATAGGGTCGACTGAACCATCCACATGGATCACATTGTCGTTATCAAAGCAACGTAAAACGTGAATAATAGCATTTGTAGAACGGATATTGGCTAAAAACTGGTTACCCAGGCCTTCGCCTTTACTGGCGCCTTTAACAAGGCCGGCTATATCAACTATTTCTATAACATTTGGAACAACATTTTTAGGATTAACTATTTCTGTAAGCTTTGTTAAGCGCTCGTCAGGAACGGTTATCACACCCACATTTGGCTCAATGGTGCAGAACGGAAAGTTTGCCGCCTGCGCCTTTGCATTTGATAAGCAATTAAAAAGTGTTGATTTGCCCACATTCGGCAAACCTACTATACCACATTGTAAACCCATTATTAGTTGATTAAGTTGATTAAGAGAGTGGTTGATTAAGTTGAAAATAAGATGACCGCATAAAATTTAATCAACCTATCAACTCAATCAACCACTCTCTAAAAAGCTGCAAAGATAACAGAAAAAATTGCCTGCGATTTGAAAAAATAAACGACTTTTGCGGCAATACAAAAAACAGGCAGATTTAAATATGTAAACGGAGGATTTTTATGGAAGAAATGGTTGAGCAGATAAGTGTATTACTGGAAAATGAAGATAAGACCCAGTTACAGGAATATTTGAACAGCTTAAATATTTCGGATGTAGAAGAGTTGATAGATGAGCTTCCGGAATATGGCCCTTTGTTTATTGAAACACTGTCTCTTAACCGCGCCGTAAATGCATTCCGCATCCTTGATTTCCCTACCCAGGAGCGCATTATAAAAAAACTTTCGGGGCCAAGAATATCAGGCCTCATCAATGAGCTTCCACCGGATGATCGTACCGCACTTTTTAGCGAGCTGCATGGCGATGCTGTTCAAAAACTTATTCAGCACTTATCCCCGGCAGACCGGAAGGAAGCGTTATCACTTTTAGGATACGAAGAAGATTCTGTTGGAAGGCTGATGACCCCAGATTATATAGCCGTTAAAAAAGAATGGGATGTGGAGCGGGTGCTCAACCATATAAGGCGTTACGGTAAAAATTCAGAAACCATTGATGTTATCTATGTGATAGATAAAGGCGGTGTTTTGCTGGATGATATCCGGATCCGCGAAATACTATTGGTTAAGCCCGAAACAAAGGTGAGCGAGCTGATGGATGGCCGGCTTATTTCATTAGATGCTAGTGATCCACAGCAGGATGCTATTAATACCTTCAGGATGAATAACCGTACCGCCCTGCCGGTAGTTGACAGCGAAAATATACTGCTTGGGATTGTTACTGTTGATGATATATTATGGATAGCCAACGAAGAATACACCGAAGACATCCAAAAGATTGGTGGTACCGAGGCGTTAGACGAGCCTTACCTGGACATTAATTTATTCCGCCTGGTAAAAAAACGGGTAAGCTGGCTTATTGTATTGTTTTTGGGCGAAATGCTTACTGCCACCGCTATGGGGCATTTTGAACATGCAATTGCCAAGGCGGTTGTACTGGCTTTGTTTGTTCCATTAATTATATCAAGCGGGGGCAACAGCGGGTCGCAGGCATCCACTTTAATAATACAGGCCATGGCATTGGGGGAAGTAACCCTGGCGGATTGGTGGCGGGTTATGCGCCGGGAAATATTATCAGGCCTTATGCTGGGTACAACCCTTGGCGTTATTGGCTTTATGCGTATTTATGTGTGGACTCTTTTTAGTAATATATATGGACACGACTGGATGCTGGTTGGCTTTATTGTGGGCTTGGCGCTGGTCGGTGTAGTGTTGTGGGGGTCATTAGCAGGATCAATGCTGCCGTTAATATTAAAGAAACTTGGGGCCGACCCTGCAACTTCATCCGCACCTTTTGTAGCTACCCTTGTTGATGTTACCGGCCTGATTATTTACTTTACCATAGCCGTATTATTTATGCCCGGCATCAATCATTAATCATAATTATAAATTCTGTTGTTAAAAAGGTTTTAGTTTATAACTTTAGCTAACTAAATCTCTAAAACAATTAAATCATTTAAAAACAATGGAAACAACAGAAACAACTGAAAATTATGCACAACCCAGCGCCGAACCGGGGTTGATTTTAACTTTAGAAGCACAATCCTATTTGCGTGAAGCCGGCAAATGGGCCAATTTTTTAGGAATAGTCGGATTTGTTTTATGCGGGTTTATAGCAATAATAGCATTATTTGCCGGTGCTATGATGTCTATGATATCTAAATTTTCACCCGACCCGATGGCAGGCGGTATGCTGGCCGGAATGAGCGGTTTGATTACTGTTGTTTATCTGCTGGTTGCCTTGGTTTATTTTTTCTTTTCTCTTTATTTATATCAGTTTGGAAGCCAGATAAAGAAAGGGCTTATGTTTACAGATACTGGTCATGTAACAATTGCATTAGGTAAATTGAAATCGTTTTTTAAACTATGGGGCATACTTACTATTGTTGTATTGTGTTTATATGCTTTAATAATTGTAGTTGCTGTTATATTCGGAGCAGCTGCATCATCAATGCTGAACAAATAAAATATTAATGCACACAACAAAAAAACCCTGCTTAATTAAGCAGGGTTTAATAGTAGTTTAGTTTGTTTGTTTAGTTCTGTTTATATTTCAAAAGAAAAATCCTCATCAGCTGTCTTAGTAACTTCCTGGGTTTCGCTATATTCATAACGCTTTTCTACAACTTCCTGGTTTGCCTTAATGTACTCAATTGTATCTTTTAAGCCATCGGCAAATTTCTCAAAATCTTCTTTATATAAAAAGATCTTGTGTTTAATAAAAACACCATCCTCCAAACGCTTTTTGCTTTCGGTAATAGTAACGTAGTAATCGTTTGAACGGGTTGCCTTTACATCAAAAAAATAAGTTCTCTTCCCGGCTCTTACCTTCTTTGAATAAACCTCTTCACGCTCTCTGTTTTCAAAATCTCCCATAATATATTTTATCGTAACTAGTTTTGGTTGGCATAAATATAAATAATTTTTCAAAGTACAAGTATTTATTCTAATAATATTGAACTTTTGTTGTAATTATTCTATTTTTCCCTCTTTTTAGGCACTTTCCTCTTCTTCTTCCAGCAGTTGCTTTTCATACAATTCGAAATAAGTGCCTTTTTGCTGCATTAAATCTGAATGGTTTCCCTGTTCAATAATTTCACCATTATCCATCACCAAAATTTTGTCGGCGTTCTTTATGGTCGAGATCCGATGAGCAATGATCAGGCTGGTTTTGCCCTGCATATTGCGTCCCAGGTTGTTTAATATTTCTTCCTCCGTACGGGTATCAACTGCCGACAGGCAATCATCAAAAATAAGGATCTGCGGGTGTTTAACTATTGCCCTTGCTATTGATACGCGTTGCTTTTGCCCGCCCGAAAGTGTTATACCCCGCTCACCTATCAGGGTTTCAAAACCTCGCTCAAGCTCCATAATGTTTGTATAAACGGCGGCATCTTTTGCGGCTTGCGATACTTTATCCATTTCCAGAACATCAGCGCTGAATGCAATGTTATTGGCTATTGTATCCGAAAAAAGGAAAACCTCCTGCGGCACAAAGCCTATTTGCGCCCGGTAGCCTTCCAGGTTATGTTTATTGATAGGTACCTGGTCTATCACAATCTCGCCGCCTGTTGTATCATACATCCGCATAATTAAATTGGCAATAGTTGATTTTCCAGAACCTGTGCGGCCAATAATGGCAATCATTTCGCCGGGTTTAGCCGTAAATGATACATTTTTTAATGCCTGGATCCCGGTATCCGGGTAGATAAATGATACATCCTTAAATTCGATATACCCGCTTAGCGGTATTTTGGCGACATTTGGTGATATGATCTCCGGCTGTTGATGCAAAAATTCATTGATCCGTTTTTGGGATGCTGCTGCCCGCTGAATAAGTGATGTTACCCATCCCAATGATATAACAGGGAAAGTAAGCATGTTAAGGTAAACTATAAACTCAGCAATATTGCCGGATGTAATATTACCCTTCATTACTTCAACACCACCTATATACATGGTTATAACATTGCTTAAACCAACCAGCAGCAGCATTAAAGGATAAAATAAGGCCTGCACTTTAGCCAGTTCCATGGAGTGCATTTTATAATTATCGCTTTCCGCAGCAAACTTGCCTGTTACATGCCCTTCGCGTACGTATGATTTAATAACCCTGATACCCGAAAAATTTTCCTGCACGAAGCTGGAAAGCGCCGATAAACGCTGCTGGATTTTTTCGCTGCGAAAGTTTATAATATTATTTACGTAGTAGATGATTACAGCTAAAATAGGTAGGGGCAATACAGAAAATATGGCTAACCTAACATTTACAGTAAGCATGGCATAAATAACCATTACAAACAGCACTACCGTATTTATGGTATACATAATACCCGGCCCAAGGTACATGCGCACACGGCTAACATCCTCAGTTACGCGGTTCATAAGGTCGCCGGTATTGTGGCGGCGATAAAAGGCGAGGGATAGTTTTTGATAGTGATCATAGATCTCGTTCTTAAGATCATATTCAATATGCCGCGACATCAAAATAATGGTTTGCCGCATAAAAAACAGGAACAAACCACGCAGCAGGGCTAATACCAGCACCAAGATCCCAAACAAAAACAGGCTCGAGCCAAAGATCTGGTAGATAAGATCCTGCCTGTTAAAACCTGAGAAAAGGCGGTAAAGGGCTATGTTTTCAGTAACCAGGTCAAACGCCACCCTGATAACCTGTGCTGGCAGCACGCCAAAAATATTGGAAATTATAACGAACAAAACGCCCGGTATAAGTCGCCAACGGTATTTATAGAAAAATTTATTGAGGTATGCGAGATCTTTCATAAAGTAGAAAGTTCGGAAGTCCGAAAGTTCAAAAATAGGATAATGTAGCTAATAATTCAAGTTAATGTGTGGGGCAAAGTAGTAAAAGAGGTTGTCACTACCGTCAATTTCTTTCGTTCCTGGCTTTTTCAGTTTTCGAACTAAACAAAAAATTTGCTTCAATAAAAAAAACACCTACTTTTGTCCGAGCCGAATAGAATAATTTACTTTGTCACCTCTGATGCCAAATTCAAACTCCAGTGAATCAATATTTAGCCAACTTGAGGCTTACGGACATAAGAAAGTTGTATTTTGCAGCGATCCCGACACAGGTTTAAAAGCAATCATAGCCATTCATGATACTACGCTTGGCCCCGCATTAGGCGGCACGCGCATGTGGGCTTATAAAACGGAAGCTGATGCTTTGTATGATGTGCTCAGGCTTTCAAAAAGCATGACCTATAAATCGGCCATAGCAGGCCTTAACCTTGGTGGGGGCAAAGCTGTTATCATAGGCGACTCGCACAAAGATAAATCTGAAGCGCTGCTACGTAAATTCGGTCGCTTTATTAAAAATCTGAATGGTGAATTTATTACAGCCGAAGATGTAGGCACCAATCCCCGGGATATGGAATACATCAGGATGGAAACCCAGTATGTTACCGGCGTGCCTGAAACTATAGGAGGTAGTGGCGATCCTTCGCCTATTACAGCTTTGGGTGTTTTTATGGGAATAAAAGCATGTGTAAAAGAATTGTATGGCAATGATAACTTAACCGGTAAATCGGTAATTGTACAAGGGATAGGGCACGTAGGCGAAAATCTTGTAAAACTGCTGCGTGATGAAAACGCTAAAGTTTATGCCAGTGACATCAACGAAGACAGTTTAGGGCAGATAGCAAAAAAATATGGCGCCGAAGCGGTATCAAACAATACTATTTTTGATATTGATGCCGATATTTATGCACCATGCGCCTTAGGCGCTACCATCAATACACAAACAATTAACAAACTTAAATGCGCTATTATTGCAGGATCGGCTAATAATCAGTTAGAAGACGAAAGCATTCATGGGCAAATGCTGCTTGATAAGGGCATAATATTCGCCCCGGATTATGTGATAAATGCAGGCGGGATCATTAACTGTTACTCTGAATTAATGGGCTTTAGTAAAAAAAGAACCATGCAGCTAACCGAGAATATTTACGAAGCAACCCGCAATGTTTTAAAACTTTCAAAGGCCGAAAGCATTTCTACAATTGTGGCTGCAAACAAAATAGCCGAAAAAAGAATTGCTGACATAAAAAAAGTGAAATCAACCTATTAAAATACAAAATAACCCGCTAACTTTGTGGGCTAAAATCGTTCTTACAAAATGTTAAACCGCAGACACCTAAGGGTAAAAGTTCTTCAGTCGTTATACGCTTATCACCAATCAAACAGCGGCGACATTAAACAGCATGAAAAAAATTTATTGCAAACAATTGATAAGGTATACGAAATGTATATCTGGATGCTGTCGTTAATTTCAGAAGTTACAAGCTATGCAGAAAATGACGCCGAAGAAAGGGCCAACAAGCATTTACCCACAGCTGATGACCTGAATGCCAATGTTAAAATACTAAGTAACCGGTTTATACTTTCGCTGCATCAAAATAAAGAGTATTTGGCAGGCCTTAAAAAGTATAAAATAGCATGGGACTTTGAGCCCGAGCTTGTGAAATCATTATTTATTATCCTGAAAAATTCTGAAGAGTATAAAGAATACCTGAAAAAAACAGGCGATACTATCCAAACAGATAAAGACATTATCAAATTTATTTTCAAAAAGGTGATCTTAAAATCATCAATAGCCGAGCAGGTTTTTGAGGATAAGTTTTTATACTGGCCGGTAGATAAGGATGTTTTACAGGCCTTAATTGCAAAAACATTTAAAAACTTTGCACATGACGAGCCTGAACTGAATAACCTGGCTGAAGTAACCGGAAATTGGGAAGAAGACAGGGAGTTTATAGTTAACCTGTTTGAAGAAAGTATTCGCCATAACGACGCTTATCAGCTGTTAATAACCAGTAAAACCCAAAATTGGGAGCCTGACCGTATTGCCATGATGGATACATTATTAATGAAAATGGCTATTGCCGAATTTATTAACTTTTCCTCGATACCGGTTAAAGTTACCATTAATGAATACCTTGAAATTTCAAAGGAGTTTAGCACACCAAAAAGTAATTCATTTATTAACGGTATATTAGACAAGATTTTGGGCGAGTTAAAGACTGAGAACAAAATAAAGAAAGTAGGCAGAGGATTAATAGAATAATAGCAATTGAATACATCATTGGTGGCCTTAAAACAACAAAACTTATGATAACTTTATAGCCTCTAAAAGACAAGTAATAACAATGAAAAACCTTTTTTTAAGCTTAATAGCGGCAGGAATGTTACTAACAGCCTGCAATTCAAAACAAACAGGTAGTGCTACAGCTGATAACACCACTACAGCTGATGCTGCAAATGTGCCGGTAATGAAGTTTGAAAAAGAAACGCATGATTTTGGTAAGATCAAAACCGGCGATAAGGTTACCTATGATTTTAAATTTACCAATACAGGCAAAACACCATTAATTATTACTGATGCTATTGCAACCTGCGGATGTACAAAGCCGGAATGGCCTAAAACACCTGTTAAACCAGGCGAAAGCGGCGCTATCCACGTCACTTTTGACAGTGCCGCAAAAATGGGCCTGCAGGATAAACAGATCACAATTACAGCCAATACTAATCCCGCCCAAAACAGGGTGCATTTAATTGGCGAGGTAACCACAAAATAAAAATTATATAAATTTAAAATGATAGCAACTATTTTATTACAGGCTGGTTCAGGATTCGGAATACAGCAAATTATAACTTTCGGTTTAATTGCAGTGGTTTTTTACTTCTTTATGATAAGGCCACAGGTTAAAAAACAAAAAGACCAGAAGAAATATGTTAACGAGTTAAAAAAAGGTGACAAGGTAGTAACAACTGCAGGTATACACGGCAGAATAATTGATGTTAACGAAACTACTTTTTTGGTTGAAGTTGATAACGGTAAAATCCGTTTCGATAAATCGGCAATATCTTTAGAGGCTTCAAAGGCGTTGAACACGCCGCCGGCGGTCACTAAGTAAGCTGAAAGGCTTAAAGCAGAAAGCCAAAAGCAGGACGAAAATTAAAGCTATAAGCTGAAAGTATGAGTAAAAGCATCAAAGGCTTTTGGCTTTTATCTTTCAGCTTATAGCTTTTTAAGGCTTTTACCTTTTTAATATGGCAATAATAAAATTATCAACAACAGAACGAAGACGGGTATCCGCATTTTTTACATGCCTGGTTCTTGCCGTTCTTGCGTGGATATTTACTGTATTGTCAAATACTTATAGCTATACTGTTAAAGAGGTATTAAATTTTAAGAATACCCCACAAAAGCGCGCCTTCCATTCCTTACAGTCTGATACGGTAAATGCTACCATAAATGGCACCGGTTGGCAAATGGTGTTTTCAAAAATGCATAACGAGGTAAATCCTATTTCAATTGACCTCCGGTCGCTTGAGTACAAAAGTTATGTTGTGCTTAGTTCGCAGTTAAGCCAGATCAACAATAAAAAAGAAATTGATCAGCAAATAACAAGTTTCAACCCTGATACGCTTTATTTTGATTTTTCGAACAGGAAGGTAAAAAGGGTGCCCATCCAGTTAGTAACCTCGATAAAGTATAAACACCAGTTTTCGCAATCAGGTGCTATTACGCTTAACCCTGCCTACGTAATAGTAAATGGACCTGCAAGTATTATTGATAAAATACAAACCTGGAAATCAGACACACTAAAGCTGGATAGTGTTGGCGAAACTATTAATACCCGTTTAGCCGTTCAGCCCGTTAAGGAGGGGAATGTGAGCGTGTTTCCTAAAAATGTTGAGGTTGCTATCCCTGTTGATGAATATACCGAAAAAACGCTTGAAATCCCCGTTAAATTGATCAACAATCATGATTATGCAGATGTCAAGATCTTCCCCCAAAAGGTTAAAGTAACATTTACCACTTCATTAAGCAGGTATGTCCAAACTGATGAGGATTTTTTTGAGGCGACTGTAGATCTTGATCTTTGGCGAAGGCATGGCTATAAAGTACTGCCGGTGGTGATTTTTAAATCGCCCACTTACAGTAAAATAGTAAAGATAGAACCGCAGAATCTTGACTTTATCGTAAAAAAATGATGTTAAAAATAGGATTAACCGGCAATATAGGCAGCGGCAAAACTACCGTTAGCAAAATATTTGAACTATTGGGCATCCCTGTTTTTTATGCCGATGATGCTGCAAAAAAGGTGATGGTAACTGATCAAATACTAATTGATAGCATCAAATCAACCTTTGGTGAACTTTCTTATTTTGATGACGGAACCTTAAACCGTAAGCATATAGCCGGCATTGTTTTTAATAATGTTGAACAGTTGGCAAAATTAAATTCGCTGGTGCATCCGGCAACATTCAGGGCTTTTGATGAATGGATTAAGGAAATTAATAATGTGCCTTATATTTTAAAAGAAGCGGCATTATTGTTTGAAAGTGACTCGTACAAAATGTGCGACTACTCCATTATGATACAGGCACCCGTTGAAATCCGGATAAAACGGGTTGTGCAAAGGGATGGTCTAACAAGGGAGGAAGTTGAAAGCCGCGACTCCAAACAGTTTTCGGAAGACAAGAAAACACAACTGGCTGATTATATAATTAAGAATGATGATGTGCAATTGGTAATACCCCAGGTTTTGGAATTGCATCAGGAGTTTTTGTCATTGGTCATTAGTCATTAGTCATTTTTGTAATGAACAATTGTTTATTAGTCAATTAATTATATCCAATTTAATCCAACTACTACTAATGACACAATGACCAATGATATAATAGAAGATTTTCTAAGTTTTAACCCCAACGGCCTTTATTGTAAATACGGTGATTTTTATATTGACCCTGTGCAGCCTGTGGCAAATGCAGTGATCTCTCATGCACATGCCGACCATGCCATACCGGGTAACACAAATATTTATTGTACCGAAGCTACTCACGCTTTTATGAAGCTGCGATATGGTAAAAATGCAGGTAAGGCATTCAACATTGCCGCTTATAACTCAAATTTTAATATCCGTGGGGTTGCAATAACATTTATTTCTGCCGGGCACATGTTAGGATCGGCCCAGGTTTTAATGGAATATAGCGGCGTTAAATATTTATACACCGGTGATTACAAATTGCAGCCTGATGCAACCTGCGAACCTATTGAATGGGGAAATGCTGATATATTGATAACCGAAAGCACTTTTGCCGATCCTGCAATTTTACATCCTGACCCGGTTGCCGAAATAAAAAAACTTAATGATATTAAGAGCAATATCCTGCTTGGTGCATACGGATTAGGCAAAAGTCAGCGCCTTATAAATATGATAAATGAGCACGCCCCTCAAAAGAAAATATTAGTACATCACCGCATAATGCCTATAAATGCTATCTATGAAAAAATGGGGTTTGCACCGGGTAAGTGCCAGATTTATGGACGCAAGCTGATGAAAAACCAGGAGGAGTTTGTTTACATTGTGCCGCCTTTTACCTTTGATAGTTATATTAAAGCTACTGGTGTTAAGCGGTTATTTGCTTCGGGCTGGAAAAATTTGCAGGTAAACCTGCAGGATACACTGTTTATATCTGACCATGTAGATTGGAACGATATTTTGCAAGCCATCAGTCACATAAAGCCCACACAAATTTGGACCTTGCATGGCAACGGAATGCATTTGAAAAAGTATTTTGGTGATGATATTTTTGTAAAAATTTTGAATTGAATGCTTGTAGAAGGTATTGATTATTATATTAACGGGGATGGTAATGTGGTTTTTACAAAAGAATACCATTTAAAACGCGGATATTGCTGTAAAAATAAATGTCTTAATTGCCCCTGGGATTTTGGAAAACCCAAACAGGCTAAGGATGTTAAGAAATAATTAAGGATATTTGTGATAAGGCAAATTAATATTATGCGGATAGACGAAGAAATACAAAGCAGCAAATTTGAAAACAATTATCACAAGGTGGTTATTAATATTTCATATACCTACAGCTGGGTAAATAACCAATCACGTTCTCTTTTCGAAAAAAATAATATCACGCTGCAGCAATTTAATATATTAAGAATTTTGAGAGGCCAATATCCGAAACCGGCTACTGTAAATTTACTGAAAGACAGGATGGTTGATAAAATGTCGGACGCCTCACGTATTGTGGATCGTCTTGTTCAAAAAGGCATGGTATCCCGCTGTACAAATACTAAGGACCGTCGTGCGGTTGATATAAGGATCAGCGATCAGGGCCTTGCAATACTGGCCAAGATGGACGAGGATTTTAAAATTAAAGATCTGCTTCAAAATAATTTAACTGAAGAGGAGGCCGGCCAGTTAAGCGATTTGCTGGATAAGTTAAGAGGGTAGTATGATTTCGGATTTTTCACTCATTGTTTGTTTTCAATGGTGTTCAAGAGTGCTTCGCAGTTTCGGATGTTCGATTTCGGATTTAGAAAATGAGCTCAAATGTTTCATAGATTTACGAAGTTTTCAAAACTTCGTAAATCTGTTTCAGATCAAAATCCCGGACTTATCTTCTTAAACAGGACGGAAAACATCCATCCAACAAAAATTCCATAAAGTGCACCGCAAAAAACATCGATCGGGAAGTGTACGCCTACATATACCTGTGCAAAGCTGATGATACCTGCCCATAAGATCGCCCAAAGCCAGATCCATCGCCATTTTTTGTAAAATAACATAATCAGGAAAAAGGCCATTGCAAAATGATCTGTTGCATGAGTAGACGGAAAACTATACCCCGTTCCGCAAGCGACACGAACAAGATCTGTTTTTGAAACAACAATGTCCCTGCAGGGGCGATCTCTTTTAACCAGTTTTTTTATAATACTTGCGCTTGTAAAATCTGCAAAACCTGCCGATAACGCTAATAATAATATGATTATTAAGCCTTGTTTTTTAAATTTATAAATGCAAAAGCCGATTATAAACAGGTAGAGCGGGATCCAAAATTTAGGGTTCCGCAGCCAGGGCATTATCCAGTCGAAAAACGGGTTAGCCAGGTTATGATTAATGAAATAAAATAAATGCCGGTCGAGTTGTAAAAAATAATCAGGCATTGCTTTACTAATAGCTAAATTAACAAAGCGGTAAATATAGCTAATTATGCCAGGCTTAAAACAATACGATTTTTATTATTGCTCGGTTAAATATCTTATTTTTGCGCCACAACAAACATTCATACTTTGACATTAATAAAATCAATTTCGGGAATAAGAGGCACCATAGGAGGCACAGTTGGAGAAGGTTTAACCCCTTTGGATATTGTGAAATTTACTGCCGCATATGGTACCTGGGCTGTTAATAAAAGCGGGATCAAAAAAATTGTGCTTGGTCGTGATGCGCGCATCTCGGGTAATATGGTAAATAGCCTTGTTATCGGCACCCTGCAGGGACTTGGTATTGATGTGATAGACCTTGGGCTTTCAACTACCCCTACAGTTGAAATAGCGGTTCCGGATAAAAAGGCTGCCGGGGGCATAATATTGACTGCCAGCCATAACCCGAAACAATGGAATGCGCTAAAATTATTAAATGCTGATGGCGAATTTATCAGCGATGCCGATGGTAAGGAAGTGCTTGAAATTGCCGAAAATAATGATTTTAAGTTTGCTGAAGTTAATGACCTGGGTAAGGTGGATAATAGCGATAATTATCTGCAAAAACATATAGATAAAATACTGGCCTTACCATTGGTTGATGTGGCAGCAATTACCAAAGCTGATTTTAAAATAGTTATTGATTGCGTTAACTCAACCGGTGGCATATTTGTACCGGCTTTGCTAAAAGCGCTGGGTGTAAAAACTGTTCATGAACTATATTGTAAACCTGATGGTAATTTTCCGCATAACCCTGAACCGCTGCCGGAAAACCTTGTTGCACTTTCAAAAGAAGTAGTAAATAAAAGAGCTGACCTTGGCATAGCTGTTGACCCTGACGTTGACCGCCTTTGCTTTGTTTGTGAAGACGGGAATGTTTTTGGAGAAGAATATACGCTTGTTGCTGTAGCCGATTATATTTTGAAGCATACCAAAGGCAATACGGTATCAAATCTTTCATCAACCCGTGCACTGCGTGATGTAACTGAAAATGCCGGTGGAGAATACCATGCAGCAGCAGTAGGAGAGGTAAATGTGGTAAACAAAATGAAGGAAGTAACTGCAGTAATAGGCGGCGAAGGCAATGGTGGAGTGATTTACCCTGAACTGCATTATGGCAGGGATGCTTTAGTAGGGATTGCCTTATTTTTAACCCATCTTGCGAAATACGGTAAATCAGTATCTAATTTGCGAAGTACTTATCCCGGTTATTTTATCTCAAAAAATAAAATTACACTAACACCCGAAATGGATATTGATGCATTGTTGTTAAAGGTTGAAGAGAAATATAGCAAACAACCCCATTCTACAATTGACGGGCTGAAAATAGAATTTGATAAAGAATGGGTACATTTGCGTAAGTCTAATACCGAACCCATCATTCGTATTTACTCGGAAGGCAATTCAGAAACTGTGGCGAATAATTTAGCTAATAAGATAATTGCCGATATAAAAGAGATTTTAAAATTGAGTTAATAAATTAATTAGTGAATTAGTGAATGATTGAATTAGTGATTGAAAAAGCACTTACTAATTCAATAATTAAAATCGCTAATTCACTAAATCACTAATTACAATATGCGTGTTTATTTAGATAATGCTGCCACAACGCCACTTGACCCTGAAGTGATGAAACAAATGTATATGGTTATGGAAAGCACTTATGGCAATCCTTCATCTATTCATTCGCATGGCCGTGAAGCAAGAACACTGATCGAAAGATCGCGTAAAACCATAGCTAGCCTGCTTCACACTTCACCTTCCGAGATCTTTTTTACATCAAGTGGTACCGAGGCGGATAATATGGCCATAAGGTGTGGTATTGTTGATCATAATATTAAACATGCAGTAACCAGCAAACTGGAGCACCATGCGGTGCTGCATACCATGGAGGCGCTTGAAAAGTCAGGTGTAATAAAATTGAGTTTTGTTGATGTGGATAGCAAAGGCAGCGTTGATTATGATCACCTGGAAACCTTGCTAAAAAATAACGAACGCAGCTTTGTATCACTGATGCATGCCAATAACGAGATCGGCACTTTATCAGATATGGACCGGATAGGCGATATTTGTGAGGCATACAACGCAATTTATCATTGTGATACTGTACAAACCATGGGGCATTACCAGCACGACCTGAGTAAGCTAAAAGCTCATTTTTTGGTTTGCGCCGGGCATAAATTGCATGGTCCAAAGGGAGTAGGCTTTTTACACATAAATCACCGTATAAAAATTAAACCCTTAATATATGGCGGTGCGCAAGAGCGTAACATGCGCGGCGGTACCGAGAATATTTATGGAATTGTTGGTCTTGCCAAAGCTTTAGAGATAGCTTATAGCGAAATGGAGCAGCACCAAAAGCATATACAAAGCTTAAAGACCTATATGATCGATCAACTGGTTGAAAGTATCCCCGGTATAGATTTTAATGGCGAAACTGACCCTGCTAAAAGCTTATATACTGTATTAAATGTTCAGTTCCCTGAAATGGAAATGGCGGATATGCTATTATTCAACCTTGATATAGCCGGTATTTCAGCATCAGGTGGCAGTGCATGCAGCTCGGGAAGTGATATAGGCTCGCATGTGTTAACGGCTATTGGAGCAAGTTCATCCAGGCCATCGGTAAGATTTTCCTTTTCAAAATACAACACTAAAGAAGAAGTTGATTTTACAGTTGCAAAAGTGCGTGAACTGTGCCTTGTAAGCGCATAAATTTATAGTTTATATTTCTTTGTAGTAGTATTTTTTTATAATTTATAAAACAAAATCCTAAAATTGGTGGTTTTATTTAATTATAAATTAAACTACCATGAAATCAAATAATCAAAAAACAGGAAAAAATCAGGAACGCCCGGGCCAGGGACGCCCCAACGAAATTCCTGAGAAAAAAGAATCTGAAAAGGAAAAATCAGGGTATCCGCGCGAAACGGAACAGCATCAGCAGGAGGGTGGCAATGACGCATCCTACAGCGAGCAAACTGATGTTAGCCCACCAAAGCAGAAAGAATTCCCTTCAGTTGGAAATGCTAAAACTGATTTTAAGCCCAGCGATCATGGGCGTACAACCGGCAGAATGGTTGGCCATGAGCCAGGCACCGAAGGAATATAATTTTATTTAAGTTATTTAACGTAAATTAGTATTATGAAGGGAGGTTATTAATAATCTCCCCCGTTTGCAATTATAAATTTAAATAACAAAATTATGAAAAGCTTTAATGACGATCCCGCCAGCAGAAAGCGGGAGAAAGACAGGGACAACCCAACTAAACCCTTTGCAAATTGCGAAAAAGAAAGTGCTGCTGAAGTTAATCATGGCGGTGCTCATAATTTAAGGAATTATATGTGTAGGGACGTTGATGAAATTGAAGGCCCAAGGTGGGATAAAATGAGTAAAGGTGTTGACGGCCCTACCAGTCAAAATGCCGGTACTTTTAAATAGTGAACAAATGTGCCCACAAACGAAAAGAGGCTGCCCTGGTATAGACAACCTCTTTTTTATATTTGGGTGTTTAATGTTTTTAATTTACCATCATCTTCAAAAATGAAGATAACCTTTCTTTCATTTCACGGCGGTCTACTATAAAATCCAAAAATCCGTGTTCCTGCACAAACTCAGCAGTTTGGAAGCCTTTCGGAAGATCCTTTTTTATCGTTTCCTTTATAACCCTTGGTCCTGCAAAACCTATCAGTGAGCCCGGTTCAGCAATATTAATATCGCCCAGCATAGCATATGAAGCTGTAACGCCACCCGTAGTAGGATCAGTTAACAATGATATATAAGGTATTTTAGCTTGTGAAAGTAAAGCGAGTTTAGCCGATGTCTTGGCCATCTGCATTAAAGAAAATGCAGCTTCCATCATACGGGCGCCGCCTGATTTTGAGATCATCAGGAAAGGGACCTTATGCTCAATGCAATAATCAATGGAACGGGCAATTTTTTCGCCTACAACAGATCCCATCGAGCCGCCAATAAAGTTAAAATCCATACAGGCAATAACCAAGGGCTGACCGCCCATACCGCCTGATCCCGCTCTTATGGCATCTTTCAAACCAGTTTTGCTCATGGTTTCTTTCAGCCTGTCGGTATATTTTTTGGTGTCTTCAAAATGCAACGGGTCTCCTGAGATCAAATTCGGGAACAATTCTGTAAACTCGTTATTGTCAAAAAGTATAGAGAAGTATTCTTTTGAACCTATGCGCAGATGGTAACCGCAGTAATGACAAACGTATTGATTTTCAACCTGTTCAGAATAATGAAGAGGTTTCTTACATTCAGGGCATTTATTCCAGATCCCGTCGGGGGTTTCCTTCTTTTCCTCCGTGGTCGTAATTATCCCTTTGATTTCCCTTTTAAACCAAGCCATATCTATATCTAACTCTTTCAATTGACTACAAAGAAACGAAATTTTTTATAGATATGAGATTTTAGATATCAGATATGAAATTAGGGTTATCTGCTTTAGGAGCAGAATAGGTTGGTTGTTACAGCTTTTAGTGATACAAACCCCTATAATCCTCCTAATCTGGTTAGTGTTTTAAATCTCATATCTCAAATCTCACACCTCATAATTGAGTCATCGTTATAATAATGAAAATTTTACAGCAGTTTACATACTCGTTTTTATTATAAACATAATTAACAGTTGTTTAATCAAAAAGTTGCAAAATGTTCTATTTGTTGGGTAGACTAATGGCTAAAACCATAAAATTTTTTAACTTCGAGGCCCAATTAAAAGTAGCATGGATTTAAAAAATTATAAAGGCGTTTTGCACGGCGATCAAGTGCAGGAGCTATTTGAAGCCGCAAAAAAGCACCAGTTTGCTTTACCGGCTGTAAATGTAATAGGTACTAATACCATTAACGCTGTTATGGAAACAGCAAAAGCGGTAAACTCCCCGGTAATTATCCAGTTATCAAATGGCGGAGCACAGTTTTATGCAGGTAAATCATTAGATAACTCAAAACTGCAGGCCTGTATATTAGGTGGCGTTTCTGCTGCAAAGCATGTACATTTATTAGCTGAACACTATGGTATAGCTGTAATATTACATACAGATCACGCTGCCATGAAATTTCTTCCATGGATTGACGGTTTGTTAGATCATGGTGAAAAGTTTTTTGCTGAAACAGGAAAGCCATTATTTTCGTCACACATGCTTGATCTTTCTGAAGAGTCATTGCATGAAAATATAGAGATCTCAGCCAAATACCTTGCCCGTATGGCAAAAATGGGTATGACACTCGAAATTGAATTAGGTGTTACCGGTGGTGAAGAAGACGGTGTAGATAACTCTGATGTTGATAGCTCACGCTTATATACACAGCCTGAGGATGTTGCTTATTCATACGAAGAACTTTCAAAAGTTAGTCCCCGGTTTACTGTTGCAGCTGCCTTTGGTAACGTGCACGGTGTTTACAAACCAGGCAATGTTAAACTTCAGCCTGTAATTTTACATAACTCGCAGGAGTATGTGAAAAAACACTTTAATCTAACTGCTGAAAAACCTATCAACTTTGTATTCCATGGTGGCTCTGGCTCAAGCCAGGAGGAGATAAGGGAAGCGATCTCATACGGCGCTATAAAAATGAATATTGATACCGATATGCAATGGGCATACTGGGAAGGCATAAAAGATTACTATAAATCAAAAGAAGGATACCTGCAAAGTCAGATAGGCAATCCGGAAGGCGAAGACTCTCCAAATAAAAAATATTATGACCCGCGCGTTTGGTTACGTAAAGGAGAAGAAAGCTTTGTTAAAAGGCTTACAGTTGCATTTGGCGATTTAAATTGCATAGATGTAAATAGTAAATTATAAGTTGATCAGGTTGATTTAGTGAGTGGTTGATTAAGTTGAAAATTTGTAGACTTAACTTAATCAACTCAATCTAACTTAATCAACCCATTCAACTAATATAAAAAGCGCTAATGTTAAACATTGGCGCTTTTTTAGGTTCTGTACTTAACTTGAATCTTTGCATAAATTTTATGTGCAATTCGCTAAATTAGCGGAAAAAGAAGAAAATCTGATCTGCACGCATTCAATTGATGCTGTGAAGAAATATAAATAAGCTAACTAACTTAATACAACGAAATTCATATAAAAATGCCTGTAACAATAAAAGCAGCCAAGGTAACCGAGCCTGCTGATCTTGAAAAAGTATTTGCCATCCGTCGTGAAGTATTTGTAGACGAACAAAATTGCCCTCCCGAATTGGAATGGGAGTTTGAAGATGAATCAACCCACTTTTTGGCTACAGTAGATGGTGAACCTGCCGGAGCATCCCGCTGGCGTAAAACTGATAAAGGTTATAAGCTGGAACGCTTTGCTGTGCTGCAAAAATTCCGGGGGATGGGAGTAGGGCAGGAATTAGTTAAAACAGTGTTAGATGACTTGCCTGCCGATGCTAAGTATGTTTACATGCATGCGCAGATCCAGGCGGTAAGTTTATATGAGAAATTTGGCTTTGAAAAGACCGGGCCGGAATTTGAAGAAGCCGGGATAAGGCATTATAAAATGGTGAGAAGATAATTTCGGATTTCGGATGTTCGATTTCGAATTTTAAGAATAACCGCGTGCAACTGTAGCTTTATATGAGGCGAAGTGCAAGTTTGTGTATCCACGCGGGCAAAGCGTTCCATTTTTACAGCGGAACACCTGGTACAAAGTGGAACATGCTGATTATTAGGCGATTAGTATTTTATCAAAGGTTAAATAGCTATAAGTAGCTGATAATCATTATGTTCCACCATTCTTTATATCGAGAACTCACGTTATTTAAGAAATCCAGCTTTTTGTCTCTTCTGAATTATTATTTTATATATATGAAAACTGGATAAATTAAATAAATATCCTGTCAGAATATTCCATCGCTTCTCTAAATCCCTGCATATCAAGGCCGACACGCTCATTTTGTGATTGCAGGTATCCAATTAAGTTTTCAGTGGCAATATTGCCTGTAAGCTCATCTTTTGCCATAGGGCAGCCACCATATCCTTTAATGGTAGTGTCAAAACGCCTGCATCCACTTTTGTAAGCCGCTTCAATTTTTTCCTGCCAGGTATCAGGCGTTGAATGCAAGTGGATGCCAAATTCCGTATCCGGGAACTGGCTGCATAATAAAGGATAAATGCTGTTGATTTGTTCAGGAGCAGCTATACCAATAGTATCTGCTAAGGCGATAAGGTTGATCCCTTCATTAACAAGTTTTTCAGCCCATTGCTGTACTATTTCTGTATTCCATTCATCTCCGTACGGATTTCCAAAACCCATGGATAAATAAACCAATAATTGCTTATTGCTTTTGCCGCATAACTCGTTTATTTTTTTTACGGTATCAAAAGACTCATCAATACCAGAATTAATATTCCGCTGCTGAAAAGTTTCTGAGATGGAAAATGGATACCCCAGGTAAGTAATCTCAGGGTGTTTCGCCGCATCTTCAGCCCCGCGATAATTAGCTATAATGGCAAGCAGCTTTGATTTGGTATTGCTTAAATCAAGCTTACTTAAAACCTCTGCAGTATCCTGCATTTGGGGAATAGCTTTTGCAGATACAAAGCTTCCAAAATCAATGGTATCAAAACCAACCTGCAAAAGCAAATTAATATAGGCTGCTTTCAGGTCTGCAGGTACAAATTGATGAAGTCCCTGCATGGCATCACGCGGGCATTCGGTTATTTTTATAGGCGATGTTGTCAAGTTTAATCTGGTTTTGATATTTGTACGGTTTTGTCAGCCAAAGTTTCCTGTTTAAATTGCCGGATGATCAGCCTGCTGCCGCCGTTAAAGCTAATATAACTACCAATCCAGTTTATAAATACGTGTACCTTGTTTCGGAAGCCTAAAAGCGAGATCAAATGTACAAACATCCAAACCAGCCAGGCAAAAAATCCCTGGAATTTTACTTTACCCAGATCAGCAACCGCCTTATTGCGTCCGATAGTAGCCAGTGAGCCTTTATCAAAATATTTAAAAGGCCTGGTAGGCTCGCCGTTAATGTTTTGAATGATAGTTTGTGCAACATATTTTCCCATTTGTATAGCCACCTGCGCTACCCCAGGATGGCCTTTTGGAGTTTCGTTTGTTATCATGGCGGCCACATCGCCTATGGCAAAAATATTCTGAGTACCCTCAACCCGGCAATTATTATCAACCTTAATTCTATTTCCTCTAACAATAAGATCTTTATTTAAACCTTCAGGAACTTCGCCCATAACCCCCGCAGACCATATTACATTTTTGGTACGAATGGTTTTTCCGCCCTCAAATTTTATTTCGCTGCCATCAAAGCTATCTACTTTAACGTTTAACATTACGTCAACACCCATATCTGTCAAAAACTCATAAGCTTTTTTTGATGCTTCGTCTGAGAATGGGCCCAGCACTTTTGGCAAAAAATCAACCAGGTAAACTTTCATATCCTCTTTTTTTAGTTCTGGATAATCTTTGCAAAGAATATGGTTCCTAATCTCGGCAAGCGCTCCGGCCAGCTCAACGCCGGTAGGCCCGGCGCCAACCAATACGAATGTTAAAAGCGGCGCTTTTTCTTCCCTTGTTGCTTTTAGCGTGGCTTCTTCTAAATTTTGTAAAACCAGGTAGCGAAGGTTTAATGCTTCCGGTATTGACTTCATTGGCATAGCAAACTTCTCAATGTCTTTGTTACCAAAAAAATTGGTTGTTGAACCGGTTGCAATTACCAGGTAATCATAGGCAATTTCACCGATGGACGTATCAATAGTGTTTTTTTCAGTGTTTACATTTGTAACTTCAGCAATGTTAAACCGAAAGTTTTTTTGTCCTGCAAAATTCTTGCGAAGGGAGAAGGCAATCGATTCGGCCTCAAGGCTGCCCGTGGCTACCTGGTAAAGTAACGGCTGAAAGGTGTGGTAATTATGCTTATCCAGCATTAATACATCTACAGGCTTATCTTTAAGGTTACCGGCAACCTGCAGGCCGCCAAAACCACCGCCAACAATTACTACCCGCGGAAATTTAGCTTTATCTTTTGTGTTCATGTTGGTATTGTATGTACAAATATATATGAAACAAAAAAGGCCCCAAATGTTCTTTGGAGCCTTTTAATAAATTGTTTATTATTTACCTAAGGTCTTTTTTTCCAAAGTCGATGATTACCGGGGTTGCCACGCAGATTGACGAGTATGTTCCGAAACATACACCGATCAATAATGCGAACGAGAACCCGCGGATAGTATCGCCACCGAATATGAACAATACAAGCAATATTAATACCACTGTTAAAGCAGTGATAATGGTACGGCTCAATGTATTATTGATCGCATCGTTAATTACTGTTTTTGGATCATCAGTTTTAGCATGGTGTAAGTTTAGGAACTCACGGATACGGTCAAACACAACCACCGTATCGTTAATTGAGTAACCTATAACCGTTAATATCGCCGCTATAAATGATTGATCAATATCAAGTGAGAACGGAAGCACATCCTTAAATATGGAGAAGAATGATAACACCATTAAAGCATCATGTAGGGTTGCAACCATCGCACCCAAACTAAACTGCCATTTACGGAAACGGATCAGGATATAAGCTGAAATAATAATGATGGCGAAAATTACTGTTAAAGCTGCCGATCTTTTAAGTCCGTTTGCTATGGTAGGTAAAACTTTTTCATAGTCTATTATACTTTTCTCGGTAACGTGCGTTGCCGGGTTTGTATTTAATGCTTTTATCAACGCAGCCCGTACTTGTGCATCACTTGTTGGCGAATCTTTATCAAGCAGGTATTTAGTTGTAATTTTTATATCAGTACCAAAGGTTTTAACCTCGTTGCCTTCCCCCAGGTTCTTATCAACAATCTTACGAACAGTTTCAGTACTTACATCCTTAGTTGCAAACCTCATTACATAAGTACGGCCACCCACAAAGTCAACCCCGTAGTTAAAGCCTTGGGTTGCCATTGAAATTAAACCGGCAATAATAAAAGCGGTTGAGAATATGTAGAATTTGAAACGGTTTTTTACGAAGGCGTAATTAGCATTTTTGAAGGTATGTGAGCTCCACGGGTTTGAGAATTTAATATCCCATCCTTTTTCAAGCATGTATTCAAATATCAGCCTTGAGATCAATAATGAGCAGAACAGCGAAGTAGCAATACCTATCATTAAAGTGATTGCAAAACCCTGGATTGGCCCTGTACCGAAAGTGAACAGGATTAAACCGGTTAAGAAAGTACTTATGTTTGAATCAAGGATGGAAGATAATGCATGTTTAAAACCGTCGGCAACGGCAATCCTTAACGATTTACCCAAAGCCAGCTCCTCCCGCACGCGTTCATAGATCAATACGTTAGCATCAACCGAGATACCTAAAGTAAGCACTATACCCGCAACACCCGGCATGGTTAACACAGCGCCAAGGCTGGTCAAAACACCCAACAGGAAGAAGATGTTAATGATAACCGCTACCACAGCTACAGTACCTGCACGGTTGTAGTAAGCTATCATGAATACCAGTACTACCAGCAAACCTACAAGGCTTGATAATAAACCGGCATTGATAGATTGCTGGCCTAAGGATGGGCCTACAACTGATTCAGTAACAATATGGGCAGGAGCAGGCAAGCGGCCGGCTTTTAATACGTTGGCCAAATCCTTTGCTTCTTCAACAGTAAAGTTACCTGAAATTGATGATACACCTCCTGAAATTTCGTTTTGAACCACTGGGGCCGAATAAACGTTATTATCAAGTACGATAGCTATATATTGTTTGTTGTTAACATCAGCAGCGGCTTCGGCAGTTACGGTACGCCATTTTTGAGCACCGTCTGAGTTCATCACCATAACAACCTCGGGGCTGCCTTTTTGATCAACATCATTATGGGCCTCAGTGATCACATCGCCTGCAAGTACCGGTCCGTTTTCGGCACCAACTAATTTTATAGCGTATAGTTCAAATATTTTTGTTTTATCCTGTGGTTTTACTGACCAAAGGAATTTCATGCTTTGCGGAATTACAGTTCTTACTTCAGCGCTGCGCAGGTATTTGTTAACCTGTGCAGTATCTTTCGCTTCGGCACGGCCAACAACTGGGCCATGTGCTAGTTCACCCTGCCCGTTTTGCCCCTGGTACATCATTGGCTTTAAAACGTTAAACAATGGGTACTGATCGGCAAATTGTGATTTTGCGCCTAAAGCTGATGTATCTTTACTTCCGCTTTTCTGAACTTTATTCAACAATGATAAAGCGCCTTTATTTTTAGCTGTATCGGCTTTTACCGCAGCTGTAGTTTTAGCATCGGTTGTTTTTACCGCAGTTTTTGTAGTATCTTTTTTAGATGCCTTTATTTTCGCAGCAATTAAGCCGTTCATATTAGTCAGCAACTGGTAAACCTGGCTATTATCATAAGTTTGATAAAATTCCAGTTTTGCAGTACCTGATAAGAGTTTACGAACACGTTCAGGTTCTTTTACACCCGGCAGCTCAATTAAGATCCTGTCATTTCCTTTTTGCAATTGGATGTTAGCATTAGCAACGCCAAACTGGTCAATACGGGTATTTAAAATGGTGTATGATTGTTGTACAGCCGTGCTTGCCTGATCTTTAAGGTAACTTTCAACCTGGCTGTTTGTTGCATTAAACTTAATGTGGTCCTGATTATCCTTGGTTGAGAAGATAGCAGCCAGCTTTCCGTTAGGATTGATCTTTTCGTACTCATCAACAAACAAGGTAATATAATCCTGCTGACTGGTTACACCATCAACAGTAGCAGCAGCCAATGCCTGGTTAAATGCAGGATCCTGGTTATTATTCGATAGTTTTTTTACCAGTTCGTTCAATGAGATCTGCATGGTTACACTCATACCACCCTCAAGGTCCAAACCAAGGGCAAGCGCTCTTTGACTAACGTATTGATAATTGTGCTTTAAAAGCGGGTACACCGGTTGAGTTGAAACTGAATCCAGGTACGCCGTTACTTTTGCGGTATCACCTTTTGCGTACACCTGCGCATCATTTTTAACTTTATGGGCGACCCAAGTAAATGAAAGCTGGTATATACATACAACAGCCATCAATATGGCGAAAAATTTAACAACCCCTTTACCTTGCATTGTGAATTAAAATATGTAATTAATTAGTTTATAAGCATTTTAAATAAGACGGCAAATCTAATAAAAATTCGTAAGCATGAAATTTTTAATTTAAAACAATGCCGGGGGAAGAGAGATTAGAGGTTGGAGATTAGAGGTTATTTTTTTTATTGATTGATAATGAGTTATTTATGTAGATTAGAAAGTTGAAAAATATTTAAAACTGAGGACTTAAAATTATGTTTACAGGCACTTTAAGTGATAGATACTAATCTCCGGTCACTAATCAATACCCTCTAACCCCGTTCGTAGGTAATGAATGAGTAGGGCAATAAATTTTTCTCATCGGGCTCATGATCTTCGCGAAAAACTTCTTTCCATTCATGCAGATCAATTTCAGGGAAAAAGCTGTCGCCTTCAAATTGTTTATGAACAATGGTTAGGTAGATGCGGTCAGTAAGTTTTATGGCTTGTTTATAGATCTCGGCGCCGCCAACAATAAATACCTCCTGCTCATCCTTGCACAAAGCTATAGCTGCCTCAATTGAATTCACCACTTCGCAACCTTCAATAGTTATAGCCTGCCTGGTAATTATGATGTTGCGGCGGTTAGGCAATGGTTTGCCAACTGAGTCATAAGTTTTACGGCCCATTATAACCGTATGCCCTGTAGTGATCTCTTTAAAGTGTTTAAGATCTTTAGGCAGGTACCACAATAATTTATTGTCTTTGCCTATGGCGTGGTTTTCGGAAATGGCAACTACTATTGTTATCGTCATTGGGTCATTGGGTCATTGGGTCATTGGGCTGTTATGATGGCTAATCATTTTTGCCTTTGCCAATGAATTTTATGTAAATGTTCAGTTTTAAGTGTATCGTCTCTAATTGTTGAAGCAATAATTGATAAGTTTCATCATCTATTAAACTTCTGGTTTTTGCTTTTTTTAGCCAGCCTTTTGTTTCAATAATTGATCCTCTGCTAAAGTAACAGAAGTTTTTGTTTTCTTTATAATGGAATCTCCCAAAGCCTTCTGCAATGTTAGCTCCTATCGAATCTGCTGATCGTGCTATTTGTTTACCAACAGTATCTTTTGCAAAGAAGTCCCATTTTAAAACTACAAACCAAATTTTATCAGCAAAAGCTTCTGATAAATTATAAACCTCAATTTCCTCTATTCTATTACTCATTCAATGACTTAATGACAACAATGACTCAATGATTAAACTGCCACTGTCGCCTTTATATGCGGCCACGGATCATAATTATCCAATTCAAAATCTTCAAACTTAAATGCAAAAATATCCTTTACCTCCGGATTGATCTTCATGGTTGGCAACGGTCGCGGTTCGCGGCTTAATTGCAGTTGGGCTTGTTCCAGGTGGTTGTTATAAATGTGGGCATCGCCAAATGTGTGTACAAAGTCGCCATAGTCGAGGTCACACACCTGGGCCATCATCATGGTAAGTAAGGCGTATGAAGCGATATTGAATGGCACACCCAAAAATATATCCGCACTACGCTGATATAATTGACAAGACAATTTGCCTCTCGACTCCCCCTTTAGGGGGCCAGGGGGCGGGGGTTCCACATAAAACTGGAACAAACTGTGACACGGAGGTAGTGCCATTTGATTAACATCGGCAACGTTCCATGCCGATACCATCATCCGGCGCGAATCAGGGTTTGTTTTAATTTGATTTACAACCTGGGTTATCTGGTCAATATGTCCGCCATCAGGTTTTGGCCATGATCGCCATTGGTAGCCATACACTGGCCCGAGATTGCCTTCAGCATCGGCCCACTCGTCCCAAATGCGCACACCGTTATCTTTTAAATATTTAATATTGGTGTCACCACTTAAAAACCAGATCAACTCATGAATGATGGATTTTAAGTGCAGTTTTTTAGTGGTGATCATCGGGAAGCCATCCTGCAGGTTAAAACGCATCTGGTAGCCAAATACGCTTAAAGTGCCGGTTCCGGTGCGGTCATGTTTTTGAGCGCCGGTTTCCATTACATGGCTCATCAGGTCGAGATACTGTTTCATGTTGTTAGTTGATGTTGTAAAAGTTGTAGTTGTTGTAGAAGTTGTAATGGTTATTAATAACTCATTAAAGTCACACAACAGATTCCGCCTAAATAAACACAAATTAAAATAATCTAATTTGTGAAACCTACGGATGTGCAAAAATACAGGTTTGTTAATCATTCCTAATCACAAAGAACATAATAACTTTGCGGTAACAGATGAAGGCTGCGAGAATCCAGTCTGCGTTGAGCGAATTAACTTAATCAACCTAATCTAACTCAATCAACCCAATCAACTAATTCTAACAAATGATAACATTTCCAAACGCAAAAATTAATATTGGCCTTAATATAATTAACCGCCGGGATGACGGCTACCATAACCTGGAAACTATTTTTTACCCGGTTAACATAAAGGATGCCCTGGAAATAGTTGTAGCTGATGAATTAAGTTTTCAGTCATCAGGTTTGGAGATCCCGGGAAGAATAGAAGACAATCTTTGCCTTAAGGGCTACCACCTGTTAAAAAAAGATTTCGACCTGCCGCCTGTTAAAATCCATTTGCATAAACATATTCCCATTGGCGCGGGGCTTGGAGGGGGATCATCCGATGCCGCTTTTTTTATCCGTCTCATTAATCAGAATTTTAATTTGGGGATGACTGATATGCAAATGATCGGCTACGCCCGGAAGCTTGGAGCCGACTGTGCCTTTTTCATTCAAAACAAACCTGTGTTTGCTTTTGAGATAGGAGATGAGTTTGAACCTGTAAAACTTGATCTTTCAAAATACCAAATAATCCTGGTAATGCCGCCTGTACATATTTCATCTGCGGAGGCTTTTCGCGGGGTAAAACCATCACCGGTAAAAGAATCATTAATGGACCTGATCTATGAACCGGTTAGCGAATGGAAAAAATATATAAAAAACGATTTTGAGATTTCGATATTTAAAGACCACCCCGAGATCCGCGGTGTTAAGGCCGCACTCTACGAAGCCGGTGCCCTATACGCCAGTATGAGTGGGAGCGGAGCTTCCGTTTTTGGCATCTTTGATAAAACGCCTGACCTAAGCGGGCTGGAAGAGGATAACCAGGTGTTTTATTAGGATGTCGGATTTCGGATGTTCGATTTCGGATTTTTTGTAATTGTTTTTAAATAAATGGAAAAAGCTGCAACACCTAAACGTTATAACCTAAAACCTCCGGTTGATCCGAACAAACCTGTAGCGCCATCAAAAAAATGTCCGGAATGCAAAAGCAGGAATATAAAGATCAGAAGCAGGCGCAGGTATTTTTTGAAGTCGGCCTTGTGCGCCGTTATTGCAGTACCTTACTGGGTACTACTGCTCAATTTAAAAGAAGAAGATATTCCCGAACCGCCCGCAAGTATAATGTTGTTGATATTATTAATGTTTTCTGGGTTACTCGCATCATACGGTTTATACTGTTTTGTGAGAGCCTTGGTAACAAAGCAAACAAGTTATAGATGCCGCTATTGTAAGACCAGATTTCACACCCCTGCTTTAGAGGTGTGAAATCTGGTCCAAACAAAAAATCCGAAATCGAACATCCGAAATCCGAAATCAAACCCCTGCATCTTCACTAACTCCCCGCCCAAAGCCTTCAACCCAGTCGGTATCTCCCCAGCCTTTTGCAACGGCGCTTAATAAGCGGTTGTGAACGACCGAAACGATAGGCATTGGACTCTCAGCTTGCTGAGACAGTTTAAATGCAATACGGGCGTCCTTATAGCCTAATTTCGATTTAAAGCCTACCGGTTGGTACTGTTTGCCTGCAATAAGCTTTCCATAATTTTGAAACAGCGGCGTATTGAACAGGGTAGACCCGAAAAACTCGGCAACCTTTAATCTGTCGAGCCCGCTCTTTTCGGCAAGGGTATAAGCCTCGGCCATCATCTCCAGTGACGCCATGATCATGAAGTTTCCGGCAACCTTTACAACGTTCGCTCCGCCGGCATCTTCACCAAAATCAAATATGCCCTGGCCCAAATTTTCCAGCACCGGTTTTGCAATTTCTTTAGACTGCTGATCGCCCGAGGTACAGATCCATAATTTTTTAGCAGCAGCAGCTTCAGGCCGTCCAAACACGGGCGCAGCAAGGTATCGGCTCCCGGCATTTTTATGCTCGTTTGAAAGCAGCCGCGCAATGTCAGGAGAGATGGTGCTCATGGAAATATGAAGGCCGTTTTTTGCCAGTGTTTTGAGGATTCCCTGGTCTCCCAAAACCGTCTCTTTTACGATCTCATCTTCCGATAGCATGGTGATGATTATATCCACACCACCGGCAGCTTCTGCCGGAGTTTGGCATACCACAATAGATGCACTATCAAGCTCATCAGCTTTTGAAATTGTACGGTTATAAACCTGTAATTGATAGCCCGCGCTAATCAAATTTTTTGCCATCGGGATGCCCATCTGTCCAAGCCCGATAAATCCAATTTTCTTATTCATGTTAATTAATTGATGTATTCTTTATCCTCGTCGCTTAGTGTATTGGGATTGCCTTTATCATAATTGCCGTCACTAAAGTCGCCGCCCAGGCGCTTAACTCTTTTGGGGCGACCCACCAGCACTCCCAATACAAACGATATTACCGCAACAAAAAAGAGCATCACTAATTTCGACATCCAGAACGTGGCCCACAAAAAATCAAAATTAACCCGTCCGGTATTTTGCATCAGCACAATGGTGAGCAGTATAGTGATGACGATGATAACGATTGTTTTTATTCTCATGATGATTTAGTTTAACATTTAATACAATATCCGGTTTTTTAATGTGGAATAAAAATTTGTAAAATTTTCAGTGAATAAATTTTTAGCAGGATGGAGGTGGGCAGCCAAAGACCAGGATCAATGAATACTGATTTTTTCAGGTTGTAATTTTATCCTCCCGGATAGGAAGATGCCATCTGAAAAATCTATCAAAATTTAACCAGGCAATATTTAGGATTCAGGGCCGATCCTGAGAAATTCAAAAAGTGTTTATCTATGCTTTTTTATTTTGGGTTGAATTTTATTTCATTGATTTATAAATCAAATCTGGCCAAATCCAGAAAAAAAAATCGAATTTATTTTCCTCCGGTTTTTCTTTTGGCATACATAAGATACAAAGTTGCACATTTCAAAAATTTCTAATTTTTTATTTGGATACACTATCTATCAATATGCGAATTTTGACCTTTCTCAAATAATTACTTTACTTAACATTGTTTAATTAATTGATTTACATGGAGTTTGTACTGTATTTTTTCAGTGTTTTTACCTATAGCTAAAAAAATTAGCAATTTGATTTTTTTTAAAATCAAAAAGTTAAAACTGTTTATTTTAATGATCTATATAAATAATAGATTATAAGTTGATTAAAATATTTACATAGTTATAAATATTAATTTTTTTGAGTAAAATAATCTACAATTTATAGATGAATTTATATCCTATAGCAGTTGTTATAGGAAAAATTAAATACACTTAGTCAATTTTTAAATTTGACGCCTGTTGCAACAAAAAGTATAAGATGGTATCCTGCAGTGGTAAAAAAAGATAATTGTTTGCAGGGGCTTAAATGGACGTTTGACAAGAGATTGTTTTTATCCCCCACTCTACAGGTAGGCCCGGGTTAAGGCAATAATGCTGTATGAAAGGGATGGTGCAAAAGGCTGCCTGATAGTTATGGAAGAATTTAGACGGGAGTAATTGACAATACTAAGAGCGACTTTTCCGCCTTGCTATTTGTTTTTTTGCGACAGGGAACAGGAAGATTGTAGACAAAATTATTACAGCACCCACCCAAAAGCCTATAGTCATTTTGTTCATATCCTTGAAAAAAACAAACGACATTATGATGCCGTACACCGGCTCGAGGTTGGTAATAAGTGCCACGCGGAAAGCTGAGAGCTCACGCATTACGGATACCCCTGCAACGTATGCAAGGGATGTACAAATGGTTCCCAGGATAAATAAGTAGCCAATATCCGCACCTTTAAGGGCCATTGATTGGTTAAACCCATTGGTAAATAAAAGGTAGATGGTGATCCATACCAAGGCACCTGATAGCTCATAAAATGCAATTACCGGTGCTTCATATTTTTTAACCTGCCTTGAATTTATGATAGCAAAAAGACTTGCAAACACTGCGCTTGTTAAGCCGGCTATTATGCCCTTAGTGTATTTTGTTTCAAATTTAAAGATCAAAATAATGCCCGCTATGATCAATGCACCGGCAAATATTTCTAGTTTTGAGATCTTTTTTTTATTGATCAACGGCTCAAAAATTGCTGTAAATAATGTGATGGATGAAAGGCAAACAAGCGTAACCGGCACGGTTGATAATTTGATGGAAGCAAAGAATAAGATCCAGTGGCCGCCTACCAAAGCGCCTGTAAATACCAGTTTTAAAAAGGTACTGCCACTTATTTTTAGTGCTGTTTTATTTACCTTGAAATACAGGAATAATGATACCGATGCAATGAGTACCCGGTACCAAACCAGGCTTACTGCTGAGATAGAAATCAGCGCTCCGAGTATGCCGGTAAAGCCCCAGATAAAAACGGTAAAATGAAGAATAAGTAAGTTTTTATTTACGCTTGCAGGGGCATTTTCATGGGTCATTATTTAGGTGCTTTTGAAAGTAAATATAGCCCAACTGCAGCAAATATTCCGTTAGGCATGCATACAGCTATCAAAGGGGCCATACTGCCTTTTACAGCAAATACCAATGCAAAACGGTCAACAACAATGTAGGCAAAACATAGGAATATACCTATCCCAAGGGGCAATCCTATTCCTCCTCTAACCTTACGCGACGATATAGAAACTCCTATCAAGGTGAGTACATATGATGATAAAGGGTATATAAAACGCCGGTATTTTTCGTACAGCATTTCTTTTAACGCGCCTGTACCTCTTATTTTTTCTTTTTCAATGTTCCTGTTCAAATCTTTGGTAGACATGGCCGTGTAAACATTGTCATAAACTATAAAGTCCACAGGCCGCATATCCAAAACAGTATCCTTTGATCTGCCTGAACTATCTACAAATCTCTCTTTAAGGCCATTTACATACTTAACAGTATAGTTTTTTATTGTCCATACCCTTTTAAGCGAATCATAAACAATGTTATTGGCAATAAGCTTTTCCCTGAGCTCATCGCCATCAAATTTCTCCATTATAAATTGGTAGCCTGTATGTATTGTATTATCAAATGACTGTACATATACAAATGTATGCTTATCCAATTGTATGTGTACTTCGCTTTTTGTAGGGTCATCACCATTAAACTGGTGTGAGTTTTCAAAGGTTATTTTAAGGTTATTGGTAAAGGGAATAAGGTAAATATTTGCAAAAAGCGATACAATAAATATCAGCGTAGCACAAACAAAATATGGCCTTAAAAACCTGTTAAAGCTAGACTTTCCGCTTAGTATGGGCACTATTTCGGTTTGGTTGGCCATCTTTGCCGTAAAGTAAATCACCGCCAAAAAATTAATCAGTGGCGACAACAGGTTCATATAAAAAGGTATAAACCCGGCATAGTATTTAAATACTATCTCATCTATAGTTGAGTGGTTTTTCAGGAAATTATCCAGGTGTTCTGATATGTCAAAAACTACCGTTATCACCACAAAAATTCCAAGTGTAAACACAAAAGTGCCCAGGTATTTTTTAATAATATACCAGTCGATAGTTTTTAAATACCTGTTTAAAATAGCCTTCATTTACAATCTTTGTCCTAAACGGTTAACCATTACATTTTTCCAGTTATAAAATTCGCCTGCAATGATCTTTTTGCGGGCCTCTTTAACCAGCCATAAATAAAAATGTAAGTTATGCAAAGTAGCTATCTGCGCACCTAACATCTCGCCTGAATGTATTAAATGGCGTAAATAGGCTTTTGAATAAATAGTATCGGCAAACAGCTCACTATCCGGCTCAATAGCCGAAAAGTCGTTTTTCCACTTCTCATTCTTAATATTAATTATGCCATTTTTTGTAAAAAGCATGCCGTTACGGGCATTGCGCGTTGGCATTACGCAATCAAACATATCAATTCCTAAAGCAATATTTTCCAATATGTTAACAGGTGTTCCTACACCCATTAGATAACGCGGTTTTTGCTCTGGTAATATATTACAAACAATTTCTGTCATGGCATACATTTCCTCTGCCAGTTCACCAACAGAAAGGCCGCCAATTGCATTTCCTTCACGCTCAAACGAAGCTATAGCTTCTGCAGATTTTACCCGCAGATCTTTATATACCGAACCTTGTACTATAGGGAATAAGGTTTGGCTATAGCCGTACTTTGGCTCTGTGCTGTCAAAGCGGTCGCAGCAGCGTTTAAGCCAACGGTGCGTCATTTCTATCGATCGCCGGGCATAGTTATACTCACAGGGATAAGGAGTGCATTCATCAAATGCCATAATAATATCAGCGCCAATTATCCGCTGAATATCCATTACATTTTCGGGCGTAAAAAGATGTTTTGACCCATCAATATGCGAGCGGAAAGTAACACCTTCCTCCTTTATTTTTCGAACTTCGGTTAGCGAATAAACCTGGTAGCCGCCACTATCAGTTAATATAGGGCCATCCCATCCATTAAATTTATGCAGCCCGCCGGCGCTTTCAAGCGTATCTAACCCGGGCCTCAAGTATAAGTGATAAGTATTACCAAGAATTATTTGCGCCTGTATATCGTTTTTAAGCTCGCGCTGATGTACTGCTTTTACAGTCCCTGCCGTGCCAACCGGCATAAATATAGGTGTTTGAATAGTGCCGTGATCGGTTGTGATCTCACCCGCCCTTGCCTTCGAAAGCGGGTCTTGTGCTGTTAAGTTAAATTTCATTATTACGAATGCAAAATTAACATAATAATTATGTTGTAACGCTGGAATGTTGTAAAGTTGAAATGTTATGAATATTCACGCGAATCTTTTGATTTATTTAACATTACAGCCCTCAACCTTACAACTTTCCAACAATTTTTAACAACTTTGCACGACTATTTTAACCAGGGTTTGGAAACATACATACACGAGGCTTTATTCATTTTATTTCAGTTTTGCTTGCTAATTCAGCTATACTTTTTGGTTACTAATCAAAGCAGGTTAACACGCTATAAGCCTTCTGAAACATTGCCGGAAGCCACGGTACCTATATCTGTAATTATAAGCGCACGTAATGAAGCTAATAATCTACGCGAAAACCTGCCTGCAATTTTAGAACAAAACTATCCCGATTTTGAAGTTGTTGTTATAAATGATTGTTCTTACGATTCGTCTGACGAGGTTTTAGAAGAGTTAAGTAAAATTTATCCCCGCTTAAAAGTTGTAACAATTACAGAACATGATCGGTTTAAAACCGGCAAAAAGTTTGCTTTAACACTCGGCATAAAGGCGGCAAAAAACGAACATTTGTTATTTACGGATGCTGATTGTATGCCGGCTTCATATAACTGGATAACTTATATGGCTGCAAATTTTAATGGCTCTATTCAAATTGTATTGGGGTATTCGCCTTATAAAAAGACGCGTAATTTTTTAAATCCTTTTATCCGTTTTGAAACTATAAAAACAGCTATTAACTATTTATCGGCTGCGGTAAATGGCGATGCATATATGGGAATTGGACGTAACCTGGCCTATACTAAAACACTATTTTTTAACGCTAAAGGGTTTGCAGCACATATGCACATTTTATCTGGCGATGATGACCTTTTTGTAAATCAAAATGCCACGCCTGATAATACCGCCATTGAAATTAATGCCGGAGCATTTACTTATTCCGACGCAAAAACGACATTAGTATCTTTGTTCCGCCAAAAAAAGCGACACTTTGGTGTTGGTAAATTATATAAGAAAAGGCATCGCCGGATGCTTAGTATTGATGCGGTAAGTGGCTTCCTTTTCTATATTTTATTAACATTAGGCATAGTTTTCAACTTTGAACCGCTGTTAGCATTAGGTTTGTTTATGTTTAGGTTGATTTTTCAATTGGTTATATATAGTAAGTTATTTAAGCGATTAGATAGTAAGGATCTTTTATGGTATCTGCCTTTTTTTGATGCGGTTTATTATATTTATTTAAACACTTTTGGATTAATTGGAACTTTTATAAAAACCACTCAATGGAAATAAATTCGAATTTTACCGAGAACGCAAAAAATGATTTTCACCTTGTGGTTAAGGCACGCAAGGGTGACCAAAAAGCATACGCTGATCTGATGCACAGGTATAAGGATTCCATTTATTTTATGGTGCTAAAAATGGTAAATAACAAGGAGGATGCAATGGATCTTACTGTTGAAACCTTTGCCAAAGCGTTTGAAAAGCTTGAGAAATACCAGCCCGATTATGCCTTTAGTACCTGGCTTTTCCGCGTAGCCACCAATAACTGTATAGATTTCATCAGGAAAAAAAAATTGAATACAATGTCGATCCACGGGATGATGGATGAGGATGGAGAGGAAAAACAGCTTCAAATTAAAGCTGATGTGCTTAACCCGGAAGAGACTTCTATAAAAAAACAACAAACCCAGGAACTTAAATTACTTATAGAGAGTTTACCCCCACGCTATCGTAACCTGATCACGCTGCGCTATTTTGATGAACTGTCATACGAAGAAATTGCCCAGCAGCTTGATCTGCCTTTAGGTACAGTTAAAGCACAGTTATTCAGAGCAAGATACCTGCTTGGAAATATCATAAATCGTTTTAACCGGGATGATATCTAACGACCTGCTAAACTATTTCCCCGATCTTACTGCTCAACAAACAGCGCAATTTAACCGTTTGCCTGAACTATATACCTTCTGGAATAGCCAAATCAATGTAATATCCCGCAAGGATATCGATCTGCTTGGCGAACGCCATGTTTTGCACTCATTAGGTATAGCTAAAATCCTTACATTTTTACCAGGCGAAAATGTGCTTGATGTGGGTACTGGTGGCGGCTTCCCCGGCATTCCATTAGCTATCTTATTTCCCGAAACACAATTCCATTTGGTCGATTCTATAGGTAAAAAGATAAAAGTAGTGCAGGAAATTGCAGCAGCTTTGAGCCTAAAGAATGTAAAAGCCACGCATCAGCGCGCCGAGCAGATTGATGAAAAGTCTGATTTTGTAGTATCCCGGGCGGTAACACAACTAAAGGATTTTTATCCCTGGGTGAGCGGCAAGTTTAATAAGGAGTCAAAAAATGCGCTTCCAAATGGGATACTTTATCTTAAGGGCGGAGATCTCGAACAGGAAATTAAAGAATCAGGCTTAAAGGTTACTCAATATTACCTGAAAGACTATTTTGAAGAGGAGTTTTTTGAAACCAAGCAGGTCATCTATATTAAAGGGTGACCGGGATTAAGTGATTCAGGGCGATTTTACGGATTTTATTTTGAATGATTTCTCTGATTTAAGAGTGATTGCACCGATTTTTAGGAATATTAATATCGGTTTAAAGAGGATCGTTGATGTTTTGATAATTCAATCGCAATCGGTGAAATCATTTTAAATAATCTTTGTAATCACTTATAATAACAAATTGCCAAAGCGGTTTTAGACGTTTAGCAATCGTTCCTCATGTAAAAGAGGATTAATTTATTTAATAGGATATCCCATAATAACAATTTCTCCTGCAAATGACGGATCTTTTTTAAATAGATCAGTACTGGCTGTTTTTGGTGGCTGTATCCCTTTTAAATAATAAGTAACGGCAAGTTTATAGCTCCCCGGATCTGTATTAACTGTGCCGGAAAAGGCATTTACTACTCTTTTCACTTCCTCATCGCAACCGCTGCCAATTCCTTTTAAAATCGAAATATCAGCTAATTTATGATCATTTGTTACCGTAAACTGAACAATAACGCTACCAATTAAATTGTTTTCGAAAGCGCGCGTCGGGTAGTGTGTGTTTTTTGCCATGTATTTACTTAACGCTTCAAAAGGGCTTAAAGGAGGCATAGCAGGTGGCGGCGGTGGTGGTGCTGGCGTTTTTTGCTGTATGTTTTTTATAACAGTAGCCCTCGCGTTGTTAATCTCGCTTTTTATATCAGAGGAAGGAGACGATGCCTGTGCCAATTTTACATCAGCAATAGCTATAGGACCCTCCGATTTTGAATTAATTGATGATTTTGACGCAGGCAAAAGCTTAAGAGTTATTACATCACCTGATTTTTTATTTTTTGATGGTACCCGAGGAAGTTTAACATCTTTCACCGTTACCATGTCATCCGATTTTGCACTTTTGGGCGGCGCAGGTGGTGGTGGCGGCGGAATTTTTTTGTCAGCAGACAACTTTACCTGGATAACAGTATCCGCATTTTTGTTTTTTAAAACATCCGGGTTTTTGGTTACAGGTGTTTGTAAACTAAATAATTTATTTGCCGGCAAAATATTGACCCAGCCATAACTTTTTGAAAATGCCAGTGTCGACATACATAGTAATGCCCCGCAAACGGGAATTACTGTCAGGTACTTTAGCCTTGCTAAATTACCCGAGCGTTTTTGGTTTAACATAATGATCCTCTTTTTTAGTAAATTATAATTAAAAAATGAATGCGTTATGGAGGAGCCGCTTATGCCATAAGCATTGCTTACCAGGAAAGACGAATAGGTGAGGGCATCGTTTTCAAAGGCGGCCGTTTGTTCGTCGGCAATATATTCATGCACTGTTTTAAGGCTTCTTTGCAACAGATATATAAAGGGGTTAAACCAACTGACGATCTTAATCAACTCTAAAAAAATAATATCAAATGAATGCTTTTGGTTGATGTGTACCAGCTCATGCCTGATAATGGTTTCCGCGCCTGACACCTTTGTACCTATAAAAACGTAATTAAAAAAGGAAAAAGCTGTATTTGAATCTTTAACCCTTACCAGTTTATACTTATCATCAAGCACATCTTTTTGAGCACGGGTTAGCTTTATCAGCTGGAAGACCTTCAATATAAATACTGCCAGCATAGCAGCAGTGCCCAGGATATAGGCATATAAAAGGCTACCCTGCAAAGTAAAATGAGATACCTCAGTTGTGCCAATTGACTTAAAATTAGGGTTGGTAATAACGGTTATAACCTGGCCGCCGTCCATATATGATCTCAGTGCTCCGATTTGAATCAGTGGTATCAGGTATGATAAAACGCAGGTAATTAACAGGTAGATCCTGTTTAATTTATAGTGTGTTTCCTTATCTAACAAAATAAAATACAATAGGTAAAACACCGCCAGGTAAATATTTGCCTCCAAAAGATAATGCAGCCAGCTCATGATTTTTTGTTTTTAAGGTTATTAATTAATGAGGATAACTCATCCAGTTCCTTTACACCAAGGTCCTTTTCATCTACAATAAATGATACCAAGCTTTTGTAAGAATTACTAAAATAGTTCTTCATCATTTTATCAAAGGTGAACTTCTTATACTCGTCATCACTAATGGCAGGGAAGTAAACATGCGAGTTACCATAAGCTTTATGGTCAATAAATCCCTTACCTTCAAGCACCCTTACAACTGTTGAAACAGTGTTATATGCTGGTTTAGGATCGGGCATTTCTTCAATAATATCTTTTACAATGGCTTCCTTTAGCTGCCACAAGATCTGCATTACCTGTTCTTCGGCTTTGGTTAATTCTTTAATGTTCATAGCAAACTATTTTTATAGTTAGATAAAGATAAAACTATTTTTATAGTTTGCAAACTATTTTTGTAGTTTTTTATTTTTTGCTAAAATTGTTAGGATTTTTATATTTTAGGGGGATAATAGCGGCGCTGTAAATTAATTCAGAAATAGTCGCTTGTAACTTAAATATGTCACTACTTCATCGTGTTGCCTTAACCTTCGTAAAAAACATTGGTCCAACCTTAGCCAAATCATTGGTAGCGCATTTTGGCGATGCTGAAAAGGTATTCAGCGCTTCGGCGGTTAAACTGTTAAAAGTACCGGGGATAGGAGAGAAGACGGTTGGACAGCTTGATTTTGATGTTGCCCTTAAAAAGGCTGAAAACGAGTTGAAATTTATTGAAAAGAATGGGGTAGAGGTTATATTTTATACTGATGCCAAATATCCCAAACGCTTAAAAAGCTGTAACGATTCGCCTGTTTTATTATATGCCAAAGGCGATGCTGATTTAAATACACAGCATATAGTTAGCATTGTTGGCACCCGTAATGCTACTGAATATGGCAAACAGCTATGCCGCCAATTGATTGAGGAGCTGCAACAACACAATGTTTTAGTAGTAAGCGGGCTTGCATTGGGTATTGATGTTGCCATACACAAAGAATGCTTAAAACAAAACGTACCGACAGTAGGTGTAATAGGGCATGGGCTGGATAGGATGTATCCAAGCCAAAACCGGGCCACCGCCGAGAAAATGCTGGAGAACGGTGGACTATTATCCGAATATCCATCCGGAACAATCCCCGACAGAGAGAACTTTCCGCAACGTAACCGTATAGTTGCCGGTATTGCAGATGCTACTATCGTAGTTGAGGCAAGTATAAAAGGCGGCGCATTGATAACTGCCGAGATAGCAAACTCCTACAACAGGGACGTGTTTGCTTTTCCGGGAAGGCTTGGGGATGAGTTTTCTGAAGGCTGTAATTTTTTGATCCGTAATAATAAGGCCCAACTGCTTACTTGTGTTGCCGACTTAGCTTACAGCTTAGGCTGGGAAAAGAAAGATAGTGTGAAACGGGTTATTGAGCAATATGTTTTACCGCTTGATCTGTCATCAGATGAAAGCCTGATATTTAATTTTATAAAAGAAAACAATGGGCCATTAGCTATTGATGATCTTTCAATAAAAACCAGCATGCCAACCAGTAAGCTGGCTATGAATTTGCTCAATATGGAAATGCAAGGGTACATCAGATCGCTACCGGGGAAAACCTATTGTATCTCCTGATGATTTATTAGTTCAAAGGTTCATTAGTGTCTTGGACTTGTCGGGTTTGACTAATGACTACCAACTCATGACTTTGGGCTATTCATTGGGCGAACTGTAGTAAACTAATGTGCCTAGATCCCGGCTGGCCGAGGCCCAGCTATCTATTTCAAAATCAATCAGCGCTACAGTGCTTGTATGCACATCTCTTACTTCGCCGGTTAAATAATAGAGTATTTGAGCTATGCCGGGATTGTGCCCTACAAGCGCAATGAAGTCCTGCTGATTAGGGAATTCATTAATAACCTTTAATAAGGCTTTTTCACTAGCCGCATATATCGCTTTATTTGTTCCAGGTTGTGGTAAACCCAAATGATCAGTAAATATTTCGGCCGTAGTTTTGGCCCTTAATGCCGGGCTGGTTATTATTAGTTGAGGAATTATTGAACGCTCCTTTATCCGGTCGGCCATAAAGCCGGCATCCTGCATACCGATATATTTTAACGGCCTGTCAATATCCTTTGCGGCTGTATCTTTCTCCGCTTTGGCATGTCGTATCAGCAGTAACTTTTTCATGGGATATTAATTAATGATCATGAATTTGAACGAATTTCACAAATCACTAATTCGTAAAATTCGAATAAATCCGGGCAATTTGTGCTTCAAATAAAAACATTACAAAGTACAATTAATTGATATTTAAATGAAGGTAATTTTCATATAAATTGTTTTAAATAATGTAGTTTGTTTTTGATTATTGAGCCTTGTTTCTTTATCTGATAAATTTACTCAGGCTGTCAACAATTGTTTCAGGACTGATATTGTACAAACAAGCATAATCCTTACGAAAACAGGGTTTATTGCCATAAATTGAACAAGGCCTGCATTCTATATCATCAGCAATTATATTGTTTTCTGATTGTCCGTAACCTAAAAAGCCCGCAAAATGATGCGTAGCCCCCCAAACAGAAACCACCGGAATACCTTCCAATGATGCCAGATGCATTCCTGCCGAATCCATGCTCATCATTACATCAAGCTGGCTTATAACTGCGAGCTCCTGCTCCATGGTAATGCGCCTAACCAATGAGGTTACAGTATTGTACTTTTGCTGCCATTGCAAGCAAATCTCCTCTTCCAACAAAGAACCACCAAAAAGGAACAGGCTCACATTTTTATTATTTAGTGATTTAATAACTTCTTCTGTTCTATCCAATGGATAAATTTTGCCTTTGTGCTTTGCAAAAGGGGCTATGCCTATCCATGTGTTTGTTTTTTTACCGGTTACGGCAAGTATTTCATCAGTTAGCTGTTGTGGTTTTTTTATCAGTTGATGATCGAGTTTTACCTGAAAGCCTAACTCCTTAAATACATCAGCATAACGCTCAGTAGTTAATTTAAGCGGTTTTAGAATTTTATTAGGGAAACGGGTTAATAGTTTTTTGTCTTCCCGACCCTTATCAATATGAGCATAAGTTAATCCAGAAAACCGGAAGAGCTTTCTTAATACTTTTGTTCTTAAATTATCGTGCAGGTCTGCAAGAGCAGCGTATTGTGCATTTTTTTTGAGCACCCTGAATAACTTTATTATTCCTGCAAACCCTTTATAATGAAGGTTAAGATCTGCCGGGAAATAGGCAAGCCGGGGAATATCCTTAAAAAATTCCGCAAATTCGGGCCGGGAAACAAAAGTAATAGTTAGTTCAGGATTTTGATTTAGCACAGCTTTTATAACCGGAACCGTCATGGCCACATCGCCCATTGCCGAAAAACGAACAGCCAATATATGCTTTGGTGCGGGCATTTATTTTTTGTTATTATACAAAACAGGGTTCAAATCAGGGTCGTTATACATCTTCATCTGGCGATAAACTTTCATGTATTTTTCTCCCTTTTGTATATCATCAATCAATTCATTAATTGCCAGCGACAGGTCTGTTTGTTGTTGCAAAAGAACACCCAGTTTTGCTTTGCGCTGGTTTAAATCGGCTTCATTAACATTTGTCCGGATGCTTTCTTCATGCATGTGATAAATCTTCAATGCAAGAATTGAAAGCCTGTCAATTGCCCATGCCGGGCTTTCTGTATTTATACGGGCATTGCTTAGCGGCCGGACATTTTTATACTTATCCAAAAAATAGCTGTCAATTTCTTCCACAAGGTCCGTACGGTCCTGGTTTGACCTGTCAATTTTGCGTTTCCATTTCAATGCCACAACAGGATCGATAGCCGGGTTACGGATCTCATCCTCCATATGCCATTGAGCAGTATCTATCCAGCATTTGGCGTAAAGCAAATTTTCAAAAGAGCCTGTTTCATAGGGGTTTTCGTATGTTTTATTTATATCATTATATAAATGATAATCATATATTGCCTTTATAAAAACCTTGTTGCAAAGCTCGCTTATCATTTTATAGTTCTCTTTCTTTTATTTTTTTAATAATTGAGGTTGATGAATATCCTTCAACAAAAGTAATGGTTTTTACTTCGCCTCCGTTAGCTATAACTTCTTTAGCCCCAACAATATTTTCAATTGAATAATCCGCGCCTTTCACTAATATGTCCGGCATCAAAAAATTAATCACGTTAAGGGGTATGTCTTCATCAAACATAACAACACCATCAACAAAAAATAGCGATGCTAATATGGCTGCCCGACTGTTTTGATCATTTATAGGGCGATTTTCGCCTTTAATTCGCTTTACAGAGCTATCTGTATTTAAGCCAATGATCAATTTATCACCCAATTCGGCAGCTTTTGCCAGGTAAGTAACATGGCCAATATGCAGTAAATCAAAAACTCCATTGGTAAACACTACCTTTTTGCCTTCCTTTTGCCATGCTGAAACCATGCCCTTAAGTGAAGACAAAGGTTGTATTTTATTTAATAACTCTTTTTCTAAATCGTTTCTCATGGTTTATTAAAATAAATCGTCAACAGCTTTGCAAAGTATATGTCCTATCAAAATGTGCATTTCCTGGATCCGTGCTGTAACCTCCGATGGCACAATAATATTTAGATCGCACAAGCCGTTCATTTTACCACCGGCCCAGCCAGATAGCCCCAATGTTTTACAGCCAAATTTTCCGGCGGTTTCAAAAGCGTTCAATATTCCCTGGCTGTTACCACTGGTAGAAATACCAATAAACAGATCGCCTGGTTGTGCAAGGGCCTCAAGTTGTCTTGAAAAAACATGATCGTAGCCATAATCATTAGCAATTGCAGTTAAGGCGGATGTATCAGTTGTTAAGGCAATGCCGGGCAAAGCTTTACGGCGTTTAACAAAACGCCCGCTTAGTTCAGCTGCAATGTGCTGGGCATCAGCCGCGCTGCCGCCATTACCGGCTATTAACACCTTATTCCCATTTTGTATGGCTGACACGATCATTTCGCACGCTTTTTCAATATTACCTGTGAGTTGTTCAATAACCTTTTTTATAAGTTGATAATGATCGTTTAATTCTTCAATAACCATTTTTTAATTTCAGATTTTTCACTTATCGTTTGTTTTCAATGGTGTTCAAGAGTGCTTCGCAGTTTCGGATGTTCGATTTCGGATTTCTTTTATTTACACTAATTATGCAAATAAAGTATAAACCGCGAACTATTCCATATCCTTTATAATTTCATCAATTGTAGTAGTTGCACTTCCAACCTGCCTTACCACAATAGCAGCAGCATGGTTTGCCAGCTCACAAGCTTCCTCAACTGTAAAGCCTGTTGCTATAAAATAAGCAATAGCAGCTATAACTGTATCGCCTGCACCGGTCACATCAAAAACTTCTGTTGCCTTTACAGGTAGTAATTTACTGGCTTGCTCAGTAATAATTGCAATACCATCTTCTGAAAGCGTTACAATTAAATATGATGTTTTAGTTTGTGCAAAAATAGTTTGTGCTGCTTTCTGCAACTCATCTATATTTTTTAACGATTCGGTCTTTGCTGCTTCGGCAAGTTCCTTACGGTTTGGTTTTATTAAAAAAGCACCATTATACTTCTCGTAATTCAGTCCTTTAGGGTCAATGATCACTTTCTTTTGATGATCATTTGCAATTTTTATAAGCTGTTGTGTAAGCGTGGGTGAAAATAATCCTTTATTATAATCTGAGAATATGATGATATCGGCACTGTCAATAATTGCAGTAAGTTTTTCGGTCAGTTCATTGGCTAAAGCTTCTGATATGGCATTAGTTACTTCTTTATCTATCCTTACCAGCTGGTGTCTTTCGGCTAAAACACGGGTTTTAACTGTAGTAGGCCTCGAATTATCTTTAATAATGATATTGGTTTTAACGCCCTCTGCCTCCAGTATTTCAATTAACTGATTGCCCATGGCATCATTGCCTATCACACCGGCAACAATAACGTTAGCGCCAAACGACACCAGGTTTTGAACAACATTGCCTGCACCACCAAGCGTTGTTGACTCATTTTTTACATTTACTATAGGAACGGGAGCCTCCGGAGATAATCGTGTGGCATTGCCCCAAATATAATGGTCGATCATCAGGTCGCCAATAACTAATATCGAAGGTTGTTTTTGTGCTGATTGAAGGGATAGTACTTTATCTATTATTGTCATTGGTCATTTGTCATTAGGTCATTGGTGCATAATTATAAGGCATTCCAGACCTTTTTTTCTTTCGGACTTTCCGGACTTTCCGACTTCCGGACTGATTTCTAACCTCTAATCACTGAAGTTTCTTCTTATCAAAAAACATCTCAATTTCCTGCAATGATAATGCATTTAAACATCTTTCTTTATATAACCCACCTTTTCGTGCAACTAATAAGCCATAATAGGTATCTAAAAAGCCTTCACGGCGGTGTGCATCCGGGTTAATAGATAGCCAAACACCTTTTTCCAATGCATATTGGTGCCAGCGCCAATCCAAATCGAGCCTAAGTGGATTGGCATTAATTTCAATCACCACTTTATTTGCCGCACATGCATCAATTACTTTTTTATAGTTGATAGGATAACCATTACGGCTTAATAACAATCTTCCGGTTGGATGACCCAAAATAGTTGTGTATTGATTTTCAATCGCTTTTATCAAGCGCGAAGTTGCTTTTTCCTCGTCCATTTTAAGGATAGAATGTACTGAAGCCACTATAAAATCAAAGCGTTTCAGGATCTCATCCGGATAATCAAGCGAGCCATCATACAAAATGTCTGATTCAATGCCCTTAAATATGTGGAAGTTATTCAGTTTTTTATTCAAATGATCTATTTCTTCCTGCTGCTGCAATACACGTTCAATACTAAGGCCTTTTGCATAAAACGCACTTTTGCTATGGTCGCACATGCCCAAATATTCCAGCTTTAATTCATCACGGCAGTATAACGCCATTTCTTCAACAGTATTAATACCATCGCTCCACGTGCTATGATTATGTAAAGTCCCCTTGAGATCGTGGTGACTAATTAACCGCGGCAAAGCATTTTTTTCTGCCTTTTCAATAAAGGTTATTCCTTCCCTAAGCTCGGGTAATATAAATTCCAGGCCAGCTTTTTTATAGATCAGCTCCTCGCTCGTTGGCTGATCAATAGTATCAGATGCTCTATCTAAAACATTTTTTACATGTTCATCATCACCGGTTTGTATAAATAGTTCCCTGTAATAGTAACGTTTTTCCACGCATATTATCTCAATTGTCAGCCCGTTTTCCAGGTGTCCGGTGATATGATTTTTATCCGCCTTTACATTGTGCATGGTATCCGAATGCAACAATGTATTAAAAGTAATCTCCGGATCGCGGGTGCCCAGTACAATGCTGAGCGTATTGATGATTTCGCAATACCGGCGAAATTTGCCTGCGAATTCTATCAGTGCATTAGGGAATATGCCTTTTAATAGTTCTAAATAGTCTTTGGCTTCCTTCTCAATCTTTGCATATAAAAATTTACCATGACTTGCCATGTTAAACTCAATAACCTTGCGGATTTCTTCCTGTATTTTTAGCCCAAAACCCTTGGCCTCAACCAGGCGGTTCTCGTTACAGGCATAAAATAGTTCGCCGATGTTTTCAATGCCAAGGTCTCGCCATATAACAGCAATTTTTTTAGGGCCAATACCTTTAATGCCCATCATTTCAACAATGCCCCCAGGGGTTTTGGCAAGCAGATCGTCAAGTTCGGTTATGGTGCCTTTTTCAAACAGTTCCGTAATTTTACCGGCAGTGCTTTTACCTATGCCATCAATTTTTTCGAGCTCGGCAAAGGTTTTACCTGCAATAGGGTAAGGCAGCTTATCCACTTTAAAAGCTGCATTGGCAATTGACTTTATCTTAAACGGATTTTCCTCATGCAGCTCCATTAGTTGCGATAACAGGCGAAGCTTACGGGCTATAGGTTTGTTTTCCATAATTGATTGAAGGTGTAAAAATACGAAAGAGGGAGGGAATGAGAAGCGGTTATCAAGTCTTTTTATTGATTAATGCGGTAATTTCAATTACTAAAATAAAATTTCAGAATATAAAACATTAAATTTGTAATAATGGTAATCATATCAAAAGCAGCTAAGGGATTTTGTTAAAATTCATAATGATGCTGAAGTGGTTTATATAATTGGTATGAACTTGTAACTAATACTGATTGGAAGAATTTTAGTGAAATGAAAAATACTTTTAATAGTGTAGATGCCGTTGGAAATGACAGATATGTATTTAACATAAAAGGCAATAATTACCGCTTAATAGCATTGATTATATTTAAGGTAAGAACGGTTTTTATAGTTTTTATAGGTACGCATGGTGAATATAATAAAATTGACGCACCATCAGTATTATTTAAGAAATAAAATATGGAAGAGAAATTTTTAATATCGACAGACAAAAGCTATCATGAAACAATGATAGCTATTTTTGAATTGATGAATAAAGGAGAGGCCAATTTAAAAGATGAAGAAATTGATTTGCTAAAGATTATGACTGTTGCTGCTGAGAAATATGAAGACGAAGTATTACATCTTAAACCAACAATGCAACCAAAATCTTTGCCGGATGTAATAGAATTATTTATGTTTGAGAATAAACTTTCGCAATCAAAGCTTGCCGATAGACTTGGTGTTGGTAAACCCAAATTATCTCAAATACTTACCGGTAAAAGGAAACCAGACGTTTCGTTTTTAAAAGCACTGTATCGCAAATTAAATCTTGATCCAAAAACTATCCTGGATTACGTTTAAAACAATAAAAGCCGCCCAATCCTGAGCGGCTTTCCAATCAAAATATATTTAAAACTAATTGATCTCAATATCATAAGGCATGCGTGCCTGCGGAGTACGCATCAATTGAGTTACGCCTTTTATCTGTTCGTAATATTTAAAGTTTTCGCCCAGCTCCGATTTTATAAAATGTGCCTTTATTTCGGCGCTCATGCCCAGGCCGAACTTATTTAAAAAACTCTTTTGCTCGGGGTATGCTACCAGTTTATATTTTTTAATGTTGGCTTTCTTTGCAGCTGATGCTATAGCATCATTAATATTCCCTAAACGATCAACCAGTCCAATTTTCACAGCTTGTGTACCAGTCCAAACCCGACCCTGGCCAATACTGTTAACATAAGCTTGTGTTTTGTTGCGGCCTGCAGCTACTGCTTTGGTAAAGGAATCATAACCCTGGTTAACCTGGTTTTGCAGGATAGCCTTTTCTTCGGGAGTTAAAGGTCTTGACAGATCGCCAAGGTCAGAATATTTACCGGTTTTTACACCGTCGAAAGTTATCCCCAGTTTATTATTAAAAAACTTTTGCATATTGGGCAGCACGGCAAAAATACCTATAGAACCAGTTATGGTATTAGGCTCAGCAATAATTGAATCAGCAGCGCATGCAATATAATAACCCCCGGATGCTGCCAGGTCGCCCATGGATACAATAATAGGTTTAACTTTTTTAGTCAGCATTACCTCGCGCCATATCACATCACTGGCTAGCGAACTACCACCCGGCGAATTGATCCTGAGAACCACAGCCTTTACCTTATTATCCAGCCTTACTTTTCGTAATGCTTTTGAAATTCTTTCAGAACCTATAGTATTGTCATCACCTTCACCGCCAACAATATCGCCCGAAGCATATACAATGGCTATCCTGTTTTTTGAATTTTCTTTTTTATCACCAGACGCAATCTCACTTGAGCCATAGTCACTCAATTCAACGCTTTTTAAATCATCTTTTGTGTCAACGCCTGCACGCTTTTTAAGCTCATCTAAAATTTCATCCTTGTATTTTAAACCATCAATTAATTTGTATTTAAGCGCATCCCCGGGTAAGCGCACCTTAAGCTCGTTGGCAATATTAAACAGGGAATCCTTGTTAATTTTACGGCTTTTGCTGATTTCGGTTAAGAAATGATCATATAACGAGCCCAGGTAGGAATTAACCTGTAAACGGTTCGCAGCACTCATTTTAGTGAGGAAATAAGGTTCAACAGCACTTTTATAAGTACCAACCTTTATTATTTGTGCTTCAATTCCTAATTTATCCAGTGCACCCTTTAAAAAAGTGATCTGTGAGCTAAAGCCTTTGAAATCGAAAATGCCTTTGGGGTTAATATATACTTTATCGGCAACCGATGCCAGGTAGTAGAATCCCTGTGTGTAAATTTCTGAATAAGCTATGATAAATTTCCCTGATTTTTTAAAATCGATAAGAGCATTGCGGATCTCTTCAGTAGTTGCCTCGCCTGCCGACATAAAGCTTTCATCAAGGAAGATCCCTTTAATCTTTGAGTCGGTTTTTGCTTTCTTAATGTTTGCAAGTATATCATTAAGGCCCAGAGATTTCTCTCCGTCAATTCCTAAAAACCCTAGTCCGGATAATGGGTTGTTGGGCGTGCGCTCACTAATTGGATAAGTCAATTTTATTTGTAAAACTGAATTAGACTCAACCAAAACTGTTTTATCACTGCTCGCATCAACTATACCTACAATAAATATGATAAAAACAATTACCACTATGGCACTTGCTAAAATAAAACCCAGCATGCTGGCGAAGACAAATTTGAAGAATTGTTTCATTAAATGTTATAAATCTATTATCTATGCAAACTTAGCAATTCGATACGTATAATATTAAGAGCATTGTCTATAATATTTGTTACAACATGAATAGTATTTTTTTATTACTTGGCAGCAACCTTGGCAACAGGCAGAACTATCTGCAAGAGGCTATCAGGCTTATAGAGCAGCATATTGCACCGGTTATAAAAATTTCATCCGTATACGAAACCCAATCGTGGGGTAAAACGGATGCGCCCGATTATTTAAACCAGGTAGTAGTTTTGGAAACTGATATTCCGGCCAGGGAAATACTCCGGAAAATATTAAATATTGAACTTGTTTTGGGAAGAAGACGCGAAGAAAAGTGGGGCTCGCGCACTATTGATATTGATATATTGTTTTATGGAACAGAAATTATTAATGAAGATGGGCTGCATGTTCCGCACCCGGAATTGCATAAGAGAAGGTTTACATTAGAGCCACTTGCCGAAATTGCCCCTGATTTTGTGCACCCTGTTTTAAATAAATCAATTTTACTGATCAAAAGCGAACTAAAAGACAGCTTGATCGTAAAAAAGTTATAATTTTAAAAAATATAAACCGCTATGTCACATATATTCCCCGAACACGACCTCGATCTGTCTTTTTTATTTGAGATTGCCGATGGCAGTGACGAGTTTATCGTAGAATCTATTGAGATGTTTCTACAGCAAACCCCCGAATTGCTGCAAACCATTGCTACTGCTATAGAAAATAAAGATTGGCCTCTTACAGCTTCAGCAGCACATAAATTAAAACCCAACCTTGGTTTTTTTGGAATGCCCGTTAGCCAGGCTACCATACAGGAAGTTGAAATAATGGCTAAAGAAGGTGCACCGTCTCCTGAATTATTAGTGTCGAAATTTAATGAGGTACGTGCTATTATTACCCCTAATTTAGATAGACTGGTAAAAATAAAGGCGGATAGGGAAGCAGGGTTGTAGATAGAGACCAGAAACCGGAGATTAGAGGTTAGGAAGAAAAATCTTTTCTGATAATTCCTTCTTTAGTTTAAAAACAAATCTCTAACCTCTAATTAACTAATTTCCTTAAACAGCTTTCACACTAAAGCTATAGCTTTCCATAATAAGGTTTGCCAACAGGTTTCTGCAGGCCGTGTCTACTTTAATATGTGCAATTTCTTCATTTTCTGCATCAATCTCCAGCGAAATATGTTTGCCAATCCGCACATTATGAATTTCGGATAAACCCAGGTTTTTCATACTTCCTGTTACCGCTTTACCTTGTGGGTCAAGTATTTCTTTTTTTGGCATTACATCTATTTCAGCCTGGAATTTTTTCATTAGTATTTGTTTAAATATGGATCTTTCCTGAGCGTTAGCTTTCTTTTTGCGGAGTGCTCAGGATATTGCCACTTGAAAATTTGAACTGGATTACTGATAAGGTGATATAGATTAATATAACCACCGGAACCGCTGCAAATTTAAAAAATAGTATCAGTATTGCCGAAAATAGTAACAATAAATAGCGGAAAATATTTTTATTAAAATCCCGGTTTTTGAACTTTAACGACATCATCGGCATTTCTACTACCAATAATGAACACATTATGATAATAAATACCGAGAGCACGTAGGGATTTAGCAGGTATGGGGTAAAATACCGGTTGTGATGATCAAGAATAAGCGGGAACGAGGCAATAAGAATTGCGTTTGCGGGGGTAGGTAAACCAATAAAGTTTTCCGCTTGCCGGGTATCAACATTAAACTTAGCCAGCCTTAAAGCCGAGAATACGGGGATCAGGAATGCAATAAAGTTTAAATAGGGGCTTATGTTGTCTATCTGGCGGGCCTGCAAAAGCAGCTGATACATTATTACTGCTGGCAATACGCCAAAGCTTACCATATCTGCCAGTGAATCAAGGTCTTTCCCGATACCTGAAAATGATTTAAGCACCCGGGATGCGAGCCCATCAAAAAAATCAAAAATAGCTGACAAAAAGATTGCATACGAAGCAGCTATAAGCTCACCTTTGAAGGCTAAAACTATACCTATGCAACCACTAAAGAGGTTTGCACAGGTAATAGCATTTGGCAAGTGTTTTTTCAGACGATTCTTCATTCCGGTATGAAGGTATCAAGATTTTATTAAATATGAATGAAGTTACCTGTTAACTTTTTGCTAATTATAACTTCACAAATATTAATTTATTACGAATTCATAGAAATCAAAAACTCTTCGTTGGTTCGGGTGCCTTTAATCTGGCCCTGTAAAAATTCCATTGATTCCTGTGAGTTCATGTCAGCCAGGTGATTACGCAGAATCCAGATCCGTTGTAATGTTTCACGGTCAAGCAGCAAATCATCACGGCGGGTACTTGAAGCTGTTATATCAATTGCCGGGAAGATGCGTTTATTAGATAATTTACGATCCAATTGCAACTCCATGTTACCGGTACCTTTAAATTCTTCAAAAATAACCTCGTCCATTTTCGATCCGGTTTCTGTTAATGCTGTAGCAATAATAGTTAATGAACCACCATCCTCAATATTACGTGCCGCTCCGAAGAAACGTTTAGGCTTGTGTAATGCATTTGCATCAACACCACCGGACAATATTTTACCTGATGCAGGAGCAACTGTATTATAGGCACGTGCAAGCCGCGTAATTGAATCTAATAAAATAACCACATCATGACCGCACTCAACCATACGTTTTGCTTTTTCCAAAACAATATTGGCAATTTTAACGTGACGCTCAGCAGGCTCATCAAAAGTTGACGATACTACCTCGGCTCGTACACTGCGGGCCATGTCTGTTACTTCTTCCGGACGTTCGTCAATTAGCAATATGATCAGATAAACTTCCGGATGATTTTTTGCAATGGCGTTAGCTACGTCCTTTAATAGCATGGTTTTACCTGTTTTAGGCTGGGCCACAATTAAACCGCGTTGTCCCTTACCTATTGGCGAAAACAAGTCCATAATACGGGTAGAATAATTACCGGCATCAGTAAACAGGCTTAATTTTTCTGACGGGAATAACGGGGTTAAGTGGTCAAAAGGAACACGGTCGCGCACTTCGGCAGGGATGCGGCCATTAATGGCTTCAACACGCACTAACGGGAAATATTTCTCACCTTCTTTTGGAGGCCTTATACTTCCGCGCACGGTATCACCTGTTTTAAGGCCAAATAGCTTTATCTGCGATTGTGATACGTATATATCATCAGGCGATGTTAAATAATTATAATCTGATGAGCGTAAAAAACCATAACCATCAGGCATAATTTCAAGTACGCCTTCGTTTACAATAACGTTATCAAAATCAAGATTTATAGCAGGCTCCTGGCTTTTTTGCTGGCTGGTTTGGTTATTAACCCGGCGTTCAAATTTTTGAGGACGGACACCTTCAGTTACCATCTCTTCATTTTTAACTTCGCCATCATTTTCAGCAGACTGTTCAGCGCTTGTTTCCTCTGCTACCGGCTGCTCCATACTCTCTGATTCATCAACAACAGTTTCGTCATCGGGCATATCAAAAAGGTTAGTATCATCCAATGGCACCTCAACGCGTGGTGTATTGCTATTTTTTATAGTACGGATTCTTTTACGGGTTTTTTCACCAGCTTCTGGCGCCGGTGGGGGCTCAACTGCGGCATAATTGCTGTTTACAGTATCCTGCTGTGCGCGGGCTGCTTCAATTAATTGTTCCTGTTCAACAATTTTTGTAATAAGCGCAGCTTTTCTAAGTTCATCAGCTTCAGCAATACCTAAGTTTTTGGCAATTTCGCGTAACTCTGAAACGAGTTTGTCGTTCAATTCGTTTGTATCAAACATATTATGAATTATAGTTCAAAAGGATTTTAATATTTTTTGTAGTTGTATATATTTTTCAATAACACTTAGGAACCGCGGCTTTTTTACCCGGCTATTAAGTTACCTGCGTTAGAGGACTTTAATGTATTAGCAAATTCTATTTATATTTTATAAATGGAGATGTTTTAATATGAAATAAATTTATTATGCAACTTTGTTATGCAACATCTAAACCCATGTAAATAATTAATAAAATAACGTGGAGTTTTAAATTGTTTCTTTAGTGCAAGAAAAATTCAACGGAAAACACTGCAATTTTACTCAATTAATTTAAAATATCAAACTATTTAAAAAAATATCTTTCATTGGGCTAACACTTCAACTAAATTTTAGTTTTTTTGGGCATTCAAAAAATATAAATAGTTGCACATGATATCCCGCCAATACCTGATTGACCAGATCAAACACAAAAAATCATTTTTATGCGTAGGGCTTGATACCGATGTAGAAAAGATCCCGGCATTTTTAAAAGAATATCCAGACCCGATATTTGAGTTTAACAAAAGAATAATTGATGCAACGCATGACCTGTGCATATCATACAAGCCTAATGCTGCATTTTATGAAAAGCATGGCGTAAGCGGGTTACAAAGTTTAATAGCCACCTGGAAATATCTGCCTCAGGAATGTTTGAATATAATCGACGCAAAACGCGGCGATATGGGCAACACGTCAGGTATGTATGCCAAGGCTTTTTTTGATGAATCGGCAGCAGGGATGAGCTTTGATGCCATAACCTTATCGCCATACATGGGGCATGATGCTGTATCACCATACCTTGAATATAAGGATAAATGGGTGATCATCCTGGCGCTCACTTCATCAGCGGGCAGCAAGGATTTTCAATATTTAACAACAGAGCAGGGTTTTTTATACGAAGCTGTGATACAAAAAGCCAATACCTGGGCCAATGCCGACCGGATAATGTATGTTGTGGGTGCTACCAAAAGCACTGAGTTTACCAATATTCGTAAATTTGCACCGGATAATTTTTTGCTGGTGCCCGGAGTAGGGGCGCAGGGCGGTAACCTTGCCGAAGTTTGTCATTACGGAATGAATAAAGATTGCGGACTGATAGTCAACGCATCACGCTCCATAATATATGCATCAAATGGTGAAGATTTTGCCGAAGCTGCAAGGGCCGAAGCATTAAATATTCAGCAGCAGATGCAGGTTGAGTTAGAGAAAGCCGGAGTTATTTGATTTGCGATCCTACCATTCTTTAAGGCTAATTTAATAAATGGTGCTAATTGATGATTCTTCTAAACTATTAGTAACAGAAGCTGAATTTTGCTTGTTAGTGCATTTTATTTTTGACAATACGGTTTCTAAAGCCGGGAGTGTATTGTTCAGGTTCTTTGTTTTGATCAGGAAATTCCATACTGCTTCAAACTTTTTCCATCCTCCTGCATAAAATAAATGTTTTAATTTGTGGGAGTATGAGCTATGCTGCATGCTGGCCTTAAAAATATTATTCCAGCGGTAAAATTCCTCGTAAGCCCACCAGTAACCGTTTTCCAGCTCTTCGGCAGTTAACCCAATAGTTTGGTAAACCACCTTTCGTGTATCGTATAAGTCCCAGTTTTTAGTGATTATTCGTCCCTGTCGCTCCATGTTTTGGAAAAGCGCGGTTCCGGGATATGGCGTTAAAACATGATAAGTGGAAGTGGTTATGGAATGTTTTACACCCCAGTCAACCGTTCTTTTAAACACATCTTTATCATCGTCATCGAGGCCAAATACAAAGCTTCCGTTTATCATAATGCCCAGACTATGCAGGCGGTTCACTGCTTTTATATAGTCTTTTTCAAGGTTCTGCTTTTTATTGCTTTGTTTAAGATTTAAAGATGAAAATGTTTCAAAACCTACAAATAGGCTTCGCAAGCCTGCGTCTGCTGCTTTTTCGATCAAATTGCCTCTTAAGATAGAATCAACAGTGGCAGCGCCCTGGAATACCCGGTTCATTCCCTTCATTCCCTCAAAAAGACAGCCTGCAAACTTTGCATTACCCAGCAGATGATCGTCTAAAAAATATAAATGCCTTCCCGGCAGCCTGTCAATCTCTGCAAGTGCGTCATCTACTTCCTGGGTATAAAATGTTCTGCCACCTTCAAAAAAGGCATCCTTATAACAAAAGCTGCAATGGTGAGGACAACCCCTGGTGACCACAATAGAGTTAGGTACAAGATATAAATTCCGTTTGATCAGATCCCGGCGGATGGGTGGAATTTTTTCAAGCGTTCTATCAGTTGACCGATATGTTTTTTGAGGAGCACGGTTTTTAAAGTCTGTTAAAAATTTTGGAAATGTATCTTCCCCCGGGCCTATAAAAATACTATCAGCATGAGGAGCAGCTTCAAGTGGCAATGAAGTTACGTGTAAACCACCTAAAATTACATAAGCTCCCTTAGCCCGGTAATGGTCAGCAATTTTGTAAGCCCTGTATGCATTGGTAATATATACCTGTATAATCACCAGGTCGGGGTCATCATCAAGATTTAATTTTTCTACATGCTGATCCTGCAAGTCTATTTCATCATCCTCTGACAGATAAGCCGCAAGGGTAGCCAGCCCTAAAGGCGGGAATAACGAATATTTAATTGGCCTCCAGAATGGGCTTTCAGCTTCTGTCAAGGCGGGCAATATCATTTTTACTTTCATGAGAAAAGAGTAGTGGAATTATTTAAAAGTACTTTGTATTACAAAGTAAATGATAATATTTTACTGTTGCAACTTCTTTATTGCCAAAAGAAAACTTAAACCTAAATTAACTAACCTTTGAACATTGGCTTCTAATCTGTAGTTACACCCAGCTTTCCTTCTATCGAATCATCTAAAGTTTGCCCAATCGCGGTGCCTACGGACATCTTTGCTAATGCTATAGCGTTGCTGGCTTGTTATCTCAATAATATGTGTTTTATGGGTTCGGATTTTTGGTATTTTAGCAAACACAACAAATCCCTTATCATGTTACATAAAATCAGAATTGTTTCGTTTTTAATTCTTGCGGCATCTTTTTGCAGTACAGTTAATGCACAAGTAGAAATTTTTTCAAAAAATTCTCTTGAGAAGATTAAGGGGGGCAATACACATGTTATTGTGAATGACCTTAGTTTTAACCGCTCAAGTGAATTTTATACAATATTTAAAAAGTATTGGACTGTTACAAAAAGTGTTGAATTTTTAAAGGCTGACGATTTGCAAAATAATTTAGTTGCCGGCGACACTTATTTTAGTCTCGAAAATCTATTGATAACAAGTGATAAATATGGTGGTAACTCTTATTTTTATCTGAACTTATGGATGCCTGATGAAAAAGTTTTAAAAAAAGGCAGGGAATTTAAAATTACGAATGAAATTTCGATCGCTCATATTCAAATTTCGGTGGATGCCAAGGCCACTTTAGACGGTTATATGTCACACAAGAATTATGGTTTTGATTTTGATGGAGGTGGTCATATTTTTAACTGGAACCCAGGAATATTGAAGAATTACCTGCAGCAACTTAGTACATTGCTCCAGAAAGGGAAAAAATCTGATTTTAGAGACGATCTAGCCAATAAAGATCAATTACATAACCTAAGCAGCCAAACGTTGTATTGCAGCGAAGATAATTTTCATAAAATAGGAGTATTTATGCGGGGCAATAAAAATGTTGATCCTAATGAGGTGTTTGAAGCTTACAAATACAAATATAAAATATTGAAGAAAGATGAATTGGAAGATAAAATTCTGGCCGACGAAGTGCAATTTTTTTACCTTTTATTTTTAAGAAACAGTTCAAGCAAAATGGTTGCGGTTGTTAACTCGCGTACCGGCGAGATAATTTATAACAGGTATAAAAGCCTGATGGCGTTTATACTGAAATCAGGTGACTTAAAAAGCTTATCAAAGGCAATTAAATAGCTATGCACCAAACACCATCTTTCTGTCCGGATATCTCACAGCATAGCTATCCACCATATTTCTGATATAATCATTTCCGGGATATGGTGTAAGATGGTTTTTTAGTTGGTCAAGTGTATCTGCATTAAAATAATGAGAAATATAGCCCATGCCATAAAACTTTCCTTTTTCAATTAAAAGACAGCTGTGCTCATCATCGGTTCGCCCGGCATCGCGGATAGCAAATGTGGGGAGCGCTTTATTTAGCTCATTTATGGCGGAATTCACTTTTTGGTTGTAATCTGTTACAGATTCATGGCCTTCACAGGCGCAATTACCTGTATTTGCTCCACTGCATTCTGAGTTGTTGTTTTGGATAAAGCACAATTTGGGGCAAAGTCCAAAGGTATCAATCAGCTTCATTAAAATACTGCGGCTTTCAAACAGGGTATTACAACTGTAAATAGCGCCGGTCATTTTACGGTGTTTATCAATGGCTAAACGCATATAACCGCGCTGGTCTTCAAAACTATACAAACTATAGGCATGCTCAAATCGTTTTAGTGAGCGGTTGTATTTTGGCCACAAACGTTTTATCTCTACCGCTTCTAATACAAAAGCAACCAGTTCCGTGCCGCAGAGCTGGAAAGTTATATTGCAAATATTACGTAAAAACTCTTGTCGTTGCGGACCGGGGTTATTACCTGTAAAATGGCTGCAAACTCTTTTTTTAAGATTCTTTGCTTTGCCAACATAAATAACTTTTCCTTTTTGATCGTGAAAGTAATATACCCCGGGTGATTGCGGCAGGGCTTCCACATCCTGCTTTGATAAATTGGCCGGCAACACCTGCTCCTTCGAGTTTTGCTTTAAAGCCAGGGGAATATGGTTGCTTTTGTCGCTTTGCAACAGCAATGAGAATAATTGCGCGGTAGCTTCAGCATCGCCGGCCGCCCGGTGCCTGCTTTCATTTTCAATCCCTAAATGGCGGCACAATTTACCAAGACTGTAGGAGGGAAGGCCGGGTATTATTTTACGGCCAAGCCTTACGGTACATAGTTTATTGCATTGCAGCTCATAACCTGCTGCAGCCAAATGGTAACGGACAAAGGAATGATCGAAATTCACATTATGCGCTACAAAGATTTTATTGTTAAGCAGGTGATAAACATCGTGTGCAACATCTTCAAAAGGTGGTGCATTCTGCACCATATCATTAGTGATGCCGGTTAAAGCGCTGATATAAATGGGAATATCCCTGCGCGGGTTAACTAAGGTTGAATAGCGTTCAATTACTTTTTTACCATTGTGTATGCAAATAGCTATCTCGGTAATGCCATTTGCGCTGGCATGTCCGCCTGTAGTTTCAATATCAACAATTGCATACATGGATGTAAATGTAATAAGTTTTTGCTAATTTTTTTAGTTGAAACAAAAAAAGTCCGAAAGTCGGAAAAGTCCGGAAGTCCGAAAGACGGAATTTAGCATGTTTGAAATAATTGCAAAGATAAAGCCCGATAGGCTTTAATCTATCGGGCTTTACCTTTCAATTTTTTACTTTCGGACTTTACTGACTTTTCCGACTTTCGGACTACAACTATTTCTTCTTAGGAGGAGCAATTGTAGCCTGTTGTTTCTGGCGCATCATTTCTTCCATACGGGCCTGGAAGCCCCCTGTTTTCTTTTTCGGATCAACAGGCTTGTTTTTGTTTTCCTGGATCTGCGCATGGATCTTTTTATCATCAACCATTAAGCGTATGATGTACTGCTGTAAGAAAGTCATCATGTTGGCCAAAAAGTAATAATAATTTAAACCTGCAGGATAGCTATTCAATGCACCGAGAAATATGACCGGTGTGATATAGCCTATATATTTCATCTGCCCCGTAGCACCCGAGATCTGGTTATTGAAATAAGTATAGATCAGGGTTGATATGGTCATTAGCACGCACATTAAACTAAGGTGATTGCCAATGAATGGAATATTTGGGAAATTAACTATTGAATCGTAAGTAGAAAGATCATGCATCCATAAAAAGCCCTGTCCGCGCAGTTCAAACAAGCTTGGGAAAAAGCGGAAGAATGCAATTACTATAGGCATTTGGATCAGCAACGGCAAACATCCGCCAAGTGGATTTACGCCGGCTTTTTTGTAAAGCTTTAAATATTCCTGTTGCAGCAGGGTAGGGTTATCCTCACCGATCTTTCCTTTAATTTCATCCATCTCCGGCTTTAAAACACGCATTTTAGCCATTGAAAGGTATGATTTGTACGTAAGTGGCGATAAAACCAACTTAAGTATAATGGTTAAGGCCAAAATAATTAAGCCATAGTTCCAATTAAACTGATTAAGGAAATTAAATACGGGTAATACCGCAAAACGGTTAATATATTTTAACGGTCCCCAGCCCAGGTCAATTTGCTTTTCCAAACCATAACCTTGTTCTTTTAATGTTTGAAAACGGTTAGGGCCAAAATAAAACTCCATAGGGAAACTTCCATCAGCATTTTTAGCCAACACAAGGTTAGCGCTCATTTGCTTCACGATAGTTGTATCAGTAACATCAGTGCTTACGGCCAGGCTTGATTTATTGAAACCTTGTTTAGCAATCAATCCGCTGGAGAAAAAATGGGCTTTGAATGAAACCCACTGAATTTTTTTATCACTAATCTCCTTCTGATCATCTTTTGTTTCGCTCAGGTAATCATTATCATTATCTGTGTTGTTATATGATATGGTTGAATACCTGCGCTCTTGCTCTAAATCCTTTTCCTGTTTACGGGCAACTGACGCCCAGTTGATGTTAATAGTACTGTTGTTGGCAATCACCTGGTCTAGCCCGGTTGATTTTACAGTTAAGCCGACTTTATAGCCTGTGCCTTTTAGTGAATATATATAATCAATATATTGTGTTGCGCTATAGCTTAAACGCATGGTAACACTGCCCGAGTCTTTTTCAGCAACATGCAGATCACCGGCGGTTGGGGTAAAATAAAGCTTATCGGTATTAATGCTGTTATTGCCGGCAGTAAAGGTTAGCCCAAAATGGTTTTTAGGACCGTCAAATAAAACAAGTGGTTTTTTGTCGAAAGTTTTAAACTCTTTTAATTCAACAGCATATACCTTGCCGCCTTGTGTGCTAAGTTTTACGCTGATATCTTTATTTTCGAGCGTAACAAATTTTTCGGTACCAATTGTTGTTGCGCCAAAAGGGGTTTTTAAAAGCGCAGAATCAACGGGTTTATTTACTGCTGCTGCCTTTACTTTTGATGTATCAACATATTTAGCAGTAGTAATTGCCGGTGATTTAATTTGCCCTCTTTTAATAGAATCAGCATGTGCCTGAATTCTCTCTTTCTTAAGGTCAGCTTCATTGGGCTTCATAAAGAAAAATGAAGCACCCATTATGATCATGATCAGGAATAATCCTGTAAACGTATTTTTATCCATTTCTAATTATCGTACAAATATCTATTGCTTACGTGCATACGCCATTGAAGCGGCGACAAAGTTAATAAAAAGTGGGTGCGGATTTGCAACTGTTGATTTTAATTCGGGATGAAATTGTGCTCCAACAAAAAACGGATGGTTTTTAAGCTCAACTATTTCAACCAGGTTGTTTTCCGGATTAAAGCCAGATGGCGCTAAACCGGCATTTTCATAATCCTTTAAGTACTCATTATTAAACTCATAACGGTGCCTGTGGCGCTCGCTGATGCGTGTTTTGCCGTAAAATTTCTCGGCCTTGCTGCCTTTTTTCAAATCGCAGGCATAAGCTCCAAGGCGCATGGTGCCGCCCTTATTAATAACTTTCTTTTGCTCCTCCATCATGCTGATAACCGGGAAAGGTGTATCTGGGTTCATCTCAGTACTGCTGGCATCTTTTAATCCTAATACATTACGCGCAAATTCAACCACAGCGCATTGCATGCCTAAACAGATCCCAAAAAATGGAATATTGTTTTCGCGTACGTAACGGATCGCCTCAATTTTACCCTCAAAACCGCGCTCGCCAAAACCAGGCGCAACTAACACACCGTGCAAACCTTTTAGCCTTTCAATAGCATTGCCTGGCGTAAGCTGTTCTGATGGAATATATTCAACCTTAACTTTTGATTCATTTTTAGCACCGGCATGTATAAACGACTCGACAATAGATTTATAAGCATCCGGCAATTCAACATATTTACCAACAAGACCAATGCGTACTTCAAAGGTCGGGTTTTTTAATCTGCCCAAAAAGTCTTTCCAGTTCTCAAGATTAGGCTCGTTTTTATGAGGTAATTTTAATTTGGCCAATACTGTTTTATCAAGCTGTTCTTTCAGCATCAGCAGGGGGACATCATATATCGTTGATGCGTCAATAGATTCAACAACCGCATTAACGTTAACGTTACAGAACAAAGCTATTTTTTTGCGGATGTCGGTATTTAAATGATGTTCGGTACGGCAAACTAAAATATCCGGCTGGATCCCATATTCAAGCAGCATTTTAACCGAGTGTTGGGTAGGCTTGGTCTTCAATTCGCCTGCAGCAGCAAGGAAAGGGATCAATGTTAAATGGATAACCAGCGAATTACCCGAGCCAATCTCCCACCTGAACTGTCTTACAGCTTCAATATAAGGTAATGACTCAATATCGCCCACAGTTCCGCCAAGTTCAGTTATTACTATATCATAATCGCCGCTTTCGCCCAGTATGCGGATGTTTCTTTTTATTTCGTCGGTAATGTGTGGTACAACTTGTACGGTTTTGCCCAAAAATTTGCCTTCGCGCTCCATATTTATAACATTCTGGTAAATACGGCCGGTGGTAATATTATTTGCTTTTGATGTTGGTGTATTTAAAAAACGCTCATAATGACCAAGGTCCAGGTCAGTTTCGGCTCCGTCTTCGGTAACATAACATTCCCCATGTTCATAAGGGTTTAATGTTCCGGGGTCAATGTTGATATAAGGATCGAATTTTTGAATAGTTACACGGTAACCCCGCGATTGAAGAAGTTTAGCTAAGGAAGCAGAGATAATTCCTTTCCCCAACGATGAGGTAACGCCACCCGTAACAAAGATATATTTAGTCATGATTTTTGTGTGCTTGGCCCGGTTTTAAGGCCGGAACAAATTGTTTGTGTACGGGATACAAAAGTAAGAAAATTATTGGAGTTAAGAGGGGGAAGTTGGTGAATTGATTTGAAAATTTTATGATTTGAAAATTTGAAGATGAAAATCAAACAATTGTGAAAAGAATTTTCAAATCATCAAATCAACCCATCTTCAAATTAGCCAGATCCTCCGGCGTATCAATTGCACGTGTCTCCAATTTTGTTTCTGCAACTTTAATGTGATAGCCATTTTCTATCCAGCGAAGCTGTTCCAGGCTTTCAGCTTTTTCAAGAGATGATACCGGAAGTTTGGTTATCTCCTGCAAAACATCAGCGCGGTAGCCGTAAATACCAATATGTTTAAAGTAAGTAAAATGATTGAGCCAGTCTTTCTGTTCATGCCCGCGGATATGGGGGAGCGGCGAGCGCGAGAAATAAACAGCTTCGGATAGTTTATTAACAACAACTTTAGGAGAGTTTATATTAAACAATTCCTGTTCGGTTTGTACTTTTTTAATTAATGTAGCGAGCTGGGTATCGGCATTGTTAAAGCAGGAAGCTACTTTGCTGATCTGTTCGGGGTCGATATAAGGTTCATCGCCCTGGATATTTATGATCACATTATATTGAGGATGCTCCAGCGCTACTTCCGCACAACGATCTGTACCGCTTTGGTGGTCGACAGAGGTCATTATGGCTGCGCCGCCAAAATTTAACACATGGTCATAAATGCGGATATCGTCTGTGGCAACAATTACTTCTGTTAAATGATTACATTTTTTAGCCTGCTCATAAACCCTTTGGATCATGCTTTTACCGGCAATATCCACCAATGGCTTGCCCGGAAAACGGGTAGAGGCGAAGCGCGCAGGAATAATGCCGAGGATGTTCATTTGTTTTTAAGCTGGATTGTTTTAAAGGCCTTTAATGCTAATTTTTGATTTTCTGCTGATAGATTAGATCCACTCATTTGAAAATTCAAACTCGATGATCTGCTGTGAATATAAATACCAGTCATGCCTTTTCCCGGAATTTTTGGCCAAATAGTTTTTGTAACATACATTTTATCACTATCTACCTGGATGTTATTCTCTTTGATGATAGTCGGAATTTCAATGGGTAGATACACCGTCTTTCCCTTATAAGTTAGGTCAGCAATGTAATTAGCCTTTGGGAATTTATTTTTTTGTAACTGATCCGGAAGATGAACTTTTGTTTTAGTTCCCCAGTAAGGTAAAGTGAGACGATCATCCCACCACTCCCGACTATCCAGGTACTCTTTTTCTGTTTTTAGCAAATGATTAGCATAGCCCATTCCACTATAATCAAAGGATAATTGTAATTGCAGCCCAGTGATTTGTCCAACAAATGAATCTTCCTGTTCTCCAGGATCTTCATATTTCCAATTCTGTGGAACAGAAATTTTAAATGACCCTAAATTCAGTTGCTGCCAGTTATTTTGTTGTTTAAGGATAGCCGGTGCTGATTCACATTCAATCAGAATCAAGAGAATTACTAAGACGAGATAATATTTTTTCATAATTGAATTAATAATCCCCATTCTCAAATCTAAAACAACCCGTTCAATTCCCTTTCAACCAACTGTACAATAGTTGCTAAATCTTCAGTATTATTGGCGAAATCAATGTTGTCTTTGTCAATTATCAGCAGCTTGCCCAGTTTGTAACTCTTTATCCATTTATCATATTTATCATTCAACTTTGATAAATAATCAAGCCTGATGCCACTTTCATATTCACGGCCGCGGCGCTGGATATTATTTACCAGGGTAGGCACCGATGCTTTCAGATAAATGAGCAGATCGGGTGGTTTTATAAATTCGGTAATGTTATCAAAAATTGCAGCATAGTTTTCGTAATCGCGGGTGGTCATCAAACCCATATCATGCAGGTTCTCTGCAAAAATATAAGCATCCTCATAAATGGTCCTGTCCTGTATAATATTATGACCATTTTTCTGAATATCTATGATCTGCCTGTAGCGGGTATTTAAAAAGTAGATCTGCAGGTTAAAGCTCCAGCGTTTCATGTCGCTGTAAAAATCTTCCAGGTACGGGTTGTTATCAACAGCTTCAAATAATGGATCCCAGCCGTAATTTTTTGCCAGCAATTCGGTAAGGGTGGTTTTACCGGCGCCTATATTTCCTACTATAGCAATGTGCATCTTTAGTTCATGGTTAATGGTTCATAGTTCATAGCAGAAAGTTCGTGGTTGATAGATGATAGTTAATGGTTTTAAGCTAAATTTTAATATGCATTTGCTATTTGTGCTGAAATGAAACTCCGACTAATATACAGCATGCGCCATGAACTATCAACAATGAATTGCTTTTTTTCTAGTCATGAATTATCAACCATGAACCCATCAACTAATCAAAAACTCTTGAATCCAATAATTTCCCGTACGTCTTTAATCGTTTTCGATGCGCTTTCACGGGCTTTAATAGCTCCATGGCGGGCAACCTGGCGTAGGTATGAGGCATCCTGCGATATATCATTAATCTTCTCCCGGATTGGAGCCGTAGCTATAATTATGTCTTCTGCAAGCTGCTTTTTTAAGTCACCGTAACGGATCTGGCAGGTATTATACAAGTTGTCAAAGTGTTCGTACGTATCTGCAGAAGAAACAACTTTTATAATGTCAAATAAATTTTGGATCTCTACAGGCTTTTCCTGGTTCTCGGCTGTTGGGCCGGCATCAGTAACTGCACGCATAACTTTTTTGCGGATTATTTCGGGAGAATCCGAAAGGTAAACAGCATTACCTTCACCTTCCGATTTACCCATTTTTCCTTTGCCGTCAAGTCCCGGTATTTTAACCAGGTTATCACTAAAGTTAAAAGCATAAGGCTCAGGAAAATAATCTTTATTATAAAGCCTGTTAAAGCGATTAGCAAAAGTACGTGACATTTCTAAGTGCTGCTCCTGGTCTTTACCCACAGGTACCTTGGTAGCCCTGTGAAGAATAATGTCGGCAGCCATAAGCACCGGGTAGGTCAAAAGTCCGGCGTTCACATTGTCGGGGTTTGCACGTATCTTGTCTTTAAAAGATGTAGCGCGTTCAAGTTCGCCCAGGTAGGCATTCATATTCAGGTAAAGGTATAACTCCGAAGTTTCAGGCACATCAGATTGAACGTATATGGTAGCTCTTTCAGGATCAATACCCGCGGCTAAATATTCAACCAGCACCTGCTTTACATTCCCATGCAGATCTGCAGGAGTGGGGTGCGTAGTTAACGAATGCAGATCGGCAATAAAAAAATAGCAGTTATATTGATGCTGCATTTTTACAAAGTTTTGTATTGCCCCGTAATAATTTCCTAAGTGTAAGTTCCCGGTCGAACGAATACCACTAACAACAGTTTCCATAGCGCGAAAGTAAGTAATTTTTATATTTTTGATGGTGATGAAATTGATCTTAAAGAAGGTACACGTTTATATATATGTATTAAGCGTTGCTTTATCTTACTTTTTATTCTGGCCACTATTTTATTACTTCTCACGTAAACCATCCCGCTACCGGAACATAAACCGGTTCAGGCGCATTTGGGCCATTATCAGCTCAGCTCTTGTTGGTTTTTTTTATCGCTTTGAATATGAACAGGCTATAGATTGGAGCAAAACTTACATTGTATGCCCCAATCATACCTCAAGTCTTGATATTTCGGCCATGTGCATATTGGTAAAGAGCGATTACAGCTTTATGGGGAAAGAAGAGCTAAAAGACGAACTGGTAACTGGCTTATTTTTCCGTTCGGTGGATATCCCGGTAAACCGTGATAGTAAAATGTCATCATACAGGGCTTTTAAAAAGGCCTCAGAAAAACTTAAGCAAGGCACTACACTTATTATTTTCCCGGAGGGGGGGATAAGTGATGATTATCCGCCAACCTTGCACGAGTTTAAAAATGGCCCGTTCAAACTGGCTATCGATTATAAAATTCCTATTATACCTGTTTCATCATCAAACACATGGAAAAAGCTTTGGGACGATGGGACAAAATATGGCACAAGGCCGGGGATCTGTAAATTTCATGTACATAAACCAATAGAAACAGCGCATTTAACAGAAGATGACGCTGATAAATTGAAGGATGAAGTTTATGATATAATTAATAATAGAATTAGTTGATTAAGTTTATTAGGTTTATTAAGTTGAATGAGCGGGACAATTAAAACCTAATCAACTTAATCCAACCCAATTAACTTATTCTAACTTTTTTATTTTTGATGCCTATGAAAATCATTTTAAAAAGAATGCATACCCATTTTTACAGGTATAGTGTAGCTTTCTTTTTTCTATTGGTTCGGCCAATTTTGTATTTTCTTTCTCAAAAACAATCACGGTTTAAGTATATCAACGGATTCAGGCGATTTATTATTTTTTACAGCACCGTTGTTTCGGGCATATTTTTTAACATTGATTATGAGGTTGCTGTTGATTGGAAGCGTACTTATATTATCTGTGGTAATCATACATCAAATCTTGATGTTTCGGCTATTAACCTGGCGGCAAAAAATAATCATTGCTTTATTGGTAAGGAGGAGTTATTAAGCAATATGGTGCTTGGTTTCTTTTTCAGAACAATAGATATTACTGTTAACAGGGATAGTAAAATGTCATCATTCAGGGCTTTTAAAACAGCAGCAGAAAGGTTAAAGGATGGTGTGAGCGTAGTTATTTTCCCCGAAGCCACTATTCCTGAAGAGTATCCGCCTGTATTGTACCCCTTTAAAAACGGGGCCTTTCGCCTTGCAATTGAATTAAAAGTGCCTGTTGTTCCCATAACATCGCTTAATACCTGGAAAATTTTATGGGATACCGGGAATGAATATGGCAGCAGACCGGGCATTTGTGATATATTTGTACACAAACCCATTGAAACGGCCCATTTAACGGTAGATGATGCCGACACATTAAGAGACGAGGTTTACGAAATTATTAATCAAAAATTGGGAGCAGCATGACCATTGATCAGGAAACAGTTGATAAAATAGCACATCTTGCCAGGCTGGAGCTTAGCGGCGATGAAAAGCAAGAGATGATAAAGGATATGAGCAAGATCCTGGATTTTATGGCCAAGCTTAATGAAATTGATACGTCGGGAATTGAACCGCTTATTTACATGACCAATGAGGTAAATGTTTTAAGAGAAGATGTTGTAAAACAGCAGATAACGCACCAGGAAGCCCTGCAAAATGCCCCTAAACATGATGATGATTATTTTTTAGTGGCGAAAGTGATAGATTTGAAGTCCGAAAGTCAGTAAAGACAGAAAAAAGCGGTTTGGCATGAAGCTGGGCATTAAGCTTTTTGGGTCAAAATGAAGCGATTAGATATTCAAACAGGAAAAATCTTACGAACTTTCGGACTTTTCCGACTTTCGGACTAAAAAAAGTGTAACAAAACATACCCTGCTACAGTCAAATCAAGAAAAAATATGGAACCACTTATCACCCTTAAAGATATCGGACGTAAATATGTTATTGGTACTGAAATAATTCATGCCCTTAAATCTGTTTCGTTAACTATTAATAAGGGAGAGTTTGTTGCGCTGATGGGGCCTTCAGGCTCAGGCAAATCAACCCTGATGAATATCCTGGGATGCCTGGATACACCAACCAAAGGCGAATATATTTTAAATGGGATTGGTGTTAGCCACATGACGGATAATGAGCTGGCTGAAGTTAGAAATACGGAGATAGGCTTTGTGTTTCAAACGTTTAACCTGCTGCCACGTAATACCGCTTTAGACAATGTAGCCCTTCCGCTTGTTTATGCCGGTATTAATAAAGAAAACAGGCGGGCGCGTGCGAAAAAAAGTTTAGAGAATGTAGGCTTAGGCAATCGTATGGATCATAAGCCTAATGAGCTTTCGGGAGGGCAACGCCAGCGTGTGGCAGTGGCCCGTGCATTAATTAATGACCCCTCAATTATATTGGCTGATGAGCCTACAGGTAATCTTGATACCAAAACATCAATTGAAATAATGGGATTGGTGGAAGACATTCATGCCAAAGGCAATACCATTATATTAGTAACTCATGAAGAGGATATTGCATTGCATGCCCACCGGATTGTACGGATGCGTGACGGCCTGATTGAAAATGATTACGCAAATCCTAACATAAAAACTGTTGACAGGGATAACCCAGCACTTAAAGAAATAGCTGAAGTACCTACAAAAGAGAGCCAGGCTAAATAGATTCATATTTGGCTCACGGCGTATAATAACCATAATACATAATATAAATTAATTCAGCGGGAGTAATTTAAACTTTGTCATTTTTTTTAAAAAGCTGACAAAGCTTATGTTGGTTCACCTCAGCAGCATCCTAAAAGCTGGTCGGTAGGGCAATACAATCCGGGATTGGAGCCTAAATTACAATCCGGATCTAAACCACCTGCCGGAGACCCAGGGTCCGGGCCACCTTCCGGGATAAAACAAAAGCATCCTGGTGGCGGGTCCTGTAAACCGCCTTTTACATTTTTTAGTTCGTTTCTGGTTAACTTTTTCATTTGCGTAGTAATTATGTGTTTGGATTAGGTATTATTAAAGTATAAGGTTTGGTTTTCTAAATTAATTATAATATATCAGGAATATATGATCTGATATATTATTTATTTTCAATCAAATAAATTTGTTTGAAAGTTTCATTTACTAAGCTTTAATAACGTTAATCGCAGATTGCACATAACCTTGATATAAATTCGGCCATATAAATAACTTTTTCAGGCGATACAGGTTTGCAATTACCTATAATAAGCGTATGCTCAACTATCTCTATTACAAAATCATCTTCCCTTATATCCATTACAACATTGCGAAAATTGCGGTTTATCCCGGTAATAGCTTTTTCATGGTCATTAACCAATACATAAAAAGTGTCACTAAAGGCTTTATCCTCCGCAAAATCCAGCTCAACAGGATGGATCAGCTCAATTATTTTATCTGCAAGAGTTTCACGCCTTATTAATATGCGACCAAAGTCATGCTTTAAATAAGCCAGCGCCCAGGTTTGGTATTCACAGGTTTCACTGATATGGCCCCTGCCCAAATTTCTTAATTGATTCTCTACAAAAAGAACGTAGCTATCATTATTCTCATGTTTTATTACGTATGAGTCTCTTACTTTAACGTCAATATAGTGTTTAAACACTTCAAATTGCTCCAGATGAAAATCAATTTCACCGGTAAATTCTATATGAAATTTTGATTTAAGAGCCTGGTAGGCATCATGAAACCTGTCTATTTCTTCTGAACAGAGCCCGGTGGTATCAAATGGATAGTTCAAGGTATTATAGTTTAAAGTTAAAAGCCGCTGGTTATGCGTTGCCATTACAAGTATAAAATTTACTGCCGGAATTTCAAATAATATGATATTTTTGTTGGCAAATGAAATATATGATCAATCGTATGTTTCATTGCTATACATTGACAAGATACCTTAACTGCTTTCACATTTTTCTTTCCTTTTTATTGCTGCTAAGCTTAATGTTTCAAGCCTCTGCGCAAAATGTTACCTATGCCTATAAAAATATTAAAGGTTATACAGCTTTTTTACAAAAGATAAGCGAAGAAAACGCACTCTTTTTAAACAAGAAAACACAAAAAACATATCAGGAATTCATCAACGAAAAAAATACCGAATTAATAAAAAGGTTAAATGAAAAAGGTTTTTTGTTTGATACGATAGCCTATCCTTATTTGAACTCGATCTTCAATCATATCCTTGAGAAAAATTCATTGGATAAAAACAGGTTTCATTTTTTTGTAGATCGTACCTCAATCGTTAATGCTTACAGTTATGAGGATGGTACCATTGTTTGCAACTTAGGGTTGGTTGGGCTTATGGAAAATGAGAGCCAGTTAGCAATGGTTTTTTGTCATGAACTGGGGCATGTTTTACTTAAGCATGTAAACACCGCATTGGTAAGGCAGTTAGAAAAATATAATTCTCCTGAATTTTTGGAGCAGCTTAAGCATATAGAAAAGCAGAAATATAACACTAAAAAGCAATTGGAAAATTTGCTTGTAAACGATGTTTTTGACCGCAGAAAGCATAGCCGCTCACAAGAAAGTGCAGCAGACTCCTTAGGTATGCTTTTGTTTAGTAATACAAGTTATAGCGCTCAAGCAATCCCCGCGATTTTTAACTTTTTAGACTCAGCAGTAACCAAAACAACTGCTTGTACCATTCACGCTTTTTTTGAACAGGAGAACATAGGTTTAGATGAAAACTGGCTAAAACCTGAAAAGAAAATGAGTTTCGGAGCAGCAGAGAAAAAAGAAATAACAGACTCTTTAAAAACTCACCCTGATTGTGCGAAAAGAAAAATTGCTATGGAATCTTTTTTTTGGAGCAGGCCTAAACCAGGGATCGACTTTTTGGTTGGGAATACGCAAAAATTAACTCAAGTAAAAAAGGTAGCCCTTTTTGATGAAGCTGAATATTCAAAAGATTTGGATAACCTGGGCTTGTATTTGTACCAGCTTATTCAAAATAATAGCGTTTTTCCATCAAATACCTATATAAAAACAGCAACCTATAACACAATGCTATCTTTAGGCAAGCATTTCAAAGCTCATACCCTGTACGAAGTGGTTAATAATCAGTATGTTTCAAGCTATGATAATGATCAATATGCCGTACTGCTTAAATTGCTTGATAACTTAAGCCTGGAAAATTTGAATGAGATTACAAACACCTATTATCAAAACAATAAGCTTTTAATCACAATTTCTAAAAACTAACAAAATCCTTATACCCTAATCAATTATGAAATTTAAACTACTAATTATTTTTTTCGCCCTTTTAAGTTTAAAGGGGTTTACGCAAAACGTTACAAAAGCCTTTAATGAGGTGAAAAATGTAACTGTCCGCAACATTGGAGCCATCACCCAAAACAATGTTGTAAAAGGCTACTTCAGTTTTTATGAATTTGACAAGGCAGATAAAAAAAACATCATTTACAGGCTAAATTTATTGGACGAAAATTTAAATGACCTGGGTACAAAAGAAATTACAGGGCCCAAAGATTGGGAATTGGTAAGCAGCGGGTACGATGGAAATAACTATTGCTTTAAATTTTATGATGATAAAAACCGGACATTTGAATTAAAGGTTTACAACCAGGAAGCTAAGGAAGTAGCATCAAACCCTTTGAAAATTAATTATAAGCCAAACAGTAATTCTAAATATCAAATTTATCGGCAAATGGTAAATCCCGATATAAACATTTTAAATAATAACGGCTTTGTTGATTATACTTTTAATGACCCTAATGATGCTTTTATTGTAAGCTATGCTAACGGAAGTTCTCAAAAAACATGGCAGCAAACTTACGAGCCGGAAGGTAAGTCGAAATTCATGATACCAACATTTTTAAACGGGAATGAAGATATGATCTTAACAGCTGTTGCCCGTGTTGAAAAAGGAATGTATAATACCAAAACCCAGCATACGATATTAGCAAACAATACAAAAAACGGTAGTCAGTTATTTGATGTATCAACAGAGTTTGATGACAATCATGTGGTGCCCATTAATGCTATTTTTGAAGACGGAAAAGTTATAGTTATAGGATTGAATTATAAAACTACAAAAACATTTACCAAGGCCCCGGATGGCATGGCCTTTTTAGAATTTGATAAAACCGGAAAGCTTTTGAAAAGTAATTTCAAAACTTTTGAGGAAACTTTAGGTAAATATTTACCGATTGAAGACCATCAGTTAAAAGATGGATATTATCTATATATACATGATATTGTTAGAACCAACAAAAACTCAAACCTGGTAATATCCGAGAAATTTAAAAAAGCTGTGGATGCCGGTGGGCTGGCAATGTCATTATTTGGTGCCAGGGGGAGCGGCACTGTAAAATTACAATTAGAAAATATGTTGGTTTTGGAATATGATTTGGATGGAAATATATTACAAGCCAAAGAAATACCTAAAGCTAAGGGCACCACTCCTGTATTCCCTTCTTACCTGGGCCTCTTATCTCCTTATCTTTTAGCTACTGTTGCAAGTTCATTGGGCTGGATGGATTACATGTACACTATAAAAAGTGAAGATAATGCTAACATTACCTTTAGCTTTGTTGACTATGACAGACTTGATGCCGATGCCAAAAAAACTCAAAACTTTGGGCAAATAAAGTACAATAATGGAAAGCTATCTATTGATAAGATCCCTGTTAAAAATGAAAAAGCAACCTTTTCGCGTTTACTTAGGGCCAAAACAAATCATGTACTGCAGGTAAACTACTTTAAGAAAGAAAAGAAGCTAACCATGGATATGATCAAACTAAATAACTAACCGTAATACAGATAAAGCTCAATACAACTAAACTGTTCTTTTACAGTATGAAGTATTGAGCTTTAATTAAAGCTCGCAGTTTGATTTACCATTTAGCTTTAGGTGGAATTGAGCCAATATTTTTCCATCCATTCTTTAAGTATTTTTCATTCGGCGAAAACTCGCCGGTTCCAATATCCAAATCGCCAGAGTCAGGAATTCTAAAATCGCCCCAATTGCACCTTTCGGTTAACGTGCCTTTATAGGCGGTCCATTCACCAACAAACTGGTTGTTTGTAAAGCTATCGGAAACGGAATCTATATCATCGTATTTTATATTGTTGTATCTATCTATATAAAACCTTGACGCCACAACACCTTTAAAGGTTCCCGCGTGCTTTTGATTTTTGTTTTCTGAAAAAATATAATCGCCAAAAATAACAAACTGGCCTTTTATGCCAGCGTTTTTGTACACATCATCAACACCGTTTGAGGTAACTTTAAATTTTCTAATGTTTGAGATTGTTATTGTACCATAGAAATCGCAAATGTTATCCTTCACCATTGATTTACCATAAATTTTATAAGTGTTTGCAACCTTATCTTTGGTTACATTAATAAGCTTAATACGGATGCGCTGATAGTCCCTCCCGATAAACCCATAAACCACTGAATTATCCGTTTGAGTAAACAGCCCTGAGAAATTATAATGGATCAATTGGCTCTTTAATTCCTTGCCCGACAAATCAGGGTTTTGCAGTTGTATGCTTTTGAAATTTTGAGCCTTGGTTTGACCGGATACCGAAAATGAACACGAAACTATAAAGCAGAAAAAAAGGAGGTATTTCATTTTATAATGATAGCTAATTAAAGCAATGCATAAAAATCCGACATCGAACATCTGAAATCAATACGCTTTCATCTTGCCGCATGAGCAGGCGCAATTATCATCGCTAATACCAAAACTCTTTAGAAAATGTTGGTAAAAGCCAATTCTATCATTCATGCTGAATATGTTTTCACCTTTATTACATTCAACCCCGCCGTTTATAATATTAATGGTCATACCAAAGCCGGGTATGCGGTTTGCAGCTTTATCAGCAGTATTTGGCTGCCATTTGCCTATCATAACATCATGTGCTGATGGTTTGGCTGTTTGCGGGGTCATCCAAAAATAAATAGCAGTTTTAAAAGCAACTACCGGGTTGGTCTCAACCAGGTCGGGATTGTTGAGCAATATTTTTTTATCGCCAAAAATACAATCAGACGCATAGCCATAGTTGCCATTATAGCTTAATTGCAATGGCCCGCGGCCATAATATTTTTTACCCGGCACGGCAGGGTAAGTGTCATTATCAGCTAAGTAGGGTAATGACGTATTACTTTCATGTATAAACATTAAACCATCATCGTATTTGCCGTTTTCTCCATGGCGGGTTTCATGCGCTATGTTTGCAAAAAAGGCAGCCAGTTCTTTTTTATTGGTTTGCAGATCTTTTTCCACGCAAAAATTCCCATAATCAATAACATAGCTGCTATCCGGTTTCTTTTTGGCCCAGTCCTCATTCCAATCTTCATCCTGGCGTATAACATCTGCTTTGCCGGTACTTTTATCTGTGCGGATAAACTGGTAAATTGAAACCCCGCGCCTGGTTATTTTAACTGACACCAGGCCCATTTCTTTTAATGCTTTTATAAATGCTGCATAAGTGTAAAATTTATCGCGTTGAGGGAATAGGGCATTAAATTGCGACTCATTTAAAAAACTTGTTACGGCCATTTTATGGGGCTGATTGTTATTTGCCGCAGCTTTATCATTTGTGCCAACACATTTTAAGCTTAATAATGTTATAGCAGCAAGTAAAAAGAGGGATATTATGAACAGGGGCTTTTTCACGATGATTTGTTTTTTCAAAGATTATGATCAAATAGAGATATTCGGAAATCAGCACCAAATTTGGTGATTAATTTTGTATAACGTTTAAAACCGGGTAGTGTTTCTATTATGGAAACTTTGTAAACTTTTACGTTTAAAACACGAACATCCAAAATCAAAATCCTAAATTCGAAAACGAACATCCGAAATTAAAATGAAGATTTACACAAAAACAGGCGATAAAGGCCTTACATCATTAATTGGCGGTACGCGTGTTGCAAAGCACCATATTCGTATTGAAAGTTATGGAACAGTTGATGAGCTCAATTCATATATTGGACTAATAAGTGACCAGGATATTGCGTTACATGATAAAGAAATATTGAAACAAATACAGGACAGGCTTTTTACCATCGGATCGTCACTTGCTGCCGACCCTGAAAAATCAAGAATGATAATACCCGACCTCTACTTAGCCGATATTGAATTGCTTGAGCAGGAAATGGATAGTATGAATGAGCAATTGCCCGAGTTAAGGCATTTTATTTTGCCTGGAGGAAGCAGCACTATTTCTTATTGCCACATTGCACGTTGCGTATGCCGCAGGGCCGAGAGAATAACGGTGCACCTGGCCGAAGAAAGTGCCGTAGATGAAAAAGTTAATATTTATTTGAACAGGCTGAGCGATTATCTGTTCACTTTAGCCCGGAAAATTGGCAACGAAAATAAAATACCTGAAAATCAATGGATCCCGAGGATGGGGAGTTGATTAAGTTGATTAGAAGGGTGGTTGATTGAGTTAATGAACGTGTATAAGCCGGGTAACTTAATCAACTCAATCTAACTTTACCAACCTAATCAACCATTTTCAATTAAATGCGAAAAAATATTGATAATCGAATAAAAAATATTATACTTTTGCGAAAAATTAAATTTACCGAATAAAAATAAATAAGAGAATATGTATTGGACACTTGAACTGGCATCGCACCTGGAAGATGCACCCTGGCCTGCAACAAAAGACGAATTGATTGACTATGCTATCCGTTCGGGAGCACCTGTTGAGGTTATTGAAAACTTACAAGCATTGGAGGATGATGGTGAGCCTTACGAAAATATTGAAGAGATATGGCCTGATTACCCTACAAAGGATGACTTCTTTTTTAACGAGGACGAATATTAAAGTACTTGTAATCAATGAAAAACCTTGCTAAGCAGGGTTTTTTTGTTCCGTCCCCTTTTTGGAATGGTTTTGGTTAAGATGTAAACAACATAATCAACTAAAACTTTACAAATATGAGAAGTCTACTTTATTTAATCGCAGTTATCCTGGTAATAGGATGGATCTTTGGTTTTTTCATTTACCCTGTTGGCGGTGGCATTATTCACGTTCTTTTAGTAATTGCAGTAATTGCATTGCTTTTAGGAATTATCAGGAGGGCATAGTTCTTTAAGTCCATAGACAATGGTCCATAGTCCATAGTTTGAATTATTCTGTTATCGACCATGGTCCATGGACTATCGACTCTTCAAAATGGTCCATAGTCCATAGTTTGAATTATTCTGCTATCGACTATGGACCATGGACTATTGACTCTTCAAAATTATCTCTGCAATTAGAATATCTTCCGGGAAAGTGATCTTTATATTTTGATAACTTCCTTCCACAAGGTGAATTTCTACGCCTGTTTCTTCAACAACACTGGCATCATCAGTAAATTTTGTATTATATGATTGCAGGTACGCGTTTTTTATTTGTGCCGATTGGAATGTTTGCGGCGTTTGCACCAGGTAAACATCCTCACGCCTTAAACTTTTCGAAATCCCGTTTCTCATTAACCTCACCGAATCGCGGCTTTTAACGGCCGTAACGGCGTTGCCGCTTTCGGCGGCATATAAGTATGCCTTTTCTATAATTTTGCTGCTGATCAAAGGTCTGACAGCGTCATGCACTGCTATCAGCGAATTAACATCATTATCTATTGCATCAAGCCCGTTTTTTACCGAGTGGAAGCGCGTTTCGCCCCCTGTTACCAATTGGTGAGGGATCTTAAAGTTGTAGTCGGTACAAAGTTGCGACCAATAGGCATGGTACTCAGCCGGAAGTACTAAAATAATGGTTGGTTTAACAGTTGAGAAATGAAAAGCTTCAATGGTATGCATTAAGACCGGCCTTCCGCACAACAACAAAAATTGTTTTGGGACTACTGATTGCATCCGGGTGCCTGAACCGCCGGCAACTATGATTGCGAAAGATTTGAGATTTGAGATTTGAGATTTGAGATTTTCTGAAGTCATTCTTAGTCAAAGCTATAAATCAATCTTAAATAAGCAAAAATGAAAAAGCCCCTTAAATTTAAAGAGGCCTTTTCTTCTATAATTCCGAAATCGAACTTCCGGCTTCCGAAATTAAATGATCAGCATGGCATCGCCATAGCTGTAAAAACGATATTTTTCTTTTACTGCAACTTCATAGGCATTCATCACGTTTTCAAAGCCTCCAAAAGCAGAAACCATCATCAATAAGGTTGATTCAGGCATATGGAAATTGGTGATCATTGAATTGGCAATGCTAAAATCATAAGGCGGGAAAATAAACTTGCTGGTCCAGTCATTTGCTGGTTTCAGTGTTTTATTTGCAGATACTGCAGATTCAATGGCGCGCATAGATGTTGTACCAACCGCACAGATCCGGCTTTTACGTTCAATGCCCTTGTTTACAATATTTGCCTGCTTCTCTTCAATAATAAACTGTTCAGAGTCCATCTTATGCTTGGTAAGATCTTCAACCTCTACCGGGCGAAAAGTACCTAAACCTACGTGAAGGGTAACTTCGGCAAATTCAATACCTTTAAGTTCAAGGCGTTTCATCAGCTCGCGGCTAAAGTGTAAACCAGCTGTAGGTGCTGCAACCGCACCTTCATGTTTTGCAAAAATGGTTTGGTAACGCTCCTTATCTTCGGAGGTTGCTTTGCGTTTTATATATTTTGGCAGAGGTGTTTCACCTAAGATCTCCACATTTTTGCGGAATTCTTCGTCGGTACCATCAAATAAAAAGCGGATAGTGCGACCGCGTGATGTTGTATTATCAACTACTTCGGCAATTAAAAGGTCATCATCACCAAAATATAATTTGTTACCTACGCGGATCTTACGGGCCGGGTCAACCAAAACATCCCATAACCTAAGTTCTTTATTTAATTCGCGTAATAAAAAAACTTCAATTGTTGCACCGGTTTTTTCTTTATTACCGTACATGCGTGCCGGAAATACTTTGGTGTTGTTAAGGATCATTACGTCCTTATCATCAAAATAATCCAATACATCTTTGAATATTTTGTGCTCAATTTTGCCTGAATCACGATGTAAAACCATTAATTTTGATTCATCGCGAATGCCGGCGGGGGTGTGGGCAACTAATGATTCGGGCAGATTGAATTTAAATTGAGATAATTTCATGTTAAATGATATGAATTTTCAAGGGCGCAAATGTAAGCTTTTTTTTACTATTTTTCCTGATTTTTTGTTAGCAATGATTATACCGATTAATTAATGATCGCACCAATTGGTTGTGATTGTTTTAATGATTGTATAGTTTGCTTATTTATTACACCAATTTTTAATATAAGTTTGAAATAATGTAACTTAACTGAATTCTGGCAGTCTAAAATTATCAAACCTTGGTTATCACACGTTATCATTAGTGAAATCCAAGCAGGTATCTGTGAAATCACTCAATAATCGGTGAATTCAAAAAAGTAAAATCGGTGAATTCAAAAAAACTCAAATGATATTTTTAAAACTTTTCAGGGAAAGCTTTCTGTTTGCTTACGACGCGTTAAGGCAAAATAAGCTGCGTACTTTTCTGTCATTGCTTGGTGTTACCATCGGGATATTTACTATCATTTCCGTTTTTTCGGCTGTTGATACTTTGAAAAATAACCTGCAAAAAAGTGTAAATAAACTGGGCAGCAACAGTATTTACATACAAAAATGGCCCTGGGTAAATAATGAAGACTCACCCTGGTGGAAATACCTGCAACGACCTACCCCTAAATTACGGGAATATGATGAGCTGCAGAAGCGCAGCCAAACAGCCCTTGCTGTTTCATATGAAATAAATATTGATAACCGTATTGTAAAGTACCAAAGTAATACGGTTGATGGCGCCCAAATTGATGCAACATCGCATGATCATGATAAAACATGGAACTTTGATTTTGAAGATGGGCGGTATTTTACCGAAATGGAATCACGCGCGGGCAGCCCGGTTACTGTAATTGGGCATGATATTGCTACTGATCTTTTCCCCAATGGGGGAGCCGTTGGTAAGCAATTAAAAATAATGGGCCGCAATATTACCGTAATTGGTGTTTTTAAAAAGGAAGGGAAGGACATTTTAGGAATTTCTGATGATAAAGAAATTTTATTGCCTTTAAACTTTGCCAAAAACGTTATTGATGTACAAAATGCAAATTACAATCCCCAGATAGTTGTACGCGGAAAGAACGGCATAAGTGATTTGGAAGTTGAAAGCGAAGTAAGAGGGTTAATGCGTTCTATCCGCCGTTTAGGGCCCGGAATAGAAGATAATTTTGCTTTAAATAAAACTACCATACTCTCTAATCAATTGGATATAGTTTTTGGCGTATTAAAAAAGGTAGGTTTTGTTATAGGCCTTTTTTCAATTTTAGTTGGTGGTTTTGGTATTGCTAATATTATGTTTGTTTCGGTTAAGGAACGCACCAATATAATAGGGATCCAAAAATCATTGGGGGCCAAAAACTATTTCATATTGCTGCAGTTTTTGATCGAATCTGTAGTCTTATGTTTAATGGGTGGGATAATTGGGCTTAGTATGGTTTTTGGAGCAACAGCAGCTGTTAAAGCAGCGGCAGATATACAGGTTGTACTTGATATTTCAAATATAATTTTTGGCGTTAGCCTGTCAATCGGAATTGGTATAATATCAGGTATTATTCCGGCTTATTTTGCTGCCCGGCTTGATCCTGTTGAAGCGATAAGGTCTAATTGAGTTGATTGGTTGATTAAGTTGACTGAGTTAGATTAAGTTGGATTGAGTTAGATTAAGTTGAATAGGTTAATTAAGTTAGATTAAGTTAGATTAATTGAGTTGAATAGGTTAATTGAAAGTTTAGAAAATTATAATGTTGTAACGTTATTAAATAGTTTAACTTAATCACTCAATCCAACCTATTCAACTCAATCAACTAATTTCACCCCAATCAACTTAATCAACTACAGTTACATAGTGCCCTGCAACTTTCTCATACAATGTATCAGGAACAAAAGGCTTGGTTAAATAGCCGCACATGCCGGCTGCCAGGGCCTTATTATGTGTTTCTGGCATGGCATCAGCAGTTAGGGCTATAACAGGGATATCCGGGTTTGTTTTTCTTATTATCCGTGTTGCTTGAAACCCATCCATTACAGGCATTTGCAAGTCCATTATAATCAGATCGTAGCTATTGTTTTTAACCATCTCTATTGCAATCTCGCCGCTAATAGCTTCGTCAACTTCTACCTGCCATTTTTTAAGGAATTTGGATGCTATCATCAAATTCATTTTGTTATCATCAACAACAAGTATCCGCATTCCCTGTAAGCTGCGCTCCAGGTTAATGTTAGCAAGCGATATCAACTCATTATTTTGTATTTGGCTGCCTATGTTAAATGCGATGGAAAATGAGAACTGTGTACCTCTGCCGGGCTCACTTAGCGCCGAAATATTACTTTGATGCAGCTCAATTAAACGTTTTGTAATAGCCAGCCCTAAACCCGTGCCTCCATAATCGTTATCATGGTTTTGCGACTCCTGCATAAACGGATCAAATATAAGAGCAAGATTTTCTGCTGCTATGCCTATCCCGGTATCGGCAATGGTAAATTTAACCTTAACCTGTTGGTTATTAATTGTTTCTTTATTAAGATGAATACTAACTCTCCCTTCGTGTGTAAATTTGACGGCATTGCTTAACAGGTTATTTATTACCTGGCCAAGTCTTATTTGGTCACCAATTAGATATTCAGGAATGGCAGGGTCTACAAATAGATCTATTTCGAGATCTTTTTCAGCTGCCCTGGCATAAAACGACTGCTTTATTTTTTGGGTCAGATTTAGTATATTAAACGGTAATAAATTAAGCTCCAGTTTCCCTGCCTCAATTTTATTATAATCTAAAATATCATTTATAATAGCTAACAGATTCTCGCCGGAAAATTTGAGTATGTTTAAGTATTCCAACTGTTCGGGCGAGGGATTCTCGCTCAGCAACAGGTTGGTAGTGCCAATTACCGCGTTCATTGGTGTCCTGATCTCATGGCTCATGATGGATAAAAACTCCGATTTAAAATGCGATGATTTCTCGGCTTCTTCTTTTGCCGAAATTAAAGCCTGGGTAGCCCTTTGCCTTAAGGTTATATCCTCTCCAATACTGGTAACTTCCTTTATATTTCCATTTTCATCATAGCTTACCGTGTTTTGCCAGCTAATATTACGCAGTTCTCCATTACGGCATATTACAGAACTAATATACTGGGCTTCAAAACTCCCATTAATAAACCATTTTGACAAGCCGTTCTTTTGATCCTCCGGTAAAAAATTTTCTAACCAGTTTAACCCCAATATTTCGTTTTGATCATAACCAAGAATATGAGACATAAACTTATTGCAAAAAATCAGATTTCCATATTTGTCAACAGATATAGCCGGCAGTTTAATGGTTTCTAATACCAGCTTATATTTATTTTCAGTTCTCTTGTAATCTATTTCAGCTTGCTTACGATCGGTTATATCCTGTATAGTGCCAATAACTTTACGCACAGAGCCATCATCACGCCGTAATAATTTGCCGACAATAACACTCAGGTACTTAACATTTCCGCTTGTTGTAACTATCCTGTATTCATATGATGTATTGGTAATGTTTGAGATATCTTTTAAATGCTTTTTAAGGATGGGCCTGTCATTGGAGTGGGCATATTTCACTAACAATTTGATGAAACTATTTTCGTCAGTAGTTTTTCGATCAATTTCGAAAATGTTATTTATCTCGTCACTCCACGTCAACTTATTTAAGAGGATATCCCATTTCCAGTTTCCTATTTTGGCTATAACCTGGGCTTCTAATAGCTCTGTCTGACTAACTTTTATTCTCTTTTCTGATAGTTTGGTTTCAGTAATATCCTGTAAAATACCAATAATACGTTTTACGCTGCCTTCGCTGTCTTTTAACAGTTCGCCTTTTAATATTTTTATATACTTTAATTTACCGCCCGGTGTGATTAATTTATGCTCAAATTCATCTTTGCCTAATTCATAAATATTGGTAAAATAAGCATGAGCTCCCTCACGGTCGTCCGGATGGACCAGGTTTAAATAATATTCAAACTTTTCTATATTCTCAGGTATACCTTCAACTTCCAAAATTTTATATAAGCTTTCAGACAAAAATGTTTCCCTGGTTGTAAGGTCAAAATACCAGTTGCCTGTTTTAGCAATTGACTGGGCTTCAAGTAGCAAGCTCTCACTTTCTTTCAAAGCATCAGCATATTTTTTCTGTTCAGATATATCAGTAACCGATGCGGAGATCCGCGAGGTATAATTACCGCTCTGGTCATATACCGGCGCTAATTTGGCCACAAACCAACGCCCGGTTCCAAAATCAGAAGGATAGGTTATTGAAACTGGCTCGCGATGCTTTAGGACATGATCCATTGCATCATCAAACTTTTTGGCCTTTTCATCTCCCAAAACCTCGCTCAGCCTTTTACCTATACACGTTTCCGGGTCAATTACCCGTCCCTCTATTCTGCTGAACCAGGTATTCAAACAGATTTTATTTTCATCAAATTCAAAAATTACATCATTTAATGAATTGATAAGGGCATCAAGTTTTTTACCACTCCGGCGCAATTCTTCATCATTATTTACCAGGCTTTTATTCAAATCAATAACATTGCGCAAAGCTTTTTTAAACCTTAGCTTATAAGCCGTCATAACTAAAAACGATACATGAGCAATAAATGTAAATGTTAGCAATAAAACTACCAGTACAGTTAATGATATGTATAGCCTGGGTGCAGCAATATAGGCTATAACTGTAGCTATTAAATTAAGTGAGCATATTGCTGCAAATTCCCATCTTTTTTTACAAAACAAGGTAAGAGCTATAAAAATGGTTATTGAACTAAACAGGTAAACATGTTCAAATCCATTTTTATTTAATAAAAGGCCATTATTGATTACTAAAAAAGATATAATAGTTAAATATTGGCTTGCTGCGCTGAGAAATTTAGATTGGTAAAATGAAAAGCCCAGGGCTATTAAACAAAGTGCGCTGCTAATTAAACGCAGCCACAAAGGATCGAACGAATTATAAAAACACAGGTAATGAAGCGCGGGGCTTGCAATAAACAGCCCAATGAGTAATAATTGATTAATGGTATTATCACTTTGTATAATTAAAAGCAATCTGCTTCTTAGGGACATACTAATGTTTTTTTAGATCGGCTATAGGTAGTTGTTCAAAAAATATTATCAATTAAGAATGATATGGCATGAAAATTTTACAAATTGTCAATCATCTTAAGGGCTATTAGTACGTAGATTTCGCTACATTTGTTGCAAATAAAATATTTTCCTATGTCGGAGACAGCACAATTAAAAATTGGCGATAAAACTTATGATCTTCCTGTAATTGAAGGTACCGAAGGTGAAAAAGCTATTGATATTTCAAAATTAAGGGACCAATCCGGTTATGTAACATTTGATACCGGCTACAAAAACACAGGCGCAACAAAAAGCGCAATTACATTTTTAGATGGTGAACAAGGGATATTAAAATACCGCGGCTACCCGATAGAACAACTTGCCGAAAAATCAAGTTTTATTGAAGTTGCCTACCTGCTTATCCATGGCGAGCTGCCTACAGAAAAGGATTTGAGCAATTTTCAGTACGAAATAAGCAGGCATACGCTGGTACATGAGGATATGAAAAAGTTTTTTGATGGTTTCCCCTCAAAGGCTCATCCCATGGGGCAGCTGTCATCGTTGGTTTGTGCATTGTCAGCATTTTACCCTGAATCATTAAAATCTCTGCAAACCCGGGAGGAGCTTCATTTAAGCATTATTAAAATGCTTGCTAAAATGGCTACCGTTGTTTCATGGATCTATAAAAAATCACTGGGACATCCGCTTATTTACCCTCAGAATAAATACGATTATGTAACCAATTTCCTGTATATGACCTTCGGGCAGCGTACAGAGCAAATTGAGATAGACCCGGTAATAGTTAGCGCAATGAACACGCTGCTGATATTACATGCAGATCACGAGCAAAACTGCTCTACCTCAACTGTGCGTATTGTAGGCTCGTCCGAATCAAATATTTATGCATCAGTTTCGGCGGGGATCTCGGCATTATGGGGCCCGCTGCATGGCGGTGCAAACCAGGCGGTGATTGAAATGCTTGAGAAGATAAAAGAGGATGGGGGAGATACCGATAAATGGATAGCAAAAGCTAAGGATAAAAACGATCCTTTCCGTTTAATGGGATTTGGACACCGCGTATATAAAAACTTTGATCCGCGTGCAAAGATCATTAAAAAGGCATGTGATGATATTTTAGAAAAACTTGGTATGGATGATGAAGTGCTTGAGATAGCTAAAAAGCTGGAAGAAGTAGCGTTGAAAGATCCATATTTTGTTGAGCGTAAGCTGTATCCTAATGTTGATTTTTATTCGGGTATTATTTACCGTGCGCTTGGCTTCCCTACCGATATGTTCACCGTATTGTTTGCATTGGGCCGTTTACCGGGCTGGATTGCGCAGTGGAAGGAAATGAAAGAAAACAAAGAGCCTATTGGCCGCCCGCGCCAGATCTATGTGGGCGCCGTTAACAGGGAGTATGTTGACATAAAGAGCAGGTAGTTCTTCTTTAGCTTATAAATGATGGTTCATAGTTCATGGGAGTGAATTGTGAACCATTTTTTTTGGGGATGATCACACTGATTGTTTGGGTGATTACGCTATATTAGGATGATTGCTAATAAAAAGTCCCGCTGGTTTTAACCAAGCGGGACTTTCAATCAATCCTGTTTTATTGCTTTAATAAATTATAATAATAATACCCTGCATGGCTTAAATTAAGCGTTACTTTATAATCGCCGGCTACAGTAACCGGGATGTTTTCGCCACCGTATTTTAAAACGCCGTTAGCTGGCTTATTATCTCCAAGATTTAGATCCCAGGCATCGTTAGCCCTGAATTTACAAGCGCCGCCAGCAGTTAAATGCACAACACCTGCCCATACTTTACTTGTTGCATCGTAAGTAAGCGCCGTGCTGGCATCCCAACCTTTAGGTGTAGCATCACCAATAATACCCCATTGGGTTTTTGTAGCTGACCACGTGTTATCATTTAAGTTGCCTTTTAACAGGAAATAGCCTGTTGAAGGAACTTTTAGATTTCCACCGGTTGTATTTAATACACCGCCGCCACCATCTCCATAATTGGTATGAGTCCAGTCGGGGTCACTGGTGTATTTAAACTCTAGTGAACCAGCATCAGAGAAATTTACATAGCCTTCATAAATTTTGTTGTCAGCCGGTGAAGCGATCTTTTCCGCAGTAGCCGGTGACCACCCCTGGTAAGCACCCGGAACATAAAGTGATGGATATACAGGGATATCAAAATATGGCGTAACTGTTATAGTAAGCACATTGGAGTAGGTTGTTTCAACATTAGCTGCCAACTCTGATTTTACGCGGGTTTCCAACTGAGCAGGGTTACCGGCAATTAATCCCATTGAAAGCAACAATGTATTCAACCCGCCACCGGTATATATTTTTGATAACCCTGATATACTGACATCTTTACTATTTGCAAAATTATTCCCCTTAACATCAATTTGCAGTGTATAGCTTACAGCTGCTTTAAATCCGTAATCACTTGGGGTATATTTAAATGATATTGCGTTATCCCCGGCATTAGCACTGCTTAAAACAATAGTACTTGCCGTGGCGGTTAACGCCACCTTAGTGCCTTTACCGGCTACCACCTTGGTTTCATCCTTTTTACAGGATGCGAGCATTAGCAGCGCAATACTGCTGAATGCAAAAATTTTGGTAAAAATCAATTTCATAATTCTTTTTCTAATTAGTTTTTAAACAAAACACAAGTAAGGTGTTTTGCAACACCTTACTTAATCAAATGCTATTTATACCCCGGATTTTGTACCAGTGTAGGATTGTTAACAATATCTGTAGATGGGATAGGCATTATATTCAGATCTGCTGAAACACTAGTGCCTCCTTTTACTCCGCCTTTCCATTGCCATAAATATGAATCGCCTGTAAATTTACCGAAACGGATCAGGTCGGTTCTTCTTTGCATTTCAAAAAGCAATTCTCTGCCACGTTCATCCAGCATAAATTGCAAGGTTAACTGGCCCTGGGTAATATTGCCAGTTGTACTTCCAGCATAGGCCCTTGTGCGTACTTTATTTACATAGCTAAGTGCAGTACCAGCATCGCCACCTGTTCCGCCACGCAAAACTGCCTCGGCGTAGATAAGGTAAACGTCAGCCAAACGGAACATTGGGAAATCAGTATCCGGAAAATTACCGGTTGGGTCAGAACCCTTTACACCTGCCGATGTTACATTCCTGAATTTTTGAATGGCGTACCCATCAGTAAATGTATACTCATCATTAATATCTAAATTTTGGCCGTTGGTGAAAAACAAAGCCCTTTTATCTGTATTTCCGGTTACATCGCTAAATAAGGATACATATTGAGGTGTAGTACGTAAACCGGACCAGCCGCCGCCAATTCCAAATGCAGCGGGATCCATGGCACCTCCTACTGATGCATGGATCAAATAGGTCATTCCGCCGTAGCCCTGGGTATGGGTACCATCAGATTCAATCGGGAAAATGATCTCGTTTGATGTATTATTATCTGCAAGGAACAAATTTTTAAAGTTTGGCTCAAGTGTATAACCTGCAGCTATAACTTTATTAGCATAAGTTACTGCTTCGGTATAGTGACCGGTGCCGGTATATACCTGTGCATTTAGATATAGTTTTGCCAGTAGGGTCCAGGCTGTTGCTTTATCTGCACGGCCATATTCAAAACGTGGTGCGCCAAGATCGCCATCAATTGCTTTTAGCTCACTTTCAACATACGCATACAATTCAGCACGTGATTTTTGTTTAGGGAAAAACACGCCAACATTGTCGTTTTCAGTTACGAAAGGCACACTACCGTATAAATCAATTGCATGATAGTAAGCTAATGCTCTTAAAAAGCGTGCTTCTGCCCTGTATTGTTTGGCTAATGCAAGATTATCCCCGGTTATCCCGTTTTTTGACAATTGGGCATCAGTAGTTTGACGGATAAACTCATTATCTAAGGCTATTTCGTAAAAAATACGATCATACATAGCCCTGATAAACTCATTTTGTGAATTCCATGTCATATCATGCAGGTTATGCACTGTTCCATCGTTCCAAACAATCTGCGCTTCATCGGTAGTTAGCTCCTGCATGTTAAAAAGCTCGCGCAGGTAGTTTGAGAAACCTTCATCAATACCGACTACGTCCGCATTGCCAGCAGGCCCCTGTTGTCCGCTCAAGGCAAATGCGGTATATAACTTAGCTAAAACTTGCTTGTAATTATTAAAGTCTTTGTAAACGTTCGCTGTTGTTAACTGACCCTCGGGTGTAAGGTTCTTTTTACAGGAAGTTATCGTAACTGCTGCACACATTACTATAACGAATGGCAGTTTTTTTAATGTTCTTAATTTCATGTTTATATTATTTATCATAATATGTTAATTTCTTAAAATGATGCATTTACACCAAGTGAGTACACACGGGGACGTGGATATATGTTATTATCTATCCCGCTGGATACTTCCGGATCAAGCCCTGTATAATTGGTTATTACAAAAACATTCTGAACATTAGCTGTTACCCTGAAGCTGTTAAGGCCGGCAATCTTACCGAAGTTATAAGAGAGATTTGCATTATCCATACGCAGGAATGATGCATTTTCAACGTAATAATCAGAGTAAAGCTGGTATTGCGTGAAATTGGTTTTCAAAATGCTGTTTGGCAGATTGTTTAAATATCCCTGGAATTTTAAACCTGCATAAGCACCATTACTTGCCTGCACCGCGTTGTAAACATAATTATCAAGATTTGCGCGCATTGTAAAACCAACATTCCATTTTTTATAGCTTAAATTTGAGTTAAAGCCCATAAATACAGTAGGGTTTGGATGCTTGTATAAATATTTATCATTAATTGTATTGCCATCGCCGTTTCTATCAACATACACTCCGTTAAGCGGCATACCGTTTTGGCCATATACCTGCTGATAAACATAAAATTCATATGGGCTGTAACCTGCTTTTAACAATTGTATGGTATTACCTACCCCACCAGGGATTCCACCTGTAGCAATAATTTGGTTGGGATCTTTTGTTGCAGATAAATTGTCAACAACAATCTTGTTGAATGAAACGTTGTAGCCAATATTCCAGTTAATATCCTGTGTGTTGATGGCATTTACATTGATATTTAACTCAATACCCTGTGAGTGTAAATTACCTATATTTGCCAGCACGTGATTAGTTAAATTTGTACCATCCGGAACAGGGGTGTCAAACAACAAGTCCTTGGTTTTTTTATAGTAATAATCAATGCTTCCGTTTATCCTGCCATTAAGAAAGCCATAGTCAAAACCAATGTTTGATGTTGCTGTTTGCTCCCATTTTATAAGTGTGTTATAAGCGTCGGCCCGCAGCGTATTGATGAATGTACCTGGGTTGCCAAATTGATATCCTGCACTTATATTACTTGGATCGTATACCGCTAAGTATGGAAAGTATGCTAAGCCAAGATCCTGCTGACCAGTTATACCATAACCTATTCTGAATTTAAGATCAGACAGCGAGGTCATGGCTTTAAAGAATGGCTCTTCCTTTAATCTCCATGCCAGTGCCACTGAAGGGAAATATCCGTTGCGGCGTAATTCAGAGAACCTGGAAGAACGGTCATCACGAATAGTAGCGGTTAACAGGTACTTATCATCAAAAGTGAAATTTAAACGCCCGAAAGGTGATTCAATATAATATTGACCTGGAAAAGAATTTGCAGCCGCTGTAGTTATGTTTGTTTTATCGGCAGCATAAGTATTCTCTGGTTTTGTATAAAAATGAAAATATTGGTATGAATAACCGGCCTGAACATCCAAATGGCTCTTAATGTCTTTAAAGTCCTTGGTGTATTTCAGGTAATAATCGTTATTGTAAGTATAGTTTTTACTAAAATACTGGCTATAAAGCCCTTTATAGGTTTGGATAAAGTTTGATGCTGCGGTAGGAGGGATGTAGGTATTGCCCATTCCGTCTGTAATATCGCCGCCAAAAGTTGCATTGAATTGTAATTCTTTTAAGAAAGGAAATATATAATTAGCTGTTAAGCTTCCCAATGTTCTTTTAGTGTAGCCGTTAGCTTGGTACTGATTTAACAAACCAAGCGGGTTGCGCGGCGCTAATGGGTTTGGATTGCCATTACCGCTTGGGTCAAGCCACTCAAAATATCCGCCATAATTACTGTTCCCCGAGTAAACAGGTTGAGTTGGATCAAAACCGACTGCAGCGCCTATAGCCCCCTGGTTTGCAAATTCCCTGTCGGTGTAAGTTCCTTTAATATTGAAATCAACCTTTAAGCTTTCACCTAAAAAATTGTGGTTTAAATTTAAGGCTACTGTAGTTCTTTTTAAATTATCCCTTTTTAAGATCCCATCCTGATCTAAATAACCGATTGATAAACGGTATGGTAAACCCTTAATGCCACCGGTAAAGGTTATGTTATTATCAGTACTGAAGGCCTGGCGATAAATTAGGCTTTGCCAATCGGTATTCGCAGTTCCTACCTCCGCTTTTTGAGCGGTTGTTAAGCCGGCTTGGGGGCTGCTTGTTACACTACGGAACTCAGCCGAAGTTAATACAGGTGCTTCCTTAGTTATTTTTGATAAGGAATTTAATGTGCTAAAATCAACAGCAAATTTACCGCCTCTGCCTTTTTTGGTAGTTATTATAATTACACCGTTTGATGCACGTGAACCGTAAATGGCTGTTGCAGAAGCATCTTTTAAGATATTGAATGATTCAATATCATTTGGATTGATAGTGGCCAGCGCATTGTCAATGCCTGCAATGCCCGAATTACTAACAGGCACGTTATCGATAACTATCAAAGGATCATTACTTGCAGTTATTGATGCACCGCCGCGGATGCGGATAGTACTTCCTGCACCCGGTGCACCGCTGTTTGAAGTTATTTGAACACCTGAAACTTTACCGGCAATTAAAGCTTCGGGAGTGGTTATTGGTCCCTGGTTAAAATCTTTTGCATTAACAGATACAATAGAACCGGTAAGATCCTTTTTCCTTTGGGTACCATATCCAACAACAACTACTTCATTCAGGTTTGTGTTTTGGGGCTTTAATGCAAAATCAACAGCAACTATTGAATTGCCTACGGTTACAGTTTTTTCAATAGAAAAATAGCCTAAAAATTTGGCAGTAACTGTATAGTTTCCGGGTTTTAAGCCGGTAATGGTATAATTGCCATTAGGGTCTGTGGTGGCTCCTGTGCTGGTGCCGGCAACAGTAACAGATGCTCCTGGCAGGGCGAGGTTGGTTTCGTCGACAACCTTACCTTTGATGCCGCCTGTTTGCGCAAATGCAATAACTGAAATCATCAGAAATGCGCATAGGAGTACATACTTTTTTGAGTAATTTTTTCTCATATACATCTTGGTTTTTAAATTAAAATAGGGCATTATATGCCGGATACAATTGGTTTGTTATTTTTGCTGAAACAGCATGTCACTAATTTACACTTAGAAGTAATAAATGCAAATATTATATAAAAGATAATTTTAATGAGTTTTATTAGGGCTAAATTAACTTTAATGAAATATGAAAATATGGGTATTTATTTGAGAATATTTAAATTTTTACCTATAATTTACCTAAAAAACGAAGATTTGAATTTTGTTAAGTGTAAAAATTACACAATTGGCAATTTTCCTAATATGTAATTGATTTCCGGGAACGTTCCCGGAAAATAACCGTTGTTTATACAGTTAATAATGAATAAAAAAAATATTTTCTGCGCGTTTTTGCTTTTTGGACAGAGTTTTTTGTTACTGGGGCAGCAAAAAATAGCTTTTAAAACAGGCGGTTTAAGCCCTTTGAAAGGGGCTGGTGAACACCTTTTTTTAGCAGGCGATTTTAACAGTTGGAACCCTGCCGATAAAGCCTGGCAATTAGCCCCGGATGGTGCTGGCTCATACCAGCTTTTAAAGAACTTACCAAAGGGCATTTACAACTTTAAAGTAACCCGCGGAAGCTGGCAAACAGTTGAATGTACCAAGCTTGGCAAACCTGTTGATAACCGCAATTTTACCGTTGTAAATGATACTGCGCTGATGATGAACATTGAGGGCTGGCAGGATAATTTTGCCGCAGAGCCAAAGGCACATACCGCAAGCCCGCAGGTATATATTATTAACGAAAAATTTGAAATGCCCCAACTTGGCAGGCAACGAAGGGTATGGATCTATTTACCTGCAGACTATCAGTCCTCAAAAAAGAAATTCCCGGTGATATATATGCACGACGGGCAAAACTTATTTGATAGCTATACTTCTGGCTATGGCGAATGGGGTATTGACGAAATGCTCGACAAGCTACCAGGCCAAAAAGAATGTATTGTGGTAGGTGTGGACCACGGAGGCGATTACCGGATAACTGAATATGATCCGTATGATTCAAAATATGGAAAGGGCAGGGGTAATGATTACGTTGATTTTATGGTGAAAAATCTTAAGCCATATATTGATAAGCATTATCGCACAAAAACTGATCCTGCCAATACAACCATTGCCGGCAGCTCAATGGGTGGGTTGATCTCCATGTATGCCGCATTGAAGTATCCGGCTATATTTGGTAATGCAGGCATATTTTCGCCTGCGTTTTGGATAGCGCCTGATATTTATCAATATGCACAGCGACAAAAGCTATCAGCCAAATCAAGGTTCTATTTTGTTTGCGGCGATGCTGAAAGCGAGAGCATGGTGGCCGATATGCAAAAAATGGCAGCTATAATCCGGAACAAAATACCCGGTGAAAAAAACACACCCGTTGTAATTATAAAAGGCGCCAGCCATAACGAAAAACAATGGAACGGCGATTTTCCGGGGTTTTATGAATGGCTTCTAAAGTAGTCGGAAAGTCGGAAAGTCCGGAAGTCGGAAAGTCCGAAAGAAAAAGAAAGGATACCTGACTTCTGCGTTAGATATCAACACGCTTTTTATCTTTCGGACTTGATCAATCAATCCGAATTCAACATTCCGCACTCCGCATTAAATTCGCACATCCGCACATTCAAAATTCGCACATCAATCCCCATCCTGTGTTGTAAACTGGTAAGTTTCTGTATTGCCAACAGGCAGGTCGGATATTGCCCCGCGGTTTAGCTGCCACCAAAAACGCAGGCGTGGTTTTTCGCGGTTGCCAATTTCATTCATGGAGTCGGCGTCGTATAAACGGCCGTTAACCATTACATATTTTATTTTTTCGCTGTTATGGATATCATTCAGCGGATTATCATTTAATACGATCAAATCTGCCAGTTTGCCCAGTTCTAAGGAGCCGATCTCTTTATCCATCCCCAGGTATGATGCTCCATTAATTGTAGCGCACCGGATAGCCTGCATAGGCGTCATCCCCCCTTGTGTAAGCATCCAAAGCTCCCAGTGTGCACCAAGGCCCTGTAACTGCCCATGAGATCCTAAATTGACCTTTGTGCCGCCATCTGCAATTTGCTTTACGTATTTTGATACCTCAATATGGCCATAATCGCCATATTCAGATGTGCTTCTTCGCCTGGCGCGGGCATCAACAATAGCTTGAGGCGTGAAATTTAATAAATGCTCATTTTTCCATACCTCTGTACGGTCATACCAAAAATTTTCGCCAAATTGGGTTCCGTAACTTACAATAAGCGTAGGGGTATAACCTGTTTTACTGGCGTTCCATAGTGTTTTTACGTCTTTATAAACCGGCCATACAGGTATGTTATGCTCAATGCCGGTATGGCCGTCCAATATCATACTCATATTGGTGAAATATGTTGATCCACCTTCCGGCACAACTTCCATTTGCAGCTGGCGTGCGGCTTCTATAACCTGCTGGCGCTGTTCACGGCGGGGCTGGTTATAGCTTTTTACTGAAAATGCACCTACCGCTTTTAACCTGCGGATATTTGAAAGCGCATCGTCAAAGTTGTTTATTACTGCTTTAAAGTCACCATCAGCGCCATATAATATAGTGCCGGTTGAATAAACCCGTGGGCCAACCATATTGCCCGCTTTTAACATCTCGCCCTGGCTAAAAACCATTTCCGTATTGCTTGACGGATCATGAGTGGTGGTTACACCAAAAGCAAGGTTAGCATAGTAGCGCCAATCCTGCTGAGGGGAGATGCCATCAGGGCTGGTGCCCAAATGTCCGTGCACATCAACTATACCCGGCATAATGGTTTTACCGCTTAGGTCATAAACCGTAGCACTATCAGGTATAGCTATGTCTGTTGATTTTCCAATTGCGGAAATTTTATTGTGATTGATAATTATTGATCCGTGCTCAATTACTTCATCGCCCTTCATGGTAATTATCCGTACATTTTTAAATGCTATAATTCCGTCCGGAGCATCGGTTTTTAATTTAAGATTAATATCGGTTCCTGCTGTATCAATTGGCGGTGTTTTATCAGTGCCGCCGTCAGCAAAAGGGAACGCGCTATGAATATCCCGCACAAAGTATTTAGGCCCGAGCGTCCACATTAATTTCTGACTGTCTTTGCTCCAGTGAAGGTACGTTCCCGCATCTCGGGTGAGCTTATTAAGCGGGATAGCTTTATTTGTTGCCGACAGATCCTGTGCGCTGCCGGTATATATCATAGGGGTTATGTAGCAGTTAAATAGCTCAGTAAATGCCATCCATTTACCGTCAGGACTTGGGTTAAACTGTGTTGCGTATTTAGAGGTGTAAAGCGTTTGCTGATTAGCACCCGTTGTATCCATTACTTTATAAGCTTTTTTATCGCCCTCATAACTTTGGTAATAAATCCTGGAATCATCAGCAGAATATTGCGGTTTAATTCCATGATCAATGATCATTTTAGGTGTGCCGCCATTGGCCGGTATAACATATATACCCGGGTTTTTACCAAAAGAATATCCTGAAGTTCCATTCCCTTCGCCTTTTCTGAAAACTATCTTATCGCCTTTATTTGAAAATTTGGGCGAATAATAATAACCTTTTTCGGCAGTAAGCCTGGTCACCAAACAGGTTGTAAGGTCTATTTTATTTATTGATGCTTTTAACTCATCTGTCCAGTCAACATACACCAGTGATTTACCATCGGGGCTAAAGGCTGGTTCGTATTCAAAATCGATAGTAGCAGTTATCCTGGTAGGCTTTCCATCAGGCAGGCCTTTGGTATAAATGTAGCCGGCTGCATTGAAGGCTACGACTTTACCATCCGGAGAAGTAGTTAGCTGGCGGATCATTTTTACTGCAAATTCATCCTGGAAAACCTTTTGCTGAAAATGAAGCGCATCGGTAATAGATTGTGTTGAGGTAACTTCAAAAGGAATTTGGGTTGCATTAAGCGAGTTAATGTCAAGGTTCCAGATCTTTCCCTTTGCATAAAATATAAGGTTATTGCTGTCGGGGGTCCAATTAAAATTTGGATATACACCAAATACAGCCCATGTTTCCTGCTGGTCATGTGAAAGGCCATCATAAACCGGCCATTCTTCGCCGGTATTTAAATTATGGATAAACAATACAGACTTTAACCTTACCCGCTTAACAAAGGCCATCAGTTTACCATCAGGCGAGATCTGGGGCCTGCATGCACCACCGGAGCCCCCCGTGATCGTTTCAATATCGCCCGTTTGCCGGTTTAATCTTTGTATGGCATAAATGCCTTTGTTAGGGTCTTTATTATATTCAAAATCAGGGCCTGGAGTAACATCCTCGCTCCAGTAAATGAATTTACCGTCTGGCGAAACTATTGGTTCGCCCGCATCCTGCTGATCATTTTTGCGCTTGGTTAGCTGGATGCCATCACCACCAGTTTTATGATACAGCCATATTTCGCCTGCACCTAATGACCGTGTGCCGGTAAAATGTTTACGCGCTACCAAATATTGTCCATCTGGCGACCACGATGCATTGTTTAATAAGCGAAAGTTTTCTTTGGTGATGGAATGCTTGCCACTGCCATCGCTATTCATTATCCAAATATTATCGCCACCTTCTTTATCGCTGGTGTATGACAGGGTTTTACCATCCGGACTAAAGCGCGGCTGTACCTCCCAGGCTTTACCGCCTGCAAGCAGGGTGGCCTTTCCACCGGTAACTGGCATACTGTAAATATCGCCCAGCAAATCGAATGCTATTGTTTTACCATCCGGGCTCACATCAAGGTCCATCCAGGTACCTTCGTCGGTTGTTATCGTTACTTTTTTTGACGGGCCGGGAGGATTTTCCACGTTCCATTTTTGAGCTGATAAATTAAAGGAGAGCGATAAGAATATAAGAGCAGTATAAATAACTTTCATGTGTGCGGGATATTATGCCGCGAATTTACACGATTTATGGGATTTTAAGGATTATCATGATTTATTAAACAAATTCAGGATTATCTTTACAACCCATAAATTCGACTATTAATAAATTATATTAAATCCGAAATCGAACATCCGAAACTGCGAAGCATTCTTGAACACCATTGAAAATAAACAATAAGTGAAAAATCCGACATGATATTACAGGAAATATTAAAACAGTATTGGAACCACGATAGCTTCCGGCCGATGCAGGAGGAGATCATCAAATCTGTTTTATTGGGTAGTGACACACTTGCACTATTGCCAACAGGTGGCGGTAAGTCAGTATGTTTCCAGGTGCCGGCTTTGGCTAAAGAGGGCCTCTGTATTGTTGTGTCCCCGCTGATAGCATTAATGAAAGACCAGGTTGAAAACCTGAAGGCCAAAGGCATTGAGGCTGTATCCATAGTATCAGGAATGGGCAAGCGTGAAATTGATATTGCACTGGATAATTGTATTTATGGAGAGGTGAAGTTTTTGTACCTGTCGCCAGAGCGTTTGTTATCTGAGCTGGTGCGCGAACGGATCAAATATATGAAGGTGAATTTGATAGCTGTTGATGAAGCGCATTGTATTTCACAATGGGGCTATGATTTCCGGCCGCCATATCTTCATATTGCTGACTTAAGGGAATTGCACCCGGATGTCCCGGTTTTGGCGCTTACCGCAACCGCAACTGCCGAGGTACGTGAAGATATTCAGCAAAAGCTGTTATTTAAAAACCCGGTTGTTTTCCAAAAAAGTTTCGAGCGTAAAAACATTAGTTACGTAGTTCAAAATACCGAAGATAAATTCCGCAAGCTGTTAGATATTGCAAAAGGTGTAAAGGGCAGCGGGATTGTTTATGTGCGAACCCGCAAGGAAACTGCTGAAATAGCCAAATTTTATGCAAATAATGGCATAAAGGCCGATTATTATCATGCAGGGTTGGAATCAGGCCTGCGATCAAAAAAGCAGGAAAGCTGGAAAACTAACCGCACACAGATAATTGTAGCAACCAATGCATTCGGGATGGGGATTGATAAACCGGATGTGCGGTTTGTGATCCATAAGGATCTGCCTGAAAGCCTGGAGGCCTATTACCAGGAAGCCGGAAGGGCCGGGCGTGACGAACAAAAAGCCTATGGTGTATTATTATATAACTATGCCGACAGGCTGAAGCAGGAAAAGAAATTTGAGCTAAGCTTCCCAACAATACCTGAAATTAAGCAGGTTTACCATTACCTGGCCAATTATTACCATTTGGCCTACGAGGCAGGCGAGGGGATAAGTCTTGATCTTGACCTTGGCGATTTTTGCGGTCGCTTTAAGCTGGATAGTATAAAAACCATAAATGCTCTGAAGTTTTTAGAACTTGACGAATATCTGTCATTTAATGAAAGTGTGTTTTTGCCATCGCGATTTAAGTTTGAGGTGATGAACGAGGAGTTATATAACTTCCAGATCCAAAACCCCGGCTGGGATCCATTTATTAAAACCATATTGCGCTCATACGGGGGCTCGTTTGATAACTACGTCCGTATCAGGGAGTTCGATCTTGCGCGGCGCGCCAGCATGAACGTGCAGCAGGTAATTGAGGGCTTAAAGCAATTGCATGAATATAAGATATTAAGCTATCAGCAGCAAACCGATATGCCGCAGGTTACCTGGTTAAAACCCCGCCAGCATAATGATGCGCTATACATCAACAAAAAAATAATTGATGAGCGCAAGGCCACTTACCGAAAAAAAATGGAGGCGGTATTTGCCTATGCAGAACAGAAACAATGCCGTAGCCAGCAGTTGCTTACTTATTTTGACGAACAGAATGCTGATAAATGCGGCGTGTGTGATATTTGCCTGGAAGAAAAACGCCAAAATAACGCAGCTGAAATTTTTGATGATATAACCAATGAGCTTATTGGATTGCTGAGCACTTCCACATATGATCTTGCATCCCTTGTAACAGCTGCAAAAAGCGGAACTGAGAAAGAAAAAATTGCGACCATCAGGCAATTACTCGACGCCGGAAAAATCAAATTTGCAGGTGAAAAACTGATCATCAGTGATTAGAAACGGATGGTCAGTGTTTAAATATGTGTTAAATTACTGGTAATCAGTATTTTGTTGCTGTATTTAATCCTGTAATGTCTATGAGTTTAGTAGGTGTAATAATTACACTAAGATGAGAAATTTCGTGGATAAAAAGTGCACTTTTGCAGACGAAAATAAGGCGTTCGTCTATTAAGTAAAGTTTTACTGTAACGTTTTAAAATGGATGCCGTCTTATGGTTGTATTTCAAAAATAAAAGAGTACAACACATTTAGAGTCACAATAATAATAAATAAAAAAATGAAAACCAAAATTTTATCCGTAATTACAATGTTAGTTGTTGTATTAGGATTAACCAATTCAACTTATGCAAACGCTGCTAATATCGATGCCTACACAGTTTTAAATGACATCAGCGCTATCAACAAAATAGAAGTTCACGGAAATGTTGAACTTTATGTTTCTGATGCTTCATCTGACCAGGTAAAAGTTTACAATAAATATTATTCAGAAAGCGCCCTTATTCAAAATAAAAATGGCGTATTGCGTATCTCATCATACAAAAACGAAAAATTAGTAGTTTGGGTAAGCGCAAATGATCTTCGTTCAATTTCTGCTTATGACAATGCTGAAGTAAAAACTTTCGGTACGATCTCAAAAATTGAATTTAATGTTGATCTGCATGATAATGCTGAAGCAAGGTTAAACCTTGACGCTTACAGTGCCAGCGTAACCGTAAAAGATAACGCTAAAGCTGATTTAAAAGGTTCAGCTACTGAATTAAACCTTAACAGGGATATTGAGTCGAATGTGAGAAGCAACAACTTTGCAGCAACTCACTACAACGAAAATAAAGTGTCGTTCGCTGCCGAGATCAATAATGAATTAATCGGTATGTAAACCCGACTTTTGCAAAAGTTCAACATATATTACGGGAGCTATCTGTTTTAAGCAGGTAGCTTTTTTATTATACACAGTTTAGCTTTGTCAACTTTTCAAAAGTTGACAAAGCTTTATGTTTAACTGGTAACATATTTAGCAGTGATCAGTAATAGCAGCATCCGGTCATCCTTAGCCTCATCCAGGTTTTCTTTTAGCAATTGAAGTACTTCAGGATTTTTCATTTTTACCGCCATCATTTGCAACACCTGAAACGAAGCTACTTCAACACTCTCCATATTTTGAAGATAAAACAGGATCGACATATCTCTTAATGCTGTGTCATCTTTCTGCTCGCTTATAGCTATAAAAGCTTCCTCTATCATTCCTGCCAAACCGGAACAGCTGGCCTCTAAATTTTGTACACCTAATCGCGCATAGATCTCATCCATCCGGATGATCTGTTTTTTTACGTCACCCACCGTCTCCATTATGGCAAGATTCAGGTCTTTAAAATGTGCCTGGTTGGCAATTTCAGGAAAACGGGCAATCATGTGCTGTTTGGCACAGTAGATCCTATCCAGGTTATCAGTGAAAAATTTGAGTAACCGGGCATCTCCTAAATGAATTATGCGGGAACGTTCAAGTTGCTTTTCCATAACGTGATATGATGATTAGATTCATAGTATACATCAAAAATCGCTCCGTTAATTTTACAGTAAAGTATGAATGAAGGCTGTGCTTTATTCAGTACAAATTCTACCATAACACTATTTATTATATTTTAATCCACCGCCTTGTTTTTCATAAATATTCAACTATAAAACCATGGACGTTTTTATGAAACATCCAACCATAAACTTCTGTCGTATTTTCACCGACAAAAGTCCCGCATTCACCGAACAAAACCGCCTCCATACCTAATACAGGGCATATTACTGTAACGTTTCTATCCTGTGATCGTCATATAGGTGTATTTAAAATTTAGAAAATATAATTAATTGACAATCAAAATATAAAGATCATGAAAACCGCATTTTTAACCATATTCACTGCCTTAGTTTTAGTATCAGGAATAGTAAATTCAACTTATGCAGCCACTGCAAAAAACGATAAAGATACCTATACCGTTTTAACCGACATCAGCGCCATCAACAAAATAGAAGTACACGGAAATGTTGAGCTGTATGTTTCTGATGCATCGTCTGACCAGGTAAAAGTTTACAACAAATATTATTCAGAAAGCGCTTTGGTACAAAGCAAAAATGGCGTGCTCCGCATCTCATCATACAAAGCCGAAAAATTAGTAGTTTGGGTAAGCGCTAACGACCTTCGTTCAATCTCAGCTTATGATAATGCCGTAGTAAAGTCATTTGGGAACATCTCAAAAATTGAATTCGATGTTGACCTGCACGACAATGCTTCAGCAAGGCTAAACTTAGATGCTTACAGTGCAAACGTTACCGTAAAGGATAATGCCAAAGCCGACTTAAATGGTTCTGCAACAGAATTAAACCTTAACAGGGATTTTGAATCAAACGTACAAAGCAAAAACTTCACAGCAGTTCATTACAGCGAAAACAAAATCGCTTTCGACAATGATCTTGCTGATCTATAATTCAACTTTTGCAAAAGTTCAACATATATTACTGGGGCCACCTGTTTTAAACAGATGGCCTTTTTTAGTTGGTTTGAGTTTTTGAGGCCTCAGTAATACTATAAATCTTATGCATAGTTTCCTTCAAATCCTCATACAGCTGTTTATAAATAATAAAGCTCGCTGCATAAGCAGCAACATTAGCCGGCTCTGGCTCAAATGTTTTCAATCCCCAAAAATTCGAAGTTGGGTATTCATTGATTGTACCAATACTTTTTAAAGCCATAAAAGCCGCGCCAATTGCCGAGGCATCATCGCTTTGTACAATTACCAGTTTTTTGCCGGTTATATCAGCTAAAGTTTGCACCCATAGATCTGAACGTACAATACCGCCGCTTACATTTATTTGAGTTATAGGCACAGAGTTTTGCTGCACAGCATCCAAAACATCTTTCAGGGCATAGCAGATCCCTTCTAAAACTGCTCTTGAAAAATGTGCCTGGGTATGCTGTAACTTCACACCAAAAAATGTACCGCAGCTTTCGCTGTCCCAGATGGGGGCACGCTCACCGGTTAAATAAGGCAAAAATAGCAAACCATTACCACCCGCAGGTACAATTGCTATTTGCCGAAAAAGCTGTTCGTAATCACCCTCGGCAGGTTCAGGTTTAATATTTTTTAGCCACCATTGCAGGGCTATGCCGCCATTGTTTATCGGGCCGCCGCAGATATAGGTTTCTTTATTTAATATATAACTAAAGGTCATTGAGCTTTCGTTAGGCAGGGGCCTGTCACTGGCTACCCTGACTGCACCGCTTGTGCCGATTGTTATTGCTGCAATGCCCGGCTTATCGGCCATACTGCCCAAATTGGCGAGGCAGCCGTCGCTTGCACCGATAATGAATGGGGTATTTGAGGTTAGAAAATCTAAGTCTTGCCCATTATATTTTTTTACATGATCGGTAGTTACCACGTTTGATAAGGACTGGTCTGTTATTCCCGCCTGTTCAAGTGCATCGGGGTGCCATTTAAGCTGCTCAATGTTAAACAAACCAGTACAGGAGGCATTTGATTGGTCAAGCGTGAACTCGTTAAACAGCTTGTGCCAGATGTATTCTTTTATGGAGATAAACTTATGTGTCCTGTTAAATAATTCCGGATCATTTTCCCTTAACCAAATGATCTTGCATAGAGGCGACATGGCATGCAGTGGTGTACCTGTAGCTTTATAAATTGACAGGCCTTTTTGTGTCGCTCTTAAGCTTTTAGCTATTCCGGCGCTGCGGCTATCGGCCCAGGTTATCATTGGAGCTAAGGGTCGGCAATTTTGGTCTACAGGTATTAAACTGTGCATGGCACTGCTAAGGCCAATAGCAAGAGGAGGGTTGCCGACTTTTTCAATAATGCCTTGTATGCTAACTATAAATGCATTCCAAATCTGTTCAGGATCTTGCTCATGATAGCCTGGTTTTGGTGAACTGAAAGAATAATATACCTGGTGGTCATCGAATGATTGGCATTGCAAATTTACAGCCACAGCCTTTACGCTACCTGTGCCAATATCCACCCCTGAAACATATTCCATAGCTATTATTTGTGGCAGCAAGATACGGGTTTTTAACAAATCCTATTCCGCAACATAACGCAGGGCGTTGCCCTGCGCTGATGGATGTCGCCCCTTCCGGCTTGGAGTTGAAAGTTTACCTGACCCTGTATTCTAGGTTTACCACATATCAACGCAGGGCACCGCCCTGCGCTAGTTAGAGCAAATATCGTTTTTTCCATGAACCATCAACCATGAACTTTTTCCGGCATTTTCACCGACTATTTTTCGCTATTTACCGGAAAAAACCCCCTCTACACCTAATAGGGGCACATTCGCTGTAACGTTCTCTATTTGAGTTCGTCATATAGGTGTATTTAAAATTTAGAAAATATAATTACTTAACAATCAAAATATAACCATCATGAAAACTCAAATCATAACCATCTTCGCAGTGCTAGTTGTAGCATTAGGAGTAACAAATTCAACTTATGCAGCCACTGCAAAAAATGCTGATAACAGCTATACAATTTTAACAGACATCAGCGCCATCAACAAAATTGAAGTATACGGAAATGTTGAAGTATACATTTCTGATGGCGCAACCGACCAGGTAAAGGTTTATAACAAATACTACAGCGAAAGCGCTTTGGTTCAAAGCAAAAACGGTGTGCTAAGGATCTCATCATACAAATTAGACAAATTAGTAGTTTGGGTTACTGCAAACGATTTACGTGCAATCTCAGCTTTTGATAACGCCGAAGTAAAATCATTCGGTGATATCTCAAAGATCGAATTTGAAGTTGATTTGCACAACAGCGCTTCAGCTAAGTTAAATTTAGATGCTTACAGCGCCAGCGTAACTGTAAATGACGATGCGAAAGCAAATTTAAGCGGTACTGTAACTGAATATGCTTTAAATTACAACCGCGAAGAAAACGTTAACCACAAAGATTTGGTAGCTATACACACTTCAAAAAAACAAACAATAAAATTAGTTGCCGCCAAAGAGTTTAACCTGGCCGATCTTTAATCTTCACCCACACAAATACATATATTTAAAAGCTATCAACAAAATGGTAGCTTTTTTTATTTTTGATGTAACTTAACCAACCTTTTTATAGTCCAAAATAAAAGCCATAAAAAACAATCACAAATCAACAAAAATGAAAAAGATCCATTTAACCATATTGGCATTAGTTGCAGGAATTGCACTTGCCGGTTTATCATCATGCAGGTTTAGTTGTGTACATGGCTCAGGTCATCAAAAATCAGAGGAGCGTAAGGTGGGTGATTTTAAAGCGATCAGTATTTCTGGTGGGTTTAAAGTGATTTTAAAACAGGATAGCTCTTTTTCAGTAAGAATTACTGCTGACGATAACCTGCTTAAATATATCAGAACAGAAACAGACGGCAACAGGCTGAAGGTTTTTACCAGGAAAAACATGTGTAATACCGGGGAAATGACCGTAAATATCGGGGTTCGTGATTTAGAAGAATTAAAAGCATCAGGAGCAGTTGAGGTAGAATCTGCAGGGAAACTAACCGTACATGACCTGCACTTCCGGTTATCAGGCGCTACCAAGATCAACATGGAGCTTAATGCAGCTAATGTAACAACAAACGGAAGCGGCGTTACCGAATTAAATTTAAGGGGACAGGCGTCTTCACATAATATTGACCTGAGCGGCAGTGGTAAGGTACATGCTTTTGATTTTGTAGTGAATACCTGCAATATTGAAACATCAGGTGTAGGGCATAGCGAGGTTAATGTATTAAATACGTTAAATGTTCGGTCCAGCGGTGCCTCCGAAGTAAAATATCGCGGTAACCCCACTATCAGGAACGATAAATCCGGAGCTTCATCAATTGAGAAAGCGGATTGATTGTTTTGGGTTGATTGAGTTGATTAGGTGAATGGTTGATTAAGTTGTTGTAAGGTTGCTATAATCTAACTTAATTACCCAACCTATTTTAAATAAACCTAATCAACTCAATCAAACTTAATCTAACTCAATCAACCAACAAATGAAAAGACTTAAAAAAGTAGTATTATACGCTGTAATAGCAATAGTTCTAATAGTTGTTATAGGTATATCCTACATAACTTTGGCCCTGCCCAATGTTGGCGAACCGGAAGATATTCATGTAACGGTTAGTGCAAAAACAATTGCCAGGGGCGAATACCTTGCAAATCATGTATCCCTTTGTACCGATTGCCATTCGCAACGGGATTGGTCAAAATTTGCAGGCCCAATACTTGATGGCAGGTTAGGCGAAGGAGGGGAGGTTTTTGATGGAAAAGTAAATTTTCCTGGCAGTGTTCACGTACCCAACATTACACCCTATAATTTAAAAGGCTGGACAGACGGAGAACTTTTCAGGGCCATTACCAGTGGGGTGCGTAAAGATGGTTCTGCTATATTTCCGTTAATGCCCTGGCCATCCTATTCAAAAATGAGCAGGGAAGATGTGTATGCTATTATTGCCTACTTGCGTACATTAAAACCCGAGCATACCACCTATGCAAAAGCATCGTATAACTTTCCGCTTAATATTTTAGTACATACATTTCCTAAAAAAGCAAGTTTAGGTACAATCCCAAATCCGGCCGACACGGTTAAATATGGCGCATACCTTGTAAATGCAGCTGGCTGTATGGATTGCCACACACAAAACAACAATGGCACAATGGTACCCGGAATGGAATTTGCAGGCGGCCGGGATTTCAGGGTAGGTAACAATACCATCCGCTCTGCCAACATCACGGCTGATGCTGCCACGGGAATAGGCAGCTGGACAAGCGCCGCTTTTGTGCAAAGATTTAAAGCATTTTCAGACCCCTCCAGGGCTGCCGGTGTATCGGCAGGCGATTACCAGACCATTATGCCCTGGTATGATTACAGCGGGATTACCGGAACCGATCTTAAGGCGATGTATGCCTATTTAAAAACCATTAAGCCTGTTCGTAATAAAGTGATTAAGTTCCAGGCAAACAGTTTTGTTAAATAAACACGGTTAAAAACAAAAAACTAAACCGACGGGTATAGTTTGGTATATATTATGATTAAAAGCTACCATGTTTTGGTAGCTTTTTTTAGTTTTATACTACTTAAACTTTAAAAACATAAATTATGAAAAGTATCTGTTTAGCCGTATTATCAGCAGGCGCATCAAGCTATGGTGGCGCATCACAAAGTCAGCTTGGTTGCATAGAAGGTTCGGGCAACTCAACAACCGAAAAGCGTCAAATGGCCAATTTTACCCAGATTAACCTTGAAGGAGATTATACTGTAATCTTAACGCAGGACAGCTCTATGATGGTAGCAATTACTGCCGATAATAACCTGTTGCAGTATATTACAACAACTATAACGGACGGTACCCTGGTTATTTCCACTACAGAAAATATTTGCAGCTCCAGTGTAGTAGCTATTAGTATTGGTATAGGTACATTATCGGGTCTTACAGCAGCGGGGAAAGATCAGATAACCGCCAGCGGAACAATCACTGCACAAAATCTGTCGCTTCAATTTTCAGGCGCCGATACCCTTACGCTTGATCTTACTGCAACCGGCCTTACTACAAGTGTTAACGGCCAGGCCACTATTAACTTAACCGGATCAGCCACATCGCATAGTATTAACGTTAGTGGAAACGGTATGCTTAGCGCCCTTGGATTTGCAGTAAATAACTTTACCACAAACACCTCGGGAGCCGGTAAATACCAGGTAAGCGTAGCTGATACTATGACTTTGCACACAACAGGCTCGTCCGTTGTTGAATATAGCGGTAACCCTACAATTGTTGACGATAATAAAGGCTCATCAAAAATTACCAAAGTAGGTTGATCTTAGTTTTTAGACTGTAAGTCCGGAGGAAGAGGATAAGAAAATTCTTCACTTCCGGGCTTCCTTTTTAATATCCTTTTTAACAATGGTATAAATTGTTTTAACGGCGCAAATAAATTTATTTCCCTCACCTTACGCACTTTTCGGACTTCCCGACTTTTTTTATACATTTGCCCCTCCAAAAGCAGAGGCTTTTACTGGAGTATATATTCCGTTTGCCTGCTTTTTAAAGTTTACGCTTAAATACCGGTAAAAATGAATATTTCACAGGAAAAGATTGATAACCTGAATGCAGTTGTAAAGATCAATATCAATCCCGAAGATTATCAGCCACGCGTTGATAAAGCAATTAAAGATCAGGCAAAAAAAGCTAAAATGCCAGGATTTCGCCCGGGTATGGTGCCTGCATCACATATTAAAAGGATGTATGGTAAAAGTATTTTGGTTGATGAGATCAACAATATGCTGTCTGATACTTTAAACAAATATTTGACGGATGAGAAGCTGGAAGTTTTAGGGCAGCCACTTCCAAAAGCTGACGATCAAAAAGAATATAACTGGGATTTTGCCGATAACTTTGAGTTTAACTATGAAGTTGGCCTGGCCCCTGAATTTAATATTGAATTTTCATCAAAGGATAAATTAACCCAATATATTATTAAGGTTGATGACGAAACACTGGCATCGCGCATCAAAAGTATCCGCCGCAGCTATGGCAAAATGACAAATCCTGACGTATCGGCAGATGAAGATGTGCTTTATTCAGATTTAGTGCAACTTTCGCCGGATGGTTCTGTTTTTGAGGATGGAATTACCAATACCGCATCCGTTCGTTTAGATCAGATAAAAGATGAAGCCATAAAAGCATCATTGATTGGATTGAAAAAAGGGGACGAGGTAGTGCTGGATATTCAAAAAGCTTTTGACAACGATGCAGCCAAGGTTGCGGGGTTGTTAAAAATTGAAGAAGAAACAGCAGCAGATCTGAAATCGAACTTTCGCTTAACTGTAAAAAATGTTAACCGTTTAGAAGAGAGTGATCTGAACCAGGAGTTCTTTGACAAATTATTTGGTGAAGGTACGGTAACTACCGAAGAGGAGTTCAGGGCTAAAATAACTGAAGAAATTGAAACCATGATGGTGCAGGATGCTGACCGCAAATTGCAGGATGATATTTATCAATATGGTTTAAATAAAGTTCAGTTTGAATTACCTGATGAGTTTTTAAAACGCTGGTTAAAGGCAACCAATGAAAAGCTTACTCCGGAAGAATTGGCTGGCGGTTACAGCGATTTTGCTAAGAACCTTAAATGGACGCTGATTGAAAACAAGATCATCAAAGAAAACAACATCGACGTAAATTACGATGAGGTTTTCGCATTAGCTAAAGCACGTTTGGAACAGCAGTTCAGGATGTACAGTCCGCAGGGAATAGATGAGGAGCAATTAGGCCAATACACTGTTCAATACCTGCAAAATAGGGAAAACGCAAACAAAATTTTTGAAGAGGTAAAAGCTTTAAAGGTATTTGATTTTGTAAAGAGTGTTGCTACTTTAGATAAAAAAGAGATTTTGTATACTGAGTTTGCAAAGCTGTTTGCGCAGTAAGTCCGAAAGTCAGTAAAGACGGAAAGTCCGAAAGTGGAAGAATAGCTTTTACTTTCGGACTTTTATATTCTACAGCCCCTCCACGTCATGCCGAATTTATTCGGCACCCCACGGGACATGTCGCCAGCATGATGCAGACTTAGCAAGTGAAGTGGTGATCCGACCAGTTGGCGGACAGCATGACATGTGAGTTGGTGTCAGCTTAAACTTCCCGACTTCTCCCAAATAAATTTACTTTTAACAAACTTTCTGGTATAATTTGTATTTAAGTAACAACTATATTTATAGCGATTAAAACCCGCATCTTAACAAAAAAATCATGAGCAGTAACATTGATAAAAATGAATTCCGGAAATATGCTGTTAAGCACCATCGTATTAACAGTATTTATGTAGATAAATTTATTTCGCGCGTTGACGCAACCCGGATCCCAACCGGGATAAGTGGCATGACGCCTTATATTATTGAGGAACGCCAGCTTAACGTAGCACAGATGGACGTGTTCTCGCGATTAATGATGGACCGTATCATCTTCCTTGGTGATGCGATTTATGAAAATATTGCAAACATTATTCAGGCTCAATTGCTTTTCCTTCAATCGGCTGATGCTAAACGTGATATCCAGATCTATATTAACTCACCTGGAGGTTCGGTTTACGCTGGTTTAGGGATCTATGATACCATGCAATTTATATCAAATGATGTGGCAACAATTTGTACAGGTATGGCAGCTTCAATGGGAGCGGTGCTGTTATGTGCAGGCGCCGCAGGTAAAAGGGCCGCGTTACCACATGCAAGGGTAATGATCCACCAGCCATCAGGCGGTGCTCAAGGGCAACAATCTGATATAGAAATTACGTATCACGAGATCACCAAATTGAAAAAGGAATTGTACCAGATAATTGCAGATCACAGCGGTGCAACTTATGAGAAAGTTTGGGATGCATCAGATCGCGACCACTGGATGATAGCCGAAGAGGCCAAAGAATTTGGTATGGTTGATGAAATTTTAAGGGGAAATAACCCTAAAAAATAAGTGATTAGAGATTAGAGACCAGAGGTTAGTTTTTTAAATTTTTCTCCTAACCTCTGGTCTCTAATCTCTAATTAACTAATTCCGACTTTTTTGATTAAATTTGACTAAGAAAAGTAAATCAGATGAATAAAAACAGCAAGGAGATCAGGTGTTCGTTTTGTGGTGCAGGTAAACAGGACTCCCTGATGCTGATAGCAGGGCTTGACGCACACATCTGTGATAAATGCGTTAACCAGGCTAATGAAATATTGGCTGAAGAGCTTAAAGTGCGAAAGGTAAAAACATCGCCAAGTACCCCGGCTATGTTAAAGCCTGCTGAAATAAAAAGTCATCTTGATCAGTACGTTATTGGCCAGGATGATGCAAAAAAGATCTTAGCCGTTGCAGTTTATAACCACTATAAACGTTTAAACCAGAGGATTGAAAAAGATGATGTGGAGATTGAAAAATCAAACATCATTATGGTGGGCGAAACAGGTACCGGTAAAACCCTGCTTGCAAAAACGCTTGCCAAAATTTTAAACGTTCCTTTTTGCATATGCGATGCTACCGTATTAACTGAGGCCGGTTATGTAGGAGAGGATGTTGAAAGTATTCTTACCCGTTTACTTCAATCTGCCGATTATGACGTAGCTACTGCCGAAAGGGGTATTGTTTACATTGATGAGGTTGATAAAATTGCCCGCAAAAGCGATAATGCTTCAATTACCCGTGACGTATCCGGCGAGGGTGTACAACAGGCATTATTAAAAATACTGGAAGGTACGAATGTTAATGTGCCGCCGCAAGGAGGCCGTAAGCATCCTGATCAGAAAATGATAACTGTTAACACCAACAACATTCTTTTTATATGCGGTGGTGCTTTTGATGGTATTGACAGAAAGATAGCCAATCGCTTACGCACGCAAACTGTTGGTTATAAAATGAAACGTGATGACAACGAAATCGACCTTAAAAACCTGTATAAATATATAACCCCGCAGGATTTAAAATCATTTGGCCTGATACCAGAGCTAATTGGCCGTTTACCGGTACTTACTTATTTAAACCCGTTAGACCGTGAGGCTTTACACAATATTTTAACCGAGCCCAAAAATTCACTGCTTAAACAGTATAAAAAATTGTTTGAATACGAAGGTGTAAAACTTGAATTTGAAACAGAAGTGCTTGATTTTATTGTTGACAAGGCGGTTGAGTTTAAATTGGGTGCCCGTGGCCTGCGTTCAATTTGTGAAGCCATAATGATAGATGCCATGTTTGAATTTCCATCAAAAAAAGACATAAAGCGCTTAAATGTGACGTTGGATTATGCACATGAAAAATTTGAGAAATCCGATCTTAAAAAATTAAAAGTGGCTTAACAATAAGCATATAACCGGCACTTATATTTAAAAATACAATAAACCCTGGTTAATGCCGGGGTTTGTTGTATAAACCCCTGAAGGAGAGACTAATTATATATTAAAATTATGAATGAAGAACTAGATGTTAAGAAGGATCAAGAGTCCTTAAAGAATGAAAAGAAAATAAAAGAGATCCACAGTGCCATAACTCCGGGTTTAAAAACTAAAGAAGCAATTGTTACCAACTGGCTCCCGCGCTATACCGGTCGCCCATTGGCAGATTTTGGCAAGTATATTATTCTTACCAATTTTTCAAAATACATTCAGCTGTTTTCGCAATGGAATGATAATGCACCCATATTGGGGATTGACAAGCCTATGCAGAGCGTCACAGCTAACGGGATAACAATAATTAACTTTGGCATGGGAAGCTCGGTAGCGGCTACTATTATGGACCTGCTTTCTGCAGTGCACCCAAAAGCTGTTATCTTTTTAGGTAAATGCGGCGGGCTTAAAAAGAAAAATAAAGTAGGCGACCTTATATTGCCCATTGCAGGTATAAGAGGAGAGGGTACATCCAATGATTATTTACCTGCGGAGGTACCGGCGCTCCCTGCGTTCGCGCTGCAAAAAGCCATATCAACTACCATACGCGACTATGGCCGCGATTATTTTACCGGGACATGTTACACTACTAACCGCCGTGTTTGGGAACATGATAAGGAATTTAAAAAGTATTTGAAGAAATTAAGGGCAATGGCTGTTGATATGGAAACCGCAACCATATTTACAACCGGCTTTGCCAACAAAATTCCGACAGGTGCATTGTTGTTAGTTTCAGACCAGCCCATGATCCCGGAAGGTGTTAAAACTGCGGAAAGCGACTCGAGCGTTACTGAGCAATATGTTGAAACACATTTACATATAGGTATTGAATCATTAAAGCAATTGATAAATAACGGGTTAACAGTTAAGCATTTGATTTTTTAAATTTTAAATATAACCTTGATTATTACAAAGCCCGTACCCTTGATAGGAGGGCACTGAAAAAGTCCTTTAGAGTTAAAGAGGTTGTCGTACAAGTAAAATAGAGGCTCTGAGAATCGTCTATACGAAAGTGCTCTCCACCAACCTATCCGGATACGCTAAAGAAAAAGAGGCTGTTTTCTATGATGGAAACAGCCTCTTTTGATAAATAGCTACTTTTTCAGTGCCCTCCTTGATAGAGCACAGGCTTTGTTTATTGTTACTTGTTTTTACAGTTTACTTAAACAAAGGGTTCGGACGAAAATAGGTTCCATCAGCGAAACTTACCACATAGTCTGATTTAAAATGTGTGCTTTTTTGATAATAATCAGTAGTGATGATCTGTGCATCAGACGCTATTGCTGCTTCAAATGTTGATTTATCATTATCCCTTGCCTCTTCTGTATCACTGTCAGCACGGGTACGGATAATATATCCTTTTTTAACCAGCGCCCGTATTTTATAAAGATCCTTTTTGGGATTATTCATGATGTGTATTGCAGATTCCGGTGTACCAGGTTCTGAATCGGTAAAAAGGATGCGGTTTTTTAATGATGGATGGCCTGCTATATACGCTGCTCTTTTTTTACCCACTTCATCCAACACAAATATAAATTTACCTTTAGCCTGCTTTACCTTTGGCCAGTTACCATGTAAAACTGCATTTTGCAGGGTTTTATACTTCCCCCTTACATCGTCCGGAACGATGAGGTTTTCTTTGCCCAGGTTTTCTACAAGTTCCTGGTCTAACTGATCAAAAATTGCACTGGTAAATTTTTCCGGAACCGTGTAGTACGGTTTTTTCATGCGTTCATCTTTCGCATTCATCGTAACGAAAACCACGTCATGATCTTTATGCTTATTAGACCATTGCCTCAATTCCTGTAAACATTGTTTAAAGGTTAAGCAATTACTCCTGAAATCAATATCCTGGATATGCAGAACTTTAAATCCTGGTTCATTCATCACCCCATCCTTGTCAAATGGTTCCTGTCCGGGCGCCCAGGCAAGGCCTTTAGGATGCGCATATTTACCGCCTTTGGTATCGGCGTAAATATCAATTTCCAAATCCCGTAGCCCAAGATCTAATTGTTGCGATAAACTGATATGGCTATAATCTATTTTTTGAACCAACGGAGTCCTTTTGCTTTATAAATTTAAACAGAACCGGATCAATAGATTGCTTATAGCTGTTATGTGAGCCTATTACCTGGATTCGGTTGATAGGCAGATCATCAACGTTAGGTATCCCTGCCATAAACGACAGAGATACTATAACTAAAGTGCTTAAAAATAACCTGATCATATAAAAATAAATTAATAGCCCGGGTTTTGAACTAATTTAGGATTAAGCTTAATTTCAGTTGCCGGAATCGGGTAAAGCCTTCTGCTGGCATCTTTATTCATTGAAAGCGGATCATTGGCAAAAGGATAATCTACTTCAAACTGTCCGAAACGGATCAGGTCATTTCTGCGCCAGGCTTCCCATGAAAATTCCCTTGCCCGTTCATCAAGCAATGAGGGCAGATCTATTGAACCTGCTAATGCAGCTCCTGCACGTGCCCTGATTTGGTTAACTAAATATAGCGGGGTTTGCAGCTGTCCATTTACAGTTGTAGCAGTAGCTCCCCTTAGTATGGCTTCGGCTTTCATTAACATCACATCCGCCAATCGGAACACGGGTACATCATTGCTATTTAAACGTGTGGCCTGGATAATATTTGGATCAGGATAATATTTTATTGAACGGATCCCTTCAGATTGGCTTGCTATAGTATTACCTACATCCATTGGTTTTGGTTGTACCAGTATAAGGTCGGGGGTAATAACTATTTGGGTAGTAGTATTAGGGTAATAAGCAGGTTGCGAAGTAAAACCACCGTTACCATCAGGTACAAACTGTGGCCCAAGCAGCCAGGTATTTGTTCGCGCGTCGCCCGGTAAATTAAACCTGTTATAAAACTCATGTGTGGTGCTCATGGCAATACTCAAGCCCACATTGAATCCATAATATGGTGCTAAATAATAGAAAAATCCAAACCTGGTAAACTGGTTGCCCGGGATTTGCTGATCATAGGGAACTGCAAATACGGTCTCCTTTATCTGTGGCCCGTTATTCGGCAAAAACATATCCCTGTATCTTGCGTCAAGGCTGTAATTCTGGTTCTTCATAATGCTATCAGCCATTTTTACAGCATCATTATAACGCTGGGTGCCGGTATATACTTCTGCATTCAAGTACATTTTTTCCAAAAGGGCAAATGCCATTTCTTTAGTTGGCCGCCCATATTGTAAAGTATTGGTTGCAGCTACACTTGTTTTTGACGGCAGCTGTTGTATAACACTTAACAGATCTGTTTCTATAAATTTAAAGACATTTGCCCTGGATTGTGTTGGTGGCAGATCACTTACAGGAAAAGTGTTGATAATAGGTACATTACCATACAGATCCATCATAAAGAAGTAATACAAGTCGCGCATTGCCGTAATTTCAGCAACGCCCGACGTTTTTAAAGCTGTGCTTGATCCGGATGCTTTAACAAGGTTAATTAAGCGGTTGCAGTTATTAATACCACCAAAGCCCCATTGCCATACTCCTGAAACGTTTGGATGGTCAATGGTCCAGGTGTGATAGTGAAGCTGCCTGTATTGGCCGCCATCATCAAAGTTGCCATCCCTTGCCGGAATGATCGCCTCATCAGTTGACAGTTCCTGCATCCGCCAGTAGGGAACTGCGTAATTTGAAGACAAGTTAGAGTACATGGTTCCTAATAAGGCAATATAATCTGCCTGGGTTACCGGGAAATTAGATTTTACATATTGTGATTCAACAGGTACATCTAATTTTTTACAGGAGTTTATGGTGATTGTCACCGCAATCACTGCTAAATATATTATTATTCTTTTCATCTCTGTTGCGTTAAAGTTTTATTAAAATGATGTATTTAAACCAAAAATGAACGTACGTGTACGAGGGTAATAGTTTTGGTTATCAATACCGGGCGTTAAACCACCGATATTAACTTCAGGATCTATGCCTCTGTATTTGGTGATTATAAAAACATTATTGGCTGATAAATACAGGCGGATGCTTTTGATAGCCTGGATCTTTGGTTTAATGGTATAGCCAAGTGTTGCATTATCAAGGCGTAAATATGACCCGCTTTCTAAAAAGCGATCGGATATTAAATAGCCGTTAATATCATTAAATGATTCGCCAAGGGTAAACCTTGGGATATTTTGTATTTTGGAGTCGGCAGGGTTATTAAGTGAAGCAAGTGTTGCATTCAAAATTTTGTTACCCCATACACCTCTAACTAAAAAGTTAAGATCGAAGTTTTTATAGAAGAAACTATTGGTCCAGCCATATATAAAGTTTGGCTGGGCATTGCCTGCTATTCTTTGATCGGTAGTTAAAGGCTGGGTGGCAATTGTTTGCCCTGCTGCATTTTGATAAGTACTTACTCCGGCCGCATTTTTGCCTAAGTAATGCCATAAATAAAAAGTTCCCAAAGCATCCCCGGGTTGAACTATCTGGCTATAATTTCCTGATTGCCCTTTACCGCCTAATTGTGCTGTTTGGATATACGGAGTTGCAAATAATGTGTTAGACAAGGTTTCTACAACGTTTTTATTGTGCGAGATATTAAATGACGTTTTCCAGGTAAATGCTGAAGTTTTTACCGGTACCGCATTTATTGCCACTTCAATACCGCTGTTTTTTATTTTACCAACATTTGCAGTAATTGTAGGCACAAAATATTGGGTTGTTGATACCAGGTATTGATCATAGATCAAATCGGAAGTCTTTTTGACGTAGTAATCAACAGAACCTGTAATCCGGTTTTTTAATATACCAAAGTCTAAACCAATATTAGTTGTAGCGGTGCTTTCCCATTTCAAATTCGGATTATCGTTTCTTACCGGCCCCAGGGCATTGGTTATGTTGCCGTTATATAAGAATTTACTGTTCCCCGGTGGAGTTCCGTAAATTAATAATGCAGAGAATGCATTAAACCCTAAACTATTACCCGATACCCCATAACCAGCTCTTAACTTTAAATCGCTGATTACCGGGATGGTTTCCATGAATTTTTCGTTGATGATCCGCCATCCTGCTGATACTGCAGGGAACAATCCGTAACGTTTATTTATACCAAATGCCGATGAGCCATCGTCCCTTAAGGACGCCTGGAACAAATACTTATCGCTAAACTGGTACTGAACACGGCCATAGTAAGATATTAACCTCAATGTTGATATTACATTAGGATTAAAAATTACTTGCGCAAGTGAGGACGGATTTGACAAAGACAAGTTATTATAGGTTAAATTGTCATTTGAAAAATTTTGAGTCTGCAAACCAAAACCGTCATTGGTTCTATCCTGCTGATAAGAGTACCCGGCTAATAGCTTAATGGTATGCTGGCCAAAATCCTTGTCGTAATTAAAATACGATTCAAATACCTGGCTGGTATTTAAAAATGCACTTCGGTTGGCTACTCCATGAGCATTAACTGCCAGTCCCGAAGCACTATTCTCGTATGCATTAATATTATTCTGATCTTTTTGGGTTGACCCTGTAAGTGTAAACCTTAAGCCAGGTAAAATATCAAGCTGCGCAATCCCATTAATTAAAGTTTTAGTATCGTTGGTTTTAATACTGTTGTTATTTGCCAGCGACAGCGGGTTTAACGGCCCGCTTCCAGTCCTGGTATAGTTTTCCTTGTAACTGCCGTCAGGGTTAAAAGGGCTTACCGTTGGCAAATAGAATAACATACCTGATAATACATTTCCCTGCGGCATACCATATGGCATATTATTCCCTTGTGGAATGTCATTGCTATTGGTAACACTATTTGTTAAGGTGATGCCCAGTTTTAATTTATCATTAAAAAACCGCTGGTTAATATATCCCCTGAAAATAGTGCGTTCTAAATCGGTGTTTATTAAAACCCCATTATTTTTTAAATAGTTAACGCTTGCACCGTATTCGGCGCTTTTAGATGCCCCGCTATAAGATAAATTATGATTTTGTGAGTAACCTGTACGTTCAACCAGGTTTTGCCAGTTAGTGTTTGACCCGTCATCGTCAATCGGCTTTGCAAGAGGCTTTACGCCGTTGTCGCTTAAATACTTGCGCAGTTCATCAGCGCTTAGCATATCAATTTTTTTTGATACCTTTTCCATCGCCACATAAGTGCTATAGTTTAACCTGGTTTGCCCGGGTTTCGCTTTTTTAGTAGTAACTATAATTACACCGTTTGCAGCCCTTGAACCATATATAGCAGTTGAAGAGGCATCCTTTAATACATCAATGCTCTCAATGTCATCCGGTGCAAGCAGATCAATAGAAGCACCGGGCACACCATCAATAACATAAAAAGGCTCCTGTGCCCCGCCTTCGCGCAGGGTTGATGGCCCTCTTAAAATAGTAGCCGGCTGTTTATTAGGGTCGCCGCTTTTTGTGACATTCAGGCCGGCCACCTTACCTTGTAGTAATTCTGCCGGGGTTGTTATTACACCCAGGTTAAAATCTTCGGATTTTAATGAAGTGATGGCACCCGTAACATCTTTCCGGCTTGATGTGCCGTAACCAATTACCACTACGTCCTTTAATTGCCTTACATCGGGTACTAAATTAACATTCAGGAAATCGCTTGTGCCGGCGGACATCTCTTTTGTTACAAATCCTAAAAAAGTAAAACGGATCACATCATCATTTCCGTTGATCTGGATGGAGAATTTTCCATTTACATCACTTGATGTGCTTTTGCCAGAACCCTTTGCAGATATGGCAACGCCAGGTAGCGGCAAATTCTTGTCATCGGTGATAACTCCGCTGATAACTCTCAGCGATTGCTGCGCTGATGCATTTATTGCAAACAGCATAATTAGCAGCAAAAAACGGGCTTTATATTTTAATTTGATAAATGCCCATAAAATCAGGTTGTACGTTTTTTCCATAGTTATGTGTTAAGTTGAACTGATATTTAATGTCAAAGCAACAGTATAACTATTAAGAAAAAATAAACTGGATGTTATGAATTGAAACGAAAGAAATTAGGCATTAACTATAACAATGAGAATAAATTACTAATAATCAATGTTTTATTAAGTTATCTAATATTAATGTATTGAGTGTATATTAAATACAGGTGAACGATTAATTGTTAAATTGTAAAATGGCACATAAACTTTTAAAAGAACAATCTGTCTATCGTAAATACTAAGTACTATTACCCGAAATGAATACGCCTTTAAAAGTAGCATGAGGCTAAAATAAATTGCCATTTTTAAATAGTTTCAGAAGAATATATCAGAATAGAAAGGTAATTTTGAAATACAATCCCGATTGTATACTGGATTGGTAGACATTTAAATTATGTGGTACAATAATATATTAGAAACCGTGGGCAATACGCCAATGGTTAGATTAAACAAAGTAACAAAGGAGATTCCGGCGACCGTTTTGGCTAAGATTGAAACCACCAATCCCGGTAATTCAATTAAGGACCGGATGGCGCTTAAAATGATTGAAGATGCTGAAAAGAACGGGTTGCTTAAACCAGGCGGAACAATAATTGAAGGCACGTCAGGCAATACGGGTATGGGTTTGGCTATTGCAGCCGTAATAAAAGGATATAAATGTATTTTCACTAGCACGGATAAGCAGTCGAAAGAGAAATTTGATGCCTTGCGTGCTTTTGGTGCCGAGGTAATTGTGTGCCCAACAAATGTTGACCCGGAAGATTCACGTTCTTATTATTCTGTTTCATCGCGACTGGAGCGCGAGGTACCTAACTCATGGAAGCCTAACCAGTATGATAATTTATCAAACTCACAGGCGCATTATGAGACCACCGCGCCTGAGATCTGGGAGCAGACTGAAGGCAAAATAACGCACCTGGTAGCAGGAGTAGGTACAGGTGGTACCATATCGGGCATAGCCAAATATTTAAAAGAGAAAAATCCGGCAATACAAATATTAGGTATTGATACTTATGGTTCGGTATTTAAAAAATACAAGGAAACCGGGATTATGGATAAAAATGAGATCTATCCATACATAACCGAAGGGATCGGCGAAGATTTTTTGCCGCAGAACGTCGATTTTAGCCTGATAGATCATTTTGAAAAAGTAACCGATAAGGACGCTGCGTTGATGACCCGTGAAATTGCCAGGAAGGAAGGCATTTTCGCAGGAAATTCAACCGGATCTGCAGTTGCAGGTGTATTGCAGATGAAAGATAAATTTAAAGAAGGTGATGTTGTGGTGGTTATTTTCCCCGACCATGGCACACGCTACCTGGGCAAAATGTACAACGATGACTGGCTGCGTGATCGTGGATTCTTAAAAGATGAAAAACTAACTGCACGCAATATCATTCAGAAAAAGGAAAATCAGCAGATAGTTACAATTGACTGTGAAAAATCCGTTTTAGAAGCCATCAACACTATCAAATCGCTTAATATATCACAGATCCCGGTAACTCAAAAAGGCATGGTAATTGGCAAAATTACTGAAAGTGATATATTGAATTCACTAATAGAAAACCCATCCATCAAGTCTCAGCCAATAAAAAATATTACCACCAGTCCATTCCCTTTTGTTGATCTGAATACTTCGATAGAAAAGATCTCGGCAATGATAAATAGGGATAATATTGCTGTATTGGTTGAGGATAACGGGCAGATAGAGATCATAACACAGTACGATATTATAAATGCGATATCAGGATAGGGAAGAGGTGAAAGGCGAAAGGTAAAAGGTGTTTTGCATTGGCATGGCACCTTTTTAGTTATTCAAAAAGATCGTAGAGACGCAATGCTTTGCGTCTCCCGCTGTAAAGGTGTAGAATTGATTTGCGTATTTAAGACGCGAAGCATTGCGTCTACGATAAAATATCAGGAATACCATGTTTCAAATCTCAAAACACCTGCTCCCCGTTTTTTTAATATCACAAATACCGCCAAAGCAAGTAGCCCAAAGCCAGCCAAATCATTCCATCCTGTTTTTTCTTACAAGTGTATAATAGTTGTCTTCATGTCATATTTCAAGGTGTTTGCATACGCCATATGTAATCCGTAAAAAAATCACGTATTTAGTATTTAAAATTAACATTGTATTTATAATTGATTAATATAGTTCTTTCATAGTAAGAGCTTAATTACCATTTGTATAATTCAATTTACGGATAAATAAAAGCGATATTTTTAATGGGGGATACATTTAGGCTAGTTGAATATAAAGTGCTGTTATACAGAATTTTACTTGGCTATATATTCTATCTTATAAGCAGATTATTGTTCTTTGTATTTAATACTAATCTTTTTGCTGTTGATCATCTTTATACTTTATTGAAGCTTTGTTATTATGGGCTGGCCTTTGATACTACTGCTTTACTATATATTAACAGCCTATTCATTATATTAAGTATCCTACCGTTAAAAATTAATACGCAAAGCAATTATCAAAAAGGCTTAACCATTTTATATTTCATTACAAATTTCCTGGCTTACGCTACAAATTTTATCGACATAATTTATTATCGTTTTAGCCAGGTTCGCTCAACTAAAGCTACGCTTAACTTGCTTACTGATGAAAATAACAAGAAGCTATTATTTGCCCATTTTACCTGGGTTTATTGGTATATAATTATCGTATATGTTCTATGCTGCCTTTGCTGGATCTGGCTATATTACCGTGTGAGGGTTAAACATAATCCAATAAAAAATTTAAGAGCCTATTTTTCCTATTCGGTGCTTTCATTCCTGATTATTATTGCCTTAGTCATCGGGGGAATAAGAGGTGATTTTAAACACAGTACCAGGCCCATTAACATGGTTGATGCTTACAAACATGTTACAATCCCAAACCAGGGCGATATAATATTAAATACACCATTTGCAATTATCAGAACCCTTACCAGCAATAATTTCAGGATTGAACACTGGACAAACGAAAACTATATTAATGCAAACATTAAGCCCATAAAGCAATATAACGGTAACCCCGCGGTTAAACCGAATGTTGTAATTTTTATATGTGAGAGTATGGCAAGGGAGTTTTGGGGAAGTATGAACAAGAGCGTTGCCATACCTGATTTTAAATCGTACACACCGTTTTTAGATTCGTTATCTGGTAGCAGCCTGATATTTACAAATGCATATGCCAATGGCCGGCAATCTATTCATGCAATGTCATCAATATTAGCGGGGATTCCCTCATTTCAAACGGCATTTACTTCATCACCTTATGCAAAGCAAAAAATCCAATCTATCGTGTCTGTTTGTGATAGTTTAGGGTATCAAACGTCATTTTTTCATGGCGCTGCAAATGGCTCAATGGGTTTCCAGGGGTTCGGCAGTATTTTGGGAATAAAAAATTATTACGGAAGGACAGAATATAATAACGATAGAGATTTTGATGGTATCTGGGGCATTTGGGATGAACCATTTTTTCAGTTTATGGGTAAAACGCTTGGAACTCAAAAACAACCATTTATGGCTACTTTGTTTACCTTATCCTCACATGATCCTTTTCAGATCCCTGAAAAATATAAAACAAGGTTTAAGGGCGGCCCGCTTGCCATTGATAAATGCGTGCAATACTCAGACAATGCGTTACGAGTCTTTTTTAACTATGCAAAAACACAGCCCTGGTATAACAATACGATTTTTGTGATCACTGCCGATCATACCAATCAAACTTACTATCCTGAATATAGTAAGAATATTAACCGCTTTGCCGTTCCAATATTGTTTTACAGTGCTAATGAGGCTTATGCTTTAAAAGGTGTAAGAACAGACCTTGCTTCCCAAATGGATATCTACCCATCGCTGGTTGATCTTACAGGCTATAACAAACCCTTCAGATCATGGGGCAGGAGCCTGATCAGAAATTTGCCTGCTGAAACACCAAGGGTAATAAATTCAACAGGTAATATATACCAGTTTATGCAGGGTAATTATATTTATTTGTTTGATGGAAAAAGAATTACTGGAATATTTTCAATTGCAGATAAAGGCTTGGATAAAAACCTGATGGGCGGAAACCTTAATCCCGAAATGAATAAAGGGGTTGCTGATTGTAAGGCCTTGATCCAGGATTATACGAGCCGGATAGTGAACAAGACGTTGAACCCCTAAATACAGCTAATTCGCACATCCTCAATCCGCACGTCCACCTACCACTTTTTAAATATCACAAATACCGCCAAAACTATCAATCCGAAGCCAACAAGGTGGTTCCAACCTAGTTTTTCTGATTTAAAAAATACTATGCTGAATAACATAAAAACAGTTAGGGTAATTGCTTCCTGTATGGTTTTTAGCTGAACCAGCGTAAATGGCCCTCCATCTCCTTTGTAACCGGCACGATTGGCGGGTACCTGGAACAGGTATTCAAAAAACGCCAGGCCCCAGCTGATGAGTATTACAGCTATTAAGCCCAGGTTTTTACCCCAGTCGTAATCTTTAAATTTTAAATGGCCATACCAGGCAAAGGTCATAAAGGTGTTTGAAATAATAAGAAAGATAATGGTTTTTAAACCGCGCATAAATGAATGTCTTAATTTATCTATACTGTAATTGAAGTATTTTGTTTGGATAAAAAATCCTTTACGGGGATGGTTTTCATCTTTAAATTTTTTCTAATCCGCAAATCCTCACTCCAGCCTTTTTTTAGTCAGTTCCTTTTTGTATACCTCGTTTAAACCAGGTTTAGGGCGAACGATCAGAAAGATCCCGGTTCCTTTTTCAACTGCTAACGGATTTTTAACTTCGCCAAATTTTTGACAGCTCTCAAAAATCGACCTGAATTTTTCAACATTCTTTCCGCCCCGGTCATCAATATAAATAATGTACTGGCCATCAAGGTTGTCCGGAGCCCAAAGGGTAAAGCTGCTGTTAAGGGAAACCACTTCGGGTAAATTATATTGCTTGCCAAAATGATGAATGGCCCCGGCTTCGCCGTAGTTGTCGGCATAAATTTGAGTGTGCTTTTGTTGATCGGGCGTAAGGCTGTTCCATGCTTTGACTACGCTGACTGTCATTTCATCCCAGCCAAACATATCACCATAATCCTGCGTTGTCGCATGGTGTTTATGATCCTCCCAGGTTGTTGCAAAGCTTAAAAAATGGAGGCTGTTGTTTGCAAAGTTAAATACTGTCAGCGTTTGATTTAATGGTAAAACAGGCAGCACCAACGGAAATAATAATAGATTTGGAATGGTAAATAAAGCAATTACCAAACTACGCAAGGTGTAACCTGATGTTTTCAACCATCGCTCAAAACCAAAACCACCCGCCGCAAATAACATGGGATAGGCGCCAAATAGGTAATAGCTTTTACCATTCATTATTAGTAAAAAAGAAAATATTAAAACAAATGCAACAGCCAGGAATTGAAACTTATGGAGTCTGAATGAAAATAGGAGAAACACAAAACCTGTTAGCCAAACAAATAGCGCTATTCCGTTTACCAAAAGTTCCTGCTTAATAAAGTCTGATGGTTTAATAAAGTCCAGCTGTTCTTCCCGCAAAGCTTTCATGTGTGTTACTACGGGTAAATGATGTTGCAGCTGCCAGATCAAATTTGGTAAAAATATAAGCAAGGCTACTAGTGCCGCACCTATCATATGCCTGTTTAATAGTAATTTGCGATTTTTGCTAAACAAAAGGCCTGCAATTAAAGCAAAAGTGAAAAATACCATGGTATATTTGGTTAGCAAGCCAAAGCCTACCACCGCGCCCAGCATATATAAATATTTGGCAGATGAGGTGTTGCAATATTTGGTAAGCAGCCAAACAGCCAATACCCACCATAGCTGATCAAAAACTACGGGCTGAAAAAGGTAACCGCTGGCTGCAAAAGCAGGAGAAAATATGAGGGCCAGGCAGGTGAGTGCAATAGCAAATCTGCGCCCGCCCAATTCAACGGTAATTAAACCGGTAAACCAAATGATCAGTCCGCTGCAAATAGTTGGAAAAACACGTGCTGCAAAAACCGAATTACCAAAAGCAACCGAGCTTACTTTAGCAAGCAATGCTATAAATGGGGGGACTTCTTTATAGCCCCAATCCAAATGGTCGGCTAAAACAAGGTGCAGCAGTTCGTCACGGTGAAAACCAAAGTGCCCTATTGCTAATAAATTTAACCCAATTTTAACAGCAACAAAGATCAATATAAAAGCGGCATAGGTTGATCTCCGGTTTTGGTAAGACATATCTTATAATTGGGTTTATGATAAAGGTAGAAATTTAGTCCGAAAGTCGGTAAAGTCCGGAAGTCCGAAAGATGATTTTTCGCAGATAGCTTAAATATTCTATCTTTCGGACTTTACCGACTTCCGGTCTTTCGGACTTCCTCAGATCCTCTGAATATTTGCTCCCAAAGCTATCAGGCGTTTATCAATATGCTGATAGCCGCGTTCTATTTGCTCAATATTATAAATTGTTGATTTACCTTGTGCTGATAATGCTGCAATAAGCAGGGACACTCCGGCACGTATATCCGGCGAAGTCATGGAGATGCCGCGCAACTGTACCTGTTTATCAAGACCGATAACTGTAGCACGGTGCGGATCGCATAATATTATTTGTGCACCCATGTCCAGCAGTTTATCTACAAAGAACAGGCGGCTTTCAAACATTTTTTGGTGGATCAGCACTGAGCCTTTAGCCTGAATGGCCACTACAAGGCAAATACTCAATAAATCGGGGGTAAAACCTGGCCATGGTGAATCTGCAATCGTCATTATAGAACCATCGATAAATGTCTCTATTTCATAGTGCTTTTGAGCCGGGATATAAATATCATCGCCCCTAAGTTCAAGCTTGATGCCTAATCTCCTGAACACATCCGGGATCATGCCTAACTCCTGGTAACATACATCTTTAATGGTTATCTCCGATTCTGTCATTGCTGCCAGCCCGATAAATGAACCTATTTCAATCATATCAGGTAATAAACGATGTTCGGTTCCGCCAAGCTCAATAACACCTTCAATTGTAAGTAAATTGGAACCTATGCCGCTGATTTTTGCGCCCATGCGATTAAGCATTTTGCACAATTGCTGTAAATATGGTTCGCAGGCTGCGTTATATATTGTTGTAACACCTTTTGCAAGAACAGCTGCCATTACAATATTAGCCGTTCCCGTTACCGATGCTTCGTCAAGCAATATGTAAGTGCCTTTTAAATTAGAGGCATCTACATTAAAAAAACCATTGGAAGGATCATAATCAAACCGCGCACCGAGTTTTTCAAAGCCAAGGAAGTGGGTATCAAGGCGCCTGCGACCAATTTTATCGCCACCTGGTTTAGGTATTGAAGCCTTGCCAAAACGGGCCAAAAGCGGACCTACGATCATAATTGAACCGCGAAGGCCACCTCCTTTTTCTTTAAAAGCATCCGACAGGAAAAAATCCAGGTCAATGTTTTTTGCTTCAAAGCTATAGGTATCGGGTGCCAGTTGTTCAACAATCACCCCCATATCACCAAGTAATTCTATCAGTTTATTAACATCTTTAATATCCGGAATATTGCTGATAGTTATTTTTTGGCTTGTTAAAAGTACAGCCGAAAGAATTTGTAATGCCTCATTCTTTGCTCCCTGTGGTGTTATTTCGCCTTTTAATGGTGTGCCGCCGATTATTTCAAATGCGTTAGTCATAGTAGTTCATGGTTATGGGTTCATAGTTCATGGTTAGCTGCAATAATGGAATCATTAATTGTTGTTTAATTCCATGAACTATCAACAATGAACCATGAACTAACCCCAATTAGTACTTTTTAGGGCCGTTGTTACGGTTGCGGTTTTGATTATTGTTATTACGCGGATTGTTGTTGGTACGGCCGCGATTATTTTGATTGTTATTGGTACGTCCGCGGTTACTGCTGCTGCTGCTGCTATGTGGGTTTGCACGGTATTCAACCCTGTTTAGGTTAATATTTTCTTCCAGCTTTAATTCGCCGCCTGATAATTTATAAAGATCATTTAATATACTTTCGTCCGTAACCGAATCTTTGTTCCATTGTACATAAGCCATCTTCATAAAATTGGCAACAGCCTGAACCATGTGCCGTTTACGATCGGGATCATCAATGCTTTTGGCTTTTTCAATCATTAGCTCAATGGTTTTACCATAGTGCTTGTATTTTATACGCTGATGCGGATATTTTAATGGCTCGGGCTTTAAATGAATAGCCTCCGGCGACGGTTTGGGATATGGTGAATCCACATCGATCTGGAAATCAGAGATAATGTGCAGGTGATCCCATAGTTTGTGTTTAAAATCGGCAACATCGCGCAAGTGGGGGTTTAAAAAACCCATCAGGTCAATTACAACCTGTGCATAGCGGTTACGTTCTTCTTTAGTAGGCAGCGCAACAATATATTTTACCATATTTTGCACGTTGCGGCCATATTCAGACAGGATTAACTTATTCCTGGTTGAGTTATAATCAAATTGTTCGGGCATGATTTATTAAGCCAAGTAATTAATTTTTTATGAAGATCTTTAAATTAGCACAGACATATTCCCCGGATAGAACAGGAACATGAGGCTAAAGTTGAATTTTTACTATAATGTAGAAACGCAAATATAATGCAATTGTGTGGATTTGCAAATATTTGTTTCAAAGATCAGAAACTGGAGGATCAGAGATCAGTAATGCGAAAGTCGAAATGCCAATTGCGGAATAGATTGGCTTAAATACCTTGACGAGTAGCATAAGTTAACTGATCTGTAACCTATGTTCTCTAATCTTTATTACCAACTAATCTCTGGCCTCTAATCTCTGATCACTGCCCCGCACTCAATTCCGCAAAATATTTATGGAAAAGCGGGATAGTCTCAATGCCTTTATAGTAATTATAAATATCATATTTTTCGTTGGGTGAGTGGAGCGCATCGCTATCCAGCCCAAAGCCCATTAGCACAGTTTTAAGCCCGAGCTCTGCCTCAAATAGTGCAACAATAGGGATACTACCGCCGCCTCGGGTTGGGATCGGGTCTTTTCCAAACGATTCTTTTATTGCTTTTTGTGCCGCTTTGTAGGCTATACTGTCAGTTGGTGTTACAACCGGCTCGCCGCCATGGTGCGGGGTAACCTTAACTTTTACAGATCGCGGAGCTATTTTTTCAAAATGGGTAGTAAATAATTGTGTTATCTCGTCAGAAACCTGGTTTGGTACCAATCTCATAGAAATTTTTGCAAAGGCCTTTGAAGGCAGTACAGTTTTAGCGCCTTCACCAATATAACCACCCCAAATACCATTTACTTCAAGGGTAGGGCGGGTGCCGGTACGCTCAAGTGTGCTAAATCCCGTTTCTCCCCACAGCTCATCAACTTCAAGGTCTTTTTTATACTCATCCTCGTCGTATGGCGCATCATTTAATGCTTTACGCTCGGCATTAGTTAATTCAATTACCTTATCATAAAAGCCCGGAATGGTAATATGGTTGTTTTCATCATGCAATGAGGCAATCATTTTAGCCAATGTAGTTGCAGGATTTGCTACAGCGCCGCCATAAACACCTGAATGAAGATCACGGTTCGGACCTGTTACTTCAACTTCAAGGTATGATAAGCCGCGTAAGCCTGTCTCCAGCGATGGGTTTTCCATGCTGATCATCGAAGTATCTGAAATTAATACAACATCGGCCTTTAGCCTGTTTTTATTTTGCTTTACAAATATGCCAAGGTTTGATGATCCTACTTCCTCTTCGCCCTCAATCATAAATTTGATATTGCAGGGTAAGGTATTGGTTTGCATCATTAATTCAAACGCTTTTACGTGCATATAAAATTGGCCTTTATCATCACAAGCGCCGCGGGCATAGATCTTACCATCGCGAATTGTAGGTTCAAAAGGAGGGGTTTTCCAAAGCTCAAGCGGGTCTGGTGGCTGTACATCATAGTGACCGTATACCAGTACCGTAGGTTTTGATGAATCGATTGTTTTTTCACCGTATATAATAGGGTAACCTGCAGTTTGGCAAACTTCAACATTGTCTGCTCCTGAATCCCGCAGTTTATCAGCTACAAACTCAGCTGTTTTTAATACTTCGGTTTTATATTTGGGATCGGCACTAACGGAAGGAAAACGAAGAAGGGCAAACAGCTCGCTCAATAAACGTTCTTTGTGCTGTTCAACATAGTCTTTTATAAGCTGCATAATTATCAATTTGAAGCAAATATAGGGTTTGTTAAACGAGAAAAAATAAGGAAAGCTATAAGTTTAAAATTAGCTGATCTTAATAATTATGGAGGGTTTTAAAAAAGCTATATAAAGTATATTTAACAATATTCCCAAATGGGACCGCTAATAAATTAGCGGTAAAGGAAAAAACAATATAAATGATTCACCTGGGGGAATTGCTGAACCAATCTGCTCGAATAAACAGGGAAAGGGATTGTAAAATAAATTCGCATACTCAGCTGAAAACTTTGCTCAGCTGAATATGTGAATTACTAATAATAATTACAGTGTGTTATCAGCAAAGTCACCAGTGCCTACAGTTCTCTTGTCATTCAAGTCACCAGTGCCTACAGTTCTCTTGTCATTCAAGTCGCCAGTGCCCACAGTTCTCTTGTCATTCAAGTCACCAGTGCCTACAGTTCTTTTGTCATTCAAGTCGCCAGTGCCTACAGTTCTTTTGTCATTCAAGTCACCTGTGCCTACAGTTCTCTTGTCATACAAGTCACCTGTGCCTACAGTTCTTTTGTCATTCAAGTCACCAGTGCCTACAGTTCTCTTGTCATTCAAGTCACCTGTGCCTACAGTTCTTTTGTCATTCAAGTCGCCAGTGCCAACAGTTCTTTTGTCATTCAAGTCGCCAGTGCCTACAGTTCTTTTGTCATTCAAGTCACCTGTGCCTACAGTTCTCTTGTCAGCCAAAGATGTTATTGAATTACCGTTTATAGTTTGGGCGGAACTTGAGAGCGCTACCGAACTTAAAACGATCACTGTGCAAAATAGTAATTTTTTCATGTTGAGTGTTAATGATTTACGTATATAAAAAATAGTTGAATTAATTATTCAATTGAATTTTGCAATTAATTAGTGCCGTATGTATCCTTTTTTTAAACATTACGTATAAGTGCCTTTAAATACCGCTTTAAGTTTCATTTCAGCTTGTTTTGAGCCAAGTGAAACAACAGCTGCAGGTTAACTGCTAAAGCTGTGGGGGATTTCTATTTCCTTATATTTTTAAAAAAATTCAACGAAAAATAAGATTAGGTTAAATTATCTTAATCTTTTTTACAGTAATACTTAAATTGCTTATTGTCAGAAAGTTAAAAATTGATATAAAAATACTGATGATAAAGTTTAAAGCGTTAAAACACACCAAACGAGCAATTAGCTCATCAAAAAATCATACGTCAAATTAACTTATTGGTCTTCCAATAATTTATCAGGCTCAAACCTAATAAATAAATTTCAATAAACAAAATAAATTATTAAGTTAGTTAATAATATCATATTTAATAAATCAAATTATGCTGAATTTTGTATAACCTTACCGTACGTTTAATCGTAATAATGTATTAATGAAAAAATACTTCATACTTATATTGTTTTCCTTAGTTGCAATTTGTGCTTTAACAAATGGTTACGGCCAGGACACCAGCATGGTTATAAAACTAAATAAACTTGGTTTTGATAACCGTATGAACAATCCTGACCAAACCGTTGCCAATGCTGCTAAAGCAATGGTTATTGCACAAAGGCTGAACTATAAAGAAGGTATCGGAGAGTCGTACAGGGTAAAAGGGATTGGTTATTATTATTTAAACCAAAAAATAAAAGCAATTGACAATTTTTTAAATGCCATTGATTGCTTCCAAAAGCTTAATGATTTGCGGAGTGTGGGGAAGGTAAATAATAATATTGGGAATTTATACATCGATAATGATTATGACTTATCATTAGAGTATTTTCAAAAGGCACTTGTAATTGCTCAAAAGTTATCTGATAAAAAACTGATTGCTACCAGCTATTTGAATATTGGTAACGTTTATTACCGGAAAAATAAATTTAATCAGGCGTTAACTTATTATGATAGGAGTGACGTGCTTTATGGTGATTTAAAAGATACGGTGAACCAGATCCAGTGTTTGCAAAATAAAGGTGTTATGTATTTTAATCTTCACCAGTATGACCGGGCTGAAAGCTTATTATTACAAGCAAATAAAGCGGCAAAAAAAATGGATCTGATCGTAACTGTTGCAAGTATCGATCTTACTTTTGCTGATCTGTATATTTCTCAAAAAAAGTATGCTCAGGCAGAAAAAATAATTGATGAAGGAGTGGCATTTGCGAGGATGGTTAAAAACGATGTAATTGAATCAGATTTTAAATATACAAGCTACCAGATGGAGCTAAGGCGCAAAAATTACGAAGCCGCATTGCATTACCTGCAGGATATCAGTAAAAATGACAGCGTTGTATATAAGAACAACTCATCAACACAATTAAATGTAAAACTGGAGCAAATTAAGCAGCAGGCCCGTCAAAAAGAAAATGAATTTTTATTGGCGCGCCAGCAATATGATCGTGTAAAGTTTTGGGGAGTGGCAATAGTTGCGGGTTTACTTATGGTATTAGTAGGCTTGTTAGTTAGTAACGTAAAACGTAAAGCAAAAACTAATGACCAGCTTACAAATCTTAATGCCGAAGTTTCACGACAAAAAGATAACCTGGACAGGATAAATCATCACCTGGAAGAAATAATTGATGAAAGAACAAAGGATCTGCAGATAAAAAATAAAAAGCTTTCTGAGTACTCATCTTATCTTTCACACCAGATCCGCGGCCCTATTGCTACACTCAAAGGGTTAATGAACCTTGAAAAAGAAGGTTTGGTTGATCAGCAGGAGTGTATTAAAATGATGAACAAGTGTGTGGGGGAAATTGATAATAAAATAATTGAGATGAGCGACATGCTGCACGATCCTGTGAAGACTAGTCTATAGTCGATAGTCCATGGTTTTTGAGCAGAGCGCGCCGACTTACTTTCCACTATCGTCCATGGACTATGGTCTATCGACTTCCTCACCTACATGGCTAATGGCCAGCTGGTGTGAATTTGAGCTTCAATTAACCCCAGGTATAAACAATACCATGCTATCATTTGAAGGATCAGTAATTCGCGGTGTTGTTTGTATCCTTTTGTTTCAAAGGCAAGCGTTTCATCACCGGCGGTTACAAAAAATCTTTTCTCTCCTGAGCTTGGGGTAAAGCGCGACCTTAAAAGATCAAATACCTTAATCTTTAATTTGCTTTTTGGATCATGGATAATTTCATCCTGTAAAGCCTCAGTTTCTGAAATTGATAATAAATAATTTGGCATGGCAAATGAGTTGTTCACTTGCTATAACGCAATTTTTACTCCAAAACAAACCAAAGCGTTAACTCCGGTTGGTTTTTAAGTGTGCTATACGGGGATTATGATTGATTTCTGAAAAAAAGATAAATATCACTATTGCCAAACATCCCAATGTTCAGACAATAGTGTCATATTTATTGAACAATAATTATAAAATTAAACCATTGCGTGTGAACTGTTTCTCAGTTCTTCATAAAGCAGGATAACTTTACGCTGCAAGCTTGCAATTTCTGCTTCGCGATCCAGGATCTTCTTTTGAGCAATAGTTAAATTTGAAACCTGTGGTTCAATTTCCTCAGCATCCAATGCTAACAGGTTAACAACATTAACCTCATAAATGTTTGCAATTTGTTCCAAACGGGATAAGTTAATATCAGTAACGCCGGTTTCAATTTTGGAAAAAGCAGGAATTGAAATTCCAAGGCGGTTTGCAACATCTTCCTGGCTCCAGCCACGTTGATGGCGTATAGTCCTGATGTTTTTTCCAACTGATTTGTTGGTCTTCTTTTTAAGATGGTCTGTCATAATGGTTTACTAATAGTTTTAAATTATAATAAGGGATTTAATACTATAGACAAACTTTATGCCATGTTAATTAATGGGCAAAACGCATTTGCTGTAGAATTAATAAATGTATTATCGGGAAATGTGTGGAATGTTTTCTACAGGAATAGGAAAAGATTTTCTTAATTATTAACTATCCGGAGCTTTGCGAACTTTAAAAGCAATTGTTTTTGACCAATCTCTTTAAAAAATATGGTAGCTTTAATATCGGGTTTATTCCCTTCCAGGCTTAGCACCTTGCCAAATCCAAATCTTTCATGTTCAACTTCCATACCAACCTGCAGGTTCGAGGTATCAGAAGGAGCAAAGCCGGCAGATGGTACATGTGCTTTTGCTAATATCGAAGTGGTTTTTACTACCGGCGCCTTAGGCTTTGAAAAGGTATCGCCACCACTTTTGCTGCTCCATGCACTGCGTTCATCATCAAAAAAGGGGTTATTGCTGCTAACCGGTTTTGCTGTAAAATCAAGCTCCAGGTATTGTGCATCAATCTCATCTAAAAAGCGGCTTGGCTCACAGCTTATTAAAGTGCCAAATTTAAAGCGGCTGGTAGCATAGCTAATGGTTAATTTATTTTCGGCACGGGTGGTTGCCACATAAAATAAACGGCGTTCCTCTTCAAGATCACTCCGTGAGTTTAGCGACATTTGCGAGGGAAATAAATTCTCCTCCAGTCCCACAACATAAACCTGCGGAAACTCCAGTCCCTTTGATGAGTGGATGGTCATTAACGATACGGTATCGGCATTTTTATCCTTGTCATTATCGTCATTTGTTAACAACGCCACATCCTGCATAAAAACATCCAGCCCTCTTTCTTCGATATCCTCCCTTTCAGAAAATTCCTTTATCCCGTTCAGCAGCTCCTGGATATTCTCATAGCGGTTAAGCCCCTCTACAGATTTATCCTCATAAAGATCCTTCAATAAACCCGAATGCTGGGCAATGTGCAGTGCAGCCTCATACGCCGACAGGTTCTTAGTGATGACCTGGAAGCTTTGGATCAAGGTAGCAAACATGCTAACCTTGCCTGCTGTTCGCCCGTCCAGATATTGAGACGCATTGATGATCACTTCGAAAGGTGTGACCTGATTTTTATCTGCACTAACAATAATATGGTCAACGGTGGTATCGCCAATGCCCCGGCGCGGGTAATTGATCACACGCTTTAAAGCTTCCTCGTCATTAGGGTTAAAGGTGAGCCTGAAATAGGCTATCAGGTCCTTTATTTCTTTACGCTGATAAAAAGATAAGCCCCCGTATATTTTATAAGGTGTGCCCAGCTTACGCAAGGCCTCTTCCATTGAGCGCGACTGAGCATTGGTACGGTAAAGTATGGCGAAGTCGTGCCAGTTTAGCCCCTTGGTGCTGCGTTCCTGCATAATAGCTTCAGCTACCATTTTGCCCTCCTCGTTATCGCTGAAGGCACGCATCACCTTTATTTTATCGCCGGTTTCTTTTTCGCTGAACACCCGTTTTTTGAGCTGCTCCTTGTTATTGGCAATAATGCTGTTGGCGACATTTACAATGTTTTGGGTCGACCGGTAGTTTTGCTCCAGCTTAAATACCTTCAGATCAGGGTAGTCTTTTTCAAAATTGAGGATATTCTGGATGTTGGCCCCACGGAAGGCATAGATACTTTGTGCATCGTCACCAACCACACAGATGTTCTCATTAACGGCAGCCAGTTTTTTTACAATAAGGTATTGCGAAAAATTAGTATCCTGGTACTCATCAACCATCAGGTATTTAAACTTATGCTGGTACTTGTTCAGCACCTCAGGGTGCAGTTTAAGCAGTTCGTTGGTTTTGTAAAGCAAATCGTCAAAATCCATTGCGCCCGCCCTGTAGCAGCGGGTAGCGTAGTTTTGATAGATAGTCCCTAACATACCTCTTCCGCTCGAAAGATCATCCGCCTGGATCTGCTCGTTCTTCTGATATTCCATCCACGATACCAGATTGTTTTTAGCAGCCGAAACGCGGTTAAGTACAAAATTCACATTATACAGCTTATCATCGAGGTTCATTTCTTTTAAAATGGCCCGGAGCACGCTCTTGCTGTCGTCAGTATCATAAATGGTGAAGTTGCTGGGGTAGCCAATTTTATCGGCCTCAATGCGCAGCAGCTTTGCAAAAACAGAGTGGAAGGTACCCATCCAAATATTTTTGGCATCGGGGCCCACAATTTTGGTGATCCGGTCGCGCATTTCGCGGGCCGCTTTGTTGGTAAACGTAAGCACAAGTATATTAAAAGCATCAACCCCATTGCGGATCAAATGCGCTACCCTGAAGGTAATAACCCGCGTTTTGCCCGATCCTGCGCCGGCAACTATCATTACCGGTCCGTTTATTTGTTGTACTGCCGCCTTTTGTTCGGGGTTTAATCCTTGTAAATAATCCAAATTCTGTTCCTCTTTTCTGCAAATGCGAAATTAAGATTTTGAGGCGAAAGGAGGAAATCAATTTCGGAATTCGGATGTTCGATTTTGGATTTATTAGACTAAAATTTATTGAAATTGTATTTACAAAATATTCTTTGATATTAAAAATTTATCTTTATGATGTTCATTATTTGCCTGTGCCAGATTAATAAGCCTTTTGACTTTTTGCAGTACGAATTTGTAAACTATGGTAACGAGCTTGATCACCTTCGCAAATTAAAGGCGCCTGTAAAAAGTGAGCACATGGACGACGTGGTTAACCTGCGCCTGCAAGGCCTTACCCTGCGCGAAATAGCCGACAAGCTGGGCATAACCCTTGGCAAAGTAGACTGGCTTTTAAAGGCAGCCAATAAAAAGGGATAAGGTTTTGTTTGTTTGTTTATCCGGGAGGGGGGCGCATACAAACAAACAACTTTATGGATTTCCACGCCTTCCAACAAAACGCAAGGTTGTGGTGAGGCATTTGCTGTACTTAGCATGCTGCTGATTTAATGTAAATTCTTGTAAATTACTGAATCTGGCAAACATTTCTTTTTTCCATAAAGCTCTGCTTGTTTTAAAACTTCTGTTTGAAATCTTTTTTCTACACGTTGGATTTCATTTTTCCCTAGCAAAGTTCTGTTATTAATTAAAGTATCTGCTAGCTTTTTGTTATAAATCGTTCCTATCCAACATGGTTCAGTAGTAAAGTTAATCATATACCATTCATCAGGTTCATTTTTGAAATGAATTATGCGTTCCTGGTCGTTTAAAATATTTCCTGATAAGAATATGTAATTCACCGAATCCGGAACAATCAAATTTTTATTTAAGACGCTATCAATATACATTTTCAAAAAACTGCCGCTTATCCTACTTTCTTTAAAATCTATAAATAAATAACTATAAGTTGTCATTTTATAACAACTTATTTGAATAAATAAACAAACAAGTAAAGCTATTTTCTTTTTATTAAACCAGCAGATTCCCTTTTTTTTGAATGGATTTTTACAAGTTGTAAAAATGTGGTGCAATGGTGTAATCATCTTTTGATAAATTATACTTATGAAGTTTTTTGTCTTCGCCTGGTCTTTCATAGAGGACCCTGTGATGTATAGCGCCAATGGTGCATAATAACCCGCCGTCCAGTCAGACTTGCCCAGGCTGGTATTAATTTAAACGGCAAGCTCAATATATTTTAGGACGAAGTTATAAACTTCGGCCAGTTAGGGGTTGGTGTTTCAGTACCCCTCGCCAGAATGCAAGGGTTTTAAATTTCAAATATATTTTGTATGGTTACGTCATACCCTGTTATGTTATTCTCAATTAATTCATTTAACAGATTTTGCGAAACAAAAATATCATCATGAATTATTGAAAAAAAAAATAAATCAAGAGCTTTAAAAGTCTCATTAACTGATAGTTTTTCAGCGTAAATTATATGTCCTAATTCTAATTTTTTTTGTTTTTCGATCAAATCATGAGAAGAAAGTATGTTAATATCATTTTCTTTCATTCGAAAAACGTTACCGATACAAAAAGAAGATTTGTTAAAATTTATTTCTGTAAAATCCATATTAACTAATTGCAAATAATAATAAGCCAGTGTCTGATCCTTTACAATAAGCGAGGCTTTATGAAATTTATGCTCAATTAAATTAAACCTTTCGAAAATCGCTTTAGCCTTTTCACTCATTAAAAAACCCGTAGCTGTAATATTACCTGCACTAATTATATCAGTTAATATAGCATCATCTTTAAGCTCCCATATCAAATCCGGGACAAAATCAGGTAAAGAACTATCTGTTAAATTTGTCATCGAATTGGGTTCATCGTACCATTTTGAAGTGTAACCTTCAGGCAATCCTGTAGTTTGATGATAACAACCTATTTCGTCTTCTTTTGTAGATACTGATAAAAAATAATACATCATAATATGATAAATATAGTACCGCTGTTCAATTATTGTGACTTCGAACTAAAATTAATTATTAAAAGGAAACTTTTTGTCCCCGCAAACTTCATAGAGGACCCTGCGATGTATAGCACATTCTGGCACGAGTATGACGGACCGCCTATGCGGAATGGCTACTGACCCCGGATGTAAAGTAAAGCCTGTGCTGTTTAGCTAATTTATATTGGAGCCTCATTTACAGCTAAAACTACCGTATTGTTTGTTACTTAGCAATCAGCAAGACAAACAAATAAAAAAGACCCGCCTTTCTCAAAACGGGTCTTTCATTAAATATCAAGTTTATAAATCCGAAATCGAACATCCGACTTCCGAAATTACCTTACTTTCCCCAAACGTTATTCTTCCTGTCAACATCAGGCAGCTGCCTGTCAGGATCTATTTCAATAGATTGAATTGTTACAATTGAAGGATAAACGAATTTCCAAACACCACCGCGCTGCCATACGTTTACCGGCAGGTGCAGGATTTCGGTTTTGCCGTTTGTTTGGGTGATCTTCAGATCTACCGGCATCGGCATCTTTTCTTTATTAATGAGGGTGATCAGGGCGCCATTGGCGGCATTGTCCTTTACATAAGTAACTGATTGGATGGCCTGGTCAACCTTGTCGGTAGTAAAAAACCAAGGCTTAAAGAACCAGTTCAAGTCTTCACCTGATGCATCGTTCATAGCGCGGAAAAAATCATAAGGCAGCGGGTGTTTAAATGCCCAGTGCTTAATGTATTCGTTAAAGGCATAATCAAAACGGTCAGGACCTAATACCACATTACGCAGGATATCCAGCCCTAATGATGTTTTGTTATAATACTGGCCGTAATCATTTAGCCCCATGGCTTCAGGAGCAGCCATAAGCGGGTCTGTTGCCTTTGCCATAAAGCGGGCAATACCATTTGAAGGCCGGGTTTTGCTGTTAAAATATTCGCCGTTATTGAATTTCTCGGTGGAGTATTGGTTAATAAAAGTATTAAAGCCTTCATCCATCCACATGTATTTACGCTCGTTTGAGCCTACAATCATCGGGAACCAGTTGTGGCCGATCTCATGCGTTACATCGCCCCAAAGCCCACCATTTTTAAGATCGCTTAAACAAAAAATAGCACCAGGGTATTCCATACCTAATGCAACACCTGATACGTTTACAGCAGAGGTCCATGGATACTCAAAATATTTGCCTGAATAGATCTCGATGCTGTTTTTAAGATATTCGGTTGAGCGCCCCCATGAATCATTACCGGAGCTTTCGGCAGGGTAGGCGCTCATAGCAATACATTTACGACCGGACGGCAGGTTAACTTTTGCCCCATCCCAAATAAAAGCGGTTGAAGCTGCCCATGCAATATCGCGTGTGTTCTGCATTTTATAGTGCCAGGTTAATGTGCCTTTAAAAGGGTGTGTAGCTGCCTGACCAACCTCCTCAGGTTTAATTATCATAACAGTTTTATCGCTTTTGCGCATCTCCTCCATCCTTTTTTGCTGGATGTCACTTAAAACCTGCGATGCATTTAGCAAATCGCCAGATCCTACAACGGTCATGTTTGCCGGGGCGGTTATGTAATAATCAAAATCGCCGTATTCGCAATAAAATTCACCTAAGCCCATGTAGGGTAGGGTGTTCCAGCCTTCCACATCATCATAAACACACATGCGCGGATACCATTCAGCTATCTCGTACACATAACCTGCTTTGAATTTTTTGCGGCCCATGCGGTCTGCACCGTAAAAGGGAACTGAAAAGCTGTAGTTAACCTTCACCTGGATCTTTTCGCCTTTAGGGCCCATCGGCGTATTTAGCCTGATCTGCATGCGGGCATCAGTTATAACAGGCTCAGTTTTATAGGTTTGGCCTTTATAAGTTACCGATACCGATTCGATATGATAACCACCGCGACTAAAGCCTTTAACGTCGAAACGATCGCCGCCTATAGGAGTGGTAGCACCACCGCGGGAATCGGGCTTAAATAAATTCTGATCAAGCTGCAGCCATAGATGGTCGAGGTTATCAGGGCTGTTGTTGGTATATGAAATGGTTACTTCGCCGGTAACGGTTGTATCCTGCGGGGTTTCATTTAGCGATGCCTTTATTAAGTAATCGGCACGGTTTTGCCAGTAATGTTCGCCGGGCTGTCCGCTTGCCGAGCGGGTACCATCACCGGTTACCGGCCAGGTAATAGGGCCAAAGGCATCCAGGTGGTTATATTTTATAGAATCGGTTTGTGCCGATGCTGAGCTTGCAACAAGGAGCAACCCAAGTGCAGCCAGGTAATTAGTTAGTTTTGTAAAGCGCATTTCGTATTTGATAATTTCGGGGCGAAAATAGTTAAATAAATTATGAATTTGATAATTTGTAAGAGGGATGATACAGAGGGGGAATACAATTGGGAATTATTTTATTCGCATTATGCAGCCTTGAATAATTAGTTATAAAATTCATATTTTTGTTGATATGGAATCTATTCTGATACATCCTGAAAATGCAGAACAATTGAAAACTGTTAAAGCGGTTTTAAAAGCTTTAAAAGTTCAATTCGAGCCTCAGTCTAATGTTTTACCCCCTCATGTTTTAAAAAGCATTGAAAAAGGTATTAAACAATATGAAGATGGGCAAACAATCTCTCTTCAGGAATTTACTGAAAAGCACTTTTCTAAAAAATGAACTTTGAATTAAGGTTCACTACGGAAGCAGAAGAAACATTCGATGCACTGGTTATTCAATTGCAACAAAAATGGGGAGATCATTTTGTAGCCAAGTTTGAAACCAGAGTTTTAAAAGCGCTTAAAACAATAACAATTACACCATTCCTTTATCCTGTAGCCGAAGAAAATACTGGAATCAGAAAATGTATTCTCCACAAAAACTGTTCGTTATTCTATAAAATAAACGAGGAAAATATAGTAATTATATGTTTTTGGGATAATCGCCAGGATCCAATATTTTCCTAACTTCAATCTTTCTTCCCTTTTTTAAAACTTTTATAAAATCTAATTGATATTAAATTAAGTGCATTTAATATTCGCAATTTAGGCGGCTAATAAAACAGCTATGAATCATCTTGCCAATTCCACTTCGCCATACCTGCTGCAGCATGCTAATAACCCGGTTAACTGGTACCCCTGGGGACCGGAAGCTTTACAAAAAGCCAAAGCCGAAAACAAGCTGATCCTGGTAAGTATAGGCTACTCCGCCTGCCACTGGTGCCACGTAATGGAGCACGAAAGCTTTGAGGATGAAGGTGTGGCTGAGGTAATGAACCAATATTTTGTTTGTATTAAGGTCGACAGGGAAGAACGCCCCGATGTTGACCAGGTGTACATGAGCGCAATACAATTAATGAGCGGCAGGGGAGGCTGGCCCTTAAACTGTATCTGCCTGCCCGATCAGCGGCCTATTTATGGCGGCACCTATTTTCGCAAAAACGAATGGACAAGCCTGCTGTTTAACCTTGCCGATTTTTATAAACAAAAGCCGGAAGAAGCTGAAGACTATGCTACGCGGTTGACAGAAGGCATCCAGCAATATGAATCAGTACCCTTTGTAAAGGAACAGAAAGAATATACCAAAGCCGACCTGGAAACGATCATCAAAAGCTGGAAAAGCTATTTTGATAAAACTGAAGGCGGTATGGGTTCATCGCCCAAATTCCCTATGCCAAATAACTGGCAGTGCCTGATGCGGTACGCTCATTTAATGCAGGATGATGAGGTGGCTAAGGCTGTGAAGCTAACCCTGCACAAAATGGCCTTCGGCGGGATCTATGATCATGTAGGCGGTGGCTTTGCACGTTATTCGGTTGATGGCAGGTGGCATGTGCCACATTTTGAAAAGATGCTTTATGATAATGCACAACTCATTAGCTTGTATGCGGAAGCATTTGTATGGAATCCTGATCCGCTTTACACGCAAATAGTAAACGAGATCATTGAATTTTCGCAAAGGGAATTAATGTCGCCCGATTATGGCTTTTATTCGGCGCTGGATGCAGATAGCGATGGTAAGGAAGGCAAATTCTATATTTTTACAAAAATCGAAATTGAGGAGATCTTAGGGCAGGATGCTGAAATATTCTGCATTTATTATAATATAACCGAAGACGGCAATTGGGAAGAAGAAAGCTCAAATGTGTTGTTCAGAAAAGAAAGTGATGATGAACTGGCTAAAAAATTAGGGTTATCCGTTGATGAGCTTCTCAGTAAAATAAATCCATCAAAACAAAAAGTGTTTAATGCCCGCAGCTACCGCATAAGGCCGGGGCTGGATAACAAAATTCTTGCATCGTGGAACGGCTTAATGTTAAAAGGGCTGTGTGATGCGTACCGTGCATTTAACAAACCGGAATACCTTAATTTCGCCCTAAAAAATGCCGGCTTTATTTTAAATAATTTGATAAATAAGGCTGACAGGTTGTCACGGATCTTTAAAGCAGAAGATAAAAGCCAGGTTGCTTTCCTTGATGACTATGCCAACGTAATTGATGGGCTGATAGCCTTATATGAGGTTACCTTTGATGAACAATGGTTAACCTTGTCGCAAAAATTGGCCGACCAGGCTATAAAATATTATTACGATGCAGAAAAAGGCATTTTCTATTACACTGCCGATGATGATGAGCAGTTAATAGCCCGCAAATCAGAAATTATGGATGGCGTTATCCCTGCGTCAAACTCTGTGATGGCGCGAAACCTTAAAAAACTTGGCCTGTTATTTGACAATCAACTGTACCAGGAGATCTCGGCGCAATTGTTGCGAAACATTGTACCACACCTTGCCAGGTATGGTTCTTCCTACTCAAACTGGATAATGTTATTGATGGAAGAAGTATTTGGGATTTATGAAATTGCTATAACCGGCGAGGATTTTGAAAGCAGGCGAAGAGAAATAGAGAATAATTACATCCCGAACAAAATTATGTTGGGTGGTAAAAAAGGAAGTTTACCTTTGCTGCAGAACAGGTTTGGCGCCGTAACACAAATATTTGTTTGTAAAGACAAAACCTGCGGGTTGCCAGCCACGGACGTAAAGAGTGCACTGACCGGAACCGGGATTAATGGATTTTAAGGATTTAAGGAGATAAATTCAAATTGGAAAATAAATAAACAAAATAGAGTTAAAATAAATCGGGAGAATTTAGGTATAATTTGATAAATCTGCTAAATTCCGATTCAAAATAAGTAATCAATAAAATAACATCATAATAAACCGGAAGTATCCTGATTTAATCCGTTAAATCTGCTGAATCCCGGTCCAAAACACATTTACAATGAAGATCAACCCCCAACACGTAGTGTCATTAACTTACGATCTGTATGTTGACCAGGACGGTGCTGAAGTATTGCAGGAAAGCGCAACAGAAGAGCAACCGCTTACTTTTTTATATGGAGCAGGACAAATGCTTCCAAGGTTTGAAGAAAACTTAAGTGCCCTTTCAACGGGTGATACTTATGACTTCCGTTTAAAAGCTGAAGATGCTTATGGCGAATACGATGAAGAAGCCGTAGCAACACTACCTTTAGAAATGTTTAAGGAAACCGAAACGCCTGAAATTGGCAGCATTCTTCCTTTGCAGGATAACAATGGCAACCATTTCCAGGGACAGGTAGTATCTGTTGCCGAAGATTCGGTTATAGTCGACCTTAACCACCCAATGGCAGGGCAGGAACTTCATTTTAAAGGAAATATTTTGAATGTACGCCCGGCAACACCCGAAGAATTATCACATGGCCACGCGCATGGCGCCGATGGTCATCACGCACACTAATATTTAATTGCAAAATGCCCTGATCTGTCGGGGCATTTTTGCTTTTTTTGATAAATATTATTGGCCTTTCGTAGAGACGCGATGCTTCGCGTCTTAACCGAATGACGGTATCCGAAATGCAATTCTTTTATGCATGATTTTAGACGCGATGCATCGCGTCTCTACGAACTTCTCATAAAATCATTTCTATTATCCCTTCTTAGAAGTCGATCCCCTCACAATAAGTTTTGGTTTAATACTGATAATTTTAGGTATTACCGATGCTTCTGCGTTCTCCATCTCATCAAAATATAAATTCGCTACAGCCTTGCCCATATCAACGCTGAATTGGTCAATAGTGGTTATTGACGGACTTGTTATTTCTGTGAATGCCTCGTTGGAGTAACCGCAGATCCCTAATTGTGATGGAACTTTTATTCGCATGTCATTAGCTACTTCAAGCACTCCTAATGCCGAAAAATCAGATGTTGAGGCAAATATGGCATCAGGTGCATCAGGAAGCCTTAGTAGTTTTTTTGTAGCTGCAGCGCCTAACTCCCTTGTCCATGCATTTTCTACTACATAGGTATCATTAACCTGAATGTTGAATTTTTTTAACGCCTTAAGGTAGCCGTTTTTTCGCTGACGGAAGATGTTCAGGTTTTGCGGCCCTTCCAGCAAAGCAATCTTTTTATATCCCTGCCCAATTAAATGGCACACGGCTTCAAATGAGGCCTGTTCATTATCATTTATAACCTTTAAAGTCTCAAGTTCTTCGGCTACCCGGTCAAACTGGATCAATGGGATCCCCTGATCTATCACATTTTGTAAATGATCATAGTTGTAGCTATCTGCCGAAACCGAGATCACAATACAATCAACATGTTGGTTAATCAACGTATTAATACATTTTATTTCTTTTTCATGCAACTCATCAGACTGGCAAATGATCAAATTATAACCTTTTTGATACGTAGAGTGTTCAATCCCCGCAATAATATTCGCGAAAAAGTTTTGATTAATGCGTGGAACTACCACGCCAATGGTTTTAGTTTGGCCCTTCCTTAAATTTGATGCAAGGGTGTTCCTTTTATAGTTAAGTTCGGCAGCGGTTTTTAAAACCAACTCCCTTGTAGCGTCATTTACATATCTATTATTACTAAGGGCTCTTGAAACTGTGGATGCAGTTAAATTAAGCCTTTCAGCTATATCATAAATAGTAACACGTTTCTTTTGCTTCATAACTTTTGTAAATATGCTGAAATATTTTTCTGCAATCGATTGCATATTAAAAAATTAATTTAAATTCGTTGCTTTAAAACAAATTATAAACAGTCCAATCTTCGGGCTAAGCATATAGAATAGATCATGTTATTGTTAGGGATTGATATAGGTACATCTTCTGTAAAAGTTTCTGTTGTTGATGCTGCATCGCAAAAAGTAATGGCATCGGCCCAATACCCTGATCAGGAATCGCCCATAATAGCCTTACAGCCAGGTTGGGCCGAACAATCACCTGATCTGTGGTGGGAACATGCGCAACACGCTATCCAGCTTTGTAATAAAACGGTGGCCTATGACCCTGCAGATATTGCAGCGATAGGCATTGCATACCAGATGCATGGTTTGGTTTTGGTTGATAAAGATCAGAAGGTGCTGCGCAACAGCATTATCTGGTGCGATAGCCGCGCCGTTGAAATTGGCGATAAAGCTTTTGATGCAATAGGGCAGGAGCAATGCCTTTCGCATTTGTTAAACTCCCCGGGAAATTTTACCGCATCCAAATTAGCCTGGGTAAAAAAGAATGAACCGGAGATCTATAATAAGATAGATAAAGCCATGCTCCCCGGTGATTTTATTGCCATGAAGCTTACCGGCGAAGTCACCACATCCATATCGGCTTTGTCCGAAGGGGTGTTTTTTGATTTTAAAACCAACAGTTTATCAAAAGATATTATTGAATACTTTGGCTTTGATGAGGCTTTGTTTCCAACAGTTAAGGAAGTGTTTTCACCACATGGAAACCTGCAGGCTTCTATCGCACAAAAACTAAATTTAAAACCGGGCATCCCGATTACTTATAAATCAGGCGATCAGCCTAACAATGCCCTCTCACTAAATGTATTAGATCCCGGTGAGGTTGCCGCAACGGCAGGGACTTCCGGTGTAATATATGGGGTTACTGACCAACTGGGCTACGACAAGCAATCACGGGTAAACACATTTGCCCACGTAAATTATACCGAACAGCAAAAACGACTTGGTGTACTTTTATGTATAAACGGAGTGGGAAGTATGTACCGCTGGCTTAAACAAGCTTTTGGTTCATCAGAAAGCTATTTGCAACTGAATACCAAAGCAAGTGAAGCGCCTTTAGGCAGCGAGGGCTTGCGTATATTGCCTTTTGGCAATGGCGCCGAACGGATGCTGAACAATAAAATAGTCGGTGCTCATTTTCATAATATCGACTTGAATATTCATTCGCAGGCCCATGTGATCAGGGCCGTGCAGGAGGGCATCGCCTTTTCGTTCCGTTACGGACTTGACATAATGCGCGAAAATGGGATGAACCCAACCATTATCCGGGCAGGAAAGAATAACCTGTTTTTAAGCGAATTATTTACCGAAAGCTTTGTAAACATAACAGGTGTACCGGTTGAGCTTTATAAAAATGATGGCAGTGTAGGCGCTGCATTAGGTGCGGGGATAGGCGCACAGATCTTTTCATCACCTAAACAGGCATTTGAACACATGCACCCGGTGCAATTGGTACAACCAGCAACCAAACAACTTGAACCCGCCTACCAGGAATGGAAAGCATTACTTGAAAAACAATTAATAAACAAATAGATTGGTGAAATCGATAAAAAATCGGTGTAATCCCGGAATAATCGGTGTAATCAATCAATAAAATCAGTGAAATCATGAGCATTATAACAGGCGAAAAAGAGTTTTTTAAAGGAATAGGCCAGGTAAAATACGAAGGGCTGCAATCAGATAATCCGCTTGCATTCAGGTGGTACGATGAAAATAAGGTAGTTGCAGGTAAAACGATGAAAGACCATTTACGTTTTGCCTGTGCTTACTGGCATTCATTTGTGGGCAACGGTGCCGATCCCTTTGGCGAGCCTACGCATATATTCGCATGGAACGAAAAGACCGATGCGGTTGAAAGAGCAAAAGATAAAATGGACGCTGCATTTGAGTTCATCACCAAAATGGGAATGAATTATTATTGTTTTCATGATGTTGATGTGGTTGATTATGGCAATGATATTAACGAGAACGACCGCCGGTTACAGGCACTAGTTGAGTACGCCAAACAAAAACAAGCTGCCAGCGGTGTGAAATTGCTTTGGGGAACGTCAAATTTGTTCAGTAACCGCCGGTATATGAATGGTGCAGCTACCAATCCTGATTTTCATGTGCTTAGTCATGCGGCTGCACAGGTAAAAGCGGCGTTGGATGCAACCATAGCCCTTGGCGGCGAGAATTATGTTTTTTGGGGCGGGAGAGAAGGCTACATGACCTTGCTGAATACCGATATGAAACGCGAACAGGAGCACTTGGCAAAATTTTTACATACAGCCAAAGATTATGCCCGTAAGCAAGGTTTTAAAGGCACTTTTTTTATTGAGCCAAAACCCTGCGAGCCAACCAAACACCAGTATGATTATGATGCTGCAACGGTACTGGGCTTTTTGCAGAAGTATGACCTGCTCAACGATTTTAAACTAAACCTTGAAGTTAACCACGCTACGCTTGCCGGCCATACTTTTCAGCATGAGTTGCGGGTAGCTGCAGATTCAGGTTTGCTGGGCTCAATAGATGCTAACCGTGGCGACAACCAGAACGGCTGGGATACAGATCAATTCCCGAATGATATAAACGAGGTTACCGAAATAATGATGATCATACTGGAAGCAGGCGGTTTCCAGGGCGGGGGCATCAACTTTGACGCCAAGATCCGCCGTAACTCAACCGATCCTGCTGATCTTTTCTACGCACATATTGGTGGTATGGATGTTTTTGCAAGAGCTTTGATAACCGCTGATAATATCCTCCAAAAATCAGAATATTTAAAATTAAGAAAAGACAGGTATGCTTCATTTGATACGGGAAAAGGTAAAGAATTTGAAGAAGGTAAATTATCTCTTGAAGACCTTAGGGCATATGCAATTGACAATGGCGCGCCAAAAACCATCAGTGGTAAACAAGAATATCTTGAAAACTTGATAAATAGATATTTATAGTTTATAATTGTCAAACCAACATATTAAACCTAACTAAATTAAATAATGAACTTGAAAACCCTTTCTTATGGCGATTACGCTGTGTTTCTTGTCTACTTTGTAATCGTATCTCTTTATGGCTGGTGGGTCTACAAGCGTAAAAACAAAAGTGATGGTACTTCCAAAGGTTATTTTTTAGCTGAAGGTTCATTAACATGGTGGGCGATAGGTGCATCGTTGATCGCTTCGAATATCTCGGCCGAGCAGATGGTGGGGATGAGCGGTTCGGGTTTTAAGATGGGGCTGGCCATTAGTACCTACGAGTGGATGGCCGCTGCTACATTGGTTATTGTAGCTATATTTTTTATACCTGTTTATCTTAAAAATAAAATAGCCACTATGCCGCAGTTTCTTCACCAGCGGTATAATGGTACAGTAGCCATGATCATGGCTATATTCTGGCTGATGTTGTATATCGTTGTGAACCTTATGTCGATACTTTATTTGGGCGGGGTGGCAATAGCAGGTATATCGGGATTAGATCTGAAACTGGTAATTTTTTTATTAGCCGTTTTTTCAATATTTATCACGTTGGGCGGTATGAAGGTTATTGGCTATACCGATGTTATACAAGTGTTTTTCCTTGTATTGGGGGGGCTGGCAGCTACTTATATCGCACTTCATTTAATAAGTGAAAAATCTGGCACAACAGGTCTTTGGAATGGGTTTAAATTGCTGCGTACAGAGGCCAGTGATCACTTCCAAATGATCTTTAAGAAGGATAATGCAAATTATCTCGACTTGCCTGGCCTTTCGGTACTTATTGGCGGTATGTGGATCACCAATTTAAATTACTGGGGTTGTAATCAATACATAACACAAAGGGCGCTTGGTGCAGATCTTAAAACAGCCCGGGCAGGTATTCTTTTCGCAGCTTTCCTGAAGTTGCTTATGCCGGTGATTGTTGTATTGCCGGGGATAGCAGCTTATGTGCTTTATCAGAAGGGTATGTTTCACCAGGAAATGTTAAGTTCAAAAGGTGTTTTAGATGTTAATAAAGCTTATCCATCGATTCTTAATTTGCTGCCGAACTACCTGAAAGGGCTTTCATTTGCAGCGCTGACAGCAGCTATTGTGGCATCTTTAGCAGGTAAAGCTAATAGCATAGCTACTATATTTACATTAGACATATACAAAAAGGCGATAAATACTAAGGCATCGGAGAAGAATATGGTCAATACAGGTAAAATAGCTGTAGTGGTTGCAATGGTATTAGGCGTTTTACTATCTTTTGTAATTGGAGATATGCTGATGGGCGAAGGAAAACAGGGCTTCCAATACATACAGGAGTACACAGGCTTTGTTTCGCCAGGCATCTTTGCCATGTTTATTTTAGGTTTCTTCTGGAAAAAGGCAACTTCAAACGCTGCATTGTTCGCCACCATTGGCGGTTTAGGGTTCGCTATAGTATTTAAGTTTTTGCCCTACTGGACTAACCTTTCCTTCTTACAGCCATTTGGCTTTTCAAAACTGAATGGCGATGGTGTATATGAAATTCCTTTTTTGGATAGGATGGGCTTTGTTTTTGTCATCTGTATAGTAGGTATGTATATCATATCAATGATTGAAAATGCTAAAGGCTTACGGACAAACGGTTTAGAAGTAGACGTGAAAATGTTTAAAACGGACAGAGGCTTCGCAATTGGAGCCATAGTAATCGCTGTTATTCTTACGTTCTTATATACAGTTTTCTGGTAAGAAGCAAAAATTCGTAAAAAAAGCGATGGGTTCCAAACTCATCGCTTTTTTTTATGAATCAATCCCTCTGGCTCGCAGCCAATAATCATGCAGAGGGGTTGACACCAAAGGTTAACAGTAAAATCTTCTTCATTTTTTGATCATGTACGCCAAGATAATCCTATTTTTATCGCAAATAATTAAATATAATGTTCAGTAATTTAGAACAAACTTTTCGCTGGTATGGTCCGTCTGATCCTGTTACGTTAACAGCCATAAGTCAAACCGGTGCAACAGGGGTGGTAAATGCACTTCACCACATCCCAAGTGGTGAGGTGTGGAGTTTGGATGAGATAGAGACACGTAAAAATATTATTCTTGCTGCCGGCCTTACGTGGTCAGTAGTAGAAAGTGTAAACATTCACGAAAGCATAAAAACAGCTTCGGCCCGGCGTGATGAATACATTGAGAAATATATAACCACGCTTAAAAACCTGTATAAAGCAAACATTAAAACTGTGTGCTATAACTTTATGCCGGTGTTGGACTGGACCCGGACCGATATTGATTACCGCCTGCCAAACGGTGCATCAGCCTTACGCTTTCATGCCCCGGCCCTGGCTGCGTTTGATCTTTATATCCTTGAACGTGAAGCAGCATTTGATGAGTTTAATGAGAATCAGCAAAAAGCAGCAAAAAACTATTTAGATAGTATTGATGACGATGCCAAAAAAGCATTGGTTAAAAATGTGATGGCCGGTTTGCCGGGCACCGATAAAGTTTTAACAATTGATGAATTTAAAAGCCACCTTGAAAAATATAAGGATGTTGATGCTGCAACACTTAAACAAAACCTGGCTTATTTTTTACGAGCAATAATCCCTTGGGCTGAAGAACTCGGCATAAAAATGTGCATCCACCCTGATGATCCGCCATTCCCGATCTTTGGTTTGCCTCGCGTTATATCAACAGAAGCTGATTTGGAGTTTGTTGTAAACGCAGCTCCATCTGATAGCAATGGGCTCACTTTTTGTACCGGCTCACTGGGGGCAAGAGCAGATAATGATCTGCCCGGGATAATTGACCGCTTGGGTAAACATATCCATTTCCTGCATTTGCGTAATGTACAGCGCGAAGCCGACGGCAGCTTTTATGAAGCCAACCATTTGGGCGGCAGTTCAGATATGTATGCGGTTATGAAAAGCGTGATCCTTGAACAAAAGCGGCGTGCCGATAGCGGGAGGGAAGATGTAGCCATCCCTATGCGCCCCGACCATGGCCATAAGCTGCTGGACGATTTTAGGTATAACACCTTCCCCGGCTATTCAGCAATCGGAAGATTGAAGGGTTTGGCAGAGTTGAGGGGGTTGGAAATGGGCATAAAAAGAAGTTTATAGATTCTTGTAGAGACACAATACTTTGTGTCTCTGAATACTATTTTTACGCTGGAGACACAAAGTATTGTGTCTCTACGATCCGGATAGGACGTTTCCTTCAAACGCTCCACTAACAGGATATCACATTTTTTTCAATATGCAGCTGGTGACTTCTATCCGGTTCACTTTGTTTTTGTTATCCGACTCGGGTTGCAGCTACCATGAACTATGATATATCAATCATAAACAAACACCCACTCAATAAAAATCCAAACTCCCGTCGTCATTAACCGAGCATCGTATAAAGATCCGGGCCAATATAGGCTGGCGATTTAGGGTTGCGGGGATAAATTGTTTATCGCTTTCACTAAATAAGCCGACTGAAAGGTTAATTGTTTGGGTATACTGGTATGCTTTTGAAAATAAATGAACCTTATAATCGGCCAGCCTTCCGCCCGGACTTATCAATAGCTCAACCACTGCGTCAAAATAATCCATATTAATACCGTAGGTATCAAATGGCACTTTAAATATATTTATATAGGGGATAAGTCCATAATATGTACCCCCAATTTTAAGCGGCCTGGTAAGTCTGTCGGTTGGTGTTATGTTGCCATCAAACTTGAATTGAATATCTGTCGATGTGTCTAATGGCGCCTCATATAGAAACTCGTTTTTATCAAAATCGTATTTCTCATTCAGTTTGCCTTCTTCGTCATAAAAGGTCCAGATCCCGACTCTTTCACCTTTATTATAATCGCCCCGGGCTATTAATGTCCTGCGTTTATAAAATGCCTTGTAAGCTCCAACCCTTGTTTTTTCATCGGTTTTAAGTACCTTATACCGTTCAATAACCGAATTGGATAGCCAGTTTTTTTTGTCGACAGTATCCTGGGCAAAACAATTACTTATATATAACAGGCTTATAATTAAAAATGAGCAGTATTTCACATCAATTGGTTTCAGCCAATATAAAACATGTGAAATTAAATTCAAAAAATAAAATGAAGAAGCTTATCCATTACCTCTTCCGCCGCCGCCACCAAAGCCTCCGCCTCTGCGGCCGCCACCGCCACGGCCTCCCTTTTGCGAACCGGCAAATTTTTGCAGGCGCAGGGTAAACGACAGCATAAAATACCTGCCAAGCCGGTTTGTACGGGTATCAATTATCTGGTTGCCGCTTACCGTACGGCTCACCCCAGTGTTTTCATTAAAAAGGTCGAACGCCTGGAAACGGAACGAGGCAATGTTCTTTTTCAAAAACTGGTATTCAACATATGAGCTTAAAAGGGTGGGATTGGCTTTTACCGTACTGCTGAAACCCTGGTTTATAGTTTGGGTAAGGTTATAACCTAATATCCAGTTATAAAAAAAATAGTTACGTCCGTCTAAGCCAACTGTCCATGTTTTGGCATTGGTATTTATTGACGATGGCAGGCTGTATTTGGTGTTATTAATGCTGTAATTGCCGCTTATTTCGGTATCCATCACACTGTCAATATCAACCCGCAGTTTTGCACCCTGGTTTAAAACCCAGTTTTTACCGAGGTTCCGCTGATCTTCAATGTATGATATGTTGTTGTTATAAGAGGCGCCTCCGTTTAGCGTTACTGTGAATTTGCGGTTATCAAAAGGTTTTGAAAAGGCATAATTACCATTCATGGAGTAATAGCCATTGGTGTTTAAATAATGGGTTTCTTGTTTGGTACTTGTTGAAATGGTGCCACCCGTGCCACCGGTTGCTGTATTTGAAACTACCGGCGCAGTGTTAGCAACAATTTGATCTTCAATGGTGTTAAAGCTCAGATTGGTGAATAATGAATTTCCGCTGGCTATATCGAACTGGTTATACCTTAAATTAATACTATTGCTGAAGGATGGCTTCAGATCAGGATTTCCATAAACTACATTTTGCGGGTTCGAATAGTCAGGCTGGATCTGCAACTGTGAAAAACTTGGCTGACTGCTGTTACCGCTATAATTAATAGTAAGCGAATGGTTTCTTTCAAAATTATAAACAAACCTTGCTGTCGGCACAAAATTAAAGGTATTGGTTGATGTATGAAAATCGTGTGATTCGCCGGTTAACGTTGCCGGTTGTGCAGAGATCCCCACCGTATAGTTATATTTAGCCTTTACACCCCGCAGATTAACGCCAAAGCGATTGGTAATAAACTGATAATTATATAGGGTGCTCAATGAATCAACATAAGTTTGTGCGCCGGTTTGCGGATCTATCCGGTAGTTATACCGGTTATTATCGGTATTGGTATAGCTGTAGGTATAGTTAGCTTCAAGATAGGTGGTTTTACCCAGTGGTTCAAGATAAGAAAGGTGAACGTTAAACCTGTTTGAATTGCTGTTGGTATTTATTTGCTGGTATAAAGCGTCTACTATACTATCCTGAACAGTAGTGTATTTATCATTAAAATCCTGGCCGTTATTGGTATAGGTGTAACTGGCATTTATACTAAAATTACGCCCCTTTTTCTTAAACTTATGATTGAAAAGAATAGAAGCGCCGCCGCTGGGTGCTGATGAATTGGTTAATGAATACTCGGTACCGTTAACTGTTGCTCCGTTCCGCATATTATTGAATATATCGGTATTGTTATCATTTGATGTGCCGTATGAAAAATTGGGATTGAATTTTAAATAGTTTAAAGTATCTGGCTTATACTCCATATTAAAATCAAAACGATGATTGATGCTGTGGTTCTGATCGGTAGTGTTATCATTATTTATTAGCGAGCCCGATTGAAAAACATCCTGCTGCAGCGACGTACTGGTTGTTTTGGTGTTTTTATCTGCATAGCTATAGCTTCCGTAAACGGTTATTTTTTTACCCCAGGCATCCCGGTAGTTTAGCCCCAATGATTTATTATCTGTTATACCATTAGCCGTACTAACCCCACTTCCGCCGCTGCCACCTCCTCCACCAGAACGCCCCGATCTTCCGCCGCTTCCTCCTGCCTGGTTCAGGTTAAATGCATTAGTGTTGTTATTATTAACTGTTCCAAGTAATGATATTTGCTGGTCATTATTAAATTCATTAGCAGATAGCTTGGTCTGGTAACGCCCGTCATTCCCGGCGCCTATGGTACCTTGCCCAAACTGGCCCTTCTTTTTGCCTTTTTGTATGGTGATGTTTAAAATTTTATCCGGATCGCCGGTTTTAATACCTGTTAAATTTGCCTGATCGCCATAGTCGTCAATAACCTGGATGCTTTCAACTATATCTGCAGGCAGGTTTTGTGTAGCTGTTTGTACATCACCGGTAAAATAATCCTTTCCATCAACCCTTACCTTTGTTACCTGCTTGCCATGTGCCGTAACATTGCCGTTAGCATCAACACTAACCCCCGGAAGCTTTTTCAGCAGGTCTTCCACCGGTGACCCTTCCCGTACTTTGTAAGCGCTTGCCTTATATTCAATAGTGTCCTCTTTAATAGTTATTGGTATTACAGCATTTACTGTAACCATATTAAGCATATTAGTTTGTACTTTTAGCTTAATGGGGTCAAGCTTAATTGGTTTTGTGCCATTGTCCATAACGTAACGGCGTGTAAAAGGCTCATAGCCAATGCCGGTGACTGTTATTTTAAAGTTTTTTGAAGTAACTATCGGGAAATCATAAATGCCTTTTAAATTAGTGGTTACAGTAACACTGTCATTAACTGATGTAAGCTTAACATTAACAGCAGGCACAGTTCCTGTGCTGTCAACAATAGTCCCGAACACCTCTCGTGATGGTGGTTTGGATGATTGCTGGGCAAAGGCTGCAGTGCAAAGCAGGCATAAAAAAAGAAACGAAAATAGGGGTGTTTTCATATCAAAAGCATTTATTAACTGCATCGACTATGAAGATAAGCCTATGGTTTAATAGTTATTCTCCTGTCATACAAATGTTGCATTATTGGCCCAGTGTCATGCAAATGTTGCAGCTAATGAATTTTAAATTATCGATTTAGTGAATTAGTAATTGAGTATTTTCAGAGTAAAAGCCCTGTTTCCTGCAATCTGAAATCTTTACAACAACTTTAACTCTTTCAATATCTCCAATAGTTACAACTTTTCGATAGCTACAATCGTATAATGCCAGGGAGGTTGAAAGCTTATGTTTAATAATCATAAAGTAATTCCAATTTTTTTGCTGGTTTTTTTCGTTCCGGTTACATGTTTTTTAACCCTTCAAATCCTGCTCTGCAGTTCCGAAAGGCCATTTATGCAGACATTACCATGACAATCACAGAATGACTAAATGTTAATTATTCATTGTGATTGTGTTTTAATTACTTTGGTTAATGAAATAATAACTACTTTACGGTGTTCTTACTATATATATAATTATAAATTAAATTCTTTCCCTAATTAACTAATGGCTTTTTTAAACACAGTGCTAGAACCACCGGCGTACGGGTGGAAAGATGAATTTGGCGACCTTGTAAAACCTACCCAGGGTCAAATAGTAAAAGAATTTTTTTCGAGGCTGAACGTGTTTAAATGCAAAAAAAATTGGCTGTCTTTCCTAAGTTGGATGCTGATAGTGTTTTTGACGCCCTTTTTAGGCTTGTTCATATTTAAATATTTTTCAATAACCGGACTAATAGTTGCCTTTGTTTACAGTATGATAATCATGGGCACACATGGTACAATATGGCATCACAGGTATTGCACTCACGGAGCTTATAAATTCAGCAATAAATTCTGGCGGTTTTTTACTCAAAACCTTACCCTGAAAATAATTCCCGAAGAGATTTATGCGGTTTCACATCACGTACACCATGCACTGTCTGATCAACCGGGTGATCCATATAATGCCCAGGGCGGCTTTCTCTACTGTTTCCTGGCCGATGTAAATCATCAGCCAATAAACCGTAATATGAATGAAAAGGATTATGCAAAGTGTGTTAATTTAATGCAGCACACAGGTGTTACCACCAACACCTATACACAGTATAAAAAATGGGGCACGTTGGTAAGCCCTTTACGGACCATTATTGGTATAATATTAAACTGGGGTTTTTGGTTTACCGCTTTCTATTTAATAGGCGGCCCGGCTTTGGCCTGTGCTGTTTTTGGAGCTGCAGGCTTTTGGGCCGTTGGGGTGCGTACATTTAATTACGAAGGGCATGGCAAGGGCGAGGACAAACGCAGGGATGGTGTAGATTATAATCGTAATGATATGTCGATAAACCAGATTTGGCCGGGCTTTGTTGCCGGCGAATGGCATAACAATCACCATTTATATCCTAAAAGTGCCCGTTCAGGTTTTAAACCCTACCAGGTTGATCTTGCATTTTATTATATTAAACTTTTAAGCCTTATTGGGGCTGTTAGTTCTTATCGCGATTCAAAAAAAGAGTTTTATGCTGATCATTGCAAAGTGATTGTTGATAAAGTGATTGTTGATAATGAAAAAGATTTTGTAACGTCTGAAGAGAGTGTGCTGGTGACAGAATAGTGCAACTCATAATTTAAAGATTTACGTAAAACAACAAAAGCCCCAAAATGAGGGGCTTTTGTTGTTTTATAGCATAGTGTGTAACAATATTATTTGATTTTATAGGAAAAATGGATTAATGTTAAAAAGTATTATACCATTTACAAATGGATTTTTAACTTAGTAAACCAATTACTAATCGTTAAACACTAAATTTAAAATGAAACAAAAAATATTTTATTTTTTTCTTTCCCTTGCAGTCTCGGCTTTTTTTCATCAGCAGGCACATGCTCAAAGTACAGGTTTAGGTATTTTTGATGATCAAAGTGATGTTGGGATTGTGAAACACAAAGGCAGCGGCACCTATGATCCTAAGCTGCAGGTATACGGTTTATCAGGCTCCGGCACCAATATATGGGCTAAAGCTGATGGCTTTCATTTTGTGTGGAAACGTATAAAAGGCGATTTTATATTACGTACCAATGCAGCTTTTATTGGTAAAGGTGTTGAAGACCACCGTAAGATCGGGTTGATGGTGCGCACCTCGTTAGACTCAAATTCAAAACATGTAAACGCAGTTGTGCATGGCGATGGGTTAACTTCATTACAATTCCGTAAAACAGTTGGCGGCGAAACCGAGGAGAAAAAATCAACTATTACTCATGCCGACGTTATCCAACTTGAAAGGCATGGCAGTAAATATATTATGTCAGTAGCACGAAAGGGTGATCTTTTTATTGAGGAAGAGGTAAGTGATATTGATTTGGGGGACGATGTATATGTTGGCATATTTATTTGCTCGCACAATGCAAATGTTACTGAAAAGGCAACATTTAATAATACAAGGATAGTTGTGCCTGCACCAGCCAGTCTTGTAGCCTACAAGCAATACCTGGGAAGCGATATAGAGATCCTTGATCTTGAAACACAAAACAGTCGGATTGTTTACCAGTCGCCAAAATCATTACAGGCGCCAAATTGGATGCTTGATGGGAAGAATTTACTTTACAATAGCGAGGGTTTGCTTTATACATTCGATCTGAAAACAAATACACCAACTGTATTTAATACCGGAACAGCAAAAAATAACAATAACGATCACGTATTATCATTTGATGGAAAATGGCTGGCCATCAGCAGCGCCGACAAAACGGGTAACTCTATTGGTTGGGTTGTTTCAACGAAAGGTGGGGAGCCGCGCAGGGTGAATGAAATCGGTCCATCATACATGCATGGCTGGTCGCCAGATGGAAAGTATATTGTTTTTTGCGGATCAAGAAATAAGGAATATGACGTTTACCGCATTCCTTCTGCCGGTGGTGCCGAAGAACGATTAACAAATTCTCCCGGTTTGGACGATGGCCCGGAATACTCACCGGATGGGAAGTATATTTACTTTAACTCTGTGCGCAGCGGCTTAATGCAGGTATGGCGCATGAAGGCCGACGGGAGCGAGCAGACCCAATTAACAAACGATGATTATAACAACTGGTTCCCTCATGTTTCGCCTGATGGAAAATGGATAGAATATATTACCTTCCTTAAAAGCGAGGTAGCCCCTGGCGATCATCCCTTTTACAAACATGTTTACCTTAGGGTAATGCCAGTAGGCGGAGGCCCGTCTAAAGTTATTGCCTACCTTTATGGAGGGCAGGGAACCATCAATACCCCATCATGGTCTCCTGATAGTAAGCACTTAGCATTTGTAAGTAATACCAATTTATTATTTCCTGTATTTCCAACCGCAACTAATTAAAAACCTAAAAAAAATGAATTCATCACGCAGAGATTTTATAAAAAACAGCGCACTGGTTGTTGCCGGTGCAGCATTGTTACCCGATGCTTTATTAGCTGAACCCAAAAAACTGGTAAGGGTAGGGGTGCAGCTTTATAGTGTAAGGGATGCAATGGGGAAAGACCCGATGGGTACGCTAAAAAAACTTAGCGAAGGCGAGATCAGGCACGTTGAGCACGCCAATTATATAAACCGTAAGTTTTATGGATACACAGCCAAAGAGTTTAAAAAAATATTAAACGATCTTAATATGCAGATGCCGAGCGGCCATACCGTAATGACGGCGCAAGACTGGGACAATGACAAAAAAGGTTTTACAGATAAATGGAAGTATACCATTGATGATGCTGCTGAGGTCGGCCAAAGATATGTAATAAGCCCCTGGCTGGATGAAAGCCTGCGTACAGATCTGGATGGATTGAAACGTTTTATGGAACAGTTTAACAAATGCGGTGAACTGTGTAAGACCCAGGGAATGAGTTTTGGCTATCATAATCACGATTTTGAATTTAGTACAAAGGTTGGGGACGGCAACTTATTTGAATTTATCCTTAAAAATACTGACCCCACGCTGGTGCTGCAGCAATTGGATATTGGCAATATGTATGGCGTGCCGGGAGGCGACGCACTTGAAATTATTAATAAATATCCCGGCAGGTTTGAATTGATGCATGTAAAAGATGAAATTAAAAGCACAGATAAGGGCGAAATGGGGCATGGTTATGAAAGTACCATCCTTGGGCAGGGAGTAATGCCTGTTAAAGATATTGTAAAAGCAGCCAGGAAAAAGGGCGGAACTTCCCAATTTATTATAGAACAGGAATCATACCAGGGCAAAGATCCGATTGATTGTGTAAAAATTGACTTACAAATCATGAAAAAGTGGGGATATTAATAGTATTATTTTAACTTACAGCTTCTTTTTAAACTTTTAGTTAAAAAGGTGGTAGGAAAAGTACCGTTATAAATACGCAGTGTAATAGACCCTATAATTTTGATCAATGTTATTTGCATTTTAGATTAATAAATGTTAATTATACATGATTTATCTGCTCAACCAATTTAAGCATAAATGAACAGGCGTACCGTAATAAAAAATCTGGCTTTGATAATTGGTGGTGCAGTATTGTTGCCATCATGCGTGCATCAGGACGGAACGTCATACGTTCAGCTAAAGCATGTAAATATTGATGCGGAGCAGCAAAAGCTTATTGCCGATATTGCTGAAACTATCATCCCAAAAACAAATACACCGGGTGCAAAAGATCTGAACCTGCCTGCATTTGTTTTAAAAATGATTGATGATTGTTACGACAAAAAAGGGCAGGAAGCGTTCGTTGCCGGTATGAAAGCATTTACCAGTATGGTTAAAGCTAAATACGGCAAAGATTTTAGCGACCTTGATGCTAAACAACGTGAAGCTATACTTACCGATATAGAGAAAAATGCCAATGCGGGTAATGCACCCAAAGGACGTGGCCGTAAGCCCAAAGCATCAAAACCTGCAGGCCCGGATCCTATAATGGGTTTTTACTGGGGTGTAAAAGGGCAAACCGTATTCGGCTATACAACATCTCAATACTTCATGACCAAGCAAATTGTTTACGAACTGGTACCCGGAAGATACACTGTTCACTACCCGGTTAAAAAACTTAATCTTAAGTCTGCATAACTATGGCCAATTTAAATGTTGATAGCGTTAAAGAACGCACCTTTGATGCCATAGTGATCGGATCGGGCATTAGCGGGGGCTGGGCAGCAAAAGAACTAACCGGCAACGGCTTAAAAACTTTAGTGCTTGAGCGCGGCAGGGATGTAAAACATATAAAAGATTATCCTACAACTAATAAATACCCGTGGGAATTTGAGCATCACGGCCAGTTACCCTCTGTAGTAATGGAAGCTAATCCTATAGTTGGCCGCTGTTATGCTTTTGGTGAAGATTCGGCTCATTTTTTTGTAAAGGATAAGGAGCATCCCTATGTACAGCAAAAGCCGTTCGACTGGATCCGCGGATACCAGGTGGGCGGTAAATCATTATTATGGGCTAGGCAAACCCAGCGCTGGAGCGATTTTGATTTTGAAGGCCCCGCCAGGGATGGTTTTGCGGTTGATTGGCCAATAAGATATAAAGATATAGCGCCATGGTATAGCTATGTTGAGAAATTTGCGGGCATAGCAGGAAATAAAGATGGAATTCCCGAATTACCGGATGGTGAATTTTTACCGGGCTTCCCGTTAAATGATGTGGAGCAATATTTTAGCGACCATGTTAAAGCAAATTATAAAAACAGGCATGTAATAAGCGCCCGTTGCGCACATCTGTCAAAACCTAATCAGATTCATATTGACCAGGGGCGCACCCAATGCCAAAACCGCGACCTTTGCCAGCGTGGCTGTCCGTTCGGTGGTTATTTCAGCAGTAATGCTTCAACTATCCCCTGGGCACAAAAGTCGGGTAATATGACTTTACGCCCGTTTTCGGTAGTGCAATCTATCATTTATGATGAAAAAAAGGGTAAGGCTACAGGCGTACGGATTGTTGATACAAATACAAAAGAAACTATCGAATACTATGCACGCGTAATTTTTGTAAACGCTGCAGCTTTAAATACAAACCTCCTGTTGCTAAACTCCACTTCAAGCCGTTTTCCTAATGGTTTTGGTAATGATAGCGGCATTTTGGGCAAGTATGTTGCGTTCCATAATTATTCTGCCAATATTGGTGCCGAATATGATGGACTGAAAGAATGGACAGTTGACGGCCGCTCGCCAACCAGTGGTTATATTCCCCGTTTCAGGAACGTTTATAAACAGGAAACTGACTTTCTGCGTGGCTATGCCTGCACATTTGGCGGCTACAGGTACCAGCAGCATAAATATGAAGGTGTTGGCGCAAGCCTGAAAGAGGGCCTGGTAAAAGGTGACCTTAGCCCCTGGCATGTTGGCGCACAATTTATGGGCGAAACTATACCGAAGGATACCAACCATGTAAGTCTTGATGCAAAATTGAAAGACGACTGGGGTGTGCCGTTGTTAAATGTTTCGGTTGATTATGATGATAATGACGAGAAGATGAAGAAGGATTTTATAGAGCAGCTTACGGAGATGCTTACATCAGCCGGTTTTAAAAATATCCGCCCGTCAACAGACCACCGCGCACCAGGATTAGATATCCACGAAATGGGAGGCGCCCGCATGGGAAATGACCCTAAAACGTCAGTCCTGAATAAATGGAACCAGGTGCATGCCTGTAAAAATGTTTTTGTTACCGATGGCGCCTGCATGACATCAACATCATGCCAAAACCCATCACTAACTTACATGGCTATAACAGCCCGTGCAGCCGATTATGCGGTAAGTGCAATGAAAAAGGGTGAAATATAAGACAATTGGTAGTTTACGGGTAAAAAACATTTATACAAATTTACCTAAAATCGCCTTTATTACGCTGTAAACCCATTATTGTGTTAAAAAAACACAATGGAATATTTGTTCAATAATTTTTTGTTCATACATTTAACAATTAACCAATTTATAAAATTTATTAACCTTTATTTATTAATATATGTCTGCAAATACTTATGACGCCATTGTCATTGGTTCAGGGATCTCGGGCGGATGGGCTGCTAAAGAGCTAACCGAAAAGGGTTTAAAAACCATCATGCTGGAGCGTGGCCGGAACATTGAGCACATTAAAGATTACGTGAACGCTAATAAAGATCCCTGGGAGTTTCCTCACAGGGGCGGCCGTACGCAACAAATGGTTAAGGACTATCCCGTTCTTAAGCGTGATTACCCATTAAATGAAACTAATCTCGACTATTGGGCAAGCGATAAAGACAGCCCTTATACTGAGGTTAAGCGTTTTGATTGGTTCAGGGGATACCATGTTGGCGGGCGATCATTAATGTGGGGCCGGCAATCATACCGCTGGGCCGATCTCGATTTTGAAGCCAATGCCAAAGACGGTATAGGTGTCGACTGGCCTATCCGTTATAAAGATCTTGCTCCATGGTATAGCTATGTTGAGCAATTTGCAGGCATCTCAGGTAATAAAGATCACCTTGCTATCCTTCCTGATGGCGATTTTATGCCGCCAATGGAAATGAATGTTGTGGAGAAGGATGTTTCTAAACGCTTAATGGAACATTATAAAAATCAGCGTGCAATGGTTATAGGCCGTACGGCAAATATCACCCAGCCATTGCAAGCACGTACAAATTGTCAATATCGCAATAAATGCTGGTTAGGATGTCCGTTTGGTGCATATTTCAGTACCCAATCATCTACTTTGCCTGCTGCTATGGCCACTAAAAACTTAACCGTTCGTCCATGGTCAATTGTAACCAAGATCCTTTATGATAAGGACACCAAAAAGGCAAAAGGGGTTGAGGTGCTTGATGCGGAAACAAATCAAACTTACGAATACTTTGCAAAGGTTATTTTCCTTAATGCATCTACTTTAAATAGTGCGTGGGTCCTGATGAATTCAGCAACTGATATCTGGCCAGATGGTTTAGGAAGCAGCAGCGGCGAGTTAGGTCATAACGTAATGGATCATCACCTGGGTGTGGGCGCATCAGGTACTGTTGAAGGTTATGAGGATAAATATTACTTTGGCCGCAGGGCTAACGGCATCTATATTCCGCGTTACAGGAACCTGAATGGCGAAAAACGCGATTACATTCGCGGCTTTGGCTATCAGGGTAGTGCAGGTCGTGAAAACTGGAGCAGGGATATTGCCGAAATGAATATTGGCGGTGCATTTAAGGATGCATTAACCGAACCAGGTGCCTGGAGCATGGGTATAGGTGGTTTTGGTGAAACATTGCCATATCACGAAAACAAGATCACACTTGATAAAACTAAAAAAGACAAATGGGGATTAAATATCCTGTCATTTGATGTTGAGGTTAAAGATAACGAAAAGAAGATGCGCGTTGATATGGCTAACGATGCTAAAGAAATGCTTGAAGCCGCTGGTGTGAAAAATGTTCATACGTTTACCAGCAATGGTGTTTTGGGCAGAGGGATCCATGAAATGGGAACTGCCCGGATGGGTCGTGATCCTAAAACTTCGGTATTGAATGAATGGAACCAGGTATGGGATGCTAAGAATGTGTTTGTTACTGATGGTGCTGCAATGGCTTCATCAGCCTGTCAAAATCCGTCGCTTACTTACATGGCAATGACCGCCCGCGCTGCTAACTATGCAGTTGAAGAATTGAAAAAGAACAACATCTAAAACCTATAAAAAAAAACAATAAAACTAAAAACAATGGCTGAAGAAAAACAAACGGAACAAAAAACAAACCCCACCAGGAGAGAGTTTCTGAAAACCGGTACCATAGCTGCTGCAAGCTTTATGATAGTGCCCCGCTTTGTATTAGGCGGAAAAGGCTATACAGCGCCAAGTGATAAATTGCTTATTGCCGGCATAGGCGCTGGTGGTAAGGGCCAGAGCGATATTGCCAATTTTTATAAAAGCGGTAAAGCCGAGATAGCTTTTTTGTGCGATGTGGACGACAGAAGATCAGCTAAATCACGGGCAGATTTTCCAAAGGCAAAATACTATAAAGATTGGCGCGAATTGCTTGAAAAGGATTCCAAGCATTTTGATGCGGTTTCTGTTTCAACTCCCGATCATAACCACGCCATTATAGCTTACCATGCAATGTCGTTAGGCAAGCACGTTTATGTACAAAAACCTTTAACCCACGATATTTGGGAAGCCCGTATGTTAACGGATGCCGCGAAAAAATATAAGGTAGTTACCCAAATGGGTAACCAGGGTGCATCAAATGATGGTACCCGCCAGATGTCTGAGTGGTATGATGCCGGCCTGATAGGTGATGTGCATACCGTTTACTGCTGGACAAACCGACCTGTTTGGCCGCAGGGTATTGCATGGCCGCCGCCACAGCCCAATATCCCGAAAGAATTGGATTGGGATCTTTGGCTGGGAACAGCGCCTAAAAAAGATTACGTTGATAAATTAGTACCATTCAACTGGCGCGGCTGGTGGGATTATGGCACCGGAGCCCTTGGCGATATGGGCTGCCACCTTGTTGAAGCCCCTTTCAGGGTATTAGGAATCCAATATGCCAAGGATGTACAGGCAAGCGTAGGCAGCGTTTATGTTGATGAGTTTAAAGAAGGGCATTTCCCTGAAAGCTGCCCTCCATCGAGCCATATTACGTTAACGTTCCCTAAAACCGATAAAACACAAGGTGATGTTACCCTGCACTGGATGGACGGCGGCATTCAGCCTGAAAGGCCTGACGAATTATTGCCAAGTGAAAACTTTGGCGGAGAGCAGGGAAATGGTACGCTGTTTATAGGTACAAAAGGAAAAATGTATGCCAGTACGTACTCTGATGCAGCTACACTACTGCCAACCGCACTTACCAAAGATGCAAAGGCCCCTCAAAAATGGGCAAGGGTACCGGGTGGTGCTAATGGACACTATGGCCAGTGGGTTGAAGGTTGTATCGCAGGCTATGGTAAAACCGAGCTAAGCTCATCGTTTGATAAGGCTGGCCCGCTTACCGAAGCACTGTTAATGGCTAACCTTGCTGTACGCGGTCATGAGCTTCAGGGCGGAAGGATAAAACTGGTTTGGGATAACAATGCCATGAAGGTTACAAATTTTGATGCTGTTAACCAATATGTTAAACGCCAGTACCGCGAAGGCTGGAGTATTTAATTATGAATGGGTGAATTAGTGAATTAGTGAATTAGTGATGGAATAAAAATTTCTAATTCGCCAATTCACCCATTAAAACAACTCACTAATTCACTAATTCAATAAATCACTAATTAAAATGAATAGAAGAGACGCCATAGGAAGAGTTGCCCTGTTGATGGGGGGTGCTGTAATAGGTGCCGAATTCTTTATTTCGGGATGTAAATCAGGTGCCGGAAAAGTTGAGGACCTGTTTGTTGCGGATAATGTTGCTTTTTTAAATGAAGTGGCAGATACTATTCTTCCAACAACAAGCTCACCAGGTGCAAAAGCTGCCAATGTTGGCCATTTTATGGCTGTAATGGTACAGGATTGCTATACCCCTGATGATCAAAAAGTATTTTTGGAAGGTATTTCAAAACTAAACGACGCAAGCCAGAAGAAATTCAGCAATAAGTTTATGGCCCTTAATCCGCAGCAACGCACTGACCTGCTTGTTGACCTGGATAAGGAACAGAAAGAATATACTAAAAAGAATGCTGAAGCTGAAGCGGAGAAAAATAAACACAGAAACGATCCTGATTATAAAGGCCCTGTATTAGAAAATCATTATTTCAGGATGATGAAGGAACTAACTTTATTGGGTTACTTTACATCAGAAATTGGTGCAACCAAAGCCTTGCGCTACATTGCTGTTCCGGGACATTACGACGGAAACGTACCATACAAAAAAGGCGATAAAGCCTGGGCGACCTAGGATGATTTGATGATGTGTTGATTTGAAGATTTGGAAATGTTAAAGGTGATTTAAAAGATCTCTTTTTCTTTTTGGAAAATTTTCAAATCATCTTATCTTCAAATTTTCAAATCACTAAATCACTAATTCAACAAATCACTAACTAAACAACATGGCTCATAGAAAACTCCGCATGGGGATGATTGGCGGGGGTAAAGACGCATTTATAGGTGCTATTCACAGGATTGCCGCAAATATGGACGGCTTAATTGAACTGGTATGCGGTGCTTTAAGCGTACATAAAGAAGTGGCTATTGAAAGTGGCCATATCCTGTTTTTACCCGAAGACAGGATCTATACCAGTTACGAAGAAATGATCAGTGCAGAAAGTAAAATGCCTGCTGATAAACGCATGGATTTTGTAACTATTGTTACACCCAATTTTGCACATTTTGCCCCGGCTATGTTAGCGCTTGATAACGGCTTTAATGTAGTTATAGAAAAACCTATAACATTTACGCTGGATGAGGCTAAACAGTTGAGAGAAAAACTGGAAGAAACCGGCCTGATGTTATTGCTTACCCATACCTATTCGGGCTACCCAATGGTTAAAGAAGCAAAACAGATTGTTAAAGGGGGCTCTTTAGGTAAAGTCAGAAAAATTTATGTTGAATATATCCAGGGCTGGCTGAGCAAACTTTCTGAAAGGGAAGGCAATGCACAGGCCGCCTGGCGTACAGACCCTTCAAAATCAGGTAAAAGCGGTTGCATGGGCGATATTGGAACGCACGCTGCACACCTGGCCGAATACATTTCAGGATTAAAAATAATCCAGATGAACGCTTCATTAAATGTAGTTGTTGAAGGCAGGATGCTGGATGATGATGGGGCTATTTTACTGCGTTTTGAAGATAATGCTACCGGCGTGCTAACTGCATCGCAAATTGCAGCCGGGGAAGAAAACGCACTGAAAATTCGTGTTTATGGTGAAAATGGCAGCCTTGAATGGGCCCAGCAAGAGCCAAACACCCTTACTTTAAGATGGACTGACAAGCCTGCGCAAACTTTAAGGGCAGGTGGTAATTATGGCGACAGGGAATCAATCTACGCTGTACATAACACACGTACACCGGGTGGTCACCCAGAAGGATACCTGGAAGCATTCGGTAACCTGTACCGCAATTTTGCATTATCATTACAAGCGAAATTAAATAATGAAGAACCCAAGCCGGAATGGCTTGATTTTCCCGGCATTGAAGATGGTATAAGAGGCATGGCATTTATTGAAAATGTTGTTGCGTCAAACCAAAGCAATGAAAAGTGGACAGATTATGTGATTTAATGTGCGGATTTCGGATGTGCGGATGAGAGGATGATGTGCAGATGTGCGGATGATTTGAAGATGTGCCGATGATTTGAAGATGTGCCGATTTGAAAATGGAGATACTTATTAAATACTATCACCATTCACCAATGAATTAATGACATCCCACCAATGACCCAATGACAATTCTACCAATGACTAACAAAAGATGACTACAATAAAAGGACCGGCAATATTTTTAGCACAATTTATAGGCGATACTGCGCCGTTTAACAGCCTTGAGGGTATTTGTAAATGGGCTGCAGGCCTTGGATATAAAGGCATCCAGATGCCAACGCTTGATCCCCGCTTTATCGACTTGCAAAAAGCTGCAGAAAGCAAAACTTATGCAGAAGATCTGAAGGACGAGATCAAATCATACGGACTGGAAATTACCGAGCTTTCAACCCACCTGCAAGGGCAGCTGGTAGCGGTAAACCCTGTTTATGATGATCTTTTTGATGGCTTTGCCCCTGAGGCATATCGTAAGAATCCTAAATCGCGCCAGGATTGGGCCGTACAGCAATTAAAATATGCAGCAAAGGCATCACAAAATTTGGGACTAAATGCATCAGTTACATTTAGCGGTGCCTTGCTTTGGCCTATGGTTTATCCCTGGCCGCAAAGACCTGCCGGCATAGTTGAAACAGCTTTTACAGAGCTGGCCAAACGTTGGGAACCTATATTAAATGTTTACGAGGATTGCGGCATTGATCTGTGCTATGAAATCCATCCAGGCGAAGACCTGCATGATGGTATTACCTATGAAATGTTTTTGGATAAGGTAAATAACCATGCGCGTGCCTGCTTGCTGTATGATCCATCTCATTTTGTACTGCAATGCCTTAATTACCTGGAATATATTGATAATTACCACGAACGGATAAAAATGTTCCATGTTAAGGATGCGGAATTTAACCCAACAGGCAAACAAGGTGTTTACGGCGGCTACCAAAATTGGATTGACCGCGCGGGCCGTTTCCGTTCGTTAGGTGACGGGCAGGTTGATTTTAAAGGTATTTTTAGTAAACTTACACAATATGATTTTAAAGGCTGGGCAGTGCTGGAATGGGAGTGCGCCCTTAAACATCCTGAAGATGGGGCCCGTGAAGGAGCGGAATTTATTAAGAACCATATTATACGTGTTACAGAAAAAGCTTTTGATGATTTTGCAGCGTCAGGATCTGACGATGCATTTAACAGGAAAACACTTGGTATTTAATTGATATATTACACCCTGTAAACCAATTATTAAACTATTATAACCTTAAATTATTAAAATGCAATCCATTAACCGTACTCAACTGTTCAGGGCAAGCTGCTTGTCGCTGTTAGTTACCTCATTATCATTCGGTATTCGTGCCGGAATCCTTAACAAACTTGGTGTTGATTTTCAACTTGATAAAGCACAGCTGGCATCTATAACCGCTACAGCTTTTTATGGTTTTCCAATTGCCGTAGTGATTGGCGGATTTATAGTAGATCTGATAGGCATGAAAAGGTTGCTGGTAATGGCATTTATTTTTCACCTTGCCGGTATCCTGCTCACTATATTCGCACAGGGATTCTGGACACTTTATATTTCAACCTTATTAATAGGGTTAGCAAACGGTACTGTGGAAGCGGCTTGTAACCCGTTGGTAACAACACTTTATCCTGATAGTAAAACAACAAAGCTCAGCCATTTCCATTTATGGTTTCCTGGCGGAATATTTATAGGCACTTTAATAGTTATCTTCCTAAATAAATTAGGATTAGGCTGGCAAATTCAGGTAGGGTTAATGCTTATACCAACATTAATCTATGGTTACCTGTTTTCACGCCTTGATTTTCCTGTTACTGAGCGTGTTGCTTCAGGGGTATCAACTGCTGGCATGTATAAGGCGCTCTGGAACCCATTATTCATATTTATGTTTATCTGCATGTTTGGAACAGCCATTACAGAATTATTTACTGGGCAATGGATAGATGTATTATTGAAAAAGGTAAACGATAATGCTTTGCTGCTATTAACCTTAGAAACCGGGGTAATGGTTGTTGGGCGGGGATTCGCCAAACCTGTACTTAAACGTTTTTCACCACAGGTGGTATTGCTGATATCTACAATACTTGGTGCTTTGGGCTTATTCTTATTTACAACTTTAACCGGGAATGCTGTATTTTTTGCTGCCATTATATTCGGAATGGGAGTATGTTTCTTTTGGCCAACCATGTTAGGTTTTGTTAACGAAAATATACCTAAAACAGGCGCACTGGGTTTAAATCTTATGGGTGGAGCTGGAATGTTTGCTGTGTCACTATACACAATAGTTATGGGTAAATATTACGACAACATTGTTAAAGCGGCAAACGGTGATAATACCACTGCCGGTATAAAGGTATTGCAAACAACGTTAGTGATCCCATTAGTGTTGATTGTAGCCTTTGCTGGCCTGGTAATTTATATGCGATCAAGAAATAAAACAGCACCGTTAAAAACAGCAGTAGTTTAGAAACAATAAAATAGTATAATTGTAATTTAATAAACCCCATTTTCTAACAAACAAATACGTCCACGATGAAAAAAGTTTTTGCAATGCTGATTATATGTGCAGCTATAACCGCCTGCGGCGGAGGTTCAAAATCAGGTAGCGGCGCTGATAGCGCAACAACAACTACCGCTGATCAAACCGCCAAGACCAAGGAACCGAATGTAGATACCAATGCTAATAATACCGGTGCCAGTAAGGATGCAGGCGCGGCAGCTCCGGCAATAAAGCTTATTGCTGCATCTGATTGCGGTACATGCCATAAAGAGGATGTGAAAGTGGTAGGACCCGCTTTTAAAGACATCGCAGCCAAGTATCCGCCTACGGATAAAAATATCAATACTTTAGCAGATAAAGTTATCAAAGGTGGTAAGGGTAACTGGGGCGATATCCCGATGACTGCGCATGCCTCGCTTTCTGTTAATGATGCTAAAACAATAGTTAAATATATTTTGTCGCTCCATAAATAAATATTTAAAACGCACCAGCTAAACTATAGACCATGACCTCCACTATCAGAGTCAAGCTTTCTACAATGATGTTCCTTGAGTTTTTTATCTGGGGAGCATGGTTTGTAACTTTAGGTACTTATCTACTCACTTATCTTAAAACATCGGGGGTAGAGGTTGGAACCGCGTTTACCACGCAATCCATAGGCGCAATAGTTGCACCATTTATAATTGGGCTAATTGCCGATCGTTATTTTTCGGCGCAAAAAATATTAGGTGTTCTGCACTTGGCAGGTGGCGCGTTACTTTGGTGGGCGTCAACTTCAAAAGATTTTGGAGCATTTTATCCGGTGATCTTAATTTACATGATACTATATATGCCAACGTTGGCATTGGTGAATTCTATATCATTCAGACAAATGCAAAACCCAAGTAAAGAATTTGCACCTATTCGGGTACTGGGCACCATTGGATGGATTGTAGCAGGCGCATTTGTAAGTTGGCTTAATTGGGATAAGCAGGGCAATGCGGCAGCACTAGTCAATACTTTTAAGATGGCCGGAATTGCTTCTATATTATTGGGTTTATTTAGTTTTACTCTTCCTAAAACTCCACCAGTTAAACAAGGGCAAAAATCTTCAATAGGCGATATATTAGGCTTGGATGCGATCCGTTTACTAAAAAATCCCTCATATCTGGTATTCTTTTTGGCCTCAATTGCTATTTGTATACCACTAGCGTTTTATTATGGTTTTGCAAACCCGTTTTTTGGCGAAATTGGTATGAAGGCTACAACGGTAACACAATCATTGGGACAAGTTTCTGAAACATTGTTTATGATATTGATACCTTTCTTTTTTGTAAGGCTAGGTGTGAAAAAAATGCTGGCGATAGGTATGATAGCCTGGGCTTTACGATATATATTTTTTGCCTATGGAGATGCCGGCAACAATTATTGGATGCTTATAGCAGGTATTTTATTACATGGGGTTTGCTATGATTTTTTCTTTGTAACCGGACAGATATATACAGATAACCTGGCTGGCGAACAATTTAAAAGCGCCGCACAAGGATTTATCACATTAGCCACTTATGGCGTAGGTATGCTCATAGGTTCAATTATTGCTGGAAAAATTGCAGATAAATACAAGATTTCTGAAACATCTCATAACTGGCAATCAATTTGGCTTATACCTGCAGGAATAGCTGTTGTGGTTTTAATATTATTTATTATATTCTTCACAGATAAAAACCATATGGAAACAAAGCCCGGTTTGGATATAGAAGAGCCTTCACCACAAGTACAAATATAAACTGAACCAATTATATGGCATTTAAACAAAACAGGAGATCGGCAATAAAGAACATTGTTGCCGGAACCGCAGCTATCACGGCAACGGGTATGCTATCATCATTTAAAAAAGAGGAAATGCAGGAACAGGTATCTGACAAACTTAAAGGAAATATAAACCATTCAGTTTCGCCATGGTGCTATAGCGGTTATACTCTCGATCAGCTTTGTGTTATATCAAAAGAAATAGGCATAACCGGCGTTGATCTTTGCGGACCAAAAGACTGGCCTACACTCCAAAAGCATGGCATGTATTCGCCAATGTGCAATGGCGCCGAAATTAACTTAACCGATGGGTTTGGCGATACACAATTTCACGAAAGATTAATAAAACAATATACTGATATGATCCCGCTGGTAGCCAAAAATGGTTACACCAACTTAATATGTTTCAGCGGCAGCCGCAGGGGAAAGGATGATGAAACCGGCTGGAAAAATTGCGAAGAAGGCCTAAAGAAATTGCTCCCGCTTGCAGAAAAGCATAAGGTTGTATTATGTATGGAATTGCTAAACAGCAAGATCGATCATAGAGACTATCAATGCAACAAGTCGTCGTGGGGCGCTGAGCTGGCTAAAAGATTAGGATCTGAAAATTTTAAACTACTTTATGATATCTACCACATGCAGATTGATGAGGGAGATATTATCAGGAACATAACCGATCATCATCAATACATTGCTCATTATCATACCGGGGGGATACCGGGCCGTCATGAGATTGACGATACACAAGAGCTTTATTACCCTGCTGTAATGAAAGCAATTGTCGCCACCGGCTTTAAAGGATATGTAGGGCAGGAGTTTGTTCCTAAACAGGCTGATAAGATAGGATCATTAAAAAAAGCGATCCTGATTTGCGATGTATAATTGGATATTAAACTAATTACAAAAAAAACACTCTATACTAAATAAAACTACCAATGACTACGAGGAGAGAATTTTTAACACAGGCAGGGCTTATTTCAGCCGGCTTAATGATAGCGCCGGGGTTATTATCGGCAAAAGGAACAAATGTAGTGGGTTTGCAGCTTTATAGCTTACGGGACCAACTGCCAAAGGATGTAAAAGGCGTTATTGCTAAAGTAGCAGCTGCCGGTTACAAAGAAGTGGAAACATTTGGCTATTCAAAGCAAAATGGTTTTTGGGGACTTGATGCCAAAGCTTTCAGCGGCTTGCTAAAAGCAAACGGGCTTACAACCCCAAGCGGGCATTTTGGGATGGATGAGTACTTTGTTCATGGTAAAACTACCGACCTGGAAAGCTATATTGAAGCTGCAAACGCTACAGGCATGAAATACGTAGTTGTGCCATCAATTAATGGCGAGGTATTAAAAAGCGCCGATCAGTTTAAACAGGTAGCTGAGAAGTTAAATAAAGCGGCAGAAATATGTAAAAAGTCAGGTTTGCAATTGGGCTATCACAACCACAACTTTGAGTGGAAACCAATTGACGGCACTACATTTTACGATACCATTTTAAAAGAAACCGATCCAAAGCTGGTTCATATGGAAATGGATATTTTTTGGGTAGTCCGTGCAGGACAGGATCCTGTTAAATTATTTCAGCAGCACCCGGGCAGGTTTGCGCTATGTCATATAAAAGACAGGGATAAAAAACAGACTGACCTTAACACCGAAATAGGTAAAGGCAGCATCGACTTTAAAACAATTTTGAGCCATGCTAAACTGGCGGGCTTAAAACATTTTATTGTTGAGCAGGAAAACTATATAAATATCGACCCTTTTGTAAGCATCGCAGAAAGCGCAGCTTATGTGAAGAACACGTTACACGTGTAAGTAGTTAATTGGGTTGATTAAGTTGGATTGAGTTGATTAAGTTAGGAATGAAAGGTATATACTTATCGTTCGCTTAATCTCCATAGTTAAACTTAATCAACCTAATCAACTCAATCCAACTTAATCAACTTCTACTTTAATTAACTAAACAAATGAAATATTCACTTCTATTTACTGCAGTATTAACCGGAAGCTTTTTTATGGCAAATGCACAGCAGGCAAAACCAGAAGATACGGAAACATGGGAGCCAATTCCCAAAGTTGTAACACCTGGTACTTCTTTTAAAGATGCACCATCTGATGCTATAATATTGTTTGATGGCAAAGGCCTTGATAAATGGGTACAGGCTGACGATCAATCTGACGCTAAGTGGGATGTTAAAGGCGATGTGCTTACCGTAAACAAAAAATACGGCAATATCGAAACCAAACAAAAATTTACCAATTATCAACTACACCTTGAATGGAAGGTGCCTGCAAATATCGAAGGATCCGGCCAGGCAAGGGGTAATAGTGGTGTTTTTTTAGCGTCACTGGGTAAGGGCGATGCCGGGTATGAGCTACAGGTTTTGGACTCATATAATAATAAAACCTACGTTAACGGAATGGCCGGAAGTATCTACAAACAGGCTATTCCTTTAGCCAACCCCGGCAGAAAACCCGGCGAATGGCAAACTTATGATATAATATGGACCGCCCCAACATTTAACGAAGACGGCTCTGTAAAAACAACTGCAAAAGTAACTGTGTTTTTTAACGGTGTACTGGTTGAAAATAACTTCGAATTAAAAGGCCCGACATTATATATAGGAAAGCCTGAATACCAGAAACATGGCCCGGCACCTATTAAGTTGCAGGCACATGGCGATAAAAGCGAACCCCTTAGCTACCGCAATATCTGGGTTAGAGAATTGTAATAATGAATACATAGTTAACGGTTCACAGTTTATATTTGTGAGCTGTTGGCTATGTTTTTTTTATTATATCCTGCATAAACATTATCTGCATATCATGAATAAAAAAATTTCCATAGCATTATTGCTGTTGGCTCTTGCCTGTAATTTAGTTGATGCCCAGGTTAAAAAAGCCCCGGCTTATCCTCTAATTACGCATAATACTTATTTCAGCATCTGGTCAATGACTGACAGCTTAAACGCTCATCCAACAAGACATTGGACAGGTAAAGATCAGTCATTAATTGGTATGATAAAGGTTGATAATACGATATACCGTTTTTTAGGAAAAGATGTGCCTGCCTACAATACAGTTTTATCGGCGTCGGATGAAGTGGCTTACCAATGCCAGTACACTGAAGTTGAACCCGCAAAGGACTGGCAGGATGTGAAATTTGATGATAGTAAATGGAAAACAGGTTCGGCCCCGTTCTCTGATGATAAAACACAGGCCAAAACCTTGTGGACAAGCAAAAATATTTGGGTAAGACGGACTTTTACACTTAACGACCTGAACATTGACAGGCTGTTTTTAAAGCTTTATCACGATGATAATGTGGACGTATATTTGAATGGCGAAAAGATCTATAATACAGTTGGATGGACAAGTGATTTTAAAATGATCCCGCTAAAGGATAAGTTTAAAGATCTGCTGGTTAAAGGAAAAAATGTACTGGCTATCCATTGCGCAAATACTGCTGGTGGGGCATGGCTTGATGCCGGCCTGGTTAACGAGCCCAAAGCAAAATCTACAGGTATCTTGCTCGCCAAACAAAAAGATGTTACAGTAAATGCTACTCAAACCATTTATGATTTTGAATGCGTGGGTGTTGATCTTAAGGTTACATTTACTTCGCCATTGTTAATGAATGACCTTAATATTTTCTCCAGGCCTGTTTCATACATAAGCTATAAAGTAAAATCAAACGACGGTAAAAACCATAAAGTAAAAGTGTTTTTCGGCGCATCAACATCAGTTGCGGTTAATACGCCAACGCAGGCTGTAACTACACAAAAATACCTTACACAAAGCTTATCTATATTAAAAGCAGGCACAGTTGCACAACCCGTTTTGCAGAAAAAAGGCGATGACTTGCGAATTGACTGGGGCTATATGTATGTGGCTGTACCAAATTCAGTAGGTGCGGTTCAGTATATAACGCCGCAAAGTGAAGCGGTAAATTCATTTATAGGTCAGGAAACAAACAGCACGATAATCAAAGGACACCAGTTAGCTTTAAATACCGTGTTTGATTTTGGAAGCATTGGAGCTGCTGCTAAAGAAAAATTTGTTGAGTTGGGTTATGATGATCTGTATTCGGTTCAATACTTCAAACAAAACTTGAAGCCATGGTGGAAAACAACGGGTGCTACCATTGAAAAGGAGCTGACCACTGCTGCTACAGATTATGCATCGGTAATGCAGAAATGTGATGCCTTTAATAAAAGCATGTACAATGCTGCCGTTAAAGCTGGAGGTAAAAACTATGCTGATCTGTGTGTATTGGGCTATCGCCAAAGTATTGCAGCACACCAGCTGTTAAAAAGCTCGCAAGGAACTGTTCTGTTTTTATCGAAAGAGAATTTTAGTAATGGATCAATTAACACGGTTGATGTTACTTATCCATCGGCGCCATTATACCTCATCTACAACCCTGCCTTGTTGGAGGGTATGCTGAACGGAATCTTTTTTTATTGTGAAGGTAAAGATTGGGGCCATGATTTTGCAGCGCATGATCTGGGTACTTACCCGCTGGCAAACGGACAAACCTATGGCGAGAATATGCCGGTAGAAGAATCCGGCAATATGATAATTCTTACAGCTGCTATTGCCAAAGCCGAAGGAAATGCCGCATATGCACAAAAGCATTGGAAAACATTAAGCACCTGGGCTAATTATTTAAGCGAAAATGGTTTTGACCCCGGTAACCAACTATGCACCGATGATTTTGCCGGGCATTTAGCGCGTAATGCAAACTTATCAGTTAAGGCCATTGTTGCCTTAGGTGCCTATGCCGATCTGGCAGATAAATTAGGCCAGAAGGCTGTGGCGCAAAAATACAAGGCTATTGCAATTGACATGGCCAATAGGTGGCAAAAACTTGCCGATGCAGGTGACCATTATTCGTTAGTATTTGAAAAGAAAGATACCTGGAGCCAAAAATATAATTTGATTTGGGATAAGGTACTAGGCTTGCATTTATTCCCGGCACAGGTTTATAAAAAAGAGATCGATTATTATTTAACCAAACAGAATGAATTCGGTTTACCATTGGATAGCCGTAAAACCTATACAAAATCCGACTGGATCCTGTGGACCGCATCATTAGCAGATAATCAAAAAGATTTTAAAGCGTTAACCGATCCTGTTTTTAAATATGCAACTGAAACCCTTTCCCGTGTTCCGCTTAGCGATTGGCATGAAACAAAAGATGGGAAAATGGTTGGTTTTCAGGCGCGCAGTGTTGTAGGTGGATATTTTATGAAGCTATTGGAAACCAACTGGGTAAAATAATTGCGTAGTTTCTTTTTGCGATAGTCCTTATTGCACATTAACAGGGATGATAAATTTATTGATTTATCATCCCTGTTTTTTATATTTTCTTTTTTAAACATATAGCTGCTAAACTGCGTATAAGTAGATTATTATAACCAATAGTATAACTGTACCTGCCCCGTTTTTTTTTTTTTATATTTTTATATTGTAATTTGTTAAGGATTGAATACCAGTAACCTATGCCGAATATTTTTAGACTTTTTATTTTAATGTTTTTTTTGTTTGTTACGACAAACGTCTTTTCACAAAATCAGAGTCTTAAATTTGAGCACATAAGCACAGCAGATGGTTTATCACAGATAAATGTTTTTTGTATAATGCAGGATAGCCGCGGTTTTATGTGGATTGGCACCCGCGATGGCTTAAACCGTTATGATGGCTATAAATTTATTGTATATAACCATAGTTTTCAGGATGATAATACAATCAGCAATAATCAAATTGCCGATATTATAGAGGATAATAGCGGAAACATTTGGGTTGCCACCCTGTCAGGCCTTAATAAGTTTGAGCGAAAAACCGGGCGCTTTGTAAGGTATCTTCACAATAGCAATAACACTAACAGCATTTCGAGCAATGCCACAAATAAACTGGCGCTTGATTCATATGGCAACCTATGGATTGGTACCCAAAAAGGAGGAGTAGATTGCCTGGATCTGAAAAGGAATACTTTCAGACACTTTATTCATTCAGACTACGATACAAACAGTTTAAGTGATAGTAGGGTAAGTACAGTATTTGAAGATTCACGGCATAATTTATGGGTCGGAACATCTGGCGGCGGGCTCAACTTGTTTAACAGAAAAAGCGGTTCTTTTTCTAAGTACAGGTATAGCGCTGCGGTTAACGCTATATCAAGTGATAACATTACCTGTATTTTTGAGGATAAGGATCACCGGATCTGGATAGGTACCCCGGATTTAGGTTTTAATTTATTTGATCCTTTAAAGGGGACATTTCGCCATTATCAGCATAATAACAAGGATTTGAACAGTCTCTCAAGTAATGCCGTTTATTCCATAAATATGGACGAAACCGGTAAATTATGGGTAGGTACCGAAAACGGAGGGGTTAGTATTCTTGATATTGAGAAAGACCGCTTTGCCAACTTTGAACATGATGATATTGATAAAAACAGTATTGACGGAAATACCATTTACAGCATTTGCAGAGATAAGATGAACAATATGTGGTTAGGCGCCTTTAGCGGTGGAATTAACCTTTTAAAAAGAAGCACGAAGAGCTTTACGTATTACAGGCACAGTTTATCACCCAATAGCCTATCAAATAACTTTGTGCTCGATCTGTATGAGGATGCAAATAAAAATCTTTGGGTAGGTACAGATGGTGGAGGGTTGGATATGTTTAGCCACGAAAATGGCACTATAAAACATTACAAACAACAGCCTGCAGGTAAAAATGGGATTTGCGGTAATTATGTATTAAAAGTTAACCAGGATGACGATGGTAATTTTTGGTTTGGCACATGGGCCGATGGCGTAAGTATTTTTAACCCTGAAACCAATGTGTTCAAAAATTTTAAACACGATCCGGCTAACCCCAAAAGCTTAAGCGGCAATAATATATATGCGCTTATTCACACACGCGATAAAAAAACCTGGATAGGCACTTATAATGACGGGCTTGATGTATATGATAAACAAACCAATACTTTTAAGGCGTTTAAATTTGATGTCAATGATCCGCGGAGTTTAAGCAGCGACCGGATTTATTCGCTGTTAGAGGATAAGCAAGGCAATTTGTGGGTTGGCACTTTCGATGGGGGATTAAATCTGTTTGACCGTGCGACCAGCACATTTATCCGGTTCCAGCATGAGGAAAATGCCAATAGTTTAAGTAACAACTCGATCCCCGACCTTTTTGAAGATCATAAAGGGAATATATGGGTAAGCACGCTTGCAGGACTTAACCTGTTCGATCCTAAAACAAGGCATTTTAAAATCTTTACTAAAAAGGACGGCTTACCAAGTGATATCATTTATGCCGTACGGGAAGATAACAACGGGAAGATTTGGATCGGCACCAATAACGGGCTTTCTCAATATAATCCGGAAACCAATAAATTTACTAATTATACAGTTGAGGACGGTTTGCAGGCCGATGAATTTAAATCGCATTCAGCTTTTAAAAGTAAGGAAGGCAAATTATATTTTGGCGGCATAAACGGGTTTAACGCCTTTACCCCCGAACAGATCTTAAGGCCCTCAGGCTTTTCACCAACCCTTATAACATCATTCCAGATTTTTAACAAAACAGTTGCTATAGCAAAAAACAACAGCGATCCATCCCCTTTAAAACAGGATATTTCTGATACAAAAGACATTACTTTATCATACAAGCAATCGGTAATTTCACTTGAATTTGCTGCTCTTGATTTTACTTTGGCAAATAAAAAGAATTACGCCTATATATTAACCAATTTTGATAAAGACTGGAATTATGTGGGCAACAGAAACACTGCTTCGTACACCAACTTATCTCCGGGTACCTATACTTTTAAATTAAAGTACCAAAATAGCTCGGGCTTATGGTCGCCGGTTACTTCCGGGCTTACCATTACAATTGTTCCTCCGTTTTGGTTAACCTGGTGGTTTAGAATATTAGTTGTGGTATTAATTGTTGCCGCAATCTATACCGTGTTTAAGTTGCGCGTTCAATCTATTAAAAAACAAAAAGAGATCCTTGAAAAACAGGTACAGGAACGTACGGAAAGCCTTGCAAAAATGACCATTGATGAGCGAGAATCGCGTGAGGCCGCTGAAAAAGCCCGTGAAGAAGCCGAAAACGCCAACAAGGCCAAAAGTAGTTTCCTGGCTATGATGAGCCACGAGATCCGTACACCTATGAACGGGGTTATTGGTATGGCCGGGCTATTATCAAGCACATCACTCACACCCGAACAGGACGAATATGCAGAAACTATCAAGAGTTGCGGGGAATCATTATTAACGATTATAAATGATGTGCTTGATTTTTCAAAGATTGAATCGGGCAGTATGGAATTGGAAGATCAGGACTTTGACCTGCGGGATTGTGTAGAAAGCGTGCTGGATGTATTTGCCGAAAAGGCATCGCAGATTGATTTGGTTTACCAGATAGACCATAATGTACCATCACAAATTATTGCCGACCAGCTGAGGTTAAGACAGGTACTGATAAACCTGGTAAGTAACGCCATGAAATTTACCAATAAGGGCGAGGTATTTGTAAGTGTTAAGGTAGATGATGATAAAGCGGATGATTTGTTGATCCACTTTAGCGTCCGTGATACAGGAATAGGCATTCCGGCCGATAAATTAAACAAATTGTTTAAAGCCTTTTCGCAGGTAGATTCAAGCACCACACGTAAGTATGGCGGCACAGGCCTGGGTTTAGCCATAAGCGAAAAGCTGGTTAACCTGATGGACGGCGAAATACACGTTGAGAGCGAAGTGGGAGTAGGCACTACATTTTCATTCTTCATTAAATCAAAAGCCGGCGTCAACGCGCCGCGTAATTATGTTTACCTCAATCACCAAGAGTTGGAAGGGAAAGCTGTTTTGGTTATTGATGATAATGCCACAAACAGGGAGATCCTAAAGAACCAGCTCGAACAATGGAAATTTTTACCTGTAATAACTGAATCAGGCGCAGAGGCATTAAAACTACTTGCATCAAAACAAACAATAGATTTGATCGTATCCGACATGAACATGCCTGACATGGATGGGGTGCAATTGGCTAAAAAAATACGAAAGAAATCGCCGGAGATCCCCATAATCTTATTGAGTTCTATGGGTAATGAGCAAAGCAAAAGTGAAGCGTACTTGTTTAATGCCATATTAACAAAACCTACCAGGCACCATGTTTTATATAAACATATTGCCGAGCAACTAAAAGCAACAGGCGAAATAATTAAAAAACCCCAGGTTGTCTCAACGTTTTCAGAAGACTTTGCTGCATTATATCCTATGGAAATTTTGATTGCGGAAGATAACTTAATTAACCAAAAGCTGGCCATACGTATTTTAACAAAAATGGGTTACGATCCGCAAGTGGTTGCTAACGGGCACGAAGCATTAAACGCATTAATTGTTAAAAAGTACGACATGGTGTTAATGGATGTTCAAATGCCCGAAATGGATGGATTGGAAGCTACGCGTTTTATAAGGGAGAATCTTGAACATCAGCCGGTGATTGTGGCTATGACAGCTAATGCAATGCCCGAAGACAAGGAGAATTGCCTAAACGCCGGTATGAATGATTATTTAAGCAAGCCTATGAAAATAGGGGATATTATGGACGTTTTAGAAAAATGGGGTAAACAGATACTAAGTAAATAATTAGTAGTCAACAGTTACCGGTTTGTAATCCCTTTAGTTAAATTTGAGCCTTATCTAATAATAAAATTAGGTAAATTCACCTAAATTAAAACTAAATTTTATGCGTTCAAATCACATCTTCCGGTATCCTTATTTATTTGTTCTTTTCGTGCTTTTATTTTCTGTTTACAATTCATCTGCTAAAGCAGCTGATGGTTATTATTACCAGTTAAAGATCTATCATCTTAAAACCCAGGCACAGGAAGACCGCATTGATCATTATTTACAAAACGCTTATTTACCTGCATTGCATAGGTTAGGTATTAAAAACGTTGGTGTTTTTAAGCCGGTTGAGGCAGATACGTCAGGCAAAAGAGTTTATGTTTTAATCCCCTTTAAAACATGGGAGCAAATAAAAAAGACCGACCAGCAATTAGGTGCCGATCAACAATACTTAACTGATGGAGCGGATTATATTGATGCAGCACATAATGAAGCGCCATATACCCGCATGGAAACCATTTTACTAAGCGCTTTCCCAAAAATGCTTTCTCCGGATGTTCCGCAGCTTACAGCTAATAAAATTGACAGGGTTTATGAACTTCGCAGCTACGAAAGCGCAACGGAAAAGTACAATGTTAACAAGGTGAAAATGTTTAATGATGGCAACGAGGTCGCATTATTTAAAAGGCTAGGCTTTAATGCCGTGTTTTATGCCGAAGTTTTAGCCGGCAGTCACATGCCAAACCTTATGTATATGACCACTTTTAATAACAAGGCAGATAGGGACAAACATTGGGATGCTTTTTCAAATGACCCGGAATGGAAAGTATTGGTAGCCAAAAAAGAGTTTCAAAACAATGTTTCTAAGGCAGATATTTTGTTCCTGCACCCAACTGCATATTCAGATTTTTAAATGCAGCTTGAAAAACGCGATTATGATGCTGTTGTAGTTGGCTCCGGGCCTAATGGTTTGGCAGCCGCTATTTTAATGCAGCAAAATGGATTGTCGGTTTTATTAGTAGAAGGAAAATCAACTGTTGGGGGCGGGCTGCGATCGGCAGAGCTTACATTGCCTGGTTACATGCATGATATCTGCTCGGCTGTACATCCGCTTGCCGCAGCATCTCCCTTTTTTGAAACACTGCCCTTAAACATTCACGGGCTTGAATATATTTATCCGGAAGTAGCTGCAGCTCATCCATTTGATGATGGGAATGCGGCTATCTTAACGGGTTCTGTTGAAGAAACTGCGCGCCTGTTAGGCGCAGATGCTGATGCTTATACCAAACTTATAGGGCCTGTAGTTAAAGACTGGCCCTCCATAGTTACGGATATTTTGGCTCCTTTACATTATCCGAAACATCCGCTTGCCATGGCACGGTTTGGCCTGTCTGCCCTGACATCTGCAGGCTACCTGGTAAAGCGTTTTAATACAATTGAGGCAAGGGGGTTATTTGGCGGCATGGCGGCGCACTCCATACAGCCATTAAGCAATTTAGCAACTTCGGCAATTGCGTTGGTTTTGATGGTTAACGGGCACTTAAAGGGGTGGCCAATCCCTAAAGGTGGTTCAAGCCACATAGCAAATGCTTTGGCATCATACTTTGTGTCAATAGGTGGTAAGATAGAAACTGATACCCCTATAACTTCATTGCGACAACTGCCTTCAGCACATGCTGTTTTGTTTGATATAACACCAAGGCAGCTGCTTAAAATTGCAGGGCACCGCTTTTCAGCACTTTACAAATGGCAACTGGAACGCTACAGGTATGGCATGGGTGTTTTTAAGATTGATTGGGCGCTGGCAACACCAATTCCATTTAAAGCCGCTGGTTGCCACAAGGCCGGTACTATTCATATAGGCAATACATTTGAAGAAATAGCCGATGCCGAACAACAGATCTGGCATGGAAAGCACTCCGAAAAGCCATTTGTATTACTTGCCCAGCCCAGCATATTTGATCCAACACGCGCACCGCAAGGCAAGCATACGGCCTGGGCCTATTGCCATGTGCCAAACGGATCTGAAAAAGATATGACAGCCATAATTGAAAACCAGGTTGAACGTTTTGCCCCGGGTTTTAAAGATACCATATTGGCCAGGCATACCATGAATACAACCCAGATGGAAGACTACAATCCAAACTATATAGGTGGCGATATCAATGGCGGTGTAATAGATCTGGGCCAGCTTTTTACCCGTCCCGTATTAAGATGGTCGCCTTATAAAACATCTGCCAAGGGGATTTACATTTGTTCATCATCAACGCCGCCAGGCGGAGGAGTTCATGGCATGTGCGGGTATCACGCTGCCAGGCGGGCATTGAAAGACATCTTCAGAATTGTCTGAATCAGAATTTTAAGAATTTAAGAATGAACAAAATTCTATCGAATGGATCTGCTTTGGAAATGAGTCGTCGATATTCTGCAAATTTTATAATCCTGTAAATTCTGATTCAGACATCTTCCTGTTCCGTTTTCAAACTTTTTGTCCGATATCGATCACTTTTTCACTTTTTTAATCATATAAATATCTGATTATCAATATTTACACTTTGGTATGGCTATTGCAAGTAACTATGCTATACAAGGTACTATAATGGATAAAGAAATTACACTGGAAGTTACTTTACAACGAAGAAAAAAAACAATTGTTATTGTATTAACAGCTATAGCTGTGCTTATTGTTTTAATATGGATCATCAGAACAACGTTCAAATCGTCCATAAAAAAATTAGAGATAACAACAGCCATAGTTGAAACCGGCAATATTGAAAATACGCTGAACGCCACCGGCGAGGTTTTACCTGAGTTTGAAGAGATCCTGACCAGCCCGATAAATGCATCAATAAAAAATGTAATTATGGATGCCGGCAATAAGGTAAAGGCGGGCCAGTCAATACTTACACTTGATAAATCAGTTACCCAAACAGATTTTGAAAAGTTAAAGTTTCAGCTTGAATCAAAACAGAATGAGATCAAAAAGCTGAAGCTTGACCTGAATAAAAGCTTCTATGATATCCAGTCGAATAACGACATCAAAAAGCTTCGTATTGACAACCTTGCCGATGCGGTTGAAAATGCCAGGCGCTTATTTAAGGCTGGTGGCGGAACCCGTGAAGGTATTGAGCAGGCCGAGCTGAATTTAAAAGTTGCGCAGCTTGAAAAGAAACAGCTGGAAAACGAGGTAAAGAACAAGCAGCAAACCATGCAGATAGAAATAAAGGAGGCCGAAATAGCTTCTGATATTTTAAGCAGCGATTTAAATGCGTTGCAGCGCAAGCTCAATCTTGCAAACATTGTGGCGACCCGTGCAGGAGTGGTAACCTATGTAAACAGGAATATCGGTGCAAATATAAAGGAGGGAGAGTCACTGGCCCGGATTGCAGATTTAGGAAGCTTTAAAGTGCAGGGTAGTATTTCTGATAATTCGCTGGATCAGCTGCATGCCGGACTGCCGGTTATTGTTTTGATAAACGACGTTCAGTTGCGCGGGCACGTGATAAATGTTTCGCCATCCATTCAAAACAGCATTATCTCTTTTGACATCCAGCTTGATGAACGTAATAATAAGCAGCTTCGCCCTAATATGAAAGTAGATGTTTACCTGGTAACGGCCACCCACAACCACATTATGCGCGTTGCAAACGGCCCTGCTTTTAAGGGCCCGGAGGTGCAGGATATTTTTGTGGTAAACAACGGCAAAGCTGAAAGACGCACTGTACACATTGGCCTTACAAATTTTGATTTTGTGGAGATTAAAGACGGCGTAAAACCCGGCGATGTGGTGATCAATTCAGATATGAGCGGGTATAAAAATTCAAAGGAGATCACTATTAATTAGTGAGTGGTTGATTGGGTTGGATTAGGTTGATTAAGTTGAATCCTGAAAATCCATTAAATCTTTAAATCGTGTTTATGAAACTATTATATACAATATTACTTTTAACCATCAGCTTCAACGCATTTTGCGGCGGTGGGGTTGATTCAACCCTGCTAACTTTAAAGGAGGTGGTGGCTATGGCCAAAGATAATTCAATCGCGGCCAAACAAGCCATCACCACACGCGAAACCAAATATTGGCAATGGCGTACCTTTAAGTCAAATTATCAGCCGCAATTATCATTAAATGGCAATTTGCCCGGCTACAGTAAAACCAGCACACCGGTTGTACAGCCCGATGGAACGATCGTATTTCAGCCAATCCATTATGATAATTCATCCCTTACCTTAAATTTTAGCCAAAGCATAACCGCTACCGGGGCAACCATTTATGGTCAAACACAATTACAACGCTTTGACGACTTTGACCGAAATAGTGTTTTGTACAATGGGGTACCTTATGCAATAGGTTTTAGTCAGCCGCTGGGTCAGTTTAATAGCCTGAGGTGGGATAAAAAGATCCAGCCTTTGCTGTATAACGAAAGCAAGCAGGCCTACATTGAAGAACAGGAAAAGATTTCAATCACAGTTACCGGTTATTTTTTTGACCTGCTGCTTGCCCAGGTTAATTTAGAAACGGCAGAGACCAATCTTATAAATACCCAAAAGATCTTAAAAATTGCCAATTTAAAATTCGACCTGGGTAAAGTATCAAAAAATGAGATCCTGCAATTGCAGCTGGAGCAGCTTAATGCAAAAAAAGCGGTAGGTACATCTAAGCGGGATATGGAAATAGCTACCCTTAACCTGCGAAGCTACATAGGGCAGGAGGGTGACGAAAAAATTGTATTGCAGGTACCGGAAACCATCAGTCAGATGACTGTAACAGCCGACAGGGTTTTGGCTGAAGCATTTTCAAATCGTTCAGATGCCATTGCATTTATGCGGCGCATTGCCGAAGCAAAGCGTGACGTTGCACTGGCGCATGGTCAAACAGGGTTAACAGCTACTTTAACAGCCAATATCGGTACCTCAAATTCTGCCAAAAGTATTACGGGAGTTTACAGGTCACCACAAAATCAGCAACTGCTCGAGCTGCAATTCTCTATCCCTGTGTTGGACTGGGGCCGGTCAAAAGCCAAGATAAAGACAGCAGAAGCCAATCAGAAATTCACTGAATATTCGGTTGAGCAGGATAAGCAAACCTTTAAGCAGCAGATAGTAACCCAGGTTTCCCTTTTTAATGTAATGAAAGATCAATTAACGCTTACTGCCGAAGCCGATAGCATTGCATCAGAGAAATATAAAATAGCAAGGGAAAGGTATGTTTTGGGCGATCTGAGCATTACAGATCTCAGTATTGCTTTCCAGGAAAACGACCAGGCCAAAAGGGATTATGTACAATCACTCCGCGATTTTTGGAGTGCCTATTACCAACTGCGTTATTTATCATTATACGACTTTGAAAAGAACGAAAAAATAACTTATAAATGAGGTGAAAGGTAAAAGCTGAAAGGTAAAAGCAAAAACAGAAAAGGAGAAGCAAAAAAAAAGAATCAATATATCCGCCAACAATCAAACAATCAACAATAAAATTCACCATTAAAATTTTACAACTCGCTAATTCACTAACTCAATAAATCACTAATTAAATATATCATGATAAACTTACAAAACATCGAAAAAGTATACCGGACAAATACAGTAGAAACACTGGCGCTAAATAGCATCAGCCTTAACATAGCCAAAGGGGAGTTCCTGTCTATAATGGGGCCGTCAGGTTGCGGTAAAAGTACGCTGCTGAACATTATCGGCCTGCTTGACGCACCATCGAAGGGAGCTATTAAAATAGCTGATCAAACAACTGAACATTTATCAGATAAACAACTGGCGCATTTCAGGAACCAGAAGCTGGGCTTTATTTTTCAGAGCTATCATTTGATCAACGATTTGCAGGTACTGGATAACGTGGAATTACCCTTATTGTACCGCTCAGGTTCTGCAAAAGAAAGAAGGAGGCTTGCAACCGAGGCTTTGGAAAAAGTTGGACTTGCAAATCGCATAAAACATTTCCCTAACCAGCTCTCGGGAGGACAAAAACAACGTGTAGCTATTGCAAGAGCAATTGTAGGCAGGCCTGAGATTATTTTGGCTGATGAGCCAACCGGTAATCTTGACAGCGCCATGGGAAACGAAATTATGGAGATCCTGATGCAGCTTAACCGGAACGATGGCACTACGATAGTAATGGTTACGCACGATGAAAATATGGCGCACAAGACCCATCGCCTGGTTCGCTTATTTGACGGTTCACAGGTTCAGTAATTAATCAGCCTAAAAAATTAAAGACATGCTTAAAAATTATTTTAAAATAGCCATAGCTGTATTACGAAGGAGGAAATTCTTCACATTTATCAGCTTGTTTGGGATCAGCTTTACGCTCACCATCCTGCTGGTACTAACCGCCTTTATTGATAAGGTTGTAGGCGACAGCTATCCCGATAGGAAACGCGACCGATCATTATATGTGTCCCGGATTCAGCTAAGCATGAAGGATGGGAGAAGCTCGGGCCCCGTGTCGTTTTACCTTTTAGATCACTACGGACGCTCTTTGAAAACCCCTGTTAAAGTAGGCATTTCATCGGGTTTTAGCGGTACCAATACCTATGTAAATAACAAAAAAATTGCAGTAAACTATAAATACACCAATGAAGATTATTGGGATATAATGGAATATGAATTTACAGAAGGTAAAGCATTTAACAAGCAGCAAATTGATAATGCCGATAAAGTGGCTGTAATATCCGAAGATATGAAAAGGGAATATTTTGGCGATGTGCCTTCGGTAGTTGGCAAATATATTGAAGCCGACAATGTTAAATACAGGATAACCGGGGTGGTAAAAAATGTACCTATAACAAGCTATATGGTCTACAGCGATATTTACCTGCCCTATACGGTAGCAAAAACCGATTTTAGAAAAGATAAAAGTTACCAGGGCGGTTTTTTTGGAGTTTTTCTGGCAAATTCAAGTGCTGATGTATCCAAAATGCACGCAGAGTATGAGGACATGATAAATAGGCTGCCGCTGCCACGCAAGGAGGTGATTAAAATATACAGCCATGCCGACCCCTATATCCGCAGTTATGTTGATGCCGGCGATGAAGAGCATTCCGGTTTAACCATAGCGCTTACGGCAATCAGCATATTTGCTTTGCTGGTAATGCTGTTACCTACACTTAACCTGGTCAACATTAACATAACCCGGATAATGGAACGGTCATCTGAGATAGGCGTCAGGAAAGCATTTGGCGCATCATCGCGCACATTGGTTTACCAGTTTATTGTGGAGAATATCATACTCACGTTATTAGGGGGGCTTATAGGTGTAATACTGTCATTAATAGCACTGCAAGTGCTAAACAGCGCTAACCTGATCCCTAACCTGGTATTAACCCTAAACTTTACGGTGCTGGGTATTGGCCTGCTCATCTGTTTTTTCTTTGGCCTGCTATCAGGAGTTTACCCTGCATGGCGCATGTCAAAGCTGAACGTAGTAACCGCGCTAAAGGCGCAATAACAATTGTCAAATCATTTAAACTAAAATATTATGTTCAAGCATTTATTTAAACTGATCTGGAATAAAAAGAAGCAAAACTTTTTATTAATGTCCGAGATGTTGTTCTCGTTCCTGGTCTTATTTGCCGTGTTTACACTGCTGGTATATTATTATAACAACTATAAAAAGCCTATGGGCTTTGAATATAAAAATGTGTGGGTAGTGAGCTATAATAACGCTTATAAAACAACCAATACCGATTCGCTTACCCAATTTTACGAAACCCTGCGCCAAAATTTAAAAGCCCTGCCAGGTGTTAAGGAAATAAGTTTTTGTAGTGATAATGTACCTTTCTCCCAAAATACATGGACAGGTTCTGTAACTTATAATAAAAATCCAGTTGGTGGAGTAAATCAATATACCGTTGAGGATAGCTATAAAAATACAATGACCCCGGAACTGCTTGAGGGAAGGTGGTTTAATAAAGGAGATGTGGCTGCAAAAAACAGGCCCATTATAATTAGTTCTGATTTAAAAGAAAAACTTTTTGGGAATGGCCAGGCCGTGGGGAAATTAGTTGGCGATGGCGACCAGCCCGGCCACGATAAAAATTCAATGAGAATAATTGGAGTAATCCAGGGAATTAAAGCAAAAGGAGACTATGCACCAGCCGGCTATGGTGTTTATCACCGCACTGATACCGGCTCTTTCCATTGGCTTGGAAAAATTATGGTGCAGGTTATTCCGGGGGCTTCCGCAGCTTTCGAGGCCCGGCTGTACAAAACTCTGGCCAATTATATGAAGGACTCGAATGTTGAAATTGAACATTTAACTAATAAACGTAAAGACGCCAACTACTTTACCCTGGTGCCCATGATTGTGTTATTAATTGTTGGCGGCTTTTTAGTTATAAATGTAGCATTGGGGCTGTTTGGCGTGCTTTGGTATAATATCAACAAAAGGCGCGGCGAAATTGGCTTGCGCAGGGCTGTAGGCGCCACGGGCAATTCTGTTTCATCACAGCTGATAACGGAATCAATGATCCTGGCAACACTATCCTTAATTTTAGGGACATTTTTTGCTATCCAGTTCCCTTTATTAAATGTATTTGACCTGCCGGCAAGCATCTACATCGTAGCCATTTTTTGTTCTATCGGGTTTATTTACCTGCTGGTGTTTTTATGCTCGCTCTATCCGGGAAAACAGGCTGCCGCAATTTACCCGGCAGTGGCGTTACATGAGGAGTGACCAGGATTAAGGGGATTAAGGGATTTTATCGGATGGAATAGCGGGACCGGGATTAAGCGGATGAAGAGATTTAATAGGATAAAATGTTAGGTTTAGTAAAAGAATTTAGCCAACTATAGCCATTGGCCAAAATCCGAAAGAATCTCCTAATCCGCTTAATCCCGGTTCAAAATATCGAACTAACCAACATCCGGCAAAATCCTTTAATCCCTAAATCCCGGTCCGGATTTGCTTATACTTGTATATAAATATGATATTAGTAATTGATGATGATATTGCTGTAAGAACTTCGTTGCTCCTGTTGTTAAAAGACGAGGGTTATGAGGTAGCAGACAGTGCTGAACCTAATGCGGCTATAAAAAGTATAAAGAAGAACGAGCCGGAATTAATTATTCTTGACCTTAATTTCTCCAATGATACCTCGGGCAGGGAAGGATTGGAGCTATTAGGTAAGATAAAGCAGATCAATGCTTTAATTCCTGTTATTTTAATAACCGGTTGGGCAAGCATTGAACTGGCAGTACAGGGCATGAAAGCGGGTGCCAATGATTTTATCAATAAACCATGGAATAACGAGTATTTGCTGCAATCGGTGAAAACACTGCTTGACCTGAAAGAAAAGAAAACGGAACACCACACCCGCAAGCAGCTTGATAAAACCTATAACTTTCAGCACATAATTGGGGAAGACCCTAAAATGCTGAATATTTTAGAAACCATTGGCCGGGTTGCCGGTACTGACGCATCAATATTGATAATGGGCGAAAGCGGTACTGGTAAAGAGCTTATTGCCGAGGCTATCCATCAAAATAGCTTACGTAAAAATAAGCCGTTTATAAAGGTTAATCTTGGCGGAATCTCCACCTCGTTATTTGAAAGCGAAATGTTTGGCCATATGCGCGGTGCCTTTACCGATGCGCGTTTTGACAGGGTTGGCCGTTTTGAAATGGCCAATAAAGGGACAATATTTTTAGATGAAATAGGTGATCTTGATGCAAGCAGCCAGGTTAAGCTGTTACGGGTATTACAGGACCGCACCTATGAAGTGTTAGGCAGTAGCCGCACCAAAACCGTTGATGTACGGATAGTTTGTGCTACCAATAAGAATTTGAATGAAATGGTAAGCAAAACAACCTTTAGAGAAGACTTATTGTACCGTATAAATCTGATCACCGTTTATTTGCCTGCCTTGCGCGAAAGGCCAAAAGACATTCCATTGCTGGTTGATTACTTTATCAATAATTTAAAAGAAATTTACGGTCGCCCATCACTCTCAGTTGCGGCCACCGCTATGAAATGGCTGCAGCAATTACCTTTACCCGGTAACATAAGGCAGTTGAAGAATATAGTTGAACGAACCATTTTGGTGAGTAAAAACGATGAATTGGATATTGATGATTTTCGCTCACAATTGGAGCTCTCACCTGTTAAAAAGGGAAATATTCAGTTACCTGGTATTGGTACATTAACATTGGAAGAAGTAGAGGTTGAGATGATAAAACGGGCAATGGAGTATCATAAAAATAAAATTGCAAAAGCAGCTGTATCTTTGGGCCTTACCCGCAGCGCTTTATACCGCCGCCTGGATAAATATCAAATCCCTTACGATGAGGCTGAGGACTAAATATATTTTATTTGTTGTAATACTGCACCTGGTAGCATTAGTGCTTACTTATTTTATTTTTAATAAGGATAAGATCTGGTTTATAGTATCGGAAGTTTTTGTAATTATTTCAATAGTTATAGCCATACAATTATACCGGCAGCTTATCCAGCCCTTAAAAACCCTGATGCAGGGAGTGGAGGCTATTAAGGACCGGGATTTCAATGTAAAGTTCTTGTCGACGGGCAAACATGAAATTGATCAGTTGACCGATGTTTATAATCAGATGATGGACGAATTAAGAACTGAGCGTACCCGGCAGGAACAGCAGCATTTTTTTTTGGAGAAGTTGATATTTACATCGCCAACCGGCATAATTATTTTAGACTATGATGATAACGTGCAACAGATCAATCCTAAAGCATTACAAATTATAGGATCAGAAGCTGTACAGGTACTTAATTATCCTATTGATAAACTTACACATCCGTTATTTAAGCAGGTAAAACGCTTAAGATCCGGCGAAACGGTTGTTATAAAACCGGACGGTATTAATACCTACAAATTGCAAAAGTCACACTTTATTGACAGGGGTTTTTCCCGTCACTTTATTATGATAGAAGATCTGACTGCCGAAATTGTAGCAGCCGAAAAAAATGTTTATGGTAAAGTTATTAGGATGATGGCTCACGAGGTTAATAATACGGTTGGCCCGGTTAACTCTATTATACAGTCTGCATTAAAAACAGACCAGCTTTGGGAAGGTCATCAGTTTAATACCCTTAAAGATGCTTTACAGGTAGCTGTAGATCGCAACCAAAACCTGAATTTCTTTATGCGGAACTTTGCTGAATTGGTAAAGCTTCCCGCGGCAAATAAACAACCGGTTGATTTGCACCAGTTAGTTAGTTCCGTTTCAAAATTAATGGGTATTAAAGCCAAAGACAGAGAAATTAAGTTTGATTTTCAATTTGCCGATGGCTCATTTAAAATTATGGCGGATGAACAGCAAATAGAGCAGGTACTAATTAATATTGTTAAAAATGCTATTGAGGCAATTGATAAAAATGGAACTATAACGTTCAAAACAACACCTGATAAAAAAAGTCTGGTGATATCTGATACCGGATCAGGCATTAGCGCCGAGCAAACCGCAAATCTTTTTTCCCCGTTCTTCAGCACCAAAAAAGACGGGCAGGGGATAGGCCTTACCCTGGTAAGGGAAATATTGGTGAACCACGGTTTTGATTTCTCATTAAAAACAATAACTTTTAAGAAAACCAATTTTATTATATTGTTTACTTAATATTTTATTTAACGCCGGGCTTTCATAATTGAAAATTAGTTATCTATATTTAATAGATTATCAAACCTTAATCTTTAATAAATTATGGAAACTAAACCGATTACTAAGTATGTAGCCGAGCTTATCGGTACATTTTGCCTGGTATTATTTGGATGCGGCGCTGCCGTTATTGCAGGCGCCAATGCCGAAGGAATTCCGCCATCGGGTATAGGCTTGTTAGGTATTGCACTGGCATTTGGAATTAGCGTTGTAGTTATGGCTTATACGATCGGGCCAATCTCTGGTTGCCATATTAACCCTGCTATTTCAATTTCAATGCTGGCTGCAGGCAAACTAAGCTTTAAAGATTGTATAGGCTATATAATTTCACAATGTGTTGGTGCAATTTGTGCATCAGGAGTATTGTATTTATTATTATCCGGTAAACCAGGGTTTTCGATGGGCGAATATGCGCTTGGCGCAAACGGCTGGGGCGAAACTTATCTTGGTAAATACTCAACCCAATCAGCCTTCATAGCTGAAACAGTATTTACTTTCCTGTTCCTTATCGTTATCTACGGCACCACGGCCAAACGTGCAAATCCTGCAATGGCCGGTCTTGCAATTGGTTTATCGCTTACTTTAATCCACTTGGTAGTTATTCCTATTACAGGTACATCTGTAAACCCTGCCCGCAGCCTTGGTCCGGCATTATTATCAGGAGGGAAGGCTCTTAGTCAACTGTGGCTGTTTATCGTTGCACCAATACTTGGCGGGCTTTTAGCTGCCGGTTTCTGGAAAGCTGTTATGGAGCAAAAAGAAACTATCGTTAGCAAAACCGTTGAAGTTCACGAAGATATATCTATTAACAGGGTATAATTATATAATTTGAACAATAATTAAAGGATTTATGGACTGCCTTGATGCTTATATCATGTAGTCTTTAAATCCTTTAATAATGGCTCAGACATTTGCAAAAGCTTAAGGCAACCAATTACAACATCTCCCCGTACTGTGATTAAAGGTATTTTACCTGGTAACCATAGTATATCCTTAAGCCATTGAAGCAAATTTTATCAGGTATTTCAGCTATTTTAAATGGCAGGGAAAAGATAAAGCTATATAAGCTAATTGTCTTTGACCTGGTTATTGGCTTGCTTGATATAGCATTTTTGGGGATTCTGCTGTTTGTACTAAACCTTTATACAAAAAACGCAGCTCCGGCCAGCCTGTCTTTTCTCCCCAAGGCGCTATTAAATCCCAATTCGTTACTGCTTATCGGCATTTTTTTTATCCTTTTTAGTATTAAAAACCTGTTTGGCTATATTGGTTTAAAATCGCAGCATCATTTTTTTTACAATATAGCTTCGCGATTGTCAAGAAGGAATATACTCAACTACCTTTCAGATGATTACAGTAGGTTCGTATCTATTGATTCTTCTGTACAAATAAGGCGCATAAGCCAGCAACCGATAGAATTTAGCCATTACATCCTCACCAATTTTCAGCAAATTGTTTCGCAGAGCATTTTAATTTTTTTTACCATTTGTGCTATTCTTTTTTATCACCCTACACTTTTTTTATTGCTGTTTGTATTTTTACTACCGCCTGTAGTTTTGTTAGGGTGGTATATTCGTAAAAAGCTAAAAGACGTACGCAGCCATATAAAAACTACCAGTCAGAAAACACTGCAGCACCTGCACGAATCGTTAGCCGGTTATGTTGAAAGTAACATCTATCACAAAGAAGACTTTTTTTCTGACCGGTATGCCGGTTACCAGGATCAATTGAATGAAAATATTGCAGCACAGCAAACCCTGCAAAGCCTGCCATCGCGATTGGTGGAGATCTTTGCTGTAATGGGTTTTTTAATATTGGTTGTTATCAATAAATTATCTGCTGATGCACCTGTCATAAACGTGCTAACCATAGGTGTTTTTATGGCGGCTGCTTACAAAATAATACCCGGTATTGTGAAAATATTAAACGCTACCGGTCAAATAAAAACTTACCAGTTCACCTTAAATGATCTTTTGCTGAATGATATAAAAACGCCGGCAGTAAGGAATGAAAAGGCTCATTACCCTATTAATTCTGTAAACCTGGAGAATGTCCATTTTAAATATAAAGATCATGTTATTTTAAAAGATCTGAGCTTTGGAGTAGCGCAAGGCGACCTGGTTGGGATCTCGGGTAATTCGGGCAAAGGAAAAACAACAATCATTAATATACTATTAGGCTTTGTAAAACCTGATTGTGGCAACATCTGCATAAATGAGAAGATCTGTGATGCAGACGAAATAGCGCTTTATCGCAGCAGGATCTCTTATGTTAAACAACAGCCATTTTTTATTAATGACACCATCCTTAAAAACATCACACTATCAGAATACGACCATTATCCCAACAGGATGAGGGAAGCGATCTCTTTAAGCGGGGTTGATAAGCTATTGGAAAAATACCCTGAAGGACTTGAAAAGGTCATTAACGAAAATGGTAAGAATATCAGCGGGGGGCAACGGCAGCGAATAATGCTGGCAAGAGCGCTATATCATGATTTTGACCTGCTTATTCTTGATGAACCATTCAGCGAAATGGACGGTGTTTCTGAGATTGAGATCCTTCAGCAATTACAAGCTTTTGCAAAACAGGGTAAAATGATCTTGTTTATAACCCACAATAAAGCCAGCTTATCTTTTTGTAATAAAATAGTATCGCTTGATGAAGCATAAGAAGCAAACACTGGTTATTCTTAGTCCCGGCTTTCCGAAAGATAAGGCCGATACCTCCTGTTTGCCTCCCCAGCAAATCTTTGTGAAAGCATTAAGGGAGGTTTGTCCCGGTCTTAACGTTGTGGTTTTAACTTTTCAATACCCATTTTTTGCAGCCGAATATGAATGGCACGGTGTAAAAGTAATTTCCGTTGGAGGTAAAGATAAAGGCCGGATCTTCCGGCTTATCACCTGGCTAAAAGCGTGGTTGATACTAAAAAGACTCCGCAAAGAATATCACATAATAGGTTTATTAAGCTTTTGGCTTGGCGAATGTGCATTTGTAGGCAGCAGGTTTGCAAAAAAATACAAGTTACCCCATTATACCTGGATGCTTGGCCAGGACGCTAAAAAATGGAATAAATATTTCAGGTGGATAAAACCCGGAGGAGATGAACTGATTGCGTTATCAGATTTTATTGTAAAGGAAGTAAAAAGAAACTATAAAATAACACCTATGCAGGTGATTCCCGTAGGGATTGATACTTCATTGTTTAGCGCCGGACATCACAGAAGAGATATTGATATTTTGGGAGCGGGGGCATTAATACCGTTAAAACAGTATGATGTTTTTATTGAGTCTGTAGGTTATTTAAAGGAATTTTACCCGCATATTAAAGCCATTATTTGTGGCAAAGGGCCCGATATGGAGGGCCTGCAATCATTAGCCCGGACAAAAAATTTAAGTGATAACATAATTTTTAAAGGCGAGCTGCCCCATAAAGAAGTGTTAAGATTAATGCAGCGTTCAAAAATATTTTTACACCCGTCAAATTATGAAGGTTTTGGTGCCGTTTTATCCGAAGCTTTGTATAGCGGGGCACAAGTGGTTTCGTTTTGTAAACCGATGGATAAGAGTTACCGCCACCATCAGGTTGTAAATACTTCAGAAGAAATGAATGCCAAACTTTTATCTATTCTTAAAGATAAAAAGATAGATCACGAGCCGGTTTTAATGTGTACTATACAGCAAATAGCTAAGAATATGGTCAGCTTGTTTGTTGATTGACTACAATGATTTTGCAATTTCTTGAATATGCTTTGCAATTGCCGGAAATGACAGTTTCTCCCTAAAATATCTTAAACATAATTCCCGTTTTTCCTCTAAATCTAATTCACCAATTTGATTCAATACATCCAATAACGTAGGTTCATTCCCCGCTTCATATAATATGCCACATTTGCCATTATCTGTTATCATCCTGAATGAAAATATATCAGTTACAATAGGGATACAACCGCATGACATGGCCTCACAAACTGCTGTGCCGCTTCCTTCATAGTGCGAACCTGATATCAAAAAGTCGGCGCTGTTAAACCAATACAGCAGGTCATTGTGAAGAACCTTGCCAATCAATTTAATTGCGTTTCCTTGTGGGTTAGCTTCAAGCAGGGCTTTTATATCGGCAAGCAGTTCATCTGTATGATAGATCATGTATAAGCGGGCGTCCGGGTGAGCTTTTAAATATTTCAAAAAAGCCCTTACCACATTTAACGGATCTTTGTTAGCATTAAGCCTACCCACCCATAAAAAAGCGGGATTGCCTGATACGCCGGTTTTCTGTTCAGCCAACGCTCCTTCAACCGGATGAAAATTAGAAGAAACTTCCATTACTTCGTGAATTTTTCGGGCGGATGAAATATTGCCTTTTTTTACCCAGTCCAACCCCATATCCATCGAGGCAAACAAGTAGGCATCTGTGTAACGGTCGGCCAGTTTTTGAGCATATTTTTTGATACCGGGCAGTGGCTTTTCGGCGTGATGATGGACAATGATCTTTGCGTTTTTATTTAAGACGGAACGAAGGAGGATCAACTGAATAGGGTTATGTAACCCCTGCACTATCACGACATCCGGTTTTAAACTCTTTATAAACCTGTTTAACTTGAATGGAAAATGCGTTTTTCCCCTGTTTAAGTTTACAAACTGGTATTCAACACCGTTATGTGAAGCCTCTCCCTCGTAATTAATTTGTTTTACGCTGATAACCCTATTTTCCTTAGCTAAACATTCAAAGATCCCCGCATAGCCTGCGGTTCTTTTAAACCAGCTTTCGGGTGATTTAAAATCGGGGGAATAACTATAACTTATTGATACATACAGCATAAAAGCTTCCCTTAATTTAAAATAACCCGTCTATACTTTTATAGTTGCTATTCTGAAACTGTAAAAAGCCAACATGGTAAAGGGACGAAGGGTTATTTTTAACCTGTTTTTTATTTAAAACTTTGCCAACCATTAACATGTGATAGCCCATTTTTTTATTGGAAATGATCTCTATTTCTTTATAGGAGCCAACAAAATCAGGCACGGGGAATTTAAACAACTCGCTTTCTGTGGTTTTAAACGGTAAATGATCGTGTGATGCAGGCGACTTACTGGAATGTTTACCCAAATCATAAACCGTATTTATATCAACATCATTGGTATCGCACACTACAACTTTTTTTGCTTCAAGAATTCTATCAAGGGTAACATTGGTTGTTCTTAAACCTAATAGGTACATGTCTTCTTCCTGTATATATCCATGGATATCCATGGGGAATATATTACAGTAACTATCATCTTTATAGGATACAATTATAATGCTGCGGGGATAGGAATAAAGTGCGCTTATAACTTTACGGCTGTGATAAGTATTGGCTTTGGAGCGCAAAAAGTACGCGAACAACACCAGCCTGTGCAAGGCGCTTAACTGATGATTTTTTACTTTTTCAACTTTATATAAAAATAGAATCCCTTTAGCGGTAGGAACTGCTTCAATTATTGATACAGTAATAGCTGCATTCAATTTATTGCCTTTAAAAAATTGGATCTCAGTTCCTTTGTTATTGGTTAATGCAGCCTGACCAGAAGGCAGCCATGCTGCCATGCAGAAAGGATCAAGACAGATCATGCTGTTGGTAGATGTTATATCGGCCTGGCAGGTGCTATTTTTTAAATAAACTTTTTCCTCTATTTCATTAGCGTGCAGCCTTGTTATATAAAAGGTTCTTATTCTTTTATTGTCAAAAAATATTTTATTTATCAATGAACCCATATCAAAAAGTATCTATATCCGCAGAAGTGAATTTAATTTTATCTATCCGTAAATCTTCACCCAAAACTTTAAATATTACAGGGAACGAAGGGATGGAATTAAAACGCATAGCAAACAAGCTATGCAAAGAGGTGCCGGGTGATGCATGAAAATGGATCTGCTTTATGCCCAGTTTACCGGCCAGTTTTTTTAATTCGTATATCATATCATCAAAATCATCTGGCTGTACCGCAATATCACCTATTAAAAGTATGCTGTTAATTTTTACCCATAAAGTTGATGTTCCTGCTTTTATAAACTTTGTATTGCTGTAAGTTTTGTAGTTGAAATAATATTCATCGCGGTAAACCCCGCCGCATCCATCATTTAATACCGAATTATCAAGCCTGTTTTGTTTTGCCACGTATTTGTTTAAAATACCTTCCTGATAGCTGGTATATAAATTTTTCAAGACGGGAAATTTACCTATGATTCCCTTCCACGAAAAATTATCTGTGTGAATAATAAAGCAATCCATTGTATCGGTTATCCGCCAGCCCAGCTTATTTACGAAACCTGGCAACGAATTTTGATTTGGGAACCCAAAAAGCAATTGGATCTTCAAATCGCGGCACAGCTGGAAAGTAGTTAACGCGAGCTCAACAAACAAGCCTTTATTGCGGTGATCAGGGTGCGTCATAGTATCTGCTGATTGTGCAGCAAGAATGATTTTATTGTCCGACTTTACAAAACACGGGATAACTGCATAAAAAGCCATTGGTTGCCGCTGACTATTGTAAGCAATAAAGCCCGTATATTTAACACCTGTAAACGCAGTATCATATTTTTTTGCAAAAAAACCGGGAATGGCCTGTTTGCCGTAAACTGCAGCATATAATTGTTCTATATCGGTTAAATTTTCAGTATTTAGCCGTTCTACAATATAATGAATACTTGAATGATTACTATTCATAACTGCCGGTAATTGTTGCGCGCATTTGGTTATTAACAGATATAAACGGATTCACCGTTAAACGTTTGCGCATGCTGGGATCTTTATAATCTTCCGCGCTATTAAATTCTGTTGCCAGCAGTTGCTCATACCCTGCACTTTTTGCTGTTTCAATAACCTCATTATTGTAAGATCCGTATGGAAATGCGAAGCTGGTTATTGGTTTTTTAATGATATGTTCAAGGTATCCTTTTGAAAGACTTAGCTCTTCAGCAGCATCATGGATATCAATCCTGGCCAGGTCATTGTGATAATAGCTATGGGCGCCAATAGTTACAAAAGTGGAGGCGGATAGCTCTTTGATCTGTTCGGTTGTCATTTGCAGCCAGTAATCCTTGTCAGATTGTTTAGTTTTAAAAGGAGCTAAAGGATATAGTTCCTTCATCATCTCTGCTTTTTCATCAAACCCATAACCTCCTAACCTATCGGCAAGGCTTAAACCATTAAAAGTTGAAATATATTTGTTATGGCGATCTTTTGTATAAAACTCGCCTTTAAAATGCAATTTGTTAGGGCCGTATTTACTGGCAATGGTTAAAAAATCATTCCACAAAATATCATAACCTGCCGCCTGTATGGCAGTAATGAAAAAGGTTGCAGGCATTTGATATTTTTCTAACAGAGGCCATACATATTTGTGGTTGTTTGCAAAACCATCATCAAATGTTAAACAGATATTGAATTTATCATTGCTGAATTTTTTCTGATAATAGTCATCCAGCGAAATAACATTGAAATACTTTTTATAAAATTTAAGGTGTAATTCAAAAGTTTTCCTGGTAAGGAAAAGGGTGTTGAATTTTAAATGATCGCGCTCGCAAATGCCATGATACACCAATATCCTGCTTCCCCGCGCTGAGCGATAAAAGCCTTCATACATTCCTAATGTATGCCGCAAATCCATCAAAAGGTTTTTAGCCGTCCTGGTTAGTTTTGAACGTATTTTTTGAGATAGGGTCATACTTGTACAGGCTCCTTAATAGTTACGGGGAAATTAATATCCGGCCGGTATGCTTTTATCTTTTTTATTAATGCTGGCAAATCACCTTTTACATATTTGCATGCGCCGGCTATAAAAACTTTGCTAAAGCCATACATATCAATACCATACAATCGGGTTAAAATTGATTCATCAAACAACCGGATCTCACCTTTGTGAATAACCAACAATATATCGGCAGGCCTTAGTTCAAAAAAAGCATCAAGATCTTTTTTGCCAACAGGGTTTTTAGCCACAACTAAGTCGGCATCCTTTCCTTCATCTATACTGCCTGAATTTAATTGCCAGATAGTTGCTGCGTTTTGGTTTAAAGTACAATATAAGGCTTCATCGCTAAGCAGCCCCGTCTTTCGGGCTAAACGTAAATGCTCCCATATATCCCAACTACCGGTTAATGTTGAATCTGTACCAAATAATATTTTGGTATGCTTTTCAAGCCGGTTAACCTGTGCTGTTTTATCTAACAAAAAATAATTAGACCCGGGGCACCAAACCAGCGCCTCAAATTTTTCCGCCTGCTTTGCCGACATGGATACTCCATGAATACCGACAAGTTTTCTTTTAAGCAGGTTATATTTTATTAACTCATCAATTTCATTAATTGATAGCAAGTCATCGCCTTCACCAACATGAATGTTTACCGGCAGGTTTTTTTTTAAAGGGTTATTTAGCTTGATTTTCCAGTTCTTTTCAAATTGTACAGAGTGTAAACAATGACTTTCTTCAAAAACAGTAATCAACGCATTTTTCAATCCCGGCTTTTCGCCATGGTTAACTACAGTGGTAATACCACAAAGCAGGTTTTTATACATGCCCCATTCAGATCGTAACGGGGCAGGGATTTGCAGTATTTCAGCTATTTCATTTTTATAAGCTTTGTGGATATAGTTGCCCCACTCAGTGTAGTTGCTATATTTTTTATTGCCTAATTGAGGGAATAGGTTAAAATCTAAATGATCATGAGAGTTTATAAGTCCCGGAAAAATAATGGCATCATTAAAAGTTAGCTGTAAATGGCTTGCCTGGCTTTTGGAATCAGCAGGCGTAATATCCGCTAGCTTCCCATTACAAACCCTGACATTTACAGGCTCGTTATTGCCAATTATATTTACATTGCCCAGAATCATTATTCTCTCCTGAAATGAATTCCGTAAATTATCGGAAAGCCTTTAAATTTATTGTAAACATGCAATGCACGTTGCTCCAGGTAATAATCTCTTACCGTTTCATCAATTTGCTTTACAACCTCATTGACTATTTTGAAATTGTTTTTCAAAAGTATTTCCCTAACGGTATCAGTTGAATGCACAAAATTACGTACTGCAATATGGACGTTATTGTGTTTGAAGGTCCGCTGACCGCCTGAAGCTAATGCATCGGGATGAAAATCGGTAATAATAATATCTCCGGTAGTTTTTAAGATCCTGCTCCATGCCTGTAGAGCTTCCTCTATATTTTCAATATGGGCAACGGTTAATGTAGATAATATCACATCATAAGTGTTATCAGCAATCGCAGAAAAATGGTTATCTGTAATGGTATGGGTATTGGCTTGGGGGAATTTTTCTTTCAATTTGTGAAGCATTCCGGGCGAAACATCAAAGCCGGTTAATCCTGCAATATCCTTTTCTAAAATTTTAGGCCAGTGCCTGCCTGTGCCGCAGCCTATATCAGCAATTTGCTTATCTTTTATATCAATAGTATCCAGCAATTCACCAAAAACCAATTCATCCAGATCAAGCATCAGGTTACCGGGTTGCGCGTCGTAGTTATCGGCCCAAATATCATAGGCTTCCACAACGTCCTTCTCTTTTATCGATGACGGAAAGATATTTTTATTAATATATTTTTTTAGCGTTGCTAGCAAAACAGGGTGTAATTTTTAATGTGAAACCAATAGTTTGAATATAAGGATTACGTGCGATTATTTATGATGGTTGCCCTATGCAATTTTATTTGTTAAAGCAGGCAACCTAAGTTTTAAGCGAGGCGTAATTACTACTGAGTAATTGTTTAATTGGGGTTAAATTGGATTTGTGTGATTTGTGTGAACGATGTCTCCGTTAGGGAAATACCGGTGGGATATAAACCACCGGTATTACGGAGATTAACCCCATTGGCGAATATATTGTGAAGTATAAGATGAGTAAGATACTACTGTTTAACCCCAAAAGCGCTATTAATAAATACCGGATCCCGAATTCTATTTTAAACATTGCCGCATCGGTTGATGGAAAATATGATTGGGTAATAGTTGATGGTAATTGTGAAGCAGACCCCATAAAAAAAATAGAATCATATTTAAACACGGGAGAATTCAAATACCTCGGTTTTTCTGTAATGCCCGGCCCGCAATTACGACAGGCAATTTTGGCTGCAAAAGCTATAAAAGAAAAATTTTCCTATACAACGATGATATGGGGTGGGTATTTTCCATCAAATCAGCCAAATTCGGTGCTTTACTCGGGTTATGTTGATTTTATTATCAACGGTCCCGGAGATCATGCTTTCCCAAATTTGATCGATGCTTTGGAGCACGATCAGCCGTTTGAGTTTATAAAAAACCTGATCTATAAAGCGCCTGACGGCAGCATCTCAAAAACGGCAAAAGAAGACCTGATAGACCAGGATTTGTTACCGCCATTGCCATATGATAAGCTGAATACATTTTACCCTATTCCTAAATTTTTAGGGAAAACATACCTGGGCCAAAAAACACTTGCCTACCATTCCAGTATTGGTTGCCCGTTCACCTGTTCATTTTGCGCGGTTGTGCCAATTTACGAGGCCCGGTGGAAAGGTAAATCGGCACAAGCTGTTTATAAGGACGTAAAATACATAAAGGATAAGTGGGGCGCTGATGCCATTGAATTTCATGACAACAATTTCTTCGTTTCAGAAAAACGGGCGGTTGAGTTTTCAAGGCTGATGAAAGATGAAAACATGACCTGGTGGGGAATGGCAAGGATAGATACCATGAGCAAATTTAAGGATGCATCATTAACTGCCATTCGTGAATCAGGCTGTAAAATCATCTTTTTTGGTGCAGAAAGCGGCAATAATGAAGTGCTGGCGCAGATGGATAAGGGTGGTACTCAAACCGGGAACCAGATCATTGAATTTGCAGAACGGCTTAAAAAATTTGATATCATCCCTGAATACTCGTTTGTACTGGGTACCCCAGCCCCAACACCCGAAAAAGTACAGGCTCAGATTGATTTCGAGATTGATTTTATAAAAAAGGTTAAGCATGTAAATCCCCGTACCGAGATCATTATTTATACTTACAGTCCGGTGCCCACAGAGGGATCGGAAATGTATAAACAGGTTTTAGCCAGCGGTTTTAGGTTCCCGCAGACATTGGAAGATTGGATCAGCCCGGCATGGGAGAGCTTTGATCTGCGGAAGAATCCGCTTACACCATGGCTCACTCCCGAGATGATAGACAAGATCAGAAACTTTGAAACGGTGCTGAATGGCGTTTATCCTACGGTTACTGATATCCGCCTTAACCTGATCAAGAGAAAAGCGATACAATTGGTAGCCGGGTTACGCTATAGGGTAAACCTTTACAAATATCCGTATGAGATAAAGCTGCTGCAAAAAGTTTGGAGATATCGTCAGCCGGAGACCCAGGGATTTTAATTAATACGCTGTGAACATGACTGAATTAAACAGGGAGATTATGGAAGTAGAAGCCCAAGGTTCAGATTTTGGTGAACTTTATATTGATGTAAGATATAAAGAGAAACGTGTTTTGTCAGACGGGCAGGTAATGTTTTTGCCTGATATTGAAGCCACGCATATTCATTTTAAAGAATGGCAGACCAGGAAGCGGTCGGCTCAAAGACTGATCGATTATCTCAAAGAAAAAAACAAACCGCTTAATATTTTAGAAATAGGCTGTGGCAATGGCTGGCTGTCGTCAAAGCTGTTAACTATTAAAAATTCAAGAGTAACAGGGCTTGATATTAATGAGCCGGAAATCATGCAGGCTAAAAGGGTTTTTCAAAAAGATAATCTCGAGTTTATCTGCGGAAGTTTTGAATCCAGAATGTTTTTGAATGAAAGGTTTGACGTTATCCTATTCGCTGCTTCCATACAATATTTCCCATCTGTTAAAAGCATTCTGGAAAGCGCGTTTTTGTGTTTGAATAAAAATGGGGAGGTCCACATAATGGACACCAATTTTTACCCACCCAATGAAGTTGCCGATGCAGCGAAACGGACGGAAGAGTATTATGAAATGTTAGGGTATCCGGAAATGGCGGCGCATTATTTTCATCATGCTATAAATGACCTGCAGCCGTTTAATTATAAGATATTGTTTAATCCGAAGCGCTTAATTAATAAGATCAGTAAAAAAGATCCTTTTTATTGGGTCGTAGTAAAACACTAAAATTATATGGTAGGGCAATCCTTATATCGTTCATATAACAGGTATCGTACTTTAAAAACAAGTATCATATCTGCATTGCCTATTGTTATATTAATGCCCCACAGCGCCTGCAATTGCCGTTGTGTTATGTGCGATATCTGGAAGGACAACAAAAACCTGAAACAGCTTACGGAGCATGATCTGACCGGTTTGCTGGCGGCCTTAAAAAAATTCGGAACGCAGCAGGTATCAATGTCGGGAGGGGAAGCCTTACTGAATGTAAATTTTTTCAGACTTTGCGAGATCCTTAAGCAGCATAAAATAAAGGTCACCCTGCTTACAACCGGGCTTACCATTAAAAAGAATGCCGATCAGATCTTAGAATTGGTTAATGACCTGATTGTTTCTTTAGATGGCGATGAAGCCTTGCATGATGCTATCCGGAATATTCCAAATGCTTTTAGTAAGCTAAAGGAGGGGGTTGAGTATATCAAATCCATCAATCCAAACTACAGGATAACTGCCCGCACCGTAATTCATCGCCTTAATTTCAGGAACTGGGAAGCCATAATTAATGAAGCAAGATTGATGGGGATTGACCAGGTGAGCTTTTTGCCGGCGGATGTAAGCAGCCATGCTTTTAACAGGCAAATGGCCTGGGAAGAGCCAAAGCAGCACGAGATCTTAATTTCAGAACGTGAGCTGCCCGAATTGCAGGATGTAATAACCCGCATAATTAATAATGAGGGTAACTTTAAAACAAGGTTTATTGCTGAATCGAAAGAAAAGATAAGGGACATTTATCAGTATTATGCTGCGTTTTATGGTTTGAACCCGTTCCCGTTTAAAAAATGCAATGCCCCCTGGGTATCAACCGTAATTGAAGCCGATGGAAATGTGCGGCCATGCTTTTTTCACGACGTGATAGGGAATATCAGGGATGCATCTTTGGAAACTATCCTGAATAGTGAAAGCGCCGTTAATTTCAGAAGATCACTGGATATGAGTAAAAATGCAGCCTGCATAAAATGCGTATGCTCGTTAAATCTTTCGCCTTTTGCAAAACTTGCATAATTTATAAAGTATGAAAAGTATATTGTTTTCACATTCTTACTTTTTACGTTTTGACCCAAAACAATGGGCCTTAGGGCAACCATACCCGCCATTGGGCACCATATATGCTGCAGCATATATGCGCGAAAATGATTACGCAGTATCGCTTTTTGACACCATGTTTGTAAGCGATCCGGAAGAAGTTAAAGCTGCATTAACGCAAAGCAAGCCTGATTTTTTTGTGATCTACGATGATGGGTTTAATTACCTCACCAAAATGTGCCTCACCAACATGCGCGAGGCGGCCTTCAGCATGTGTAAGATTGCCAAAGCGGCAGGATGTACTGTAATCGTTTCGAGCTCCGACTCAACCGACCGCTACGAGCAATATTTAAATGAAGGCGCCGATTTTGTAATAATAGGAGAGGCGGAGCATACTTTACTGGAGCTAACCAATCATATTGAAAATGGCCAGAGTGAGCATGATACCATACAAGGGCTCGCTTATGTTAAGGATGGAAAGATAGTTAAAACCCCGGGTCGCCCTGTTTTGAAAGATCTGGATAGCTTGCCGTTACCAGCCTGGGATTTGATTGATATGGATGCATACCGGCAAACATGGTTAAAGCACGCTGGGTATTTCTCTCTTAACATGAGCACTACCCGTGGCTGCCCTTTTAAATGTAACTGGTGCGCAAAGCCAATTTATGGTAACCGCTATAATTCAAGAAGCCCTGAACATGTTGTTGCTGAAATTAAATTGCTTAAAGAACGCTACCGGATGGATCACATTTGGTTTTGTGATGATATTTTTGGTTTAAAGCCGGGTTGGGTTAAAGAGCTTGCGCTGCTTTTACACAAGGAAAATATTAAGATCCGGTTTAAGATCCAATCCAGGGCTGATCTGCTCGCTGATGAAGGTACGGTAAAAGCGCTTGCGGACTCGGGCTGCGAAAACGTATGGATAGGCGCCGAAAGTGGCTCGCAGAAAATTCTGGATGCCATGGATAAAGGTATTATGGTTGAACAGATCCGCGAAGCTACCCGCCTGATGAAAGAGAATGGCATAAAGCCATCCTTTTTTATCCAGTTTGGTTACCCCGGTGAGCTGAAGGAGGATATCCGGCTGACCATCAACATGATCAATGAGCTTTTGCCTTTTGAAATAGGCATTTCAGTATCATACCCCTTGCCTGGTACATTGTTTTATGAAAGGGTGAAAGCCGATCTGAAGAAAAAAACAAACTGGACAGATTCAGATGAAATGGCCCTGATGTTCAGCAATACTTTTCCACCATCGTATTACAAGCAATTGCATAAATACGTACATCAAAACTATCATAAACACCTGGCAAAAAACAGCCTGGTTAAACTAATAAATAACCCGCTGAGCGCTAATATTAAAAGCATCAGGAAAGCCGTTTCAGTTTTATACCATGCACCGGCAACGCTTATTGAAGGGATGAAGCTAAGAAAACTGGAGGAAGCATAATGGAAACTGTCCAGGCAAATATCAATGAGCAACATGCAGAATCGGCGTTTACCACGCAATCCATAATTTTTGATGAGTTGTATGCAGGCAATACCATTATTAAATATAAGCGGGAACGGGTTCGCAACCATGTTTTACAGCTCTTAGCACCGGGCAGTTCTATCCTTGAGGTAAACAGCGGTACCGGCGAAGATGCTTTGTTTTTTGCACAAAAAGGATTTAAGGTACATGCTACAGACCTGTCAACAGGGATGCAAAATGAACTGAAAAGGAAGGTTGCACTGAACGGTATGGAAGAGCAGGTAAGCACTGAAATATGTTCCTATACGCAACTTGACCAGTTAAAAAACAAAGGGCTATATGATCATATCTTTTCCAACTTTGCCGGCCTTAATTGTACAGATGAGCTGGATAAAGTATTGGCATCATTCAACGATCTGCTAAAACCTGGTGGAACGGTAACACTTGTCATTTTACCAAAATTTTGCCTGTGGGAAACACTGCTGGTATTTAAAGGCAGATTCCGTACAGCGTTTAGAAGGTTCTTTAGCAGGAATGGGAGCAAAGCCCATATTGAAGGCGTTTATTTTAAATGCTGGTATTACAATCCTTCATTTATTGTAAACCAATTGAAAGATCAGTTTAACCTGCTGGGAATTGAAGGCCTGTGCACAATTGTGCCGCCATCATATATTGAAGGTTTTGCAGAAAAGCATCCTTCCGTTTACCGGTTTTTGAAAAATAAGGAAGATAAGCTAAAAAGCTCCCGGCCCTGGAAATACATCGGTGATTATTATATCATCTCGTTAAAAAAGAAATAACCTCCTGTAGAGACACAATACTTTGTGTCTCTGCTTTGTGTCTCCTGCGTGATCTTAATTATCCGGAGACGCAAAGTATTGCGTCTCTACAAAAGCCTGTTTTTAATGTGCAAGGCTGTCTTCATAAGCCCGCAAGATCCGGTCTACCCTAAACTGGTATCTTGCCAATAATTTGCTTTGAAAATTCTTAGGGTCGGGCTTTGCATAATGTTTGCCGGTATCCATTCCCATAATTATACCATGACTGTTCAGCTTTTTTTGCTGCGTTTTTTTTAGCCATCGGTTGCCTGTAATTTTCATCAGCATATCATCAATGGTATCGCCTGCCCGGTTGTTAAATAGCCATTCTAAAAGGTTTTTTAAAAACCCACCCTTAACCGGCTTTGCCGAGGCTATCCGCATGTTTTTGTTTGGAAGATATTCCCTGGTCCAGGTATTTGCGGTATAAAACCGTTCAAACACGGTATCACCCTGCAGCGGGATCAATGTGCCTATTTCAATTGCGGTGTATAAATTCTTCTCTGCAATTTCCAGTTGCTGCTCATCAATGTAATAGTTCATGCAAAACAAATGCTCCTTATTAACCAAAAAGGTTAGTTTTTTAAAGCAGTGCATTATGGTCCGCGCTATCCACAGCTTGTTTTTGGCGGTAATAATAAAAAGGTCAACATCCGAATTTTCATCCGCGAAGTTTTTTGATAGTGAGCCCGATATGGCTATTCCGCGTACATAAGGGAACCTGATCAGGAGGCTTCCCACCTTTTCGGCTATTTTAATTAATCCGGCTGCCTTTTTGTTGCCTTCGTTTCTTCGCACTACCAGGTATTGGTCGTTTTTTAAAGTATAAAACTTATCAAATTGATAAATTATGCCGCTTTCAAGCAGGGATTTTAATGCCTGATCAAATGTGTCATAATCGTGCTTGTTTTTCAGGAACAGGTAAATTTCCGCCCTGCATAAGGGGTAGTCAAACAGATCAAAATAAGCCAGGGTTTCTAATATATTTTCTTTAATTACTGACAAGCTTTTACTGATTAATGGATATGGATTATGTTGCATTTATCTGTTGTTTTGAAAGTAACTTTATAATAATGACGGAGCAATTAACTGTTTGGTTGCCACTGGCGTTAAATATTTATGGCGATTTTAATGGATTGAATTTTACGTTCGCCTGTTTATTAGAAAAAATAAAAAACGGGAAGAAAAACGCATAGAAAAAGATCCCTTTGTCAACATCCAGGAAATTCTCTGAAAATGAAACAGTTGTAATAATTGCCATAAACGCGATGAACAACAGGTCTTTTTGTTGAAAGGCGATCCGAAACCCAAAAGCTAAAGTGGCTATATAAATGAGTAGTCCTATAATTCCCGATTTTAGCAGGAAGCTTAAATATTGATTGTGCGCGTTCAGGTTATTTAAGAATGAATTGTATAATTTATTGTTAAAAAACCCATCGTGCAAAAGGGCCATTTCCGAACCTGTGCCATAACCTGTTAGCGGTTTCTTTTCTATCAATCCCAAAACAACTTTCCATCTGGAGAGGCGCGAATCCAATATTTCGTTAGCTTTTGCCGGAGACAGATCGGTAGTTAACTCAGTTATATAACGCTCCCTGAAAGTACCTGATAATAAAATACCTGTAATTAATAAAACAGATAGAGATGCAGTAACCAAAATGAATTTACGGCGCATTACCCCCTGCAATAAAAAATAGGGAATGGCAACATTTATGATAATAAACAAGGAAAAACAAACTGATTTCGAACTAAGCTGAATAAGTCCGGCAGTAAGTACAAGGCAGCATCCTAAATAAAAGAATTTATTATAAAACATCTTCTCCTTTATTAAAACTGATAAAAGGTAAACCAGGGATATTGCTACCTGCATGGAGAAAAATGTAGCATGTATATTTATCGGCTCTGAAAAATTATGATTGGCAAAAAACTTAGAAAACAGCATTGAAAATGGCAAATGGAAATGCCTGATAGTGATCAATGCATCAATGTACAGATAAACGATTGTGAGCGTACAAACCAGGGCAAATAACAGTAATAGTTGTGACCTGTATTTCTTTATATCAAGCGGGTTAAGGCAAAATAGTGCAGGAATAATAAGTATGATACTCCGCCGGCCTATTTCTGTAAAAGCCTGGTTGGTGTTGGTTGTATAAATAATACAAAGCAGTGTTACAAAAAATACGGATTGTAAGGCCAGCGTTCGTAAAGTAAATACCGGCTTAATATTTTTTTTATCGAGATGGATTAAGGTATGTAAAGCGAAGCTTATTAAAATGAGGTGACTATAAAACATGTCAAACGGCAGTGATGCCATTAACAGCATTATATGGTAATAGCTTATTTTATTGACCAAACTATCTTCAATCCTAAATAATCCGCTCATAGTTTGAATTATTGTGGCATTCTATAATAAACTGCTCATACTGGTCTATGATCTTTTCCCAGTTAAACTGGTATTTAATTTTATACAGGTTATTGCTCACCATGGTCTTTTCGGTCTCTTTTCTTTGCACGGTTTCCACAATGTTGCGCACTTCTTTTGCATCTGAAAAATAGAAAGCATCTGTATGCAGCACTGATTTATTGAAGGGATTATTATGAGCTGCAATGAGCGCTTCGCTGGCCATGGCCTCAAGCAAGGACGGATTGGTGCCACCAACGCTATGCCCATGAAAGTACAGGTATGAGTTATTTTGCAGTGCGCGTACTTTGCCGGTATCAAAAATCGACCCTTTAAATTCAATGCGTTCATCGTTTTTAAATTTATGGGTGATGAACTTGCCAAACCGGTTGCTGGTATCGCCCAAAACCTTGAATTTACGGTGTGAGCTGCTATTATTAAAGCCTTCCAATATGGGTTCAATATTGTTCTCCGGCTCCATGCGGGCCATTAATAAGAAATAATCTTCTTTCAGGGCTTCCCCGTTGTCCACTTGTTCACGCTCCGCTTCCGAAAACAGATCAGCCCCGTAAGGAATATATTTGCTGTCAATATTGTATTTTTCACCCAGGTATGATTTAATAACCAGTGAATCAGAGATATAGAACTGGCTATATTTTACAGCAAGCTTTTCGGCATATTTTAAGAACTGTTGCACCTTTGGTGAGTACTTTGAACGTTTCCATTCCAGTCCGTCCATATTGGTAATAATAGTGCTTTTTGGCGGATACAATTTACCCCAAACCGAGCTGCTGGTATAACCCATTATTAAAATGGCATCGAACTTTCTTTTTCGTGCATCAAGCAGGCAGTTTAAATCGTAAACAAATTGTCCGGCTGTACCTATCAGGTATTCAGGGTCATAACAATGCCTGATCTCTACACCGTTCCATTTATCCTCTTTGTAAGGATGATTATGAGAGTTATAAACCGTAACTGAATGGCCCCTTTTCACCAACCCTTCTGAAACATATTCCGAGATATGCTCAAACCCTCCGTAATAATTCGGAACGCCCCTGGTGCCTAATATTGCTATTCTTAGTTTCATGCTATGGCTGCTAATTGATATGCTTTTAATGTTTGTATCGCGGCCTGTTTCCAGGTGTAATTCTTTAATATTCTATCCAGTAATTTTTCGTTGAACGGCGCTGTGCTTGCTTCCTCAACGGCTGCCAGTAAACTTTCAGGCTTTGACGGATCGCAGTAGATAGCATCATCGCCAAAATAATCCCTTGTATCACCTTTATCAGTTATTACTATGTTACACCGCATTACGGTTGCCTCGATAGAACTTAAACCTGTAGTTTCAAACCAGCTGGGTAAAATGTGCACTTTGGCCCGCTGATAATATTCCAGTAACTCCTGCTGCGGAATGCGATTGAGGAAGGTAATATTGGCTGCTGCAATGCTGCGGCATTGCTGGTAATAATCATCCTGGTTGGGAGCTGGTGCTCCAATAATTACCAGTTTAAACCGGGTGTTATTTAAGGCTTTTATAAGGTTGAGGTGGTTTTTACGCCCTTCTATCCTTGCCACACAGATCACCAGGCTTTCGTCTTTTTTTATGGTTGCATCAAATGGAAACCTGTCGGGATTGATACCATTCGGGATGATCATGTGCGTATCCTTGCAGGGATAGCTTTCCTGTACCCGCCTGTACTCCGATTCGGAGTTTGGCAGTACCATATCGGCCCTTTTCAGGATCTCAATAATGCTTTTCCGCTGGCCTTTCCACAGATAATCAATGCTCGACAGGTGATCTTTCCCAAGTAACCACCGGGCGACGGTTTTAAGGTATTCTACACCATCGGCAGGCAGGTGGGTAAATATGGCGCCCAAACCTTTACGGTTATATTTATAGTATTCGCCGTAAGTGCATAAAATGGTTGAAATAACAAAAGGCTTTTTAGCCATTTTGCTGTGGTAAAGAATATCAGCCGGGCGGATCAGGTTAAAAAAATGCAGCACGTCGTACTCCTCGTAAGGTATTACTTCTTTTGATAACAATATATCAACCCCAATACCCATATTGGTTAGCTGCCGGGCTGTTTGCACAACCTGTACAGTATCGCCACCCGGTACCGTGTATAATGTTGATCTTGCTATAAATGCTACTTTCATCTTTATTTCCATTTTAAAATTTACCCATGCTGATGTTGTGCAGCCAGGTAATAAACCTTTCTGGTAAATAACTAACCGTATAGATTAGGTAATTGTCCAAACGCAAAGGGTGCAGGCTGATGGCCCTCATCATGTTCAGCCGGGCTTTTTCGGGCTGATAATTATTAAGCAGGAATTTTTTACCGCACAGCGCATAATAGGCGCCCTGTTTTATTTTAGGCGAATACTGTTTGCCGCCTATCTGGTACAGCTCGTTCCCCTCGGCTTCAGTAATGTTTTTGTTTTTTAATGTTGCGTATTTTATAGAACGGAACTTGCGTGTGCGCCACCTTTCATCTATGGTTATAGATTCCGGGTTAAGCCTTACCTTAATAAGCGCCTGCGAAAGATTGCAGGCCTTTTCATTTTTTAAAATATTTACCCACAAAAAATGATCTTCGTAGGTGTAAGCATGCTCGTTATACCCACCATTATTTACAACTGCATCTTTTTTATAAAATACACTGGAGTGAATGAATGGGCATATGGTATATTTTAGCTGCTGGATCTCTTCATTAAGGTGCCCTTCCGGGTGATGAGTGAAAATATAGTGCCCATCGGCATCCATGTATTCAACTGCCGAGCCTATTATGGTATATTCAGGATAGGTAGTGATAAAATCGTACTGAACCTTTAACCTGTTTGGCAGGCAAATATCATCAGCATCAAACCTGGCTATATAATTGGCACGTGCATGTGATAAGCCCAGGTTTAGCGCAGCAGAAACACCCTTATTTTCCTGGCTGATCAGTACAATTCTTGGGTCTTTGAACGACCGGATAATTTTTTCGGTTTTGTCTGTTGATCCGTCATTAATTATCAAAAGTTCAAAATCAGTAAATGACTGTTCCAGTACAGATGCTATTGCCTCACCTATATACTTGTCCGCATTATATGCAGGCATTAAAACAGTAACCTTTGGATTATTAAGATCCATAATTCAATTGTGCGTTGTTAGTAGTTTCTTTGATGTTGAGCAGCAAAAGCAATTCAAAAAACACAATTACCGATAGTTGCTCAAACCAGTAATCGGTTAAAAATATCATCATTAATAGTAGCAGCAGGGGTAAGCCGTAAGTAAGCGTTTTATAGTGTTTGGCAAAAAAGCCTGCATAGTAAATAGTGAAGATCAGCAAGCCCAGCAACCCATATTCGGCCAGTAACTGGTCATAAACAGAATAAGGGCTATTGGTTAATGAACGTAACCCAGCAGTTTTACTAAAAAAATACAGGTAAACATCCAGGTGATTTGTAAGAAAATCATTACTGATATAGGTGTGTTTTGCCGGATACCCTCCTGCAAACCCCAGGCTTGTAGCCCGGAAGGCAAGTTTGGATGAAAAATTGCCGGGCCCGCTCCCTGTAATTATTTTAACCGGATGTTGCCTGAGAAATAAGAGTGTCTGAAAAAAAGTAACTATTTTTCCAGGCTTGCCCGGTTTGTAAACCTGTGCAGATAATGGAAGCCTTGCCTTGTGGGCATCAATAAACTTTAATAATTTCCATTGTTCAGCAGTAGTATCTGTCGATTTCTGGTAGGGAAGCAAATTGATATTAACCGTGTCAACAACTATCCTTCCCTGCCCTGTTCTTGGTAAAACGGCTAAAGAAGGCTTTAATGCAGCCCGGTTTTTTCCTGGTAATTTTTGAATGCTATCCAAATAATGTTTGGCAAATTTTTGCCGTACCTCTTCAAGGGTAGGGATATTGGTAAATGAAGCAGCCGTGGTGGTTTTAGCTACTAATGGACCCGGCGGATGGATAGCATCTTTAAAGGTTTCGTCTATGTAACGATCATTTTGCGGCGAGATCTTCACCATAAAAACAACCAGCAGCATCAGGCAAACAACAATGAGGCTTTTTTGAGCTTTAGTGCTTTTGAAAATAAATAACAGGGCAAGGGCGAAAATTAATGCCATGTTCAGGAAGTTGCTGCCGGTAAGCAGCAGCACCACCATGCATACAAATAGCATCAGGTTGTTTTTCCTTATTAAAAAGTAAATAACAGCAAACGCATTTAAGGCAGCATTGGTTGTAGATGTATCAAAGGTTAACCCTTTGATGTAATCGCCTGTGCCGATAAAATATTTTTGATGCTCCCCCTGGTACCGATAGGGGTTTATTGCACCTGTTTCCCATGCAATAGCAGCAAAGTTAGAGAAGGAAAACACGGCGTTAATTATGAAAAAGACCAGAATGGTTCTGTGAATAATTTCTGTATCATTATTTTCAACAGCCAGCTTAACCTGGTGAATGGCAAGAATGCACAACAGCCAAAAGCCTATTCCCGTAAAAAAAACAATCAGGTAATCGGGATTACTATATCCCCTGTTAATTATCAGATCGATAAAAGGTATTATAAGTATTAACAGATAGAAAAGTGGAAGCCTTGAGTTTTTGAAACTGAACCCAAATTTGAAATCGAAGCGGAGCAAATAAATCAGGATAATGGCAGGGATTTTTACACCTAATTTTACGTTTAAAAAAAGCATAAGAAACAACAATAGTTTCCAGTCGACCCGGTTTATGATCTTTCTAAAGTTAAAATCAGTAATACTGTTGAACATCCGTAATCAATTAATCAAGCCTTAAAAACCATGTAGTTGGTTGTTTAATTTATATAAGAGATTACGGCTTGAAAATTGAAATGGTTGCCTGTGGCGCTCCTGTTGAGCGCTATTTATCATTTAATTTTAGTCAGAAAAGTATTTTAAGTTAAAGGCAGCCAAATGGCGATTTTTCACGTATGGACATTAGTGTGTCAAAGTAAAAGATAATACTAATTTTGGTGTACCTCAAATCAACAGCATTGGTTAAAAATAAGTTATTGGTAAAGATCTTCTCTTCGGGTTTGCAGGCAATTTCTGTTCAAATCCTCGGTGGAGTATTTTTTTATTTTATTTCGATCTATGTCTCCAAGGATGATTTCGGCACAATCAGCTGGACAAATGCTGTATCAATATTCCTAACCACAATACTTGGTTTTGGGTTAGAGCAGGTAGTTGTACGCCGGATAGCAGCATCAAAAGGATCAGACTGGGCAGCAGCGGTTTTTTTTGTACACTCAATAGTTGGGTTTTTAATTACCTTTTTATTTTTGTTGCTGCTGAATAGCATGGTTAAAAGCCAGGCGGGAATTTATAAGCAGCTGCCCTGGTTCTTTTTAGCGCAGGGATTAATTTTTATAGGTGTCCCCTTAAAGCAGTTTTTAAATGCCAAAGAACAATTTACGCCTTACGGTATTATCGCAATTATAAGTAATGTATGCAAAATAGCTGCAGCCTGGTTTTTAATGGCAGAAGGAAAGCTATATATAAACACAGTATTAATTATATTGATCTGTACCGCTGTATTTGAGTTGTTCGGTTTAGTTATATACCTGGTTGCTAAAACTGATTTTAGTTTTAAATTCCATTTTAAGGCATACGCTAAGCTGCTTAAAGAATCATCGGCACAATATATTTCCGTTATTTTTGATATAAGCCTGTCGCGGATGGATTGGATCTTGCTTGGGATGATGACAACCAGCAGTGTTTTGGCCGATTATAGTTTTGCTTACCGCGCCTATGAACTGGCCAGGCTGCCAATGTTAATTATTGCGCCTTTAATTTTACCCAGGTTCGCACGCCTTTTATCATTAGGTAGCAATGTGGATATAGGATATCAAAAGTATATCAATTCTTTTAATGTTGTTGAAATATTTTTTGCTGCAGCTATTCCCTTAATGCTTAATATTTTATGGGTGCCATTGCTTACTTTAATCACGCACGGTAAATACGGCGAATCAAACTCCTGGCAGTTTTTAATATTATCGTTATGCATCCCATTGCAGTTTTTTGTAAACCTGCTGTGGTCACTAAGCTTTGGAGCTAAAAAGTATAAATCGGTTTCATACATAACAGTAGTGTGTGCAATAACTAATGTCATCCTAAATTTAATTCTAATTACAAAGTTCGGCGGATTAGGGGCGTCTATTGCATTTTTTAGTACAACCCTGCTGCAGGCAGGTTTATATTACAGGCTTGTTTGTAAGGAAATTATGGTGATATCTTTACGCCCTATCATTGTGTTTACTTCCGAAGCAATAATTATTTATTTTATTAGTACCCGCCTTAATGTTCATTTCCTTATTCAGTTAGTAATTGCTGTTGTTATATACCTGGTAATAACCATGCTATCAAAGCAAATAAACAAACAGCATATTTATAATTTTAAACATTTACTTACAAAATGAATATATTATATCTCTGCGATGAATATCCTCCCGGCAAACATGGCGGCATAGGCACCTATGTAAGGCTGATAGCCCGGCAAATGGTAACACTTGGGCATAATGTTGTAGTTGCCGGTTTATATGGCCCGGGGTACGGAGAAGCGGATGAGTTTAGTGATGAAGGTGTTAAGGTTTATCGTTTTAGAAGAGGTTTTGATTATAAAATATTTAGTGACGAGCAATCTTTAATATCCCGCATTGGCATTCGGCTATTGAAAGATTCAGGATTGATGGAAAGGGATATTAAAAAAAGCCTCGCTGCCTATAAAAACAAACTTGAACAACTGATAATTGCGCATAAAATTGATATTATTGAAATGCCTGATTATAACGATTATATCAGATTTTGCAGTTCCTATATTCCATTCCCGCAGTTATCCATCCCGGTGGTTGTAAAAATGAACGGCTCAATAACCTATTTTACCAAAGAAGCAAACAAGCAAGTACCGGCACATCTTCTTAAAATGGAACAGGCTATTTTAAAGCAGGCATCGGCAGTATTAAGTGCAAGCAAATACACAGCCAATAAAAGTTCAGAATACCTTTCATATAACAAGGAAATTGAAGTTTTATACAACGGCATTAAAACAGATCTGCCGGCCCGGAATATTTCCAAAAGCTCTAAACAAGTCATTTTTACAGGTACACTAGTAGCAAAAAAAGGAATTTACCAGTTAGCCAAAGCCTGGAATATTGTAAATAAAAGCATGCCTGCTGCAAGGCTGCTGGTTTTAGGAAAAGGCTCACAACAAAAAGCTATTAGTCACCTAACGGATAAAGCAAAAGCTTCGGTAAACTTTAAGGGACATGTATCAACAGATGAGTTATATGATCATTTATCAGCTTCGGCAATCAGCGTCTTTCCATCTTATGCCGAAGCGTTTGCTTTAGCGCCCTTAGAAGCAATGGCCTGTGGTACTGCAGTTATCAATTCAAACCGTACATCGGGCTCTGAATTAATTGACGATAAAATAAATGGGTTGCTTATTGACCCTGATAATATCGATCAAATAGCAACAGCTATCATATACCTGCTAAATAACCCGGATGTTTGTGCAAGGTTGGCAAAAGCAGGTAATGAAAAAGTTAAGGAGCAGTTTGAAATTGGTAATATCGCTGCCAAAACGATTCAGTTTTACAATAAGGTATTAAAAAGTGTAGGCTGAAATAATCGGGCTCTTCAATATTCTACTACCAAATTATCCTTAGCAGGGTGCGGTTTTTCGCCATAAGTTTCCATCTGGCTTAAAAAATGATATTTACGCCTTGTGTTTTTAGCAATAGTTTTTGCTATTTGCCAGCCTTCGCGTCCATCCAAAAAACCTAAATAAGCAACATAGTTTTTAATAAAGCTAAAAGCAGGAGCCAGATACAGCCTGATAGCAGTTGCCTTTTTTCCATCGCGAAGATACTTCTTAGCGCTCAACTTTGCGTAGTAGCTGCATTTGCTGTTAAATTCATAAATATCATTTGCCGAATAATGATGAATATGCCCGTCAATTTCTTTCTTCTGTACAAAGGCGGGCAGTACTAATTTTTCATGGATCAATGTTTCCGACCATTTAACAAATTCGCGGTTAAACAGGCGGATGTGGTGATCTCTTCCCCAACTGCCATGCCGGATAGCCTTTTTCCCAAAATACGATCTGAATTTAACATCGTATGCAGCCTTGGTATCCTTAAAATTCAGCTTATGAATAGCGGCTATCAGCGCATCATCAAGTATTTCATCAGCGTCAATACTTAAGATCCAATTATAGCAGGCCAGTTCAACACCTTTGTTTTTATTTGCGCCATAACCATCCCATGTTTTTTTATAAACACGGCAACCATCTTTTACAGGAATGTTTAATGTATCATCATCACTTCCATTATATATAATTATAATATCGTCAGTTAGCTCTCTGGCCTTTTCCAAACAACCTCTAATTATATCGTCAGCATTTTTAGTAATTATAACCACAGAAATCGGAACCATTTATTTAAATTTAAATGTCTTTTAAAGACGTGTGTTTGTTAATTATATCGTGTGTTTTATTAAAAGGGTTGCTTCGTGTAATTAATTTTAAGTAAATTACTTTTCGTAAGTGCAAAGCATAAATAAGTGCAGTTATCAGCCTGCTAAAACTGAGTAATAAAAAGAACTGAGTCTTGATTGTTTTTAATCAATTGGTTATCAATTGTTTATCTTTGCAATATAAATTTTTATAGGGGACAGGCAACCTTTTTTGATTAATTAACGTGATAGCGTTAAAGTAATGGGAATTAATATTAGATAAACAGGCATACCCATATGGGAGAAGAAGAGTTGCATCAACTGATCAGGGGCTGTATTAAACAGGATAGAAAATGTCAGAAAATGCTTTACAAAGCTTTCTACGGTTTTTCTATGGGGATTTGCCTACGTTATGCGGGCAACCGCGATGAAGCAGCTGAGGTAATGAACCAGGGCTTTTTTAAAGTATTTACGCATATTGAAAGTTTTGATACAAGCAGGCCATTTAAAGCCTGGCTTGGAAAAATAATGATGAATGTTTCGATTGATCATTACCGGGCTAACCTTAAAATGGCTTATACAGAAGATCTGGATCAGGCTGAACATGTTAGTGATGGCGACATTGCTGATAAAAACCTGAACTATAATGATCTTTTAGGGATGGTTCAAAAACTTCCCCAGGCCTACAGAACTGTATTTAATCTTTTTGCTATTGAAGGTTATTCGCACGAAGAGATTGCAACAATGCTTAATATAAATGCCGGTACGTCAAAGTCGAATTTGCACAAGGCCAGGCAAAAGCTAAAACAAATGATATTTAAGGCAGATTCGTCTGCCAATAATGCTAATTACAATAATGGCATGGGATATACCCCGATTGTAGCTATAAAAGCAATAAACATGAACGGGTATTCATAAACAAAGGTATTAGGGAATGAACAAAGAGAACGAAAAAAGATTAGATGATCTTTTTAAAAAGAACCTGGAGGACCCGGTCGATGAGATCCGGTACGAGGAGGGGGATTGGGATGCGCTTGAACAAATGATGGGTAAACCCAAACGTAAAGGTATGATCTATTTGTGGCCCATTTTAAGTGGTGTAGCAGCTATGTTATTGTTGTTTTTAGGATGGTGGGCTTTCAGACCAAGGACCGGAAGCCAACCAATCAAAGATCAAATACAGGCAGCGGCTCAGCACAAAACAGCAGATACTATTATGGACAGGCGGGCAACTGCTCATCCAAAACCAAAAGATACTATTATGGACAGGCAGGCAAATGTTCATCCTAAAACAACAGATACAATAATTGAGCATAAAGCTATTGGGCAGCCTTTGACACCGGTACAGAAAACACCTGCTAATGTAGATTACGCTGTAAAAAACAATAAGCAGAGGTCGGTATTTGGATTATCTCCGGGCAAATCTCAAAAAGACACAATTATTGAAAAAGAGCTGGAGAGTTATAAACCAGGTAGCAGGCCGAATGCCGAATTGGTAGCTGTAAATTCGGTTCCGGATCTTAATCCAACATCAATAACTGAGCGATCAGTTAAGCAGATAAATATCCCAAGGCAGGCATATAGCTCAACAACAGGACCGGCTATGGCTAAAAATATTAATAAAGTTAAGCCGAAGGCCGGATTTCGCCCTCAGTATGCGTTGAGTGTGGTTGCAGCGCCTGATTTAAATGGGGTAGGCTCATTTCAGCAAAGCAAGGTTGGTACCAATATAGGCATGACGTTCGCTGTTGGAGTATCACGTAAGTTAACTGTGAGTACAGGTGCATTATATTCTGTTAAGCCCTACATAACTAATTTTAATAATTATCATACAGCTTACCAGTGGTCTGTTAACCCGACAAATGTTACTGCGGATTGCCGCATGCTTGATATTCCGCTTAATGTAAGTTACCAGGTTTATCATAAGGCGCAAAATAAATTATCCTTCGGTACAGGCTTGTCGTCATATATAATGCTGCATGAAAGTTATAAATTCAGCTATGGCGAAAACTATGGTGGCGCTACTGGTCCATCAAGCTACACTGTACCCGGTACAGGCAAATACTTTTTTGGCGTGATGAACTTAAATGCCACCTATGAAAGACAAATAAATTCAAAAGTTGGAATTAGCATACAGCCCTACATGAAACTTCCCTTAACAAACATTGGCTATAGCCAGGTGAAGTTACAAACCACAGGAGTTGCCATTGGGCTTAGCTGGAACTTAAATTCGTTAACAAAACCCTAGAAAAATGAAACATATCAGTATTATTTTACTTGCCTGGATGAGCACTTTCCAGACAGGACAGGATCTCTATATCTGTAAAAATGCCTCGGTCAGCCTTTTTTCAAGCGCTCCGATCGAAGATATTAAAGCAGCAACATCAACAGGTGCATCGGTATTAAATGTCTCCACCGGCGAATTAAACTTTAGTGTAGCTATCACCTCATTCAGGTTTCAGAAGTCATTAATGCAGGAGCATTTTAATTCTGACTATATGGAAAGTGATAAATATCCCCGTGCAACCTTTAAAGGTAAAATAGCCGAAAAGATAGACGTTAGTAAAGACGGAAACTATCCGATAAATGTAACGGGTGATCTCACCGTACACAATGTTACTGCTAACAGGACAATACCCGGAACACTTGTGGTAAAAGACGGGGTTATAAGTATGAAATCAGAATTTATGGTTAAGTGCGCCGATCATCATATTGATATACCAAGAATTGTGTTTCACAACATTGCAGAAAGCATTAAGATCAACGTAGCTGCTACCTACACTCAAAATAAATAAAACTCACACTAAATAACTCCGACATGAAAAGATGTATAATCCTGTTAAGCTTTCTCATAACAAGTGTTAGCTTAATGGCTCAAAAACCCGATTCAGCAAAAAAAGCAACCTCAGCCGATTCGTTGCTGAATTCGATGAGTAAAGATGAGGCAAAAGGGCCAATTGCCATTTATAAATCGTCCAGGCTTGTTTTATCGCAAAGTACCAAAACGATAAAGAAGAATAACCTTAACTTTTTAGTGATCCATCGTTTCGGCGATTTTGCCGGCAAGGTAGGCGGAGGCCAAACATATTTTGGGCTGGATGCCGTTGCCGATGTGTACATAGGATTTGAATACGGGCTGAGCGATAATTTTAATATTGACATGGGCCGGAGCACAATTGGCGGTCTGGCTGACCTGGAGCTAAAATATGCTGTATTGCACCAGGCCAACGGTGGATCGCCATTTGCAATTACCTTAATTGGCGAAACGGGGTTCAGGCCTTATGGTGTTAACTTTACCAAGACATCAGACAGATTTTCCTATTTCGGACAAGCCCTTATAGCCCATAGCTTTTCGCCGGGCAATGTTTTGCAAATAGCCCCATCGTTTGTACGCAACAACACACCAATACCATTTGTGCCAGGGAATGACCTTGATTTTTTTGCGCTTTCGGGAACTCTGCGTTTAAAAATTTCAAACCATAGCGGCTTTATTGTCGATTATGCGCATTCATTCTCATCTTATCAGCATACCAAGAACAGCGGCTTTTCCGACCCGCTGGGCTTTGGCTATGAAGTTGAAACTGGTGGCCATGTGTTTACGGTCAACGTTACCAACGCCCGGGCTGTTAATGAAATCAATTACTTAAGCGGCACACAGTCAAGCTATGGCAGGGGACAATATCGTTTAGGTTTCACCATCTCGAGGATGTTTGATTTTAGCAGCCATAAAGGAAGTAAAAAAGAGTAAAAATTTATTGGAATTGAATAGAATTGGTTAAAAAAATCAATTAATAAAGGCCGGATCTTTATAACTTTAACGCAGGTTATAAAGATCCGGCCTTTATTAATATGAAACTAATGAAAAATATGCCGGACGAAGCTTTGCTTATTTATCTGCTCGCATGATCCCGAAGTGATTGAAGGGGCCAGGGGTTGGGATGTTCATATTGAAACCCCGGGCTTAAATTAGATAACCATAAGGTTTTTGTTTTTAATATAATGTGATTAGCTTAGTCGGTAACTCCAATTAAAGCTAAATCATTTTATGAAGATCCCTGCCTTATTTTATTTAGTGCTGGCAATAAACATCATTACATCCTGTAAAAAAAAACCATCAATTTCAGATAATAGCGAATGGCGCACCTATGCCGGCTCAAAAGAAGGGAACAGGTATTCATCAAACGGGCAGATAACACCGGCAAACGTTAGCCAGCTTAAAGTTGCGTGGACTTATAGTTCAAATGACAAGGATAGTGCCAATCGCAGCCAAAATCAATGTAATCCGGTAATGGTTGATGGTATACTTTATGCAGCCAGCCCCAAGCTAAAGCTGTTTGCGTTAAATGCAGCAACAGGTGTGCAAAAATGGCTTTTTGACCCTGCTGCACAGGATAGCTCAAAAAAAGATGACCCGCTGGCTTATTACAAAGTATGCCGTGGCGTAATTTATTGGGAGGATGAAAATGGGGAAAACAAACGTATTTTTTACAGTGTTGGCTCAAAAACTTACGCTATTGATGCGGAAAGTGGTGTACCCATTAAAAGTTTTGGCAAAGACGGTTATTTAGATTTAACGAAAGATCTTGGAAGGGAAACCAATTCATTTGTTTCGGGCACTACGCCGGGTGTAATTTATAAAGATGTTTTAATAGTAGGCACACGGGTTGCAGAATCGGAAGATGCCGCGCCGGGCCACATCCGTGCTTATGATGTTCGTACTGGCAAGCTCAGGTGGATCTTTCACACTATTCCACACCCCGGTGAAAAAGGATATGAAACCTGGCCTGACAAAGATGCCTGGACAAAATTAGGCGGCGCAAATAACTGGTCGGGCATGGCATTGGATGAAAAGCGTGGCATTGTGTATATCCCGATAGGTTCAATAGGCGGTGATTTTTATGGTGCTAACCGTAAAGGTGCAAATCTTTATGCTAATTCGCTTGTTGCTTTGGATGCCGCTACAGGCAAATACATTTGGCATTACCAGGTGGTCCATCATGATCTGTGGGACCGCGACCTGCCGGCAAATCCTAACCTGGTAACTATAAAACATAATGGTAAAACAATTGATGCGGTAGCCCAAATCACCAAACACGGTTATATTTTTATGTTCGATAGAACTAATGGCCAGCCAATATTCCCTATTGAAGAAAAGCCGGTTCCTCAAAAGGGGCTGCCCGGTGAGCAGGTATGGCCAACACAACCAATTCCAACATTGCCGCAGGCTTTTGCCCGTCAGCATTTTGGACCGGAAGATGTAACTGATATCAGCACGGAAACGCACAAGGATATGCTTGATAAGTACAGGCAAGTAAAATATAACACCATGTTTGCCCCGCCAAGTAAAGATGGTGATTGGATCTTCCCCGGCTTTGACGGTGGGGGCGAGTGGGGAGGCGCCGCAGTTGATCCGGTATCGAAGATAATGTACATAAGTAATTCTGAAATGCCATGGGCGCAGGTAATGATCGATGTGCCAAAAAACACTGACGATTATTCTTTAAAAGGGATAGGCCATACTATTTATAATAAATATTGCATATCCTGCCATGGGGTTGAGTTAAAAGGTAATGGCACTTCATATCCGTCATTAGTGAATATCAACAAAAAATATACAGGGGATGAGGCCAGCAAGATAATTGAGAACGGCCGTAACATGATGCCTTCATTTAAACAAATTTCTGCCGATGAGAAAAAAGCTTTGCTTGCCTTTGTGTTAAAGCTGCCTGAAAAAGAGCCGGTATCCAGGCAAATGGCTAAAGAACCGGTTACTGTTGCTAATAAAACGTCAAGTACAATACCTTATGTAATGAACGGTTATAACAGGTTTCTGGATAAGGACGGCTATCCCGGCATTAAACCGCCATGGGGCACACTAAATGCGGTAGACCTAACCTCAGGGAAGCTTTTATGGAAAGTGCCACTGGGCGAATACCTTGAACTTACCAAAAAAGGGATCCCTGTAACCGGGACAGAACTATATGGCGGTCCACTGGTAACTAAAGGCGGATTGGTATTTATTGCAGCAACCAAGGATGAAAAGATCAGGGCTTTTGATAAAAATACAGGCAAGCAGGTTTGGGAAGCAAAATTACCGGCTGCAGGTTATGCTACACCCGCCACTTATGCAATTGATGGTAAGCAGTTTGTTGTTATTGCCTGTGGAGGGGGGAAAATAGGCAGTAAATCCGGCGATAGTTATGTTTGCTTTGCGCTACCCAATTGAATAAATTGAGAAAAGCACCTTTCTCCTTTCACCTATTTTTTTTATTTTACAGGCTGATTAAGCTTTAACTATGGAAAAAGGACGTTTAGAAGCATTCAGCGATGGTGTAATTGCAATCATCATTACGATAATGGTTTTAGAATTGAAGGTGCCTCACGGAGCAGATATCAGGTCGTTGTTACCGCTGTTGCCGGTTTTTGTTAGTTACCTGCTTAGTTTTATTTATATAGGGATCTATTGGAATAACCACCATCATACCCTGCAGATTGTTGAATCGGTAAATGGCGCTATCCTTTGGGCTAATATGCATTTGCTTTTCTGGTTATCATTGATTCCGTTTGTCACTGCCTGGATGGGGGAGAATCATTTTGCAGAATGGCCGGTTACCTGTTACGGAATTGTTTTAATAATGTGCTCATTGGCTTATGCATTGTTCCTGATAACTTTGATAAGGCATCATGGCGACAATTCCTTATTGGCTCAGGCAATAGGAAAAGACCGGAAGGGCGCCATTTCAACCATTATATACGCCGTTGCAATTATTGCTTCATTTTTTAATTCAAAAGTTGGCTTTGCATTATATATAGTGGTAGCATGTATCTGGTTCATACCTGATAAACGGATAGAAAAGAAGATAAACAGGTGAGGAGCCACCTTGTAAGTAAGTTCAAAGCCAGAAGTATTAAGCCCAAAGTCGTTAGCTCATTTCTAACTTAAGACTTTGGACTCAGGACTACGAACCATCATAAACTGCTTGTAATTTATCTACAGAATGTGATGTTTCTGTTTTCCTTCCCAGGGCAAGCCATAATGCCAGTAAACAAGCATAACTGCCACCGCGTTCAACCCACTCAAATATTTTATAGTGCGGATAAAATAATTCACTGATGATTTTCCAGGTAAAAAAGACCAGCAATGCCGGGCGGATAGGTTTTATTAGTACCGCAGCGGCTGCCGCAATTTCTAATGCACCAATCAAATGCGCAACATTTGCCGGGTTATTAAAGCCAAGATTGGTGTATTGACCAATAAGGCTCTTTTTCTCAATCAGGTTAAGCCAGCCATGGCCTGCAAGGAGCAGGAATACCACCACTTTTAAACAGATCACTACCTTTGTCAATGTTTTAGCATCCACCGAAGTATCCGGATTGATTGGATTGAACAAACTTTTAATATTTAACTGCACCCCTCCGGACAACAGCAAAAGGGCCAGCGGAGCGCCAAAGTTCCCGGCTCGTTCAATGAATTCGGCAAAAGGCTCACCCGATAACGGGCGTAAAAACGCTGTTGCAGTTCCCCATATTACAAGCCAAAGCGGAATTACCCGTAGAGGATATATGAGCATTGTTATTCCGCACATAATATCAAAGCCCCCAAGCCAGGGCATCAACTGGTAAGCCATAACCTTACCTATACCAAATACGGCAAAGTAATTACACCATATTGCTTTGGTAATTATTCCAAACGACCCATGCCCTATAAAGCACATGGCTACTGCAAAACGCAGTGTATAATGAAGCTGTTGTTGAAGATTAAGATTCAGCATGTAAAAAACTTGAACTCCGTTAATTATATATTACGGAGAAGGTTAGCAAAAATGTTAATTAATAATGGTTAGCAAAACATTTTTGGAGGCTGATGAGGGGTATCAATATAGTGTTGAACAGGGCTGGAGCAGAATATAATATTATTTGCTTGCAGGATAATAACAGGCGGTGAAAATTTAAACAATACAATAGGGTAATTATATTTACCAAGGTCAATTGCTTTACCAAACGGAACATGATCCTTTTTATTTACCGGGATATCAGCAATTTGACTGGCATTGATAATATTTTGGTTAAAAAGCCTTGTTTTTTCGTAATTAGGAACACACATCAGGTAAATAGTATCCCTGGTTAGCTTAAGTTTTACGTAGTTATAACAAGTGCTTTTAAATTGTATTTGTCCGTTTATTTTTTCAAAACTATTCCAGTTTTGGGTTACCCCGGTATGTGCGGGTACTTTTATTTGCACCAGGTCATGCACATTATACAGGTTTTTGCTTATGCGGTCATTAAACAATTTATCCGATTGGTAAACAAAGTATTGATAGAGTACAAGATGTCCGCAAATGGAGAATATTTGCAGGCCAAGCAATGTTATAGCTATCAGTTTTTTCAATTATTTAGTTTTAATCAAGATTACCCTAAAAGTATCAGAAAAAAATTAAACCTGAAAATTTTATTAATCAATCACAAATGATTTAATAAAAAATTATTACGGGTTTATACTGTAACAGATAAAAAATGAAAAAGGCAGCTATATAATAGCTGCCCTTAAATATTTTAATTAAAGAATTACGGTTAAAAATGAACCCCAATTCCAAAAGTGGTCTGTAGCTCACTTATAGGTTGTTTTGTTACCAATCGGCCTGTTCCGCCAAGTGCTGAAATATCGCCTGTGGTAGAAATATTGATCCCATCAGATTTAACATAATTAAAACGTAAGCCAATATCCCAGCCTTCGGCAAATTCAAAGCGTAAAGCTGCATTACCACCATATGCAAAAGCAGACCCTTTTGAGCTGTTTTGGATAATAGTTTGTTGCCCATTATTTGCACCTGATACATATATGGTAAGCTCTGGAGTAGATGAGCTTTTAATTAGACCAGCATCAGCACGAACATCAAGAATCAATTTACCATAGGCAAAAGAATATTGAGGGCCGCCCATGAAATTTAAGTTATGATAACGGTTAACACCCTGAACTAAGGTAGAGTTTACTTTAAGAATCTTATTATAACCATCTGCAAGTAACTGTACGTCAGGGATAGTCAGTTCGCCCTGGTCCTGGAAAGAGACGATTGCGCCAAAGCCTAAGTTTTTATAAAAATAATAAGCGCCCTCTAATCCAAACGTTGCACCGCGTTTAGCAAAACCTGCTTTATTATTATCATAGGTTTTTTTACTAAAATCACCCATAGGGTTTGAAAAGCCGCCTATAAGTGCTAAATAACTTTTAACATATACTTTAGTGTCAGTATTATCCTGTGCTTTGGCATAGAAAGAGATAAGTGTAATAATTGAAATTAGTGTAAGTGTTTTTTTCATTTTATAGAGTAAGGAACGTTTTATTTAATTGTGAAATAAATATTATACCTGATGCAAATCCATCGGTTATGCAAACGTATAAAGGAATGCAAAAGTATCCATATTAATTCTTAAAAAATGTTAAATTATAGCTATAACCAAGCCATACTTTATCAGGGCGCTAAAATAAGGCTAAATAATCATTCACAGTATAATTCTTTTAATTACTTCAATTGGCAAATTTTTAAAATTGCGTACACGTTAAAAAGCCGTCTTTTAATTAAAAAAGACGGCTTTATACCAGGTTGTTTTAGGTTAGTCTTTCAAGAGATTCACAGAAGACCTGAAATTTAATTTACTGAACATCCCACCACATCCGGCTGATTATTTTATCCCCACCCATTGCGGCTGCGGCTGCATTGTAATTTGTTGTGTTAACCTGCTTATCAACCGATGAATAATACATTCTACGGGGTATTGCGCCGGGAGACTGGCTGCCTGTATAGGTTACAGCCTTTAAAACCGGGAAACCCGTGCGGCGATAATTGGCCCAGGCTTCGTATTCATTAAAAAAGGTGCAGGCCCAAAATTGGGTGTTTATCATTTCCGGTCCTTTCGAGTCATCATAAGGATGTGCACTCAAATAGGTTTTTATATCATTATCGCTAATCACACCGGCGTTTCCAAAAACAGCCAACTGTTCCATAGCAGCCCTTACACCATTGTTATAATGTTCTTCCGTATTGCCAATACCCCAGCGTTTTGCAGCATCAGCCAATAAAAATTCTGACTCGGCATAAGTTAAAATTAAGGTTGGCGCAGTGGCATTAAATATTATAGGACTTGGGCGTGAGTATAAATTTATATTGCCCAGGTATGGCGGAGGACCAAGATAGCTTTGAATGCCGTGAGAAGTGTTTCCGGCATCATATCCGTTGGGTAATCCGTTTTGGTCAGCAGGGTCAGATGAACCCCCGCCTGGATCATCCCCGGGCGAAAAATCAGGAGGATAAACGTAGGATAACACAGGTAAACGCGGATCATTATTGTTTTTCAAAAAGTCAATAAAAGTTTTGCTTATCTGGCCCGACAATTGGATGCCTCCATCTTCACCTATTCCACGATAGATCCTGTTTATGGTAAGCGGGTCATTTGTGCCGTGGGCCACAATAGCATTATCATCATTGCTTGTCATGGTAAGCCCCTGCAATTTTGTTACATAAGTCTTTGCAGTAGTGGGATCAACTTTGGTTAAACGCATAGCCATGCGCAACAGTAAAGTATGCCCAAATTTTTTCCATTCACCGATCTGATCACCCGCCTGTGAATAAAACAGATCTCCAGTAGGTTTATCTGCATTTGCATCAAGGCTGTCAGTTGCTTGCTCCACCTCTTTTAGCAGGTCGGCATAAATATCCTTTTGTTTATCATATTTAGGGAAATAAATGCCTTTATTATAGGCCTGGCCAGCCTGGAAATAAGGTACATCGCCATAAACATCAGTTATACGTTCAAAAGCCATTGCTTTTATTATTCGCGCAATCTGGTGCAAATTCTTGTATTGAGGTTTCCCTGTTGTTATCGTATAAAGATTAACGGCATTTTTTATGGTTGACGTGTAAGTATGATCAAAGAACGATCCCCAGCCGCCACTTGTAGGTGCGCCAATATATTTGTCACCAAAAAAGTAAGTTGAGGTTGAAGCCCAATGCTGGATCATACAGCCGGCTCCCTGTATTTCAGTTTCTTCTACTTCTATCGCATTATCAGTGCTGCCGGTATAATAAAGCTGGGTTGCAGTTAAAATATTATTGGCATCGAATGCATCAACAGATACTGAATTAGGATCGGTATTTGTTTTTATTAGATCTTTCTTGCACGAAGCAAAGGCCATTAATAAAACAGCGCTTGCAAGTATATATATGGATTGTAATTTCATGTTAAGCAGTTTATTAATTTTTTCAATAATCATCTTAAAACTTTACGTTAAGGTTAAGCCCAAATGTCCTGGTATAAGGTACTGTGGCCTGTTCAATACCTTGCGGACCGTTTGAATAGTTGGATTCAGGGTCGATATTTGGAGTATGCTTCATAATGGTAAGCACATTCCGGGCAACAGCGCTTAATGTTATGCCCTGTATTTTATTATTGAACATACTGGCCGGAAAGGTATAACCCAATACGATCTGTCTTAATTTAATAAAGCTGTCATTATAAAGAAACATTGAACCATTGTTACTCAAAGCAACATAATAATCTTGTGGATTAAGCTGTTCAGTCCCGTATTTCAGATCCCTGCCTGGAAGTGTTGTTTTCGTAAGACCATAAGTGTAGGCGTAGTAATTAGTGCCTGAGAAGATCTTACCGCCAAATTTACCATCAATAAGCACAGAAAGATTAATGTGTTTATACGTTAAGTTAGTAGTTACCCCGGTAGTCCACGGGCTAATACCCGATCCCAGGTCTTTATAAGTAGCAGTACTTGGATCAGGCGCTCCTGTTTCAGGATTAATGATCGGCTTGCCGCTTGCATCTCTTGCAGGATCTAAAGCAAAGATCTGGTAAGCAGACTTACCAACCACCTGCGACATATATGCTATACCATTGCCTTCATCTTCGCCCGCACGCGAATAACCCAGCGGGTAGTTTGATGACCCGTTGGAAAGTGATAATACTTTATTATCGTTATAAGTTACATTCAGGGTTTCTGTCCAGCTGAAATTTTGTGTTTTAACAGGGGTTCCTGAAACCAAAAACTCAATGCCTTTATTTTGTATAGTGCCTGAGTTTAATAAAACAGCATCATACCCGGATGTTTTTGAAGTTACAGCGGGGATAACTTCTTTACTTTCCTTTTTGTTGTAATAAGCGATATCAAAATGCAGCCTGTTCTTAAAAAAGGAAAGTTCGGTACCGACTTCAAATTCTTTTGCAGAAGATGGCTCTAGTGCTGAATTTGGTACGGTGCCTCCGTTAGCGATATTGCCTATTGCATGCCCGCTTAAATTGCCAATATTATTGTAGCCTAATAATGTTTGGTATGGCGAATCAGCTTCGCCACCTACGTTTGCATAACCCAGTCTTAATTTTCCAAGGTCTAACCAATCTGCATGAAGCAGTTCAGAGAAAACAAATGAACCGCTCACAGATGGATAAAAGTAGTTTGTTTTACCTGGAGCAAGGGTTGAATACCAATCATTACGACCAGTAACTGTTAAGTATAAATAGTTTTTGTATGAAAGATCAAACGTTCCATAGATTGACCTATTTACCACTACCGGTTTACTTTGATATTCAGTAGGGCTGGCAAGGTTACCAACTGTATAGAGGTAAGGTGTTTGAAATGTATTACCCGTTGCATCAAGCTGATCGACAACAGCTTTTCTTGAGTTGGCACCAACCAGTACATTTACATTAAAATCTTTTGTTACTTTAAACGATTTGCCAATTATGGCATCCATGTTTAATTCGGTGGATTTAATGTGCTCAAGTGTCATGGCTCCATCAGTTTGGTAAGCTGTTCCATTTGGTGTTACTATGGTATTAATATCTCCAAAATAATCTTCACCCACCCGGAACTGAAGATACAAACCATTGTCAAAAGTATACTTGGCATCTGCCGAGCCGATAAAACGGTTACGGTTAGTATTGTTAATGAATTTATAGGCTACAAAGTAGGGGTTCGTGGTGTAAGCGTCATCTAAAAATTGATTCTCAGAACCATCTGCTTTATAACCGGGATACAGGGAGGTGATATTTACGTTTGGGGGAAGAAACATCGGAGCAAAGTTCAAACTCCCGGCGGCATCAGATACACTTGGACGGTTGTGCGTAAATGCATTTATGTATTGTGCTTTTAACTGCAGATCAAGGTGCTTATCTAACTTATAGTTTGCAGATAGGGAGAAAGATTGCTGCTGATACCCGGCGTTTGGTATAATACTGTTATTATGCAGGTCGCTCGCTGAAAAACGTAAGCTTCCGTCATCACCAAGCGACTTGCTAAATGATATGGAATTTGTAGCGGCGCCGCCGTTTTTGTAAAACCGTTTCATATTACCAGGCACATAAGAATATGGCCTTTGAACACCATCAAACTGAAAAACAGACGATCCGTCGAGTGGTGCACCCCAGCTTGATAACCCTAATTCAAAAGCGTCACTACCGCTTGTGGGTTTTAAACCTGCTGATCCCTGGCCATAAGTTGTTTGCCAGTCGGTATTGTCTATAACGCTTTCTATCACATAATTGGAGTTCAATTCAACACCTGTACCTTTGGCATTTTTGCCTGATTTTGTTGTGATCAATATAACACCTTTACTGCCGCGATAACCATATAGTGCGGAGGCTGCTGCGCCTTTTAATACAGAGATCGTTTCAATATCATCCGGATTAATGTTAATTGTGCCGTCGCCGCCATCAGCACCGCCATAACCACCGCCAACGTCAGTTTGCCTGTAGTTGCTGTTTTGCATCGGGATCCCGTCTATCACATATAATGGTTGGTTTGAACCGGTTATATCTGATATACCACGGATAATCACATTTGCAGAGCCGCCCGGGCCTGTAGCCACATTACTTACGTTAACCCCGGCCACTTTCCCTTCAAGTCCGTTAACAAAGTTAGTTTCGCGGGCCTCGGTCAGGGACGATCCTTTTACTTCAGTTACCGAATAGCCTAAAGCGCGCCGTTCTCTTTTAATACCCAATGCCGTAACCACCACATCTTTCAATTGCTCGGAAGAAGGTTGCAGTTTAACATTTAGTTGGGTTTGATTTCCTACCGGAACTTCAACTGTTTTATAACCAACATATTTAAATACAAGGGTTGCAGTGGGTTCGGCAGCAATAGAGAAAGTTCCGTTAGCATCGGTGAACACACCTTTGGGGGTTCCTTTTACACTTACAGTAACTCCAATAAGTGTTTCATTTGTTTGTGCATCAGTAACCTTGCCGGTAATAGTGGCAGGGGGATTTTGAGCAAATGCTGCACTGCTGATTAACAAAATAAAAAGTGTCTTGAAAATAATGTTTTGCAGAAGCGGAACAGTTTTTTGAGAGTAGAAATTTTTTCTCATAAGATGAATTTTTTGGGGTGAAAAAAATAATCTTTTAACCTAAGGATAAATTTATGATAAGAACGAGTACTTTAAATTATACCAGACAATAGAAAATTGTTGTATATATTAAGATAGATTAGCTAATTTAAAGATTATATATATTAAAAGTTAATAAAATTTATATTATTTTGAACAATATTAGTTATCTGTAATTAAATATAATGCTCATTTTTAAGTTATTAGCCGCAGAGCTGCTGCATGCGTGTGTAGTTTAAAATAGCTACCTTCGGATTAAATTGAATAATATTTATATACCGCCTGGATCACAAACAAAATAAGATGCAAACCCATGAAAGAAAATGAGCTGGTAAAAGCTGTGGTCAGGCTATCCGGGTATGTGGTTTATATTTCTTTAATAGTTGTTGTTTGCATGGTTGGTATAATAGCAGGTTTACTTGATAATGAGCCGGTAAATATTCCAATTCAGCATATAAAGGCTGATGCAGCAGCACACATTTCTGACGCTACAAAATCTTCAACATTGGGGGAGTCTTCAAGAGTAATTCCTGCCGATGCCTGGAAAGTGCCCGGTACCGGCACCATACCCGCCGGTAAGGCCGGAGAAATGATTAATTATGGCAAAGAGCTTATTGCCCATACAGCAATCTATTTTGGACCCAAGGGCAGCATAGCACAAATAAGCAACGGTATGAATTGCCAAAATTGTCACCTTGACGGGGGCAGCAGGCTGTTTGGGAATAACTTTGCCGGCTTTATAGCAGGCTACCCTAAAATGAGTAACCGCTCGGGAAAAGTTGAGCCTGCAACTGAACGCCTGGTAGAGTGTTTTAGGCGAAGCCTTGGCGGTAAAAGCCCGGATACCGCAAAAAAAGAGATCAGGGCAATGCTGGCTTATATGGAATGGATTGGCCGGAATGTTAAAAAAGGGCAAAAGCTGTTTGGTAATGCCACAGAAAAATTGCCTTTTTTGGAAGGCGCTGCCGACCCCGTTAAAGGGAGAATAGTATTTATGGCAAAGTGTAAAAGCTGCCATGGCAATAACGGCGAAGGCGTACTTGCTGCAGATAAAAGATCCTATGTATATCCGCCGTTATGGGGAGCGCACAGCTATAATGATGGGGCAGGAATGTACCGTGTAATTAACCTTGCAGGTTTTGTTAAAAATAACATGCCCTACGGTGCAACTTATCAAAACCCGCAATTAACTGATGAGGAAGCATGGAACGTTGCCGCCTTTATAGATTCGCAGCCACGCCTGCACAGGGATCAACATAACGACTGGACAGATCTTAATAAAAAACCGATAGATTTACCTTTCGGGCCTTATGCCGATCCATTTAGTGAAAAACAGCACAAGCTGGGGCCTTTTAAACCGATAGTGGCGTTTCAGAAAACACAGATCAACAAAAATAAAAACCTATGAAAAAGTACGTTTTAATTGCTGCAATATTTGCCTTAATAACTTTTGCCAAACAGGCCAGGGCACAAGGTGATGCAGCTGATTTTACCGGTGCGCAGCCTAAGCTGGAACATTATGATGCTTTATATGTACTAAACTCAAGCGATGAAAAAAGGATAAAAGGCATCCTCCGTAATATGGATAACGCTTTGGACGACCCGCGCTTAAAAGGAAAGCTGCACATTGAGCTGATTGTATTTGGTGATGGTGTTGCCGTTTACATGAAATCAGGAGCATATGAACAGGCATTAAAAAATCTGCAGGCCAAGGGAGTGATATTAGCAGAGTGTAGTAATACTGTAAGGGAACGCAAAATAGATAAAAACGATTTGTTCGATTTTATATCCTATGTCCCCAGCGGCAACGGTGAGATTATTTTACGTCATTACGATGGTTGGGCAGTGGTACATCCGTAATTAAAAGTTTTAATCCTTAGCATTTTACCTGTGCCGAATTTTATTAGATTTGAACATACAACCAATTATTCCATTAGGTAACCCCTTATTGATTCCAATTTATGAAAAACAAATCTGATCGCAGGGTTTTTCTGAAAAATATTGGCGTTGGCAGTGCTGCTGCTTTGCTGCCTGTTAGCGCTTTGAGCATTGCTGATGCAAAAGAAACTGTTGATGATAAAGCCGTTCCGGCTGTTACAATCCCCGGTAAACGTAAATATAATACGGAATATACAGGTCAGCACCTTAACCGCGTAGCATTCCCTATAGGCGGACTTGGGGCCGGCATGTTTTGCATGGAAGGCACGGGGGCTATCTCACACATGTCTGTTAAAAACAAACCCGAAATATTTAATGAGCCAGGCATGTTTGCCGCAATTTGCGTTAAAGGTGCAAAAAATGGCGCCAAGCTGTTAGAAGGTCCTGTGCCTGATTGGAAGAAATTCGGACTTAAGGATGCCGCTAATGGACTAGGCGGTGCTACAACCGGATTGCCGCATTTTCATAATGCAAGCTTTAAGGCCCGGTTCCCCTTTGCATACCTTGATATTACTGATGCCGACCTGCCATTAAAAGTGCAGGTGACAGGATGGAGCCCATTCATTCCAACTGATGATGATAATTCAAGCCTGCCTGTCGGTGCCATGGAATATAAATTTACCAATATAGGTAAAATGGAAGCCGATGCGGTTTTTTCATTTAACACGAAGAATTTTTTGGGTTTTGATAAAGGTGAAGATAAGATCACTCCTTTAGAAAATGGCTTTATATTAACCCAGCTTGGAACAAAAGAAAAACCATTGAGGTCGGATTTTGCCGTTTTTACAGATGAAAGCGATACCATTGTTGATCATTGCTGGTTTCGCGGTGGCTGGTGGGACCCGGTTACCATGGCCTGGAACGAGGTAAAGAGCGGTAATGCAAAGGCAAACCCGCCTGTGGATAAGGATGCTCCGGGCGCGAGTTTATACGTGCCCTTTAAGCTATTGCCGGGTAAGGAAAAAGTGATCAAGGTAATGATGGCCTGGTACACGCCGGATTCTGAACTAACCTACGGTGAAATGGGCACACGGAAGGAAAATTGCGACCCGGCAAGTGGCTGTTGCAATTCACCTTCTGACATCGACCTTGATAAATATGATAAAGATTTTAACGGCAAGTTCTATAAACCCTGGTACAGCAGCCGCTTCAGCAGCATTGAAGAAGTTAGTGCATACTGGAAAAAGAATTATGATGAGCTAAGGAAAAAATCAACGCTTTTTAAAGATGCTTTTTTTTCGTCAACGCTTCCACCCGAGGTAATGGAAGCGGTTGCTGCTAATCTGTCTATATTAAAGTCGCCAACAGTTATGCGTCAGTATGATGGCCGGCTATGGAGCTTTGAGGGCTGTGCCGATGACAACGGTTGCTGCCATGGCTCGTGCACACATGTGTGGAACTATGCGCAGGCTATTCCGCATTTGTTTCCGGCATTGGAAAGGAGCTTGAGGCATACTGAATTTTGCGAAAGCCAGGACGTTAACGGGCACCAAACATTCAGGGCTAATTTACCCATCCAGCCAACCAAACATGATTTTCATGCTGCGGCAGATGGCCAGTTAGGCGGCATAATGAAAGTTTACCGCGAGTGGCGTATTTATGGTGATAATATATGGCTAAAAAAAATGTACCCCATGGTAAAAACCAGCATGGATTATTGCATCAGCACGTGGGACCCGCGGCATAGGGGGGCAATTGAAGAACCGCACCACAATACTTATGACATTGAATTTTGGGGTGGCGATGGCATGCACACCAGCTTTTACTCCGGTGCTTTAAATGCCATTATTGCAATGGGTGAGTTTTTAAAAGCTGATGTTGCTAAATATAAAGAGTTAGCTGTGAAGGCCAAAAATTTGATCGAAACAGAATTGTATGATGGTGAGTATTTTATCCAGGAAATAAAGTATAAAGACTTGAACGCCAAAAATCCTGCGACAGCAAAATCCTTCGGCGGAGAGTATTCAAAAGAAGCACAGGCGCTTATGGAAAAGGAAGGGCCTAAATACCAATACGGGAAAGGCTGTTTGTCTGACGGGATTCTCGGCGCCTGGATTGGCCGGATGTGCGGTGTTGACGAAACTATCGACCCAAAAAAGATAAAAAGCCACTTGATGGCTGTTCACAAATATAATTTGAAGGAGAATTTAAGCGAGCATGCCAATCCGCAGCGACCAACTTACGCGTTAGGTGATGAAGGCGGCTTGCTTTTATGCACCTGGCCCAAAGGCGGTAAGCTTTCGCTTCCGTTTGTTTACAGTGCTGAGGTGTGGACAGGTATTGAGCACCAGGTAGCATCGCACCTGATGCTGATGGGGAATGTAAAAGAAGGGCTGGAGATAGTGAGGGCATCACGCGACAGGTATGACGGAAAAATCAGAAATCCCTTTAACGAATATGAATGCGGCAGCTGGTATGCGCGTGCTTTATCAAGCTATGGCTATTTGCAGGCTTTAACCGGCGTGCGTTATGATGCGGTTGATAAAACGCTGCACATCAATTCAAAAATCGGCGACTTTACAAGCTTTATTTCAACAGAAACAGGCTTTGGAACAGTAAGCCTTAAACAGGGAAAGCCGCAGGTTAAAATTGTGTACGGAAATATCAGTATTAAAAAAACACTGGTATCCGGCAAGCAAGCTTAGTTGAATGACAGGAAAATTAATTTACAAGCTATGAATATTGAAGCAAACAGAGTTGTATCACTTCGTTTTGTTATGAAAAATAATGATGGCGATGTTATTGAAGATATTATGAACCAGGCGCCTGTAGATTATCTGCATGGCTCGGGTAATATTTTACCGGCTTTAGAGGCGGCAGTTGGGGGGTTAAAGGTTGGCGATAAAAAGCTGATCGTTTTTAAAAACGATGAAAGTAGCGGCGAAAATTACCAGATGGATGTTGTTATTGACAGTATACGTGCGGCAACCCCCAGCGAGTTAAAATCAGGAAAGCCTGAAACTATGCCAAAGGATGAAACATGCGGGCCAGGCTGTTGCTGTTAAATAGCTGTGCGGGATGTGATTTATTCCGCAGCCTGATTTTTTCCCCGGTATTTGGTAGGAGATATGCCCATTAGCTTGGTGAACATTCGCGAAAAATAATATTGGTCCTCTATCCCTAATGTAATAGCTATTTCCTTAACTGCCATGTTTGTAAATGACAAGTACTGGCAGGCCTTCTGAATTTTAAGCTGGTTAAAATATTCAATAGGTGAATGGCCCGTTTTTGATTTAAAAATAGCGGAAAAGTGTGATGCGGATATATTTACAGATGCAGCAATCTCGTCCAGTTTAACGGTTATGTTGACTTTTTGCTGCATATAGGCAATTGTTTTACCTACCACATCATCTTCGGTCTTGTCAATATGGTTGAACTTATTTTCATAGATCAATGAAGAGAGAAAATGATAAAAGATCATATTTACATACCTTAAGGTATCTTCGCTATAGCCTTTTTCAAGGTTAAAACAGATCTCCTCAAATAGCTTTATCCTGTCTTCATTAAAAGCTAAATGCGGTTTATAATTCTCTGAGTTTTTCAATATCAGGTTGATAATAAACCCGGCTGTATCACCTTTAAAATGCATCCAGTAAATAGTCCATGGTTTATTGGTATTGGCAGCATACCTGTGCGGGGTATTTGCAGGAATAGCAATGAATTGCGAAGGCGATAAGTCAACCCTTTTTTTATTGATCTCGATCCAGCCGCTCCCTTCTGTACAATAAATAATAATATGCTGATTTATCCCCGCAGGGCGTTCAGCGTAATGAAATTTAGCTTTTGGGTAGTAGCCAATATCCGTTATATAGATCTGCCGGGTTACCGGGTCTTTACTCAGGAAACCCGTGATAATCTTTTTCGGTAGCACAATAAGTTTCTGCCCTTCAAAGCCTTCACGTCTTTTTATATCTTTATTTGCCTGCAGCATTACTGGCAAATGTAATAATTGCCATAATATAATCCATCATTATAATAATAATACCTATTTCTTTGCCCGTTTAAATCATTGAATTTTACAATGCCAGTTATAGATCCAATGATCACACTTGAAAATTTCGGAATTTACAATGATAAGGAGCTTTTGTTGTTCACATTAAAAAATGCTGATGGCGCCTTTGTTGAGCTTACTAATTATGGCGCGACAATAGTTTCTGTTATGGTGCCCAACCGGGATGGTAAATCAGAACATGTGGTGGCTGGCTTTGATGAACCTGAAGGCTACCTGGCGGATAACTGTTATATAGGATCAACCGTTGGGCGATTTGCCAACCGGATAGGTAATGCCGCTTTTAAATTGAATGGTAAACAATATTATTTGGAAGCGAATGATAATGCCAATAGCAATCACGGGGGAACCAGTGGATACAATTTAAGGGTATTTGACTATAAAATTGAGGATGATAAGCTAATTTTTATGTTGCACAGCCCGGACGGCGATGGCGGGTTTCCCGGTAACCTGGAGTTAACGGTCACTTATCAATGGACTGAAAATAATCAGCTTAAAATCACCTATCTTGCGGAAACCGATCAGCTAACCATTGCCAATTTTACCAATCACGCCTATTTTAACTTATCAGGAAAAGAAAGCTCAATGACTGATCATCAATTAACCATTTATGCAGGCCATGTCCTGGAAACTGACAAGGAATATATTCCCACCGGAAAAGTAATTCCTGTGGGTAAAAGAGCTTTTTCCGGGGATCGGATAGGCAATAAGATCAAAGAAAATAACGGAAAGGGGTTTAATAATTATTATATCCTCAATAACCAGGATGACAATACCCGGTTAGCTGCTGTTTTGGATGATGCGAATTCAGGGCGAAGATTGAATGTTTATACTACTTACCCCGGCTTGATGTTTTATACCGGTGACTTTTTAGAAAGCATCCATCCCGGACACCTTGGTAAATCTTATAAGCCTTTTGACGGGTTGTGCCTGGAGTGCCAGCTTTACCCGGATGCACCTAATCATGATTTATTTCCATCAACCTTTTTAAAACCGGGTGAACAATATAGAGAAGAGATTATTTATGAATTTACGTTAATTCCTGATATTCAAATATGAACCAACAATCCACCTTCAATAGCCGGTATATTATTGGCATCTCGTTTATTTCGGCCCTTGGCGGTTATTTATTCGGGTTTGATTTTGCCGTAATATCAGGTGCTCTGCCTTTTCTGCGGGTACAATTTGCGCTCGATGCCTGGTGGGAAGGTTTTTTAACCGGCTCGCTGGCTTTGGGCTGTATCGTTGGATGTTTGATAGCAGGCAGGGTTGCTGACCGTTATGGACGCAAACCCGGACTGATGACCGCAGCCATAATTTTTGCGATCTCGTCTATCGGGATCGCGCTTACTAAAACACTCACCTTGTTTGTGGTGATGCGTTTTGCCGCTGGCATAGGTGTGGGTATGGCCTCCATGCTTTGCCCTATGTATATTGCCGAGATCTCGCCGGCTGCAGTACGGGGGCGCAATGTGGCCATCAACCAGCTTACCGTAGTCATCGGGATCTTAGTTACTAACCTGGTTAATTATTTTTTGGCAGATAAAGGCGTGGATGCCTGGCGCTGGATGTTTGGGCTTGGGGTTGTACCATCAGCGATATTTTTAATAGGGGTAATGTGGCTGCCTGAAAGTCCGCGCTGGTTAATTAAAGCCGGTAAAGTGGAGCGGGCAAAGCGGGTACTGAATAAAATAGGCTCTGAACTTTTTGTTCAGCAAACTTTTAAAGCAATTGAACAATCAATGGTGGGAGCTGAAAAACAGAGCTATAAAGCGGTTTTTGAAAAAAGCGTACGGCCTGCCGTTATTGTGGGGATTACCCTGGCTGTATTTCAGCAGTTCTGTGGGATAAACGTAGTATTTAATTACACCTCAACCATATTTGAATCCGTAGGTGCAAACCTGAACCGGCAGCTTTTTGAAACGGTTGCTATAGGCGTGGTGAACCTTGTATTTACGCTGATCGCCATGTGGCAGGTGGATAAGCTTGGCCGCAGGCCATTGATGCTTGGTGGTGCACTCGGCTTATCGGTAGTGTATATCATCCTGGCATTTTTGCTGCAAAATCATTCATCAGCGGGCCTGGTTTCCATATTTGTTTTATTGGCTATCAGCATGTATTCCATGTCCCTTGCGCCGGTTACCTGGGTGCTTATTTCCGAGATCTTCCCTAATAAAATTAGGGGACTGGCATCATCTGTTGCAATCGTATCATTATGGGGAGCCTATTTTATACTGGTTTTTACTTTTCCAATCCTGGCTAAAAAATTGGGTGCTTATGGTCCATTTTATCTGTATGCTGGGATCTGCTTTTTAGGGTTCTTATTTATAAAAAGCAAGGTAAAAGAGACCAAGGGTCAAACATTGGAAGAGTTGGAACAACATTTAGCAGGGCATTAGGGTGTGCAGAGGTATTAGTTGTGATAAATTAATGCCCCTTAGGGTAATGTTGTTAAGTTAACGAGAGTTCGATATAAAGGTTGTTAGCATAGTTATTGATTATCAGTTACTTACATCTATTTAATCCTTAATAAAATCCAAAGCTTCTGATAATCAGCATGTTCCACTTTGTTCCAGGTGTTCCGCGTGACTTTCCCTAAAATAGGTTGACAAATAAACAGTGGAAAGATGAATCATAATATAAACAAGTCAGCCATCGTTTCAGAGTATTTAAAAGGTGGAGTATCTTACCGGGATTTGCAGGCCAAATATGG
>NZ_JAQBOC010000026.1 GCF_028288225.1 Mucilaginibacter sp.
ATGAAAGTTGCAATTTACTTCTCCCTCGATTCTTTGCACATCAAATCAACAGGTTTCCTCGTTTGATCATCTGTAGTATCAAAAGATGCTAAACCGCCGTATCGGTAAATATCTAATGGATGAAAAACCTTAAATAGGCGGCCGTGACCAGGGAAGTTAGGTTCTTCTTTGGATTTGGTTTTATCAGAATTAGCCAATAGTCCCTTGAAGGTGAAAAGTTCGTTTATGAAACTCATGGCTAAATATCTTTGGTTTCTTCTCGTTGTGCCAATATTGTTTCATTATCAGCTTTCCAACGTTTGTAGATGTGCAGTTTTTGATCAGCGCTAAGGCGATTACGGAATCCAGTTGGACGGATTGCTCTTTTTACTTCACATGAAAGCAATAGCTTGCCTTTGAGGTCTTTAAAATTCATTATAGTCAGTTAATTAGGATTGCTAATATACTGGCTTATAATGGAATAAATGTTAAATATGTTAGAGCCTAACGTTGTATTTCTTATTCAGAAAACTGATTATCTTCGCCTCCTTATCGATCTAATTAATTATAAAAACCTCTGCTAAAGTAAAAGAATAAGAGTTTGATTTTAAATTGTTACCCTCGCTTTTGACAAATGTAAATGTCGCAAAGTGCCCTCATTTTGTCATGATTGCCCCTCATGCGCGTATCTTGTCCGTTTTAACTTTGTACAATTACTAAACTAATAACAAACAAAATGAGAAAGATCAGGATCTTCGAACATATCTCGCTGGACGGCGTGATCGAGCACGACGAAGACTACGCGTATGGCGCATGGACGGCACCGTACCGAAGCCCGGCCGGGCTGGCGGCCCTCATCGAGGCATACGGTACGAGCTTTGATCTGCTGCTTGGCCGCCGCACCTACGATGCCTGGGCCGGCTTTTGGCCGAAGGCCGGGAGCAGTCCGATGGTGGACAGTCTGAACGCCGCAACGAAATACGTCGCTACTCACAGGCCTGACAGCCTCGAATGGGGCCCGGTCGGAGACCTGGGCGCGGACATCATAGAGGGTGTTCGCGGTCTCAAGTCAACGGACGGCCCTGATCTAATCGTATGGGGAAGTTCGACGCTGACGTCCGTGTTGCTCGACAAGGGACTGGTCGATGAGGTTGTGCTAATCGTCTATCCGGTCTTGCTTGGTCGGGGCAAACGCTTCTTTTCGGACACCGTTGACGCGCGCGAACTCGCTTTCGTCAGCTCGAAGGCAACGCCCACGGGTGTGCTCCTCAATACTTACCGACATGTGGGCTTGCTGCGAACCTAATCTTCCGACGTGAACGGCTGAGCGGGTGCCCAGATCTATTAATTATCGGTTTATTCAACCTATGGTCGTGTTATAAAGGAGGTTGGTTTATAGGTAGTTAAGGTATTTAAAGGTGCTACATTGTAACTGTATGGGAATAAGAAACTGTTTAATATTATAAATAATTGATAGTTAATAAGTCGCCCGTGTTCGACTAACAGTCAATGAAAGGAAGGGAATTAAACACTTTTAGCTTTGTAAGTATTTGATAATTAATGACTTGTTGTTTTAATTTGAACTGTGTTATCGATGCGGGCAATTAAGCTAATCAAAAATAAAAAATGCAAGTTGTTAATAGTCAAACTATTACAAACTTGCATTTCTGTCTAAGTACTCTTTGCCTTTATCTGTAATTTTTTTCACAAATTCTGTTTTTGCAATTCGGTACGCCACCCTTTCTTAAGTGGGGAATTTTTTCGCATCATGCGGAAAAGGCACCCCCTTGCTGCGTCTGTTTGTCGTCCTGCTTACTGAGAATTTGGTTGGATTGCTTTTTGTTGAGGGGTATCTAGTGCTGGGTATTATTACTTATGCCGGTAAGCAGATCAGCCAAAGAATTCAACTATGAAACCGATATACATAATTTTATTATCCTTGTTATTAACAGGCTGTTTAAAGGCTAACATCTCACCCGTATCTTCAAAAAGCAATATCGGCACTATCAAAGTTAATACATTAAGCAGCAATGCCGGCACTACGCAAGTTGCTACATTAAATACTTACGACTGGTATAACGGAACAAAAGGCACCGCATTGATACAGGTTACCTGTAACGACTGCAACGCAATAACGACCATAGGCAATGTTACTATTCCATTTTTATTTAACGAGCAGGGGGTAGGACAGCTTAAATATACTCCGGCACCCGGCCTGGTAGTTTATATAGCTGTTTGTCCGGGGGGCGTTAAAGCAATCAAAGCTGAAATTTTTGATGCAGTAAACACCTCATTATACACCTATTCCGGTGTCAGCGGTAATTGGAATAACACTTATATTATTAAATAAATGACGCCGAAAGCTAAAACGGCATAACGGTTTCAGGGATCAAGTTGAATTCTTGTGGGAATAAGTTTTTAAGCATAGATTTTTGCTAACCTGAATAAAAAGAAAGTAGTGTCTCTAACGCCTCTTGAAGTAGCCCTGAAGGCTTTGATCTTGGCGTTAAAGGATTCTGCTGAAGCATTGGTACTGCGGTTATTGAAGAAGTTCAGAAAGTGCTCTGCAAGGGATAGTCGGTTGCGTTTATTCTCCTGCAAAGAAAATACTTATTTCAACACCCCACAAATTTTCGGGCTGAGCCGTAGCAACCCCTGCGCTGATCGTACAACAAAAAAGCCCAGTATTGTTCATACCAGGCTTCATATCGATTCATTTATGGTACCAACAGCGGGAAATTAGTCGAACACGTTTATGGGTTTTTAATGATTGTAGAGCGGATTTTACAAAAACACATTGACAAAAACGTTAAACAAATCAGCGAATAATTTGGAGATTTTTTTTAAAAAAAGGTGTTCAATAAATCCCCCGTGATAAATTTATTAAACACCTTTTACATTTTATTTTACAACTCTTATTTCTCCGAGCTGATACCGACCGGCTACGTCAAAGAAATTACCTCCGAGAATCTTATCGATAGGACTGGTTTCTTCGAAATGCTGCTGGCGTATAGCCTGTTTTTGATTTGAAAATACGGTTGAACGCCGCTTCTGATTGGTAACCAACTTTTTCGGCAATCTCATTGATGTTATTGTTAGATGTCAACAATATTTCTTTAGCGTGCGTGATACGCCAGTCGGTCAAATAAGTTGAAGGCGTTGCGCCAACTAATTTTTTAAACCTGTTAAAAAAAACGGATCTTGACAACCCTACATTTTCTGCAATTGATTTAAGTGTCCATTCTTTACCTGGTGCGTCCTGAATCAGTTTAAGTGCTTTGCTAATGGGGGCATCATTTAAAGCGGAAAAAAATCCCGTTTGATGGACAGCTTGTTCAAGATAAGCCCTTATAATATTGATAAACAAGATCTCAGCGAGTGCCTTCAACATTATCCGGCTACCTGGCTTTTCTTTACTTAACTCTGCAAGAATTAGCTGGGCCGTTTGATCGAGCATTAACTGGTGGTCCGTTGCAAATTCTGTAATCCTTATTATTCGGGGTAGGTCTTTTAAAAGCAGATGATTACGCTCTCCAAAATGAAAATGTCCACCGATAATTATAGCTTCTTCACCGTCACCCCAGAAAATAGGAATTCCGGCCATTCTAGCTTTAGTATATTCTGCAGCTGGCACACGAATACTAGTTGCTTTATCGGCTATCCAATGTGCTGAGCCATGGGGAATAAACACGAGGTCACCTTCCCTCATATTAATAATTTCCCCATCGGGTAGACCTATGACACAGCTCCCACTGATCAGCCGCCAGTATTGTGAATTATTGTCCTCCGCGGCTTCTATCCCCCAGGGGGCACGGTTAACTAATTTATTGTAAACAACGCTTTCGATCTTAGTTGCTTCTATTAATGTGCTTAGGGCGTCCATTTAAGTATATTGATACTATTAAGCAAAAATATAGGATTATTTGAAATTATTAGTATGATTAACTCTTGTACTTTTGTTTAATAATCAAAATTTATTATGAAGACTTTATTGAACATACAATCGAGCCCGCGATTTGAAACATCGCTTTCCAGAGTACTCAGCGATCAATTTATTCAACAGTGGCTAAAAGATCATCCGGACGGGCGGGTTATTACACGTGACTTGATGAAAACCCAACTTCCATTTATCAGCATCGAATGGCTTGGCGGCGCTTTTATGCCTGCCAAAAAACAAACGCCCGAAATGGTTAAGGCCATGCAACTTTCAGACGAATTAGTCGCAGAGTTAAAAAATGCAGACCAAATTCTGATCGGTACGCCGATGCATAACTATAACGTTCCTGCCAACTTTAAAGCATATATCGATCAGGTGGTCCGTTTTAACCACACCTATAATTTAAATGGCGGAATGCTTGACGACCGGAAAACAACAGTGATTTTGGCCACCGCCCGCTTCTATACAGCAGGTGCGCCGGAAGAGCAATGCAATTATGTATCCGGATTTTTGAAATGCATTTTAGGCTATATGGGTATAAAAGATGTCTCCATCCTTTTAGCTGGTGGAATGAAGGCCGTTAACTTAGGGCAGGATACTTTTGAAAACTATGTCGAAAAATACCGGGCTGAAGTAATAGAAGCTGCAAAATCAACATCTGATAGGATAAAAAATCAAAATTCAATATCATGAAAAAGTTAGAAAATAAGGTTGCCGTCATTACCGGCGCTACATCAGGCATGGCCCTGGCTACAGCCAAACTGTTTGTAGAAGAAGGCGCTTACGTTTTTATCACAGGTCGTCGCCAAAAAGAATTGGATGAGGCGGTCAAATTTATAGGTAAAAACGTTACAGGCGTTATTTGTGATTCTTCGGTTCTTGCCGACTTAGATCATTTGTATGAGGTAGTAAAGATTGAAAAGGGGCATATTGATGTGTTATTTGCCAGCGCAGGGACATTTGCTTTTGCCCCAATTGGCGAGATAACCGAAGAACATTTTGACACCCAATTAAACACCAATGCCAAAGGAACTTTGTTTACCGTTCAAAAGGCCCTGCCATTATTTAATGAAAATGGGTCGATCATTATGACCGGTTCAATTGCGGCATTACAAGGAAATGCCAATATGAGTGTATACAGCGCGAGTAAAGCAGCTCTGGGCGTATATGCTAAATGCTGGACGAGTGACTTAAAATTGAGAGGTATAAGAGTAAACGTCATTCATCCCGGGCCGATTGATACAGCCATATTCGCACCTTTAACCGACGAGCAGAAAGCGGCCTATATCAGCCATGTGCCGCTTGGCAGAGTTGGTGAACCGGAGGAGATCGCCACAACCGCACTTTTCCTGGCATCTGATGATTCAAGTTATATAACCGGTATCTCGATTTCTGTTGACGGCGGTACCGCCCAGGTTTAAAAAATCGTTAAAAGATTAAATTGACACTGTGCCTGTTATTAGGAAGATTGATGTTGGTTAGTCAAGCACACATCCTCTCATATATAAAGATGGGCTGTGTCGAACACCCACTAAATCCAGGCTTCGCTCATAATTGCTTGAAATCAAAGAAAAAAGGCTCCTCGAAATCGAGGAGCCTCCATCGGATTTGTCTATAAATCCCATGTGTACTGAATATGAAGCCTTTGATCACTCATTCCGGAAAATCGACCAATGTATTCTTCAACACTTTGATTATGCTTACTGCCTAACACTCAAGTACATTTTGAAATGTTCATTTACACAATACAAAGAACATAGCGCACGGAATTGCATGGTCAATGCCTTCGGAATTTCCAGATTAAACAACATTATATAAATACGCAACAACCTCATTGTATGCAGAAAATCACATTTGGCAGAGCGCGTTCACAAGCTTTCAAAACTTCTGAAATGCAATAACCTGATTGTTGATCGGTTTAACAGTTCTTAAATAAGCATAGATTGCTGCAAGATCGTTGGTCTTCATTCCAGCATACAAATACCATGGCATTGGTATTTGTGGATCGCCGGGGTTAAGTTTAGCCGCTTGCTTTTCTTTACCTTCAAAGCTTTTAAATCGTCGGATGAATATATCTTTACTCCATGATCCTATGCCGGTTAGTTTATCTGGTGTGATATTTGCAGAATGTATAATACCTCCCTGCTGTTTAAATTCCATTCCACCACCAAACTCTGTCCCGAGTATTATGTCCCCGTGAGATCTTTTACTATGACAATCTATACAAGCCGCTGCGTTAACAAGGTAAGCGCCATACTTGACGGTATCAGTTTCTGATGGCAGCTTACCCAAATTTGCCTTATGCGGCATGGTATTAATAATGAAATTGACCGGGAAGTCAATTTCTGACGCCGGTATGTCTTTTTTAATTGCGGGAATTGAACGCAAATAAGCAATAATGCTATACACGTCCTCTTTATCCATCTGCCCTATATGATCCCAGGGCATTAGTGGAAAGATGGCTTTGCCAAATTTGTTTTCCCCGGTAGTTAGTGCCCTGAATATTTCGCCATCTGTCCAACTGCGTAATTTATAAGGGGTTATGTTAGATGCGTAAAACTTGCCGGGAAGGCCCATCTGCTGATCAAACTTTTCACCTCCAGCCCCAAAGCTGCCCACCACCGGGCCTCCGTACAAACTCTCGTCTTTGGTGCTGTGGCAGTCCATACAAACAGAAACGTGGTTGGCTAAATAATCGCCGCGCTTTATTCGTTCTGCTGTGCGTTCTATTTTAATTTGAGGCGCTGCGCCTGTGTCTGGTAATGCTACCTTTACATAAGTGCCGGCGGCAGCCACTGCTACCACCAATCCGAGTAGAATAAATCCAATTACTTTTACTGCTTTCATACTATGCTAATTTTGTACTTATATGTTTTATGACAAAAAATAGGGTGGAAACCCTTTGATGTTCTGCTAATTTTTTCACTAACCCAGGTCCTTAGTTAGTGATGCAGGGTGCTGCCCTTTGTAGGTTTACCACCGGTAAGACCTTTTGTAAGTTGGATCATTAAACACTTCCCAGCCATATTAATTTTCAGAAATAGTTGGGCTTTTCATATCGTACTTATCGGATTTTACTATATCAACCATGAATTTAGCTACGCTTTGCCTGCTGATGTATAAACTTGGTTTTGGGAAGTTATTAAAACTCATCTTTAAAGTTTTTATCTTTTTGGAGTCATTTAAGGCAACAGGCCTTACAGCCGTCCACCTTAAGTTTGAAGCCGCCAATAGTTTTTCCTGCGATTCGTGTTCCGCATAGACAGGGCGGAGGTTGGTATAGTTAATTAACCATCTGAGCCAAAAAGGAATCTCCTTTTTGGTTTCCCCAACACCCCACGCAGAGATTGTAATTAACCGTTTTAGGTTTTGTTGACCCGCTTCGGCAATCACATTTTTCATGCTTTCAGATATAAAATATTCAGGTGTTATCAATTTAGACCAGGGAGCATCTGAGGCTCTGGCGATACTCAAAGCACTTATTATCAGATCACACCCTTGCATTGCAGCCGCTAAATCTGCTCGGCGGGCAGGTGTTCCCTGATATATTTTAATTGATTTTGAATTAAAGGGCATTTTATTTTTATCCCGCACCAAAACATTTAAATCATAGCCTTGCTTTAGTGCCTCTTCAACGATAAGGCGACCAGTTCTGCCAGTGGCCCCTATAATGAGTATTTTCATAGTTTTTATTTTACTTGTTTGTGATTCATTTATTAAATACAAACCATTTTATTTTATTTCTTAATTTTTAAGTATCTATTACAAAACCTTATAGATTTGACCGGTTTGTCCGCCCAACACACTTTTTATATAAGCCTGTGTAACCCTGCTCATGGTGACAGGAACGTGTCCCGGGAAATAGGAAAAATAGGCCATAGATTCTTCAACAATATCAGGACCGACCGCATTGATACGCACTCCGTGTGCAAGCTCTATTGCTGCACCCTTCACAAATCCATTAATCGCTCCATTCATCGTACTAATGTTTGCACCCATTAGAATCGGGTCATCGGCTAATGCACCTGATGTTAAAGTAAACGACCCTTTCGGATTAATGTAATGCTGGCCGATCAATACCAGGTTAACCTGGCCCATCAATTTACTGTTAACGCCAATCCTGAAATCAGCATCCTTCATAGTTGCTAAAGGCCCGAACTGTGCGTCCCCGGCAGCGCAAATTAAGGCGTCAAATTTTCCGACCTGTTTGTAAAAGTTTTCTATCGACTCGGTTGACGATATATTTACCTGTATGTCAGCACTTTTTGAACCTGCCTTAATTACTTCATGATCTTTTTGTAATGCTGCGGCTACGTGTTTTCCGATGGTACCCGTTGCACCTATAATTAATATTTTCATGTTCACTTTTTTTAACAAAACTATTCCATAACTTTACTTTTGTCAAGTAATGGCACATTTGTCAAGTATTGACATTTAAGACAGTAACGCTCATTATAAACATGTTAGCAGAAAAAATAATTGAAAAAAAAGTAGAGCCGGATTGTGATTGCTCAATAATAGGATCAATCAGTATCATAAGCGGCAAGTGGAAACCAGTTATTATCTGGATGTTATTATCAGGCCCCAAGCGATTTGGTGAGCTGCATAAAGCCATTCAAGGTATAGCATTAAAGGTTTTATCCAGGCATTTAAAGGAACTGGAGGCTGACGGTATCATCAATCGGAAGGTATATGCCGAAGTCCCGCCAAAGGTGGAGTATACCCTCACTGAAAAGGGAATGTCGCTCAACGATGTGATGCAGCTATTGGCAGAATGGGGTAAAAAGAATATAGTAGCCGAATAAGATAAGGCCATAGAATCACTTTCTAACTTAAAAAGGTTCTATTCTGACGGTGATGTGCATCTAAAAAGGAAGGTTTTGGTTTGATTTTTCGAGAAAAGTTGCGTTTCGATGGGGAAAAATATCGAACTACTCGTTTGAGTGAAGCAGCTCGTCTAATATACTACATTAACAATGGATTACGTGAAAATATAAACGGGAAAGATGCGAAATTATCGCTCCTTTCCCGTGAAGTGGTCCCGACGAGAATCGAACTCCATCGGTCTATATGCTTTAAAGGCTGATTTTGCCTGTTTTTACTTCAAAAACTCACCAGTGTTTCATAGGCCCTGGCTGTAAATGTTATATTCAAAGTTAAGAATTATTTTTAAAATGTGCCTCGGATTGTTCTTAATGGAATAAAATTTTTTTGCCTAACGTCCCACATCTGATCCGTGCTGTGGACGGAACTCGAACCTTAGTTAAAATTAACTGATTTCCAGTCCTTTATATCAGTTCAAAAAATGACGCCACGAATGACTCTTTATTGAACGTAGATTGTCTATTTGTCAATGACATTTTAAAAATGAAAGCCTTCCTAATCAACCTAAAAACAATTGAGCCGGTTTAATTGACGGCTGCTTTAGCGTCATGTTACTTGTATGTAACAATTAAAAAAGGTTTAGGTTATTCAATGATCGCCCCATACTTATTCAAGACTTAAGCAACAAACAGCGCTTAGCCGGATCAAATGTCAAGCCCTGCCGCTGGAAGCGGAAAAAACGGCCCGCTTGTATACCCTTGACGTTTGATTTCGGCGTGGGTTATCTTCGCGACCGCGGTGAATATGGTCAATGCTATAAGATTCTATTCAATATTTGTCTTGGCAAAAAAGGGATATAATTATACCTTTGGTGAATTATAGATATGTCTTAGAACATTTATAACGTCTAATTTTCGTACATCATATATGCGAGACGGTATAATCTGTAATTTATTAATAGTTTGCCAATTTAGAAGCTTTGGGGTTTAGCTCCGTGAACGCGAGGTCCTTCCGCCTTCAGTAAAGCGACCAACTCCCGTCCCTAAGTTCCTTATAACCAGACATCTCAATTTAATCAATCCATAAAGTTAGCGAAATAAAAACTTAATCTCCTAATTTTAGCACTGACCAATATTCATGCATCTCCGTCGCCGCCTGGGTCCGCGTTCGCTACAGGTGTATCAGGTGATATGCTGCTGGCGCTTACCAGATAGTCTACGATTGCCTGGTAGATCGCTCCCGCAAGGGAATCCTGGTAAGCGGAGGTCAATAAACGCTGTTCTTCGTTAGGATCTGTCAGAAAACTAATTTCTACCAAACTGGCAGCGGTTGAAAAATACTGATAGCTTGGGCTAAGTACGCCTAACTTCATAGACCGTACCCCTCTATTGGAATAACCTGTTGCATTTACCAGTTGCAATAATAAAGAAGTCGCTAATAAGATCGAATCGGAGGATGCTCCTGTATAAACCCATGTTTCTGTCCCTTGGGTAGTCGGGTTATTAAAACCGTTAAAATGGATAGATACAAATACACTGGCTTGATTATCATTTCCGACGGTTGCCCGGTCTCTTAGACTAAGATTTGAGTCGTTATTACGCGTGAGTACGACAGTATAGCCGCCGTCAGTCAGCTTTTCTGCAACCTTGACCGCGATGATCAGTGTGAGATCCTTTTCTTTTGTTCCGGCCGGTCCTACGGCGTGGTTGGCATCGGAACCGCCGATATTGGCAGTGCCACCGTGGCCTGGGTCGATTATTATAATGCTCATGTGTTGATCTGCTAATGCCCTACAATTTCCACGGAAATATTTTTATCCGGAGTCGAGGTCGGATTATCGGTGCCATAAAATGCGTTTTTCAACTTTGCATAAGCAGGCGCGGAAGTCCCGCCTTTTATGGAACACAGGTCCGGGCCTAAAGCGGTGCCTACCAAAATGCACCCTTTTGTGTCATCGAGCACGTTGCCGATGTGTATTTGAATATTAGGACGGTTTGGCACGCCAACTAATTCTATTCGCCAATGATCACTATGATCATATCGTAAAATGCCGCCGTAGGTTCCCTCCGGTATCGAGCTTATGTTATTGATATTGTCGATCCATGGCTTTTCCAATGTATAACAAATGATGTTACCATTTACTGCTAAGTAGCCGGAGGTGCATTTGTTGTTTGGATATTGCCGGAATACCGTCACCTTGAAATCTTCCGCTTTTTTGTGCTTTTTTAAAGCATGACGCTGATCGAAAATTTCCGGCACACAAAAACTATTTAACGTGATCGCTGCTAAGGCTATCCACAAATAGATCCATTTCATTTTTTTGAAGTTGTTGTTCATCGCTATTGTTTTTTAATTTTAAAAGAAGAAATTAAACGTTTTCTGATATCATCCCGCGGATTATATCCTTGTGCACCATCGTCGATCGATTCAAACATCGTCTGACCATTGGAATCCAGTACATCGTACAATTCATATTCTTCCAAATAATAAAAGTCGATATTATCCGGAAGTCGGCCTTTCTCAGGATGAAGGGCTGACGCATGGCCACTTAGTTTTAACGCGATTTCCATGTTTGTCTCAACCTCATGCTGGTAATCCTGTACGATAACCGGTGCGCGGTAATGGGCAGCCTGGTAAATCACATAAAATTCACTTAACGCGTCAAAAATCTTGTTTCCGGCCCGGCCAGCGATGGGTGCAGGTGCACGTACGGGTCCGGTGATTGCATAAGCTGGCATCTTTATGGTTATTTTACGATAAGGTAACTGCTGAACCTGTGGTGTCATATTGACGGACGAGAAGCGAAAGTCATAATAATCCGGTTGTACGATAGAATGCTCCTGATATTTTGCCACGGCAAATTTCAGAAATGGCATATAGTTAGTTTGAAGATCGTTATCCGGGAAATTTAAAGCTATGTCCGCGTAAAAGCGTTGCTGCCGGATGTCATAGTGGACATCAAAGATTGCGGCATTGATCTTTCCGGCAAAGTTGGCTCCATCGTGAACGGTCATATCAACCGCAGTTTTTGGTTCAATATTGAACAGTTCGTAGTTGACATTTTGAATAATTTGCCCTGGTTCAAAGAAATTGTCTGTAAGCCCGGAGGTACGGTTCGAACTATTTGAAGGGTCTTTTCCATAAGAAGACACCAGATTTTGCAGTTCATCTGGCACTGCGCCGGTTTTGTCATTCATATAGATGACTGCCAACTTTTCCTCCGCACCCGATTCGTACCAGATTCCTTCGAAATACACCCGAAACTTTGTATTGCGGCGTTCCTGGCTCACTAAAGTGTTATTCCATTCCAAAAGCGGTACGATGGAAAATATTTCAGGCGCCTTCATCTTTTTAGAATTTTTAATAATTTTTTGCCCTGCAGTTTGTGTATAGATAAAATCGTTTGTATTTGCTTCCGGATAGAAATGAGTGAACCTCGAGGAGCCATCCAGGAAATAGTCTACCTTGTGATAAAGGGTATCGCCAAAAGAATGCTGAAGATCATTGTTAAGTGTGCAAAACGCTGCGACGGAATTGGATGACTGATTCAGTGCAGGCAACAAAGCCGTATCTGAATCTTTTACGTTACTAAAGTCAGTAAATACATTGATAGCTTCCTTTACAAAACCATCGGGATGGGTTTTGTCGATTACTATCCGATCATACCTGGCACGCAGTTTAATTTCCGCACAGGAAGATACAGGGAACACTTCCACCGGATTATAAAAGGTATTGTTAAATTTGACTTTAACGTTTTCGTCATTTGTAATAAACGGCGTGCGGTCCAGGACTTCCAGCGTCAGGGTAGTAGGACTTTTAAATAAATATGGCTCACTAACCGCGTGAACTAAGGTTATAAGTCTTGCTGTTACTACCGGATCTGCATTAAAGATATTCCCAAAACCCTTGCTGTCGAAAATAGGCGTTACCGACATAACAGCCACGGCCGTCTTTTCCAATCCAAATATAACAGTTGCGTTTTCAGTAGGCTTAAACTTGTTATCACCTTCCTCCAGTCGTAAGGACAAAAACCTTTTAGAAAGATACGTGTCATCCTGATGGAAATTTATTTTTAGCTCGGGAAGCGGATCAGCAGCTGCCACCGTATCGTTCCCTGTACTCAGGGTTTCGACCTTAAAATGTAAACCAGATACTGCGGGATCCGTCAGAAATGGAATAATGGTACCCGTCTCAAAAACTTCATGACTACTGTCCTTGACCCGATAGGCGGCGCGCTGAAATACGGTTGCCTGATGCTTTTTATCCTTCCAGTTATCATCGAAAACCCCGTGATTTTCAGCGAGGGAATAATGAACACGCTGCGGGCACAAAGCACGCTCTGTTTGTTCATTCTGAGACTTCAGTTTGACAGGTGCACCGGTGACTGACCTGATGGCCATCAAATCTAATTGTTCGCCTGTGAATGCTGGTTTGAGCAATGGCGGTTCGTTATGCTTGAAAAAATCACATTCAAAAATACGTTGGGCGTTGTAAAGCTCCGGCGCTTTGATTTGCTCCAGGCGGGCATATTTATCCGCTTTAATAAGGGCAGCCGGTGTCTCGCGCGCAGGTTCAAACGGGGCGGCGTTTCCGCAAATGTCGACCACCTTTATCCTGAAATTATAACGCTTTCCAAAACGCATTGGCAGCAATGAACCCGGCTTCGGCCTGATGTTTGAAAGCTCAAGGTCGTTATACTCAAAATACTTGTCATTGGCGGTCGCATCTGCCGGGTGGGTTCCGCTTTGCTGGCAGACCAGGCTCCAGTTGTTCCAACGGCAAATGTCTTCTGAGAAATAAATTCTGCCGGTTTTACCCGCCACGGCAACTTCAGAAATCGCCGCCTGATCGTAAAAATCTCTCAATATAAATTCGGTCTTATTTTTAGCGAATGAGGGTGATGCGTCAACTGTATAATCGGCGATCCTTTCACTCAAAGAGTGAAACTTTGTCGCGTTATCCGGGCTAACTTCCACAATATATCCGGAATCGATCTGGTGACCGAATAAAATATATTGGTCTATATTCAGGGCTTTGACGTCAACGTTATTCAGCGTCAATGCTTCTGAATCCGGAAGCTCTAAAATCTGATCACTGCCGGGCTGGTTATTCAAAACCATGCCAGCCGGTGAAGCCCCGATCGCGGTTAATGAAAGCTGGATGCCTTCGGAAGTGTCTTCGCCCTGCTGAGACTGTTTATCAAGGTAAGTTTGGTAATTTGTATAATCCGCCGCATTTAGTTGCGAGGAATTACTACTGGAAAGATCTTTGGTTTGATCGCTGATTTTTTTCACCTTTCCGCTTCGGCGGTACTGCTCGGCGGAAATGTTATAGCTCGCACTTCCCGGCAGGATATAACCATCTTTAATGTCAAAATAGTGGTCTTTATATTTCTCCGCGTATTTATAGGAAAAAGATTCACCGTCAAAATAGGTCCAGGGCGTCTTAAAATCGATCGCATCTGCAAAAAGCTGCCATTTTTCGTCTTCCAAATTATCCGGCAGTTCCAGGCCATACAATTTTAAAATATTATGATCTCCGATCAAACTCAAATCAACAGTGAAATCGACGATCCATCCGGTGCTTCGAAGCAAATGCGGATAATCGGCAAGGATCGATATCTTTTTATGGAATTCCTGATTCGCTTTATTTTTGTACCGTATTTCATCCTGATAAAGCAGGTTAGCGCTCATATCATCATGGGCCTGGGCAGCAACATTGCTCTCAGCAGAACTAATTTGAGGCGGAATATCTGCGGCCGTGGCACCGGCTGCCCTTTCTGTTTTTCTTGAGACGTTCAGGTAAACGACTTTATCATGGTACCAACCTTCATCCAAAACCCATTCCTGCACTGGCGTATCTGGCTTAAATAAGCTGCTCCAGATAAATTGTCCATCCCGTATACGAGGATTGCTCACTGCTATATTGGACAGGAATGAATCATCATAGTTTATAGCAGCATATTTGCTATTTCCTGACTGGTGATAAGTCTTTTGCACTCCGTCATAATCGATCTTGCCGAGCTTTAAACTTAGCTTTAAATTCTTTTTGAAAAAGTCGGAAAACATTGGCCAGTTCAATATTTCATAATATTGATTTAATTTACCGTCATCTGGCAGGCGTGGCGACAGGAATAATGAAAACCTCCCCAGGTTATTGTTTCCGGGAACTTTGCCGTTCGGCACAAGCGAACAAATGATTTTGATATTTTTCCCCATAAAATTTATAAGTCAAATGCGTTATAATAAAATTTCCAGTCCTGGTCGCTGTAGATATGTTCAAACAGCGCTGAGTGCTCGTCCTTGTTGCTTTCAGGAATCGTTTCGTCCTGTAAATAATTAAGTTGGTAACTGGCGTATTCGGCAGGGTCTTTTTCTGTGCTTGCGTAGTATACCTGGGTTTGTTTGTTGTACAGGTAGGCGGAATTTTGCTGCTCGCCAATACTTGCACCCTTTGCGCCGACAAATGTCTTGCTGAAGCTGATTTCAAATGATTTTTTGAAGAAACCTATTTTTATCGAATACCTCAGCGATGCTGATCCGTACAGGGCTGCCTGACCATCGATACGCTGATAAGTCATGGACAGCATTACAGTAAGATAAATGGATATAAATCCAAAAACGGTAACCCCACCCTCACAAATCAGATAGCCCACCAGCGTCATGTTTCCTGACCGGGCGTAACTTAGGCTGATCCCGGCAAAAAGGAATACATAGCCAGAAGCGATCCCCAGGTTAATACCAAAATACCCGCCGAAGGCAACACCCGCGTTGATACTCTCGAGGCTGTCCGGATAAGCTTCAATATTGAAATATCCGGCCCCTCCGAAAATACCGACGGAGACCAGGAATTTATCATCTTCCGCGTTAATGCCTGCGACGAGCTTAAGCGCAGTGAGCGAGGCGCTGGTGGCGAAAGGGATAATGACGCCAACATTAAATTTGATATTTGCAAAATTGAAGCCGGGCGCACTGATGCTCGGCAAAGGGAAACCGTAGCCAATTTCCAGTTGATTTGCTGATGGCTTTATTCTCAAGCCGGTTCCTGGCAACTGAAGTTTTTCTGCCAGTTTGCCAAAAAAGTCCAATGGTCCCCCAAAAGCAACACCATCCAGTTTGGCAACAATCTGTCGGGACTGCGTGTTACTGGAACCGATCCTGAATTCCCTGAACTTAATCAGCAACACATCCTCCGAAACCAAACGTATAACCAGCCGGAAATTACTCAGCCTGGTAAACGAATTATAAACGCCCGCTGCTTTTAGGCTCTTAGAAAAATAAACCTGTATTTGGGTATCACTTTCTGCTACAAAGCGAAAAAAATCAAAGTCCTTAGATTGGATCTTATTAGTAATAAAATTATAAGTAATCTCATCCTTGCCTGGAGAAAGTTTTGGCAGCTCGAAATCAATACCCAGAATTTGATTTAAATAAATAGTTCCGAATATTTTAGCTTCCAGGTTTTTGAAATACGCGTCGGGACTAAAAGATTTGGCTTCATCATAATAGGACTTTGCTTCGCTGCCGATGAGCACAAGGTCTTTGACCAGGGGCGTAGCATTCAAAGCATCTTTATATGCGTTAATTTGTTGCTGAAGCTGATCCTTATATTGCTGCAACTGCTGCTTTGTAGCATTTACAGCTGCGTTGATTTGTGCTCTCGTTTGGGCCACTTGTCCCTTAAGCAGATCTATCTCCTTCTCTGAAGCAGCAATTCTGTCTTGTAAATCTGCAGGTAATTGTTTAAGCAAATGTTCTCCGACCTTTCGTGGATCTCTCAAATATGATAAAAAGTCCACGGCCAGCTCTGGATTAATGAGTCCGCCAAAATCCGGAGAAAGCTTCCGGATCACGCTTTTGATTTCGTTCTTTGAAAACTCTTTGATCTCGGCAAATACCCGCGTTGCATTTTTTTCAATATTTAGATTATACAGATCCTTCTGACTGGCGATATAATCATCTGCATAGTTCATGCCTACGGCGATCTCCTGGTTGACCAGCTTGGAAATGCCCGAAACATAGACCTCTGCATGTTTCATTTGCGGCATACTTGAATATTGGTGAAAGAAATCGATCAGCGCGCTTTTATTGACCATCGTTCTGAGTTCACCTTTTAATACAAAAAAATCCGTCTCCAGCGCGGACAATGAGCCATTAATTTCCTCAAGTTCATCCTCAAATTTGTTTACTGCATAACCGATTTTGCTCCGGTATGTATAAATAGCGTTAGTGATACTTCTTTCAGCCGCTTTAAGATCGTTTATTTTACCAAGCACATCGATTTTGAACCTGTCCCTGAAACCTTTAATATCATTGAACAGCTCTTTATCATAATCAGCTAACGGACGCAAGTAACGGTAAGTAAAATCAAAGAAAAGCAGCTTGACAGCTGAAATAAGTCCGTCAAGGTAATCTGAGAGGACGGGTGTCAGATCAAATTTCACCGGGGCACCATGTAAATCAACAACGGCCTTTCCGTCAATGTCTATAATATCTATTTTTGGTAAATTGGTTTTCAGATCAAGTATCGCCTTCAGCGAAGCCTGAACCTCCGTATCACGGCTGGGATCAAATAAATTTCCTACACCGGTATCAATATCCCTGTGGTAGTCTTTTTCTTTATTTTCAAAATCACTTTTTAAGCTGTCAAACCATTTTTCCAGGTATTCCACTATAAGCAGGTAAGAAGAAGACTTCACCGATTTAACGATGTAGTTGACATTGTTGCTGACTTGGACTGTGGCTGCATCAACTTTGTCGCCGGCTTCTATTAAAAGTCTGTCCAATAAGTCCAGCTGGTCCTGGTACCTTGCCTGAACTTGCGCTTTTATGGCATCGATCTGCGTCTGCAGTTTATTAATCTGGGCCTGGAGTTGCGCAAGCTTGGTGTTAATACTGTTTAGTAGCTTCGTGATATTAGTATAGCCGCCAAGTGCCTCCGCAGCAAGCTCGTCTTCGTGTTGAAGCAGTAATGCCTTACCCGCAGCCCTATAATTTTGCAACAAATCCTGAAACGCCTTGATCTTAGCTTTTTGCCTGGCGATTGCGTCAGTGTCACTCGGATCAATATTCGCCAGGTCACTGTTTGCTTTGTTAAGATCAGCCGTTGTATCGTCAATTAAGCCCTGGGCGCTTTTGAATTCTTTCTGAATTGGTTTTATCTTGTCACGGTGAGCAGCCAGATCGTCAAGCTGAGTTTTTATACCTGCGGATAAATTTTGTGTATCTGTATCAATCTGCAATTTCAGCGCCGTAATTTTATCCTGCACATCCTTTTCCGCCGCGGTCGCTGCCTCAAGCACGGCAGTGTAACTATTCAAATATTCCTGCGTATCAAGTGTGATCATATTGATCTTATCCTGAATGATCTTTTTAAATTGGTTACGCTTATTCACTAATAGCGCGACCAGGTCATTTTTCCGCGAATTGATGACCTCACCCAGACTGCCGCTGGGCAGCAAACTTTTGAGCTCAATAATTTGCGCTACGGTTTTATCAAAAAAGGTATGTTCGCCGGTAGCAGGCGTTCCCTGCGCGAAATTCCGGACATCTGTGACTAAGGTTTGGTAATTATTGTTCAGCGCAGTATTGATCGCTTCATATTGCTGAACAGATACTGTTCCCCCACTATTATCGTTGTCAAAGAACTCATAAATATCGGCGAGCGTAATACCATCCCCTGCTTCGATACGGTCATTTGTTCCGAAGGTTATTGCCTGAATTTTTTTACGGATTGTAAAAACATGATCATGCCAATCTGTGATCTCCATCTGAAAAGTCAGTGGAACATAATTCCCTTTTGCGTCTGAGGTTAACGGATAAAAAATCCCCTGACGGACTTTACCATTTGTCAGTGCCTTCAGGTTCGAATTTGCCGCGGTATAAACGGTGTCGTTGCCGATGCTGCATATCCGCCTTGGATCTTTTTCCAGGAAACGGATCTTTTTGAACGGTGAGCGGAATTTTGAAATACCTTCTCCGTCGACATGGCTGGTATAATCCTTTTCAATTTCCAGAGGCTTAATATATTCACGGTAATCCAGGTAAGAAATCCCATCCTTTGTACGACGCTTTGTCGTCAGGATCAGTAACATTTTCAGCCCGGATTCCTTTTCCAAAATCAGTTCAGTAACCTCCACGCCCTCGTCCCTTCCAAAAGAGATCAAGTGTTTATAAGAATATAAATCGATTTTTTTCGGCAGGAATCCGTCCTGAACGGTATCGTTTATCCTGGTATTCTTAAATTCTATATAAGCGCTGATGCCCAATGGAGAAAAAGAAATATTATTACTATGTGCGAGCAGTTTATATTTAATATAAAGCTCAACTAAGGCATAACGGTTTACCGAATAGGGAAGCACCTTATATTGCGGACCAAGCACATCATTCTGAAAATAATCATCTGCATTAATGTTATGATTCGGGTGGTCCGGTGAACCAATGAACATTAAGTTCAGGTTTGAGAATATTTGATCCGCATTCTGATCAGCTTTTCGGTCATCGCCTATAATAGATGATGCCGCCTGAATGACTGGCCGGGGTTCTACCGTTAAAGTCGCCATCCACAATTCCGCAGAGGTATCGCCCGGGCTACTTTCATTCGTGAATATCCATTTGAACCTGAACTGTCTCGGATCGGGAAGTTTTGGGCTTATAATCAGGCGCCAGGGCGCTTCAATCGCAGTAATAGGATCGCCGTAAGCTTTAGGGAAGCGGTTAATGTCATAGGTATAGGACGTGCCGCTTTTTTTATAATTTAATGGATAGGTATTTTCATAATATTTGCCAGCTTCAGACTCGATTTTAATATTGAATAATGATTCGTTGAGATTTTGTCTGATGACCAGGTGGTAACGATCTTCGTTGTTCCAATCGAACAAATCCTTTTCTGTAACCGGAATTTTGAGCTTTTTATCGATCCGGTCCTGCAACAATTGAAAAACAATGTAGCTATAGCCGGAAATAACCACTTTTGCTATCCAGTCTTTGTCCGGAGAATCTGTATCCAGAAATTTACAACCACAATCTTTGGTCGAAGTGTCATAAGCTTGTTCAGCAATATGCTGCTGCGGTAATCTTACAATCATATAACTCGGAGGCTGCTCATAAATGGACAACAGCCTGGTCTTACTAAAAAGACACCCTTCCCGAAAATCAACATTAATAAAATAAAATTCGAGGCTCAGTAAGCTCTCGGGCTTGATCAAACGAAGCCCAAAGTCAATTAACTTATGAGCCTGGCTTTCTTTTATTCCAAAAAGCCGCGAAAGCGGTTTGATCACCGGGCTAACCGAAACGCCAAAAATGGTTGAATTCTTCAAAAAATCCCTCCGGGACATTGATGTTGATGGCATATGATAAAGTTTAAGAGAAGGACTAATGTACTCCGTGATATTATTTTGTAATAATAATAAATGGAAAATATACCCAAAAGGAATATGAGAACATAAGTTACTCACATACAGCTAATAACAAATGTTAATACTGTTGATAAATAATAAGTACTGAAAATATAAATTTATATTTTCTCTTTCCTACACCTTCTTTTAAAGATTTATATATCCAATTTTAGTTGAAATGTGAACGTATAATCGTTTTCTGTCCATTTTCTTATTTAAAAAAACCTAAATGTTTCATATAGAGAAGTCAATATTTTAAAAAGTCTGTTGTACCAGGCCGGTTTATGCGTCGCTTGGAGTTGTTGTAATGCTGTATTCCTTGTCGCTTCAGCAATAGGGTGCGGGCTATATAGGTATTTATTTAAGCCATCGCCCTGTCCAAGCATATTGCCCGAAAAAGAACAATTAGGTTTACAGCTAAAATCAGAAGTATTTTTGCCGAAAGAGAATCGCAGCGCTTTGGGCATTAGTCTGAATAACAATTGAACCAGAAAAAAACAATGGAAGTACAAATGAGTACGCGTTTTAGCATAACAAGTTATTAGAATTGGTTTATAATATTACAATTGATTATTTGAATTTACACTGCAACATATTGGCAATGTTAATCAGACAATCTTTTGAGGATTTGATGGAACAAAATTAGCTTACTAAGACTTAAACTAAGTGATTCAAATGTTCATAAATGGGAACGCAAATGTCAACTAAAGCGCAACACAATGTAAATAATAACGTGTAACAAATGCATTTTTTGTATATTTGTAATATACCATTTGCAGCTATACCAAGGTAAATTAAAAGTGGTGAGTAATTCGGTGAGTTGAGAAATACAACCTATTTAAAATATTGAATATCAGCACGGTAAAGGATAATAAATAAATCCTCCGGCACTTATAAAGCGCTTTCGTTTGCTCAACCGGAGAATATGAGTTGCCCTACTCGCCACCGGCACCGCTAGCCTACCTGTATATCGAACTACATCCTTCGACCGAAGCCTTTTTTAGGTCCGCGTTTAATATTTTGGGTTAAGTTCTTTTTTAAAATGAGTTCATGTTCAGAAATGGCAGCTTTGATCGACTTTTCGATAACCGGCCATTTAAATTTATCATTGATAAGCAGAATTTCCGCTGTAAAATCTATGTCATGGTAATGGAGCAATGACATCCGCACTTGATGGCTATCCGTATTAGGATATTTAGTTGAGTAGGCCTCGACGATCTGCTGATAGGATATTTCTTTCAATAGGTAACGTATATCCACGTAATCCTTTAGCCGTGTACCATTGCCTACGATAGCGTTGATCTTCATGGCGGCGATATCTTCCAAGCCGAGCATTCGGATACCTTCAGGATCGAGCACTGGATTTATGTGAGGATAGTTGTGCAATAACATATCCAGCCTTACTCCATTGATATGACCGGTTAAAAAATTGTTGCGCGCATTTAAGATAGTTGCGCCGTAATTATCGTTTAAATGCTTAGCCAATTCCAAACCATTAAAATTATCAGCCGTAAAAAGATCAATATCTATGGACAACCGGTGCCCAAGCATTAATGACAGCGCGGTGCCGCCTACCAAATAAAATTGTTTTAATTTATCATCATCCATCAAACGATGGATCAATTCCAGTGTTCCTGGCGTAACTGTTTCCGTGTGTAGCATTTGAGTTGAGTTTTACTCAACTGAAAATAGGTACAAGCGGCATCCATGCCATGGTTGGTTAAATAAGGTATATCTTCTGTTAATGCACTAATTACACGGTTCCTGCCGTAAAAGCTGATCATTGTTTCCCATTCTGCCGGTAGCCCCCTTTCAATGACACGTTCTATAACAGTCCGGTAACTCCGCTGCCAGTCCATTTTATCATAGTCGAACTCCCAGAATAAATGCTTCGGCAGGTCGGGTTTAGCGGAGCGTTGTTGCACTGGCTTTCTTTCGATGCGGATTTCGTCATTTTCAAACGGGATCTTTTTCTTTGACAGGTAATTATTCAGTGTGTTATAGTTATAAGCGGTATGATTTTCACAGAAATTTTTCAGGCTGGAAAATACTTCCATACTATTGTCAGCCAGTTTTTTCCACCGGACTACCAATACGCGCCTGTTTTGATCTGTTTGCTCCTGCATCACACAAAGATATTTAAAATTACTATCTTAACCAATATTGTACAATATTTGTCAATTGAATCGTTAAAAATTTAATTTCTAGTATGATAGCCGTTCGTGTGTGTCTTAACGAAACATGCTGACCACGCGTCCCATTTCAATTTGTTCCGGCTCAGCAGGCTCAATGTTGCTGGCAGGTATAGCCTTATCATATAGCCGTTCTTCAAGCTTCTGCATGTCCTCACTTGTTTTGCTATCTAGAACCTTGACGTAATGTTGCGTTGTCTTAATACTATTGTGTCCAAGCATTTTTGAAACAGTTTCCATTGGAACCCCATTAGATAAAGTAACCGTGGTGGCAAAAGTGTGCCGGGCCATGTGAAAGGTTAATGTTTTGGTGATTCCACACAAGTCGCCGATTTCTTTCAGATAACTGTTCATCCGCTGGTTGGTCAGTACCGGTAATAGCAACGACCTGCGTACGCAAATAGGGTGGTCTTTATAATTTTCTATGATTTCCAAGGCCTCTTTTAACAAGGGAATATGTGATGGGGTATCCGTCTTATGTCTTTTAGTAAACACCCATAACTTGCCATCGTCGCCTTGAGCTATTTCGCCCGGAGTCAATTTCTGCACATCGATATAAGCAAGCCCCGTAAAGCAGCTGAAAATAAAAATATCCCGCACTACATTCAAGCGTTCGACAATTAATGTTTTGTTTCGGATAATGTCCAACTCATGCTTTGTTAAAAAAGTTCTTGGAGAGGGCTTCGCGGTCGATTTATAATGTAAAAAAGGATTGGTGACAATCCATCTGTTGGCCAAGCAAACAAGAATGATCTTTTTCAAGTGCTTTACATATTTGTCAGCTGAAATAGGGATACAATTCTTTTCCGTCCGCAAATAGAAGTCATAGTCTTTAATAAAATTGAAATCGACTTTTCGCAACTCATAATCTGGGCGCTTAAATTTCCATTCGATGAATTCCCGCGCATGTTTAAGAGAGCTTTTAAAGGTTTTAAGTGTATTGGCGCCAAAGCCTCTGCCAATCAAGGATTCCATCTGTTTATTGTGATCGCTGAAAATCTCCAGCAACATTTTAGATTTCTTTCCTTTGCCGTCAAGCTCGTTCCGCAATGTGTCGGCAGTGATCTCTTCTTCGCTGTCCAGCAGCCGGGTGTGGATACGTTTCAGCTTCGCCAGGATACTGTCTAAATGGGTATTTAAACTTCTTGCATCTTCCGTATTTCCACGAGCTTTCCCGCGTTT
>NZ_JAQBOC010000046.1 GCF_028288225.1 Mucilaginibacter sp.
AACTAAAAACCTTACTTTTGCACTGCAAAACGTTCTATCGCTGTCCCGATTATATTGGGACGGAGGAAAGTCCGGGCAACACAGAGAATCCTGCTTCCTAACGGGAAGGCGCCGGCAGCCGGCGACAGCAAGTGCCACAGAAAATAAACCGCCACGATTTATCGTGGTAAGGGTGAAAACGTGAGGTAAAAGCTCACGGCTTTTCCGGGCGACCGGGATTGCGGTAAACCTCAGGAGTTGAAAAACCAAATAGGTCCTGAAAGCGGAGCTACTCGTTCCCTAATATATTTGCCGCAAGGCAGATAATTTGTCAGGATGGGTAGGTTGATTGAACCTGTCAGCAATGGCAGGGCCAGATTAATGATAGAAGCCACTGTATATACGCAATACTTTGCGTGTTTATAATGGAACAGAACCCGGCTTACAGGTTTGCTGCTGATACACCCCCTTCCGGTAAAACGGGAGGGGTTATTTTGTTTTAGTTGATTAGGTTGATTGAGTTAGATTAAGTTGATTAAGTTTTACTATTGGTTTAGAAGCCATTAGTGTCGGCGTAATCAAGCAATCGCTAAAATCCGCTATTCAACTTCCCGCTTAACTTAATCAACCAGTCAACTTAATAAACTCAATCAACTCAAAAAAAACTGTTTGTTTTTCTATACAATTATATATCTTAGCATCATCATACTTCCAAAAGAAAAACTTACAATAAATCATGGCTAAAATTTTAATAATTGATGACGAACGTGCAATACGCAGTACCCTGCGCGAGATATTAGAATACGAAGATTACGTAGTTGAAGACGTTGACAATGGCATTGACGGTTTAGATCTGATAAAGAAGAATGACTATGACCTGGTGCTGTGCGATATAAAAATGAACCGCATGGATGGCATGGAAGTGCTTACTGAAGGTCTTAGTATAAAACCTGATCTTCCTTTTATAATGATATCCGGCCATGGAACGGTTGAAACTGCTATTGAAGCCAGCAAAAAAGGAGCTTTTGACTTCATTTCAAAACCACCTGATTTAAACCGCCTGTTAATTACTGTTCGCAACGCGTTAGACAGGGGAAGCCTGGTTACGGAGGCCAAAGTATTAAAGAGAAGAGTTTCAAAGGTTCGTCCAATTTTAGGCGATTCCCAGGCCATCTTAAAAATAAAAGAAACTATTGATCGTGTAGCTCCTACTGATGCACGTGTGTTGGTTACCGGCGCAAACGGAAGCGGAAAAGAGCTGGTTGCCCGTTGGCTTCACGAAAAATCAAACCGTTCAAACGCACCCTTAATTGAAGTTAACTGTGCAGCAATACCTTCGGAATTGATAGAAAGTGAATTATTTGGTCACGAAAAGGGTTCATTTACATCGGCCATAAAACAACGGATAGGTAAATTTGAGTCGGCTAATGGCGGGACACTTTTCCTTGATGAAATTGGCGACATGAGTTCATCAACCCAGGCAAAAGTACTACGCGCCCTGCAGGAAAATAAAATTACCCGTGTTGGCGGCGAAAAAGAGATTGAGGTTGATGTCCGCGTTGTTGCGGCAACCAATAAGGACCTGTTAAAAGAAATTGAGGCTGGTAATTTCCGTATGGACCTTTATCACCGCATTAGCGTTATATTGATCCACGTACCACCGCTTACTGATCGTAAGGATGATATTGCCCTGCTTACACAAAGCTTTTTAGATGAGATATGCAATGATTATGGCATGCCTGTAAAAAAGATCTCAGAAGCAGCACTTGACGCACTTAAAGCCTTACCTTGGACAGGCAACATTCGTGAGTTAAGGAACATGGTTGAACGTTTAATAATTTTAAGCGATAAAACCATTACTGATGGTGATGTAAAAGCATTTGCCAATCCTTCATCACCGGCTGCTGCAGTAAATGGCAATACAGCGCCGCAAACAGATTTCGACCAATTTACAAACTTCCAGGAATACAAGGATTTTGCTGAGCGCGAATACATCAAGTTCAAGCTGGAGAAAAACAACTGGAATGTTTCAAAAACTGCCGATGATATTGATATCCAACGGAGTCACCTTTACAGCAAGATTGAAAAATTTGGCTTGAAGAGAGGGGAATAAAGTTGAATGAGTTGATTAAGTTAGATTAGGTTTACTGAGTTATACCTGCTTTAACTTAATCAACTCATTCTAACTTAATCAACCATTTTTTTGTTATTCCCCCAAAAAAACTTACCTTTCGGTTACTAACCTAATATTTAAACCGGAATGGCTTTATCAGCAAAAAAACAACAACCGGCAGACGATTTCGACGCTGCCCCTACCCGCCTTTTCTCATTAGATGCCCTTAGAGGATTTGACATGTTTTGGATCATGGGTGCCGATGAGATCTGGTACAAAATGAAAGAGGCAACCCATGGGCAATCTCCTTTCTGGAACACACTGGCATCTCAATTTACCCACCCCGACTGGAACGGATTTCATGTTTATGACCTGATCTTCCCGTTATTTCTGTTCATGGCAGGCGTATCAACACCTTTTTCTGTTGGGCGCGAGCTGGAGAAAGGCAAAAGCCGCGAGCAATTGCTTTTGCGGGTTATAAAAAGAGGATTGATACTGGTGCTCTTAGGTTTAATAGCCAACAACGGCCTCCAAATAAGGCCAATTGCCGAAATCAGGTTCGCCAGTGTGCTTGGGCGTATTGGCCTGGCTTATATGTTCGCGAACATTATTTACCTGTATGCAAAGGAATATGCACTGATGATCTGGTTCTTCTTTTTTATAATAGGTTATTACCTGCTGTTAAAATTCACATCAGCGCCAGGTTTTCACCCAGGGGATCTTACCCCGGAGGGCAACTTTGCATCATATATGGACCGGACGTTATTACCCGGCCATCTATATGTTCCTTTTCCGAATGGTAAACCAAATATGCATGATCCCGAAGGCTTATTCTCAACCATCCCGGCAATAAGTACGGGTTTGCTGGGCATTATGGCAGGGCTAACGTTAAAAAGTAAAACACTATCGCAAAATGCCAAAACCTTGCGCCTTGCAATAGTGGGGGTGATATTCCTTATAGTAGCGCAGATCTGGAACCTAGATTTCCCTATTAACAAAAACCTTTGGTCAAGCTCATTTGTGATGCATGTTGGCGGGTTAAGCTTATTGCTGATGGCTTTGTTCTATTATATAATAGATGTATTAGGCTACCAGAAATGGTCGTTTTTCTTTAGGGTGATAGGAATGAACTCTATCCTGATATACTTATCAGGCCATTTTATAAACTGGAACTACACCAATAATGGCTTCTTTAAATGGCTGGGTCAGTTAGCCGGCGAGCCTTATGGCGCAGTATTAATGGCTATAACCTTTGTACTGGTAAAATGGGTATTTCTTTATTACTTATATCAAAAGAAAACTTTTTTAAGGGTCTAATGAGATTTTGATTTCAGGCTTGATTAAAATAAAAATGGCATGTCCTCATCGGGAGCATGCCATTTTCTTTTAATCTTTATTGTTACTTACTTAATATTTCACTTAAAGCTGCAGGCGAATAATTAATAGATTTCAGAGTTTTATTATCAGCAGTGCGGTAAACTAAAAACAAGCCTTCAATTTCTTTATGATATGACTCTGTATCTGCAGCACTTTTATAATGCGCTATGGTTTTGTCAGCTTCTTCAACAGATTTACAAGCTTTGCTCATATTTGAGCGATGAACTTCATCAAACAATTCCTTAAACTTTTCGCCAAGACCAAATTCAAGTATAGCGCCTGATAGTACATATTGCAGATCGCATAAGGCATCAGCAACTTCAACCAAATCATTGTCATCAACGGCCTGTTGTAACTCCTTTAATTCTTCGGCCAAAAGAGAAATGCGCAATGCACTCCTTTCTTTTGAAGGGATTGCAGGCTGCTGTACTATTGGGTGTTTAAATGTAGTATGGAATTCGGCTACCTGGTTTAATGAGTTAGTATCTTTTATCATAGTATGTTTAATTAAATTTCAGCTTATATTTATTCGTCAATACAAGTGCCGCTAATATATAAATATGAACCAGTTTTGTATATACCATGTCAAAATAAACTGTCAATAATAATGCGGGCACAGTTGTTGAACAAATAATTTAGATGAGCATTAAACCGTTTATTACATTATCAGTCTATAAAAGAAACAGCAGGAAAAATCTGTTTAATTAATATCAACATGAAAAAGGCATTAAAATATTTATTGTTCACAAGCTTCAGCGGATTGCTGTGCTTGTTTTTAGCTTTTTCGGCCAGTGCCCAGCATAGAGGTGGAAGTGGAGGAGGCGGCAGTCATGGCGGTGGCGGTGGTGGTGGTGGTCACTTCGGTGGAGGTGGCGGCGGTGGTCGTGTTAGCAGTGGTGGTTTCTCTGGCGGTGGTCGTTCAGCCGGTATCTCAGGCGGATCACGGTCCGGAGGTTTTTCAGGCCATACCATGGTTTCCCCAAGATCAAGTGGCGGACAGCGCCCAGGCTTTAGCGGCAGTTCAGCATACAGAGGTGGTCGTCCGGCTATACAAGGGAACAGCCGTTTTAATAGTGGCAGAGTTGGTGTAAATGGCACCCGTGGCTATGCCGGGTCACGCGGATACGTTGGTGCCCGTGGTTACGCAGGTTCACGCGGTGGCTATTATGGACGCGGTGGCTATTATGGACGTGGTGGTTATCGTGGAGGTTACTACGGCAGAGGCCGTTATTATGGCCCAAGCTATTGGGGAGGCCGTAGCTATTGGGGATACCGTGGCGGTTACTTTTACCATGGTGGTTTCTATGGTAGCTTATATTACCCCCGCCTTGGCTTTAGTATAGGGTTTTTACCATATGGTTATTATCCATTCTATTGGGGAGATGCACAATACTACTACAGTAACGGATTTTACTATCAGTATGATAACAGTCAATACACCGTGGTTGAACCGCCACTGGGAGCAGAAATTACCCAATTGCCTGCTAAGGCTCAGCCAATAACCATAAATGGCGAACAATATTACGAGCTGAATGGTGTTTACTACCAGCCGGTTACCAAAGATGATGGCACACAAACGTATGTTATTGCAGGGAAAGACGGCCAATTAGAAACAAATCAGCAAGGACAAGGCCAGGTTGATGATGGCCAAAACGGATCTATGCCGCGATTAGGCGATATTTATAATGAATTACCTGAGGGTACCCGAACAATACATGTTAACGGACAAACTTTATATGTGTCTCCGGATGATGTGTATTACCAGGAAACAACCGATACAAGCGGTAACAGGGTTTATAAAGTTGTGAGCACTCCGTCAGACGAGCCTCAAAACTAAAGAGCAAAAAATTGAAATAAAAGGGTGATCCGGTTTTGGATCACCTTTTTTGTTAGTGCGCCAATCATAATGGAACAGGGCTGCAATAATTGAATTTATTTTTTTACAATTCCATAACATTATAAAACCTTTTTACTTTTCAATACTTATATATAAATCTGACTAAATTATAATGAAGATCCCTTTGCTATACAGGTTAATATTTGTGTTTGTTGCCTGTATGTTATTTATCCCTTTTTCATCGAGGGCTTATTCTGTTTTAACTCACGAAGCACTTATTGATGCCAGCTGGAATAAAAACATTAAACCTTTATTAAAGCTAAAATTCCCTAATGCTACAGCTGATGATTTAAAAAAGGCGCATGCCTATGCTTATGGCGGATGCTTATTGGCAGATATGGGTTATTTCCCTTTTGGAAGTTTATATTTTACTAATTTGTCTCATTATTGCCGCAGCGGAGACTTTGTTGAGGCGTTGCTTTCTGAATCGCAGAATATTAATGAATATGCTTTTGCGCTTGGTTCATTATGTCATTATATGGCTGATAAGTATGGGCATTCACTCGGCACAAATTGTGCAGTACCCGTGGTTTACCCAAAATTAGCTAAGAAATTTGGGCCGGTAGCAACTTATGATGAAGACCATACCGCACACAAAAGGGTTGAACTATCTTTTGACGTTTTAGAAACTGCAAAAGGCAATTATGCGCCCGAAGCATATCATGATTTTATTGGATTTGAAGTTGCAAAGCCTGTTTTGGAAAGGGCTTTTTTAAAAACCTATGGTGAAGATATAAATAATGTATTCGGAGATTTGGATCTTGCTATTTCTACCTATAGGTGGTCAGTTAAGAGCTTAATGCCAACCGTGACCCGGGCAGCGTGGAAGCTAAGGAAGAATGATATATTAAAAGCCAATCCAAGTGCTAATAGCCATACTTTTCATTATAAAATGAAAAAGAAAGCCTACATTAAAGAATTTGGCTCATCGCGGACTAAAGGAACTATTGCAGAAAGATTTGTTGCATTCCTTATTAGAATATTACCAAAAGTGGGGCCATTGAAAGCATTAACTTTTAAAGACCCGGGACCAAAAGGCGAAGCATTATTTATCCGCAGCTTCGATACAGTCTTAGTACACTATAATCTTGCACTTGCTGCTTTATATTCAGGCAAACTGAATTTGCCAGATGTTGACTATGATACAGGCAAACCCACCCTTTTTGGCGAATACAATCTGGCCGATAAAACATATAATAAATTAGTTGGAAATTTAGAAGAATCAAAGTTTAATAACCTTACAGAGTCATTAAAAAAAAATATTCTCAAATTTTACAGTAAGGCAGATACGACTGCGCTGGCAAAAAAGGACCCAAAAGGTTGGAAAAAGACTTACACGAGCCTGCATAATATTAAAATTGCAAAAACTGTTACTGCTGACAGTTTAAAAACAGCAAAAGGCTTGAATTATAAATTGAATGACCCTACTGTAAAATCTACCGGAGGCGAATAGAATAATAAAAAGCTCTGCCTGGTCTCCGGCCTCTCAAAATAACTTACTTCAAATATTTATCATACAAGGCAAGATTAAGCCGGTAATCTTTACAGCTCGTATTTCTCTCTTAGTTGCTTACTTGCTTTAAATGCAGCATCAATAATGGTTTGAGGATAACCGAGACGAAGCAAAACATTGATGCCATTTTTATTTTTAAGTACCCCTGCTTTTATCTTATAGTCAAATATAAGTCCGGTATCATTAATTAACTCCTCAAATGAATATACAGCATTATTATTGCCCAGCAATTCAGCAAGCTCAAGATCATGCGTTGAAACAAAAACAAAATTTTCATTTTCAATAAGGTGGGTCAATACCGACATTGCTGCAGCAATTCTTTCAATAGTATTTGTTCCGCGGAAGATCTCATCAATTATAACAAGACTTTTAATAGTTTCGTTTACCGAACTGTTATTGATGATGTTCAGAACCGATAATGCTTCGGCCTGAAAGTAACTTTTATGTGCATCCATGTCATCATTCATGTGTATGCTGGTCAATATTTTCAGCGCAGGCGCCTGGTATGTGATTGCACAACAGGTATGAATTGTTTGAGCCAACAGCGTATTTAGCGCTATAGCGCGAATAAAAGTTGTTTTACCCGACATATTTGACCCTGTTATTAATACCACTTTACTATTATCACTGCTTATAGAATTTGCAACACAGTTTTCAACTAAAGGGTGATACAGATCCTGGATAAAATATGAGGCTGTGCCGCTAAAATCCGGCTTACAATAATAGGGTAAACCATCCCTTACGGCCAGGATGGATATACACATATCAACCTCTGCCACAGCATCGTATAAAATTTTAATGTCATCAATGTATTTATTAACTTTTGCTATTGAAGAAACAAAAATGATTGGCTCAATAAGAAATAGCATCTTGAACCATTCATTAATAACGTAAGTTACATCTGTCGGATCGTTCATTACGCCATTTTGAACGTTGATAAGGATAAGCGACTTTTTCAGTTTAGAAACCTTTTCAAGACTTTGTTTAACTGCTTCATTTTTATCAAAAACAGCTTTATCAACCAACCATTGACTTACGTTTATCAGCTTAAGTAATTGTGGTAATGAGTTGGTATATTTTAAAATATTTTTCTTATTCAAAAAGTGGATCGCCGTATTTGATAATAGTAAAGCCAGCAACCATAAGAAAAATATCTGGCTACCGGTGATACTTAACGCTATAATTGAAGTAATAACAAGAACCGGTGAAATTTTTATATAAATTTCAATGAGTGGGTTAAAAAGAGATTTATGTTTTTTAGAAAAAAGTTCGGGAAGATAGTAAGCGTCGTTATTACTGAGTTCGGATAATTTTAGTTCGATGTGCTCTCTCCTGCCCTTATCCTTATTTAGTTCTTCAGTTTGTCGTTCCAGGTTATTAAAGCTATCATCTGTGAGATCAAAACAATGCAGTCTTTTATACAAAAGCTGTTGCCCGGGCCGGGAATTAGTCCGGTCGATAAAACTGAATATACTATCAAGGTCAAGGTCGGCTGCTGTTTCAACAGAAATATTGGCTTCAACATTATATGCCCTTAAATAACTGTCTATAAGTTTAAAGTTCCTGTAGGATTCAATAGGTCTACCCCATCTTTCCCTAATGTTAGCCAGCTTTTTCCTGGTCAATGATCTTGACCTGAAATGACCGGTGACCAGAACAATTAAACCTATAAACAGTCCTGCAATGAGCCAATAAATCATGCCTAAAAATAACTTTATAAACTTAATACTGCATAATTATTGTTATAAACAGCAATGAACTTAATTACAAGTCTTTCAAATTATCATTCGGCATTTTATCCACAAGCTTGCCATAGGGATCAATGCCCACACTTACCGGCTTGCCATCAACAGTAATTTCAATAGTATGCTTGCCTGCGGTAAGCTTATGCTTTTTAATATACAGTGGGTTTACCTGCGACCTTCCTTCTTTATCTTTGGTTTGTGCAGCAAAAACAGCAACATCAATATAATCATTCATCGGCGCATCTACATAATTCCCTTTGCCGTGTATGTATGATTTACCGGTGCTTACATTTAAGGTAACCCTGTATTTGTTATTACCAACAGCAACCGATTTTGCACTAACAACCCTATTATCATAAAAGGTGATCTTTTCCCAGGTATCAGTTAAATAATATTGCAATGAATCGGGTGTGTGTTTTTTCAGGTAGCGGTATAGGTCATTACTGCCTGCATAAGGAGGTTGTTTTTTAAATGCATATTCATTTTTAAACTCACGTAAGGCAGCGTTCATATTATCGTCTCCTATCAAGTCTCTTAATCCATATAAAACTGTACCTGCTTTGTTTTCCCATTCAAACCATACATTGGCCCTTATAACAGGGTGTTCAAGCCCTTCGCCCCTGCTGTGCAGATAAAGATATCCCCACATTTGATCAACCAGCAGGCCGCGCATATTACTTTTGCCATAACGCTTCTCGGCCATTACATATGATTCGTATTTGGCCAGGCCTTCTGGTATCACCAATGAGCCAACTGTGTTATTTGGCGCTACCTGGAACCGCCACCATTGCTGGGCAAGCTGCTGTGTTGCCATATAATAACAGTAGTCCAGTTGATCCGGGTTATTAAAATCAGCATTCCAGCCAAGTTTTTCACCATAGGTATCAAGCGAAGTAGCAGAGGATGACCTTGGTCCATATAGACTCGTTTCTGCCAGGCTCATATCTTTAAAAGGATAATCGCCATATACATTTGAAAAATAGCTCAACCCATCTTTAAAAGCATTCATAAAACGTTTAATATTAGCACTATGCTCCGGGTGATAGTATATGTTTACATTAACATTTTTCCCACTGTCAACATTAACTACGTTATGCAAAACAGCATATCTTGCACTTATAATACCATAAGGGGGATACATACCCGGCTTATCCTGCACATAATGAAAATAATTTCGTCCGTTGGCTTTCCATTGTTTTTGCAACTCTCCCGGTGCAATTGCAGTTTGATCTGCAGATGTGCTTACAGTAAAGTCCATTTTAGCTAACATTGCAGGAGTACCGGCTTTAAGCCTGTTTATTCCTTCAGGATCATTTTGGGCAACTTCTTCTTCAGTTTTAGGCGGAAGATGATTTTGTTTACGTTCATAAGGGCTGTATAATTCATCATCATCGTCATAGCCTAATCCAGGTAAACCTCCTGAATAAAATGTACCGTTTCGGAGTATATTCGGGCTAAACAGATCATTTCCGAAACCATTATAAAACGTCGCCGAGTTGATCTCCACTATTATCGAGTCACCGGGCACTAAAGGCTTGTTAAACTGATATAGCCTGAAGTCAGAAGTATCCTGTTTGGGCCTGAAAAAATTAAGTTTTCCTCTTGGGAAAGTCAGTGGAGATGTGAATGTAATTTCTTTACCCTCTGTCTTCAAAGTATATTCAGTTACACCATCCGCATCAAGCAGTATTTTACTGATGGGCTTGTTTGTTTTATTAACCAAAGTAATAAAGCCATGTGTTTGCGCACGTTGCTGATCAGGGAACAGATCTACAGCCAGCTTCATTGCGCTTACTTTTGGTAATGGAAGCTTGTCATAAGGCTTTAAAGTCCGTTCATAAGTTACAGCACGTTGGACGTTTTCCGAATTTGTGATATAACTATTTAAATAGCTCACATTATAATAGATAAAAGAGCCAACCGCCAAAAAGCATAATAATAAAGCACCTGCCATTATTTGTGTTCTATTGTCAAACCTTTCTTTAACAAGCTGCCATCTTTCTTTAAATGTTGATGATATGCCCCGGTAGTAAAACAGTGCCGCTACTATTATCAATAACCCAGCTGTAAGCAACCAGTATAAATTAAACCATGCGACAGGGCCTGCCATATGACCTATACCATCCATATCTGATATTTCATAGCCAGGAGTGTATGAATATAAAAGCGGCCTGTAATTGAATATAGAAGTAATATTCATAAAAAACATTACTACCCAGATCGTTATCCCTATGCCATGCGCGGCAAACTTATTATTAACCACTACATGTATAACATAAGAAAACACCACCATTTCTAAAAACCTGGGGAGCACAAGCGTAAACACAGTCATTAAATAAACAGGCAGGTTAAGCGTTGTATAGCCCTTCATCAACTGAACTACAACACCCAACACCATTGGTATTAGTGAAAGACCGAACCCGAGTATCAACAGGCTCAACAACTTTGAACCATTTAAAACCCAGTTTGGCGCCGGTAATGAGTCATTTATAAAAGCATAACGGGTAATCCGGTCGCGGTGAACGGTTTCGCCGGTATAAAATATAATGATAAAGAAAATGAAAAAAAGGAATACCTCATTAAAAATTGCTATTAAAGAAACCGTACGCGGAAAATCAGATACGCCATAATTATTTCCATTACCCATGTAAAACACAAATCCTAAAAACAAAAGTCCGCACGACACAATTATCCAGAAATAATTATCACGGATAATGTTCAGCAATTCGGTTTTTGTAAGGCTCAGAATAGTTTTGATATTATATGATCCGGCAAAACTGGTTGCCACCTGTGGCCGTATAGCATTCCGGTTTACTTTCAATTCATCTTTAACAACGCTCTTATCGCGCTTGCCGCTAAAAAAATCCTCAAAATTAAAGCTGATATAAGTAAATACTAAAACTGCAATTCCTAATAAAGGCCATACTATCCTATTTAATAATAGTGACCCATTAAAAGCCATCATAGTAACGTTTCTTACTTCATCAGTCACATCCATGAACTGCATCCGCATTCCGCTAAAAGCAAACGGATCGGCCAGGTTAATTATATCATGGTTATTGGTATGCGCCAAAAAGAATGTTGCTATCAGGTAGCCTAAAAATAAGATGATACCGCTGCTGTAAATAACCTTTATGTTGCGGGTGATTGCAACAAGGCCATAAAATACAGATGAAGTAAAAACAAGATTTGGGACGCCGATTATTAAAAACGGCTGCAGGTAGTATATCAGATGATTAGGGCCATACCTTTCTGCAACGCTAAACCCCATAAGCGGGCCAATTTTGGTACCGGTAAAGGCGCCAAGCATTACCGCGCTTCCTATAATCAACACAAATAATAACGCACTAAAATATCGCCCCCAAAAGTATCCGAATTTGGTTATGGGATAAGTGAGATAATAATCTTTGGTATTGTGCTCAATATCTTTATATAGTGGCATCCCCATTATTGCCGACGTTACCAGCATCATCATTATTGAGATCCAGCCCATAACAAATGCTATCAGCCTTGGGCTGTTAATGTGCTCTTTTTCGCCTACAGGCAATGAGCCGGTAGCGAAAGTGAACAGCATAAAGAAAAATGCAGCCGCGAAATAAACGTAAACCGCGGGCCTTCTGAGCTTATTTTGAAGCTCGAAAAAGAATATTTTCCAGAACATAATTATTTGATTTTAAATAATTTAAATAGTATTTACATCTACACGAGTTGCAATATTGCTGAAATAAACATCTTCCAGATTGGGAATAGCTGATACAAAGCCTTTACCCGGATCTGTATCCTGCAATATGCGAATGTGAAGCTTCCCCGTTTTTAATTGGGTAGATATTACTGTAAAATCATCCTGGTAAAAATTTAGCTCAGCTTTATCGATTGCTTTGGTGAATATTTTGCCTTCCATTTCATTAACCGCGGCATCGGGCTGACCTGCATACAATACCTCACCCTGGCAAATGATGGCGAAGTTTGAGCAAAGCGTACTGACATCTTCAACAATATGGGTTGAAAGAATTACAATAGTATTTTCACCCAGCTGGCTCAGCAGGTTATAAAAGCGGTTCCGTTCTGCCGGATCAAGCCCTGCGGTAGGCTCATCAACAATGATCAGTTTAGGATCCCCTATTAATGCCTGTGCTATCCCAAAGCGCTGTTTCATGCCGCCTGAATAAGTGCCGAGGTTTTTTTTTCTGTCTTTGCTTAGGTTTACATTATCAAGCAATGCGGATACTAATTCTTTTCGTTCCGCTTTATTACCGACCCCTTTAAGCTGGGCTATATGATCAAGCATGCGCTCTGCCGAGATCTTTGGATATACTCCAAACTCCTGGGGTAAATAACCCAACAATTGCCTTACCCGGGTCTTATTATTTAATACATCCAGGTCGTCTAAGAAAACACTTCCGGCATCTGCTTCCTGTAATGTGGCAATGGTACGCATCAGTGATGATTTACCGGCGCCATTAGGACCAAGCAAACCAAACATGCCGTTATTTAAGGTTAGTGAAACGTCTTTTAGGGCTTGTACCCCGTTGGCGTAGGTTTTTGAAAGTGAATTTATCTGTAATTTCATATTTGTTAAAGTTTAAGGATTATTTTTTTGTTAATTGTTTTTTTAAGAGCTCCGGTTATTATTAGTTTGGCGCTATCTGCTAATTGGTATTTTAAATTGGGGATAACAGCTTCGTGCAATTGAAGCTGGCTCTTATTGAGTATGTTCAGATCAACACTTTGAAATTGGTTATCCTTCAAAATAACCATGTTCGATCCGCTTCCTTCTCCTATGCCAATTACGGCCGTCAGTAATTTGATCTTGTTACCCTGGAGAACTATTGAGCCGGCGTGTTTTTCAGTGATCAATAGACTGTCAAGCGTAAATCCGCGGATTATGGTTGGTCTCCACTTAAAGTCAGCGCTTGCAACAGTGTCCGTAACTTGCCGATCTCCGGCCATATACTTTGAATCTGCATCAAATTTCTCAAGGTTAGGGCAAGATATGATGAGCACATATTCGGCGCGGCTATTTTGATAATTTCCGGGAAATGCAGTCTCGATGTGAAGTGTTTGGTCGCGCTGACTCACCTTAACAAAGTGAGTCGCTGTGGGCTCAATTCTTACCTTGAATGGCCCCTGCTCCACTATAATATTAGACGCTGTTGATGAACCAAGATTAATTGACTTAAAATCTTTAAAATTTAAAGCAACAAAGTCTTTAAACGGATCTTTGTACTTGCCGCTCAGATATGACGTTTTAAGCATCAGGTCATAATAAACCAGGGATACTAATATCAATAAAACAGCTGCTATGGTTAGTTTATTACTTGTTTTCATTATCCTTTTTATCTGAGGTTGATCCGTAATGAGCCGATTTAAAACTTTCATACCTTTCCTGAATCTCTTTGGCAGAAATCTCCAGCAGATACATATTTTTGAACAGTTCGGGCAGGTTTTGCTGCAGGAAATTTTCCTTACGCAGCCGTTTCACCGTTTCATAACCATTGGGCGCTACAAACAGGCCCAACCCCCGCTTATTATAAACCACTTCCTGTTTTTGTAAAAAGTCGTATGAACGCATCACCGTGTTCGGGTTTACTTCAAGCTCAATAGCCAGGTCCCGTACTGACGGGATCTTTTGTTCGGGCGGCCACTTATCCAATAATATATTATCGCACACATAGGCTGCTATTTGCAGGTATATGGCTTCGTTATCTTTAAATTCCATAATCAGCCATTCCCATTAAACTTGTTTTTCTTTTAGCCTGTAGTACGAAGCAGCCCACAAAATCAACGATGCAAAAACTATGATGTATATAACCAATACATCGTTCTGCCTTATACCCGCTACTGTCACGTTCCTGTTGTTTTCAAAGAACATAATATTGCTGAAAGGAGTTGCCGGGCGCACTTCCCTTTTTATCAGTATCTCGATAAACCAGGTATTCATCAGCGTAAGCACTACTATCGAGATGAAAAAACAAAATGCCGTTTTTATAAAATGTAGCTTTTCAAAAAATATAGCCCCCCACATAGAAATGCTATGCAGCAATGTGAAAACTATAAAAAGAAGAGTCATCGGCTCCCTAAAAACATTAAATACTTCGACATGTTGGTTAGGCCAATGCTTAAGACTTAACAAGAGCATCAGGATAAGATAAAAGCAACCTGTATAAACCAGCGAAAATATCACGTAGGAAAACAGCCAAGCGATAATAAATTTTTCAAAATGAGAAGCTGGCAAAGTAAGATACCCTATTGCTTTTTTCTTATCGCTTAAATCTGCAAAAATGATACTGGTGAATATTGTTCCGGATAAAAAATAAATTGTTGAAAACATCAGCGTTTGCATGCTTAAATCTATCGGTGCGGGTATTAAGTAAACAAAAAAGCTCCCACCCACAAGCATAACGCCAAGTAATACCGTCAAGCTCATCAGGTAAGTTTTATAATGCTCGGTAAGTTGTTTTATAAACAACAGGCTAAATCTTTTCGTATTAAACATGTTATTCATAGTAGCTGGCTTTTAGAGTTTTTATGAGCGAGTCGTTACCGCTGGTTATGGCATTAAAAAATAGCTCGAGGTCTATTTTGCTAAATTTTCCGGTTGTGTTCTTAAGTATAGCATTTTTACCCCGCATACCATCCTCTTCATACAATACTTCCAAACCGTTGGTATCATTAAAAACACCGAAAGTTATTTTTTCTGTAATTTCTTCTACCGAATGGTTTACCACAATTTCACGATCGTGCAGAATTAAAAGGGTATCAATCAAACTGTCCAGGTCGCGCACCTGGTGGGTGGAGATCACAATACAGCGATCTTCAGTTAAAACAGAAGCTATCAATTTCCTGAATTGAACTTTCGATGGAATATCCAGGCCATTTGTAGGCTCATCCATTATTAATAAACTGGTATTGGTTGCAAGCCCGAAAGCGATCATGGCCTTTTTTTGCTGCCCAAACGACTGTTTATCCATCACAGAGGCAGGGTCAACATCCAATGCTTTTAAATATTGGTAAAAATCAGCATTGCTAAATTTTGGATAAAAGCCTGCGGTGCTTTTTACAAATTGTTCTGGAGTTAATGAGGGAACGAATAACTCTTCAGCCAAAAAGTAAACATCTTCCAAAACAGTTACAGGTCGGTTGGAAACATTAATGCCATTAAACAGACAACTCCCCTTTTCAGGGTAGGCCAGGCCTACTATATTTTTTAACAATGTTGATTTACCGGCGCCGTTTTTTCCAAGCAATCCATAAATATGGCCTTGTTGTAAGAAAAGGCTTAAATCCTTAAAAAGCAGTGGCTTGCCCCGGTAACCAAAATTTAATCTTTTAATTGCTATCATATTGATGCTATAGTGTATTAGTATAATAGTACACTACAAATATAATATAGAAATATTTGGATTAGCAAATTATTTAAGAAAAATATTTTTGGTTTTTATTTATATAAATTGCTGTAAATGCAGTTGAAGGCAGGCGTTACTGTGACTTGGGTACAAAAAGGCTCAAAATTTTCTTTTGCTTATTTATTTCAGCGAGCTTTTTGGGTGAGATACCGTCATTGTTTTCTTTATTAAAATCAACAATGGGAGGGTATTTACCTTTTTTCTGCCCGCTGGTATGGTCATCACTAATACGTAAGTATTAAATTGTGGAACAGCATTGATAGTTAACAACGAGTCAAAATCATGCTGCCATGCATCAGCGCGCACCTGGTCTTTAATATCCAGGTTAGATCCGGGCGAATGAGGGCCCCATATGGCCTTGCAGAGATTTGATACTGGCTTTGTTATATGAACCAAACTCACCATAAGTGCGGTAGGTTACACCGGCGCGCTTGCAATAGTCCCAAATATAGCCATCATTCGGGCCCGCGGCATCACCTGGGTAAGCCGGGCCACGACTTCCATAGTTGGCAGGCCATGTTTTTTCAATTACATCTGTGGCATAAGCTGTCATGCTCCAGTTGTGCCCGTCTTCACATACTTCAGCATCTACATAAAAATTATCAAGCAAAACAAACTGACTGGCAATTGCATGCTGATTGGGTGTAATGTTTTTTTCCAAAAATACACAATGAACTATCCCCGTTCCCTTCGGGCATATCACCTAATACCTGGTCATAGGTGCGATTTTCTTTAATTATATAGAAAACATATTTTATAGGAGATTTCCCTCCCTGCCACGGCAGGCAATAGAATTGCCTGTCCGTGCGTATTTCTCCCTAATTAATAATTTGTCTTAGTATTTTAACAAAATATAACCTGTTTTATATTTTGATTTGCCTTGGTCTATATACTCCAACTGGTAAAAATAGGTACCCGGCCTTTGCATGGCCCTGGTTTTGTTGGAGTGCCCGTCAAACACCTTACCGGCATTATCATAGCCGGTTACCTGGTAAACCTCTATCCCTGCTGCGTTCATAATGGTCAGCTTATTGTCAGGATATTTTTCAATATTGCTGATGATCAGCACATCGTTGATGCCATCCCCGTTGGGTGAGATCCCCTGGCGTACGGCGACGCCGTCGTCAGCTGTTTTCAGGCTGTCACCGGGGTCTTCGGTATATCGAAGCGCCATGCTGGCTGCTGCCCGGGTAACCGTTATGATATAGTTTTTAGTGGTTACACCATCCTGGGCTGTTACTACTATATTGATCACGTTATCACCCACATTTAGCGGGATTGCCGGTGAGGCCACATTAGATGCTACCGGTAAGCCATTTACTTTTATGGTAGCAGTGGCATCCTGCACTGCTGAGGTAACCTGCAGGCTGGTTTCGCTGTTGGGCACCGCTGTGGTATAATTTCTATAACCCGGGCCGCTTACCGTTGTCAGTGTTGCCGTTGGGGTTAGCTTTATGGAGGTTAACAGCGCATTGGTTGATAAGCCCGATTGCCTGGTTACCGTTACTGTGTACGTTTTGGTCGTGGCGTCCTGCGCGGTTACTACTGTTGTTATCGTATTAGGGCCTACAACTAAGGGTAGGCTCGCTGAAGCTGAACCCGAAGCAACAATTGTGCCGTTAACTTTTATGATGGCAGTGGCATCGCTGGTTGTGGGGGTTATCGTTAGGGAACTTACCGCATTGGCTACGCTTGCTGTGTAGCTGATGGTTGCGACGGCAAATACCGGGCTCAGCGTGCCGTTGCTGATGATTAAGTTTGCCAGGTTTGCATTGGATGATGCTGCACGGGTGGCCGTTATGATATAGTTTTTGGTAGTTGCACCATCCTGCGCTGTTACTACTACATTGATCCCATTACTACCCACACTTAGCGGGATTGCTCCTGAGGCAACGCCCGACGCTACCGTGGTGCCGTTTACTTTTATGGTGGCGGTGGCATCCTGAACTACTGAGGTAACCTGCAGACTGGTTTCGCTGTTGGGCACCGCTGTGGTATAATTTCTATAACCCGGGCCGCTTACCGTTGTCAGTGTTGCCGTTGGGGTTAGCTTTATGGAGGTTAACAGCGCATTGGTTGATAAACCGACTGTCGCCCTGGTTACCATTAATGTATAGGTTTGGGCGGTGGTACCGTCTGATGCCGTTACTACTGTAGTAATGGTATTAGTACCTTCTGCCAATGGCAGGCTTGCCGAGGCTGTCCCGGAGGTTACCGTTACGCCATTAACTTTTATAGTAACGTCTGGGTCACCGGCTGTTGGGGTTATGGTTATTGATGATGTTGCATTTGGTACAATGGCTGTATAGCTGATCGTCCCTGTTCCAAATACCGGGCTCAATGTTCCGTTGCTTAATGTCAGGTTTGCAAGGTTTGCATTTGATGCAGGCGCGCGGGTGGCCGTTATGATATAGTTTTTTGTAGTTGCACCATCTTGGGCTGTTACTATTACCGTGATAACATTACTGCCCGCAACAAGTGGAACTGCAGGTGAGGCTGACCCTGATGCAACCGTAGTGCCATTTACCTTTATAGTGGCATTTGCATCCTGAACTACCGAAGTAACCTGCAGGCTGGTTTCGCTGTTGGGTACCATTGTTATATAATTCCTATACCCCGGACCATTTACAGTAGTCAATGCTGTTGCGGGGGTTATCTTTATGGAAGTTAACAGTGCATTGGTTGATAATCCGGCTGCCGCCCTTGTCACAGTTGTCGTATAAGTTTTGGTGGTGGTGCCATTTGATGCCTTTACTAAAGTAGTAATAGCATTTGTACCTACAGCCAATGGCAGGCTTGCCGAGGCTGTGCCGGAAGCCACTGCCACGCCGTTAACTTTTATGGTAGCGTCTCCATCACTCGCTGTTGGGGTTAGGGTTATTGATGAGATGGCATTTGGTACAATGGCGGTATAGCTGATTGTGCCTGCTGCAAATACGGGGTTCAATGTCCCCTTGCTTAATGTTAAGTTTGCAAGGAATGCATTATTAGAACCTATAATTGTTTTAATATTTACTGTTGCCGTGTTGCTGCCTGTTCCGTTATATACTGTAACTGTATAGTTGGTTGCAGGACTAGTTATTGTTGGTGTGCCGCTGATAATGCCTGTTGTGTTGTTAAAGCTTAAACCTGCGGGTAAAGCAGGGCTGATATAATAGCCGCCAACCGGCTTGATCTCTTTTACCGCATTGTTGCCGTAATCCGTCACGAATACATTGTTAGCCGCATCTACTGTTACGCCAAAAAGAAAACTGAAACCCGAGCCGATCACAACCGGGGCGCCACCGCCAACTGGGATCTCTTTCACCTGTTTGTTCCCATAGTCCGTTA
>NZ_JAQBOC010000052.1 GCF_028288225.1 Mucilaginibacter sp.
ATCCCGGTAAGATACTCCACCTTTTAAATACTCTGAAACGATGGCTGACTTGTTTATATTATGATTCATCTTTCCACTGTTTATTTGTCAACCTATTTTAGGGAAAGTCAAGCGGAACACCCGGAACGCTATGAAACATACTGATTATCAGCTACTTTGCCTTGCATCAAGAATTAAATAGATGTAAGCAACATCGGCTTGTCTGGTTTATGCTACCGACCTTGCCCCCCGCTGGGATTTTTCTTAATTTTATAACATCGCCTAAAGGGGCGATAATATACCAGCGCAGGCGCTACCCCGTGTGCAATCAATATTTCTTACTGACCAATCCTTTTCAACCCAGCTTTGGCATCATTATCAATATCGGTTTGATAATCATGGCTTTTCATATCAATTGCCTGGTTATAATAAATTGCGGCCTTTTTATAGTCCTTTATTTCCTCGTAAATATTTCCGATCAATAAAGCGGCATTGGCAGCATAGTAATAGCTTGTTTCTTTACCAAGTGCAATTGCTTTCTGGTAATTTAAAACAGCCTCATAGTTTTTATTTATCTTGTCGTCAATTCTTCCCACCCGGTAATAATATTCAATTTTATCACGGGGTAGTTTTATGTTGTTTACATCTTTATTTGAAAGCTGCGCCGTCGCTTTATTATAATAGCCCCCATCAAAATAAAACCGGGCCTTAAGCAGATCGAGATCCGGTTTGGGTTCATTGGCCTCCCGCAAAGCAATTTTGTCCTTACCGTCAATAGCATAGCCCCTGCTTCGTACAAGCTTTAAATAATAATCATATTTTTCTGAATCATTTTGAAGCAAATAGTGGTAAGCTATCTTTAAATAAGCATCCTTAATATAGCTTGTTCCTTTATATTCATTTACGTAACGGTTTAAAAATACAGGTGTATCTTTGTCCATATGACTAAGCTTTGCAACGCCAAGCATATAATTTATGGAAGGTAAATTTATATATTGATTTGATTTTGGCGCCGCTTCTAAAAACCTTATAGTTTCATCGTTATGAGCGGTTTTTGACGATACATAGCCCTCAAGGTATACTTTAAGCATGCTATTATTGTCCATTCCGGAAATATATGCCATTAGCTTATTATAACTATCCTTACTATGCAGAACATTAATATCGGTAACACACAAAAACCAAATTACTTCATCGTCATAAAAGCTGTAATTTGATTTTGGCAATTGTGTTTTAAGATCCTCCAGTTGTTTTATTCCGGCCAAAACATTGCCGTTCATTCCCAAAAAGTGGGTTACCCCTTTAAAGCTTGCGGGTATAGAGCCAAAAATTATATTTACCAGGGCAAGGCTCTTTTGGTTTGGTAAAAAATCGGGGTATTTTTTATTGTTATCCTTTAGCAGTCCGTTTGCTTTTTTCGCATCAAATCCTGATGATACATAATCGCCGAATTTGGCCTTTAAAAACGACCACTGTAAATAGATCTCAGCCTGCGAAAAAAGATAATAGGGCGAATTTTTATCATTATCTTCCAATACAGACACCCGATTCGACTTATTCTCCTTCAACCTGTTATAATCGTTTTTATTTTCGGACGCCAGCAGGCTGAAATAGTCTATATAGTTTTCCAGCAAAACTACTATCCCGTTTTGAGGATTTAATTGTTTTTCCTTTTGAATGAGTTGCCTCGCCTCATTCATCCTCAAACTTAATATAGCTTTATAAGCATCAATACATGTAGCGTCATATACAAAATTGGCCTTTGCCGTTAAGCCGGAGAATAAAAAGAACAGGAAAACAAACAGGTATTTTTTGATCATTGAGGGCAAAGATATTGAAAACATTTATCAGGCGGCTAAAGCTAATAATAACGGCATTTGTATCAATATGTTTGGCAGTAACGTAAACATCAATGTTTCATACATTATGCAGCTATAACCAAAACATTTAACCGAACGTATAAGAAGAGAAATTATTTTAAGTATATTTAGTTACCCTGTTTTTATAAATTTCACCTATTGTAACAATGATTAAATAAAGATTGAGCTATTAAAGTTTAATGCACAACATTTCAAAAAAAAAGGAAATTGCAAACGCCAATATTCAACTTTAATTTATACCAACAGAAATATTGCTATTGATTTTATTAAAAAAAATTAGCTTGTAGGTACCCTAACCGAAGCACATAAAGAAGAAATGAACAATTTGTTGATCCATCAACTGTTTGAACTACAGAAAAACAAAACGCCTGATGCAGCAGCCGTTATTTTTGGCAATCAAAGTTTAACCTATAATCAATTAGGACAAAAGGCAGATAATTTAGCTGCCGCCATACTGGCAAATTCACCTAACTCATTAAATGCAGGTGTAAGTACCTATCGTTCCGTTGAAACTATAATTAGTGTATTGGCGATCTTAAAATCGGGCAAAGCCTATTTACCGCTCGATCCTGATTATCCACAGGACCGTTTGCAACAAATAGTAAGCGATTCAGGCATTGACCTGTGTTTAACCACGGCATCTCAAAAATATTTGTTCCAGCCTTTAGATATCAATGTGTTAATTTCAGATAAAAATTACGAAGCAAGCAGCCAGGTTATCCCCGAAAGCAAATCAGCCTGTTATGTCTTATACACTTCCGGCTCAACTGGCACCCCAAAGGGTGTTTCCATGGGGCATGCTGCTTTAGCAAATTTGCTATCGTGGCAACAAAAAAATTCTATATCAACTACCGGGATAAATACTTTACAGTTTGCTCCTTTAAGTTTTGATGTGTCATTCCAGGAGATCTTTGCTACCTTAACAACTGGCGGTACTTTGATTTTGGTTGATGATGATTTAAGGGTTGACCCATACAGGTTGCTGCGATACATCGAGCAATATTCCGTTAACCGGATCTTTTTACCTTTTGTAGTACTTCAGTATTTAACAGAGGCTGCCGATGCCGAAAAATATTTTCCGGCTTGCTTAAAAGAGGTGATGACGGCTGGTGAGCAATTAAAGATCACCCCGCAGATCGTTCGTTTCTTTTTAGCCTTGCCCGATTGTGTTTTATACAACCAATACGGCCCTACTGAAACGCATGTGGTAACCCAGTTAAAGCTGGATGGCGATGCAACACAATGGCCTCCCCTGCCTTCAATAGGGATCCCGATTGATGAAACGGAGATCTTAATCCTTGATGAAGAATTAAAACAACTCCCTTATGGCGAAACAGGTGAACTTTGCGTGAGCGGACTAAGCCTTGCCGATGGTTATCTTAACCGCCCGGATATGACAGCTGAAAAGTTTGTCGACTGGAAGGAATCAGCCGATAAAACTACCCGTATTTACCGCACCGGTGACCTTGCCCGGTATATGCCCGACGGCAATATTGATTATTTGGGCCGCAGGGATACGCAGGTAAAGATCCGTGGTAACAGGGTTGAGCTTGGGGAGATTGAGGTCTTGATCAATCAGTTAGATGATATCCAGCAGGCAATTGTAGTTGCCCGCGAGGATGTTATTGGTCAAAAAAGGTTGGTCGCCTATATGGTATCAGCTAAAAATGAGCCAAATACCGATTACGTACGCAAAAGCATTGAGCAGGCGTTGCCTGATTTCATGCACCCTTCTGCCTATGTATGGCTAAACGAGCTGCCAAAAACCACCAGCGGTAAAGTGGATAGAAAGGCTTTACCAAAACCAGATCTGAAAAGACCTGAGTTAAGTGTTTTATACAAAGCTCCTTCCACTCCCATCGAAAAAAACATCACCGGCATTTGGATGGAGCTGTTACTGCTGGATAAAATTGGTGTTGATGATAACTTTTTCCAATTAGGCGGTAACTCATTGCTTGCGTTAAAAACAGTAGCCATGTTAAAGCACCAGTTTAATTACCAGGTGCCTATTACTAAATTATACCAATACCCTACCGTTAGCGGCATTTTAGATTTTATCAGCGGGGCAAATAAAGCATCAGCATTTACATATAAAAAGAACAAAGACAAAAAAACGAATAGCGATATAGCCGTTATAGGCATGGCAGGCCGTTTCCCGGGTGCTAATACCATTGATGAATTTTGGGCGATGCTTACAGAAGGCAGGGAAGGCACCAGCTTCTTTACCGATGCTGAGCTTGATTCATCTATCCCATTATCCGAAAAAAGTGATCCATCCTATGTTAAAGCAAGAGGGATAATTGACAAGGCAGATGAATTTGATGCCGGTTTCTTTGGTTTCAACCCGCGCTCTGCCGAATTAATGGATCCGCAGCAGCGGATTTTTTTAGAGATTGTATGGGAAGTATTAGAAAACACCAGGTACCTGCCTGAAAAATATGCAGGTTCAGTAGGTGTTTTTGCTGGTGTTGGTTATAATACTTATTATACCCATAATGTACTTAACCATAAAGATCTGGTTGATAAATACGGACAGTTTAATGTACGTACATTAAACGAAAAAGATTACATAGCCACCCGTACTGCCTACCAGTTAAACCTGAAAGGCCCGGCAGTTGCAGTACATTCGGCTTGCTCCACTTCCTCTTTGGCTATTGCCCAGGCAGTAAGCAGCATAAGGGATGGCCAGTGCGATATTGCGCTGGCGGGTGCCGCATCAATAACATCGCCAATAAAAAGCGGGCATTTGTACGAGGAAGGTTCAATTATGAGCAAAGATGGCCACTGCCGTCCGTTTGATGCTGAAGCAACCGGAACCGTATTTAGCGATGGCGCAGGCGTTGTGCTTTTAAAAAGCCTTGAAGATGCAGAACGCGATGGGGATACCATTTATGCAATTATAAAAGGCATCGGCATAAATAATGATGGAGCTGACAAAGGCAGCTTTGGCGGCCCAAGTGCGCAGGGACAGGCGGGCGCCATTGCAATGGCTATAAATGATGCTGATATTGATCCGGCAACCATCAGCTATATTGAAGCCCACGGCACAGCCACTCCTTTAGGCGACCCAATAGAAATTGAAGGCCTTAACCTGGCTTTTGGCACACAGGAGCAAAAGCAATTTTGCGCCATAGGTTCAGTAAAAAGCAATATAGGGCATACTACCGCTGCATCGGGCGTGGCTGGTTTAATAAAAACTGTGCTTGCCTTACACCATCAGCAAATACCCCCGTCATTATTTTATCAACATACCAATCCTAACATTAATCTTGCTGAAAGTCCTTTTTTTGTAAATGCTGAGCTAAAAAAATGGAAATCCACAGAAAAAAGAAGAGCGGGTGTTAGTTCTTTTGGGGTTGGCGGTACCAACGTACATATTATTTTAGAGGGGTTTGAAAATGTACCTATGCAAACAGGTAACCCTAAGCCTTTAAGTTTAATTACATGGTCGGCAAAAACCGAAACAAGCCTTGGCAACTATGCTAAAAAGCTTGCAGGTTTTGTTGAAAGCAACAAAAATACCAATGTTGCAGATATAGCCTTCACTCTGCAAAACACCCGTGCAGAATTTAACCAGCGCAGATTTATAATTGCCGGCGATACTGATGAACTATCAACCAAACTAAATGCATCTGCTGATGCTTCATCTTCAAAAAATCTTACTTCCAAAGCATCCGAAGTGGTGTTTATGTTTCCCGGCCAGGGTTCACAATATGTAAACATGGGGCGCGGGCTTTACGATAACGAACCTGTTTTTGCTGCTGCTGTAGATGAATGCATCGGGCTATTAAAAGATACGCCACAGGCACACATCTTTGATGTTATTTATCCCAAAGTAATTGATGAAGCTTCAACAGAGGCTATAAAAAATACATTTTATACCCAACCTGCCATATTTATTATGGAATACGCCATGGCTAAGCTATGGATGAGTTGGGGAATTCAGCCCGCCATCTTAACCGGCCACAGCATCGGTGAATTTGTTGCGGCGCATTTTGCGGGTGTATTCAGTTTAAAAGATGCACTGTTATTAATATCCACCAGAGCTAAAATGGTTAGCGAGGTTGCAAAAGGCAGTATGCTATCTGTAAGATTTGAAGCTGAAAAATTAGAACCGCTATTACCTGCAGGTTTATCAATTGCCGCAATTAACAGCAATAAGCTTTGCGTAGTAGCCGGGCCGGATGATCTGGCAGCGGCATTTTCTGATGAGCTTGCAAAACAGGAGATCCCAAGCCGCTTACTCCAAACCAGCCACGCATTTCATTCAGCTATGATGGATGATATTGTTGGACCGTTTGAAGCTGTTGTGCGCTCGATAAAACTATATCCGCCGGTAAAACCCATTGTATCAACTGTTACCGGAACCTGGATGAGTGAAGCTGAAGCAACAAATCCTCAATATTGGGCAAATCACCTGCGTAAAACTGTTCGGTTTGCAAATGCAATAAATACCTTACAGGAAGATGAAGGCCGTGTTTTACTGGAAGTTGGCCCCGGAACAGTGCTGGCAACGCTTGCACGCCAACAGGTTACCATCAAAACTACGCCAATTATGGCCGGATTTGAAAAAAATGAAACACTTACAGAGTACTATTCCGTATTAAGGGCGTTAGGTCAGTTATGGTTAAACGGAATAGCGCCTGATTGGAAGACCTTATACCATGATCAGCAACGATTAAAACTAAACCTGCCGACCTATGCATTTGATAATAAACATTATTGGCTTGATGCAGCATTGCCCGAAAGCACAACAACAATAGTAACAGAAACACAGCAAGCAATACCAATACAACAAGAACAAATAATTTCACAACAATCCTTGATGAGAAAAGAACTATTAACCGGTAAACTAAAGGAACTATTTGAAAATGCATCCGGAATCGAGATAGATGGCGCATCAACCGATATGAATTTTATCGAGATTGGCTTCGACTCCCTTTTGTTAACACAAATTGCAACTAACCTTAAAAAAGAGTTTAACGTTCCTATCACCTTCAGAAAGTTATTTGAAGAATATAATACCATTGACCTGCTCGCAGCGCATTTAGATGCAAACTTACCAGCAGAGGCTTTCCGGCCACAATCGGCTCCGGTAACTAACCATCAGTCTGTTTATAATACAGCTGCTGGTCCGGCACCTGTTGCTGCTAATCCTGCGCTTGATATGATTCAGCAGCAGATCCAGATGCTGGCAAGCCAGCTGGCCATGATGCAAAATGGAAATGCTCCGCAAGCGCCTGCTGCTCCTGTTGCAGCGCCTGCCCCGGCAAAACCAGGCATCCAATATGATTTAACAGCCGAAGAACAGGTAGAAGTTAAAAAACCGTTTGGCGCAACTGCACGAATTGAAAAACAAGTACAGGGCTTAAGCGAAAAACAACAAACATTTTTAAGCGACTTAACCAAAAGCTATAACAGCAAAACAAAAAGCAGCAAAACTTATACCCAGGAACATCGGGAACACATGGCTGATCCGCGTGTAGTTAGCGGTTTCAGGCCATTGACTAAAGAAGTTGTTTACCCTTTGGTGGTAAACCGCTCAAAAGGCAGTCGCGTTTGGGACATTGACGGTAACGAATACATTGATGCATTAAATGGCTTTGGCTCAAACTTTTTGGGCTACCAGGTTGATATATTGAAAAAAGCTGTTTTAGAACAGGTAGAGAACGGTTATGAAATTGGCCCTCAGCATGTTTTAGCAGGTGATGTTTGTAAACTGATAACCGAATTAACAAATTTCGACCGCGCTGCCTTGTGTAACACAGGCTCGGAAGCTGTATTAGGTGCAATGCGGATTGCCCGTACGGTAACAGGCCGGTCATTAATGGTTGCATTCAACGGATCTTATCATGGTATTAATGATGAGGTTATTGTTCGCGGAACCAAGAAATTAAAAACTATTCCGGCTGCGCCAGGCATTATGCCCGAGGTGGTTCAGAATATGCTGATCCTGGATTATGGCACTGATGAAACATTAAGAATAATTGAAGAAAGAGCACACGAACTTGCAGCTGTACTGGTAGAACCTGTGCAAAGCCGCAGACCAGAATATCAGCCAATCGAATTCCTTAAAAAAGTAAGAGAGATCACCGAAAGATCAGGCACTGCATTGATTTTTGACGAGGTGATAACCGGCTTCCGGATGCACCCGGGTGGTGCACAGGCCATGTTTGGCATTAAAGCCGATCTTGGTACTTACGGTAAAGTAATTGGTGGTGGCATGCCTATTGGTGCAATAGCAGGCATAAAAAAATACATGGATGCATTAGACGGCGGCTTTTGGCAATATGGCGATAACTCACAACCCGAAGCAGGGGTTACCTATTTTGCAGGCACCTTTGTAAGGCACCCATTAGCGCTTGCAGCTGGTAAAGCTTCATTACAATATATGAAAGACCAGGGCCCGGCGCTACAGGAAGGTTTAAATAAATTTACAGCATACTTAGCAGGAGAATTGAACGCTATCTGCGAAAAAACCGGGATCCCTTTATATTCACCATCATTTGGCTCGTTATGGAAAATAAAATTTAAAGAAGAGCTGCCTTACGGCGAATTGCTTTTCACACTGATGCGCAATAAAGGCATCCATATATGGGATCTGTTCCCTTGTTTCCTTACAGCATCACACACTAAGACAGATGTTGACGCTATAATTGCTGCCTTTAGGGAAAGTGTTGATGAACTGATTGAGTGTGGTTTTTTCCCGTCAAACAAGATTGAAGCAAAAGAAGAATTTAATCCATTTATGGAATCACCATTTCCGGGCGCCAGGCTTGGCCGCGATAAAGACGGCAACCCAGGCTGGTTTATAAGTGATGCCAATAATCCGGGTAAATATTTACAAGTAAAATAACCAGGTTGGAAAATATTATGATAGATGCAAACCCTGTTGAGTTTGATCCGTTTGCCGGGCCCGAAATTTTATTGATTGCGCCTGCCACAGAACCACAGGTAGAGATCTGGACTTCATGCCTTATTGGCGGTGCAGCAGCAAACTGTGCTTACAATGAATGCTTTTCCCTGCTATTAACGGGCATTTTCAATACAAACGCAATGATGCGTGCGCTCCAGGAAATGGTGAACATGCACGAGGCGCTCCGTACATCGTTTAGTGCTGATGGTGCCAACATTTGCGTTTATAAAGAGCTGGTACTTGATATTGATTACAAAGACCTGTCAGCATCAGCCGAAGAAAAAAGAGATGAATTTATCAATGAATACAATAAACAGCTTGTTTTAACACCTTTCGACCTGGTGAAAGGGCCACTTTTCAAAGCATCCCTGTTTAAGTTTTCTGAAAACGAACATCTTTTAACCTTTATTGCACATCACATTGTATGTGATGGATGGTCAATAGGCATTATGATGCAAGACCTGAGCAAACTTTATTCTGCTTTTGCAAAACAGGAATATATCAAAATGCCCAAAGCTCTTTTGTTTAGTGATTATGCATTAGACCAACTGGCACATTCAGAAAGTGATTCAAACAAAGAAACGGAGCGTTACTGGATTGATCAGTTTATAGGCAGCGGGCATTTGCTAAATATCCCAACTGATTTCCCGCGCCCTGCTTTACGTACTTACAAAAGTCATCGTGAAGATCTTATTTTAGATGGTGCCTTAGCAAATGATGTAAAAAAGCTGGCAAAAAGTACGGGCAGCAGCTTTGTAACCACATTGCTGGCCGCTTTCGAGGTGTTTTTAAAACAAGTAACCGGCCAGGAAGAAATTATTGTAGGCTTACCTTCAGCAGGTCAGCCGGCTACAGATAATTACAGACTTGTTGGTCATTGCGTTAACTTATTGGCATTACGCAGTTATCCAAAAAGTAATATATCTTTTAAAACATATTTAAAACAGCGCCGCAGCGAAGTGCTTGATGCTTATGAGCATCAGCTATATACGTTCGGCAGCTTGTTAAAAAAGTTGAACATTGCCCGCGATGCTTCAAGGCTTCCATTAGTTCCTGTCATGTTTAATATTGACATGGGGCTTGATGATGATGTTGAATTTCATCAATTACACCACAAACTCATCAGTAATCCGCGCGAATATGAGAATTTTGAGATCTTTCTGAATATTGCAGGTCATGAAGAAGCTCCGGTATTAGAGTGGTCATATAATACCCAATTATTTAAACCATCCACCATAAAAAAGATGATGGAGAGCTTTGAGTTTTTATTGCAAGAGCTGGTAAAAGATCCGGAGGTATTAATAGGCAACATCCTTTCGATGGACTCAGGTGAATTGAGCCATCAGTTAAATGAGTGGAACAATACGGCATGCGCCTATCCAAAAAACACACCGCTGCATCAGCTAATAAGCGAACGTGCGGCTGAAACACCCACTAAAACAGCAATAACTTTTGGCGAACAAAAAACAACTTATAAAGAGTTAAATGAGCGCGCAAATCAGCTCGCAGCAATCCTAATAAAAAATGGTGTTAAAAAAGGTGATAAAGTAGCCTTCTCACTTGACAGATCGGCAGAAATGGTGATCAGCATATTGGCGATAATGAAAACGGGAGCAATTTATATCCCGCTCGATCCAATATTCCCGATCAATCGTATTAACTATATGATAGAGGATTCGCAAGCCGTAGTTCTGCTAACCTCACAAACATACAAAGGCAAATACCAATCAAACGCCAAAGAATTAATATTGGAGGACGAATGGTTAACCATTAATGATTACCCATCCACCGATCCTGAAATAACTGTTACCGGCGAAGACCTTGTTTACATTCTTTATACTTCCGGTTCAACCGGGATGCCCAAAGGTGTGCAAATAGCACAGCATAACCTGGTTAATTTTCTTTACAGCATGCAAAAACAGCCGGGACTAACTGCCGCTGATAAGCTGCTGGCTGTAACCACTATCAGCTTTGACATTGCCGGGCTTGAATTGTTCCTGCCGCTGTTAACTGGCGCCGAAATAGTTTTGGTTGATGCAGCAACTGCAAAAGATGGCAGGGCACTGCTTGATATTATTAAAAACGAGCAGGCTACTGTAATGCAGGCTACCCCTTATACCTGGCGTATAATGCTGGAAGCCGGCTGGAACAAAACTGCATCGATAAAAGCAATTTGCGGCGGCGAAGCTTTACCCGCTGAACTCGCCGAAAGGATCTTAAACATCGCAAGCTCATTATGGAATGTTTACGGACCTACTGAAACCACTATATGGTCAACCGTAAAAGAAATAACCGATGCCAACAAAATATCTATTGGCAGGCCCATTGATAATACTTCTATCTATATTTTAGATAATTTTCTAAAGCCTTTAGGTCCTGGTATTGCAGGCGAAATTTACATTGGAGGGGAAGGTGTTGCAAAAGGTTATTTAAACCGCCCGGAGCTAACCGCCGAGAAGTTTGTAAACGATCCGTTTGCAAAAAATACAGGCTCCAAAATGTACAATACCGGTGACCTGGGCAGGTTTATGCCTGATGGCGAAATTGAATGCCTTGGACGTATTGATGCACAGGTAAAAATACGGGGTTATCGTATTGAAACCGGCGAAATTGAATACCAGTTAATAAACGGAACCAATATAAAAGAAGCAGTAGTAATTGCAAGGCCTGATAATTTTGGCATTGATAAGCTGGTAGCTTTTGTGGTTATTAATAACAACGATAGCGCATCAGAAAATGAAGCTGCACAGGTACAAAACTGGAAGGAAATTTTAAGAAATTCCGTTCCGGATTATATGGTGCCTGATAATTTTGTTGTACTTCCCGAAATGCCGTTAACACCAAACGGCAAAGTTGATAAAAAAGCCTTAGCCCGGCATGGTATTTCAACATTGGATACCGGGCATGGGTTTGTTTCGCCACGTACTGATGTTGAAAAGATGGTGGCGGATATTTGGGTTGAATACCTGGGCATTGAAAAGATCGGTGTTTATGACAATTTTTTTGAATTAGGCGGCCATTCACTAATTGCAGTACAGGTAATGACCCGTATTGAAAAAGAAACGGGAAAACGTTTACCATTAGCAGCCTTATTTGAAACATCAACCATTGAAAAACTGGCGCTGATGCTCCAGATGGATGGTAAATCTATAACCTGGGACTCCCTGGTTCCTATCAAGCCAAAGGGCAATAAAATGCCTTTGTACATGGTTCATGGTGCCGGGCTAAATGTATTGTTGTTTAACACATTAGCCATGAACATGTCACCAGATCAACCTGTATTTGGGCTACAGGCCAAAGGTTTGGATGGCATTGAAAAACCTTTGGAAAGCATTGAAGAAATTGCAGCGCATTACATAAATGCCATTATGCAGCAAAACGCAACCGGCCCTTATGCTTTGGCAGGCTACTCATTTGG
>NZ_JAQBOC010000032.1 GCF_028288225.1 Mucilaginibacter sp.
CCAGAACCAGCATGTAGCTACATGCCTTGTGACAAGCCCGAACCAGTGAAAGAGCCGCAGTTACCAAAACTCCCTGATAATCCTAAACATAAAGGATAGTGCTTACAGAAGGCTCTTGAGGTAAAAAATTTATTGGTCTGGTGAGAGGAAGACTAATTTTAGTGTGCCTTCTCTGCTCTCATTGGCGGATGGCTATAAAAAAAGAGTTAATGAGATCGGTAGTAGGTTATTTAGAGCACTGGGCGACAAGACAGCCCGAAAAACTGTTGTTCGAATTTCGGAATGCATGGGGATACACAATAGAACGACATACATATAGGTCGTTTAACGAAAGAACATTAATATTAGGAGCGTTCCTGAAGGAAGTTACAGGTCTGGGAAAAGGTGAGCGGGTTTTACTATCATATTCTCCGGGTCTGGAATGCATTGCTGCTCTAATTGCATGTGCTCGTGCTGGCCTTATTGGTGTTCCAGTGCCGGCATCACTGAGTGATAATAATTCTGCGTTTTACCGATTCCTGACTATCAAAAATGACTGCAATGCTAAAGCGCTTCTCTCTTCTGGCGCGCTCATTCAAAGGTATAAGCGATTACTCGATTCAGAGTTTAGTAGTAAGAATCCCTCGCAAAAATTGTACATATTGGATACGGAGAGCATTGCAGGTCCGCCCCTCTCTCCATTAAAGGGCAATGAGTCTGAGGTATTTTTCCTACAATATACTTCAGGGTCAACTGGCAAACCTCGTGGGGTAATAGTAAGTCATTCAAATGTTGTGGCAAATGCGAAGGCAACCCTGGACCATGTTCCTGTTGGTGTATCGTGGCTCCCTCAGTACCATGATATGGGGTTAATCGGGTATTATCTTTTTCCGATCATTATGGGCGGTACAAACTTTGGCCTCGCTCCCTCAGATTTTCTACGACGTCCTGCTGAGTGGATAAGAATCATGTCGGAGGTAGGTGCAACCTATTCATCTTCTCCGAATTTTGGTTATGAATATTGTTTGCGTGAAGGCAAAATTAGGGATGAGGAACTTGAGGGTGTTGATCTTTCGCAGGTGCGAGTCTTAATGAATGCATCCGAGCCAGTTAGTCCACGTTCGTTCGAGAGGTTTTACAATCGCTTTGCGCCCTACGGTTTGCAAAAGAATGCTTGTACAGTAGCATATGGACTTGCAGAAAACACACTTACCGTTACACACGGTGGACTTGGCTCAATTATTGTAGATCGGCAATTTCTCGGGACTGACGTGATTAGGATTGCTGGCCCTAATACACGTAATGATACTATCGAATTTGCTAATTGTGGTGTTCCGGCAAAGGGTGTGAAGCTATTAATATGTAATCCAGAAAATGGTAACCCTAGAAAACTCCTGGAAATTGGTGAAATTCGAGTAGCAGGAGCAAGTGTAACGCGTGGCTATTGGAACAATGAAAAACTGACGGAAAGCGTATTTACCTTAAAATCTATAAAACACGAGGAGGGAGACGAACGCTATTTGCATACAGGCGATTTAGGCTTTATCCACAAAGGCTCTCTTTATGTATGTGGACGAATCAAGGATTTAATAATTGTCAATGGAGTCAACTACTATCCAGATGATATCGAGTCTGCTGTAGAAAACTGCAGGTATTCAGATGAGATAAGCGAAACATGTGCTTTACAATTTGATGATGGTCGTGTAGTTATCTTAGTAGAGGCAGCTAACTCTAAAAACATACCTGACCCTTTAGCTATTATAACAGCAATACGAAGCAAGTGCTCACTTGAGCCAAATGCAATATATATAGCTTCACGGAAGTCAGTGGCAATGACTACTTCTGGAAAAAAATCTCGAGGTCGCAGCAAGGCATTGCTTATGGCAGGAGATATAAAAATCCTAGCCAGCTATTTTAAAGAAAGCTCTGCAACCGAAATGGGCTGGAAACACAGTGAAGATTGGCGAGAACAGTTGCACCAAATATACTCTCGATTTGGGATATCCAATGATGATATTAATTTGGCAGATCATGGTATTGATTCTATATCGCTGACCGGACTACTAATAGAAATCGAAAAAATGTTGCGGAATCTCGAGGCAGGACAAATTGCCGATGCCTTAGACGGGGTCTTGCTTCAGCAAGTTTCATTAAATGATCTAATTTCAGCTCTTGAGCCTTTATTTCTTAATTTGCCGGAAGGTGAGAAAGCTTCTCTCGATGCCATTTCAAAATTACGAAATTCAAACAATAACGCTGTGCTCGAACAGATGCGCAGCGATAGTCATCTACACTTGCAAGAATCCTCAAGTACTTATCCTTCAGAATCAACTGGAAGCGAGATTGTGTTAACAGGTGCAACTGGGTTTTTAGGACCCTTCCTGCTCAGCCAGTTGCTAATCTACACGAATGCGAACTTAGTAGTTTTAGTGCGTGCGAAAACACCAAAAGAAGCATTAAACAGAATCCGGTCATCTCTGGAGTTCTCGCAATTGCTAACGCCTTCACTTCAGCAGTCACTTTTAGATCGGGTTCAAGTTATATGTGGAGACTTAGCGCTTCCTTTATGGGGACTTACTCACACTAAATGGAAAACTCTATCTCATCGCGTCCAAACCATATACCACAACGGTGCCCTTGTAAACTATGTGAAAACTTATAATGAAATGAAGGATACTAATGTTGAAGGAACTCGTGCGGCACTGCAGCTTGCAATTGCAAGTAAAGCGTCTTTACATCTTATTTCAAGCACCTTCATTTATGGTTGGACCAAAAAGAAGATGCTTTTTGAGAACGATTACAACAATGAGATGCAGGCGCTCGACTTTGGTTACGCTCAGAGTAAGTGGGTGAGCGAGCAGCTTGCTTTAAAAGCACGCTCGTTAGGACTAAAAGTTAGTATTTACAGACCTTCTTTAATCTCAGTTTCTACAAATGGCACTGGAGATAATAACGATGTAGCAGTACGTATGTTGGCTTTTATGATACGGTATGGTATTGCTGTAGATACACCAAACCAAATAAGTATTATACCAGCTGATGTTGTAGCACACAATATTGTACGCATTTCTCAATCTTGTAAAGCCAGCCCGAAAACACTTAATGTAACGGCCGATCGATACTACAGCATGACAGACCTTACTCGAACTATTACTCACGAATTTGGTATAAACTTCAAGTACTATGACATCCCAGGCTTCATCGACCAGCTAAACCGTCACTGTTCGATTAATGACCCTGTTTATCCATTGCTAGACTTTTTCAATAGATCAGCTAATGAAATTGAAGAAATGAAGTTAAAGCGTTACAGCAATATAGAGTATCAAAAAGCATTGCAAAAACTCGGCGACTATAAACCTTGTCCAACATTAACAGAAATGGTGCATTTACTTATGCATTACCTTTCCAAGCAAAAATTAATAGAATTTAGTTAAAGGTAAATCAATGTGTTGAAACAAGACATACAATTTCTAGATATACCACTTTCAAACGTTATAAAATGAAAACGATAAAATGTTAAAAAAAATACTTGTGGATATAAAAAATAAAGCGATCAGTGATGATCTATCAATTAAATCAGAATTGTTACGAAAATCAGTGCATTTTATAGCTTATTTCAATATAATCCTGATTTATCCCTTGTTGGATAAATCAGGATTATTAATGTTACTTGTCCCGACCTCCCTTATGTTGATTTTGTTCGAACTTCAGAGAGTCCGATCGAGAACTTTCGATAATTTCGTAAAAATGAACTTTAAATTCTTATTACGATCCGAAGAATTGAAAACTTCGATGTCGAAAATGCAAATAATTAGTTCAACTTGGGCTTGCTGGTCTTTCACAGTAATAAGTATTTTATTTCCTCTTCATATAGCAGTATCATGTTTTGCAATGTTTTTGATTGCGGATGCAATGGCAGCTTTAGTTGGTAAATGGATAGGGAAAAACCATTGGATAAAGAGCAAAAAAACAATTGAAGGGTCTGTTGCATTTCTTTGCACAGGCTTGATTGTAATGTTGCTATTTCCCGGTGTAGTTTTTAAAGCGGGCGCGATTGCAGTGCTTGTTGCAACTATGGCTGAAATACCAAAAAGACCACTTGATGATAATTTTCGTGTACCCTTGATAGGAGCAATAGCACTGTTTCTATTTGAAAAATTATTTGTATGATTATGAATACCCGGGATTATTACATCATTTGTCGGCCTGCGACATGCTGCCAAGCATTTTTGCAAGAATGTTTCATTGGTTGACATTTGGCAATCCTCTATGGATTCGTTTGTACGCAGAGAAATTATCAGATTATGTCTTTACTTTGACAGTTAAATCAAGGACTTATCAAAAACTCCTTTTTTCTAATGTCATTTTTTATTCAAGTTTTTTTGGTAATGTGGTCAAAAATGGTTGGTAGGAATTTCGAATAAAAACATTAATAGGCCACGTAAATCAGAAGAGGAAACAGGCGCTGCCGGAAGGCAACTTGTCAGCAATACGATTTACAGGGCTAAAATCAAAGCCGGAAGTTTCGCTTCCGGCTTTATTATTGGTTGTGTCCTCTTATGGCTAAGAAAACTCACTTGCCATTATTCTTAAAGTGTAAATACCATTTGATGAAGTTGCGCTTTGCCTGTGGCCGAAGTCCGCGGTGTATCTCTAGCTTTTCCTTCAGATGGCCAAAGAATGATTCGAGCCGATCGGTTGTGTAAGGTATCTGTGGATCATCCAGGTAATGGAACATATTAGGTATGGCTTTAATGATCAGACTGGTTGTTTGATGCAGCATTTTATGCCGGTACCAAAATCCCCCGGTATTAGGGTTAAACGCCTTTTCATTAATATAAACTTTGCTTCGTTCATGCCAATGGTAAAGATCTGCCAGCCATTGATTGCTTTGCTCATAGGTCTTTAAATGAGTAATCCGGTTTGATAATCGGAGGAGCTCCTGAGCAACCGGCGCCTTAGGACACATGGTAAGCCAGGTTTGGCTCTGGCGCTTAAAGGCCAACGAAGTTTATCAGGTTAAAGGACAATTCGCAAACCGCAGAAAGCACCCCGTATGTTTTCTATACAACAAAATGATATTTTAAAACCATTTATTTGTTACTGCGCGTATCAGTGTTAAAACGACTCTTTCCAGCTACTGAACAATTCGCCATGTCGATATCGTTCATAATAACAGGCTCGTTGTGCCCGGTCAATTTCCATGTAAACGCCAACCTTATAACCACAAACGTGTTCCGGATGCAGGACCGCCCCACCCCTTTGCGCGCTCGTATGGAATAGCAGTCAAAGCGCATAATCTTTGTTTATCGGATAATTTGTCCGCTTCAGGAGCGGTCGATTTTTTCATTTCTAAAGCCAGTAAATTGTCGTGGTCGATCACTTCGCCGCGACTGTGAATAAGTAGATCGCAAGTTATCGTTACAACAACCTCGTTATCATCGATGATTGTTTTCACTTGGCCCTCTTGCTTGCGATTGTACTCATTATCCACGTGCTAATGCGCCAATTCGGTTTGCTCCAGCTGCCTTTCAAGATAAGATGCAAGTCTTTGGCACAGATTGCGTTCACTTACGTTGTCAGTAATGTTTTTTATCTCCCGCATAAAAAACGCCGGCAAGGCCGCTTTGAAAACTTCAAATACAATATCTTCCATGTACCCGTAGGTTATTAAGTCAATTAACTTTCTTCTAAAATCGTGTTATATTGATGATACAAAGCAATAAAGATTTTATCAATCAATACCAAAAAGCGTAAACCTTACAAAGTAATTGTCATCCTTTGAATTGGATTTGAAAAGCATTTTTAGCGTTGGCAAATTTTCCTGATAGGATAATGTATTATGAGCAGATCGATTTCTGTGAGCATACAAAAGTGCGTATTTGTCTTGTGGTATATTTTCAAGAAGATTATCCTTGGCTGCAAACTGATTTGCTACAATGACTGTTCTGTCTGTAGTAAAATCAAGAAAGCTGTTTTGTGCCCAGGTGGAAACGTTTGAGCCTGAAAAAAGCGATTTGATATCTGAAAGTGTACCACTAGCAATCACGTTTCGATCCAGTTCTACAGCCACATCAAAATCGGGCTTATACTTCTTAATCAGTTCAAGTAAATCTTTATAAATAATCTTTTTCTCGTCATAGGAAGAGCATTCGCCAAGAGGCTTTTGACTGAACCTTTTGTATCGATATTCATAATCATCCGTCGCAAGTTCCCAACAAATACATTTCATCTTTTGCTCCTGAAAGCCGGTCATCTCTAAAAAACAGATTGTAAAATATATTCGCTCAAAGGATATGTTTCGATGCCGTCTCTAATTCCGATATTTGCCGCCACAACGTCTTTTAAAATTCCGGATATAGGCGTAAGGATAAAATCTTTATGCTTGTTCATGGACATACTTTCTATAAATGACCACAGACGAATCTATCCGCTCTTTCAAATACTTTAATGCGCTTGGCGCTTTCTTGTGCCCCTCATCCCGCCTAAACTGCGCTACTTTTGCGTCAATTTCTGCTTTTAACTCATCCCTCCTCGCATTATCTATGAATTTATTTTCAAAAACTATAAGGTAAATCAATCCGGATAGATACATAATCCATTTCAATAATAGAATTGAATTGTTTTGGAATAACCAAAGATTCAATGGCAAGCCTTAAACGTTCGAAACGCGGTGCGTAATCGCTGTTAGGAAAAATGGCAGCTATTTCTTTAAATAGCGGGGACGGATTTTCGCCAACCATTGAGTAAATGAGCTCTTCATGGTATTTCTCCATTTTAGGTTTGTACCCTCTTGCAACTCTACCGCTGTTCCCATCTTTGGCATACTGAGATAGCAATGCCAAGAATCTTACAAAATCGGCTTTAGTAAGCGTATTGAAGTTTTTGATTACAAAATCTTTCATAAACCCGGGATCAAAAAATGGGACCAAATTTTTATTCAGGAAATACAAAGAAGCTCTACTTTCTTGGGGCAATAACGATTCTCCCTGAATATTGATATTTCTGAATACCGAAGAATAATATTTCTGCTGTTCTGGCTGGTCTTCAGTATGGGGGACTAAGTACGAAAAGCCCAAGAATGTCTTCTTCAAAAAATCCTCGCTAATTTCGAAGTCAACCGCCTTATAATTACCTGCTATTATCTTACTGATTATTTCAATTTTCGTATTACCTTTTTTCGTCAGCGTGCTGAAATCCCATGCCAGTATCTCGTCCAATTGCTCGTCCTCTTCTGCTTCATCATCATTTTCGTTTGCCAGCCTTTCAACGGTATTGTTGAAATGTTGCTTATCAGGATACAAACCTAAATACGCTAACAAAATACTGGTTAACCTTTGCTGGCCATCAAGGATTAAATTTTCATTCTTTTGGTCATTTTTAAAGGCGCCAATCGTAATCGGTGGGACGAACTGCTTTTTTTTGAAAGTGTCGATTAAGGTTTTTACTTTATTTTCGTTCCAAACAAAGTACCGTTGGTAGTCAGGGAGAACTATATTTTCTTTTAGTATTAAATCCAGCCAGTGACGCAGTGAATATTGGCCGTAATAAACGCGATTAACCATTAATGTTTAAGGTTAAGTTTTTGCTGATTTCCTTTGCCAAATAAAGTTTTCAAAGGCTAAATCAACTCCCAATATTAGGAAATTTTTCAGGCAAATGAATCCCACCGTCCGAATTTTGCTCTAACAAATTGATTTAAAATTTCCATCGAGTTTATTGTATCATTTTATTACTCGTTTAAAAACTTTTCTATCCGTGTAAAATGGATATTATGGGATCATTGACCATGAGATTCCGTGCGAAATAGACCGCCGGGTTATGTAGAGTATAAGTTTTAATATAATTAGCAATCAATAAGTTATTATGATCAAAGTGTAACGGAATTACATGTACGTGTTCTCAGAACAGGGGTAGTCAATGGATCGATATTTTCCGCCTTGGTGCCTAAGAAAAAGATTTACAATTGCTAAAATCTATCAATATCTGTTGAATTTTCACCAAGCAAGTCTTTTGCATCTACAATAGCCTGTATATCAGCAGCAAAAGTTCGACCTATTGCGTGTTCCTCCTACTGAATCGGCATAAGTTATTTTGTTCGCAATTGTGTTTTTCTTATCTTTGTACTTAGAAAACGATTTACAGTTATAGGGAGCTTGGGGTTTATTTAGACTCGGGCCTTTGGTATCTGATGATATAAACTGGAGGGCGGTATAGGTGTAATTTTACGGTGTTTTCAAGTTCATGGCAAAATCATGGCAATGAAAAGAGAAAACATCGTAAATAACTGATTTACAGCACCAAACTTGGGTTGGTTCGAATCCCTCCCTCTCCGCAAAACAACAAAACCCTATTATCATAGGGTTTTGTTGTTTAAAATAGGTACAGTAGATCATTTGGTGTTCTAAATCTCATAATGCTCACTGAAAGCTTCACGAAAGTAAGGCATTCTGAATTTTAGTACCCTTTAATCGGGGAGTACAAATGCCTGACAAACCTCTTTCCGATTTAAAATTGGAAGAGCGAAAATCGAGTCTCATTCTTTTTTCGAGGACTTTGCAAACGCGGTGCCATTACATATTTATTTCAGCCACATCGGTAATATAATTTCAACGAATAGTATCTTCGGGGATATGTATATTAACTTTCATGACCAATACAAAGACTACTCCACCGTCGACCTGTTGAAGATAACAATGCGTCCAAAATCATATCAACATGGAGTCGTCATAGACGTTACAGAAACATTAAAAACCAGGGTGATAACGCAAGCAGATTTAGATAATGCGGAAAGACTTCTTAGGGAAGATGAGTTGGCAACCCCAAAGAAAGGGCTATTAGCAAATATCTTTAAAGTTAGTAGCTATAACCATGAAAAATGGTTGAATATAATACTTGCTATAGCTGTATTTGAGTATTTACATTTGTTATACACCGACATTAAAATGTTTGACCATATTCTTAATGGTCAAGACTATCTGTATAGGATGACATACGTGCTGTCGTACTTGGATTTATTGTGCCTGCCTTTTGTGTATTATATGTTTTATAAACGTATGCGTTGGGGGTGGATAGCATTGTTTGGCATAAAACTTTTCACAATTGAACCTTCGTTGTTATTCTATTTTAACGAATATTGGCCAGTAGAGCATGGAATTGGCCTCTTAACCTATTCTCTGTTAATTATTTTCTTAGATATCCCCATCCTGATTTTCCTTTGGAAGCAGGAAATCAGCAGCATCTTCAAGGTTAATAGCAAAACAAAGCGGTTAACTTTTTTGTCGATTGTTTTTATGCTTGTGTTATTAACATGTGTTGGTCAATATAATCGCGCAAATTACGCGGAGATAAAATCAAATACAGAAAATCAAACTGAAACTGCCGGCAAACCGTCAGACACAACCACTGGCCCCCCGCCAAAATTACTTACATTAATTAAAGCCAGGCACGAAAAACCGATAGATACGACATATATGCCAACCGGCTTTTATTTTCTTGCAGAAAAAGGTAAGGGAATCGATATGCGCGAAGAGAAATCAGATGAGATTTATACCATTTCTCCATTGCCATTTGCTTCTGTAAAAAATATAAGCAAAGTAAAATTCGAGAAAGTCCAACTCCGGGAGGGAGAGTATACAGAACTGTGCATGACATTTGACGATACTGGAACAAAAAACGTCGCAAAAGGTACCGGAAATCCTCAACATCCAAAAATTGCAGTAATTATCGCAAATAGACTCTTGTATGTTGTTGAAAATAGAACTTCAATTAAAACCGGAATAATGTGTGTAGCACTCCTCGGCTATTCTGAAAAGGAAATGGAGGAAATGCGTAATTCCATAGATATAAAAAGGTGATTAACATCTAATCATTCTTATGGCTGGAATAGGCGGAAAAGGATTTACAATTTCTTGTCATTGAAAAAAATCTCTTTGATTATTGCCAAAATCGCAGAAAGGTGTTCTAACCGGTTCCCTTGATCTCCGCAAGAAAAAGTTGAGTAGTACCCTAAACTACTCAATTTTTTCAGATTATAATTCTATCTGGTTCATCTTACTTGAGATTTAAATTCTTAATTCTCGGATCAAATGATCTGCAAGCAGGGTATAAATCAAACGAATACACGCTTTGAATCAGCCTGAATATTTACCCCTTTAAATTTATCTCAGAAATGTGATCTTTTTCAACCACCTTTCCACTTCATCACGCACTTGCTTTTCCTTTTCTCCTTTAATTACAAATAAAATTCCATCTCTTTCTATTCCCCCTTTGGTTGAAAATCCCGCTAATATTTGGCTGTTAGGACATAGTTCCTTCACAGTTTCAAAACTACTCCCAACCCCATATCCTGCGTTAGTATTAAAAGGAATTATCGTCTTGCCGGCGAAATTATACTCATGAAGAAAAGTCTTTATAGGTGGCGGCATTTGCATATCCCAGGTTGGAAAGCCGACAAACACCACATCGTATTGCCCAATACTGTCGACTTTGGTTTTCAAGGGTGGTAAAAAGCCAGTTTCATTTTCGTGCACAACCTGTTGTACTGTTTGGCGGTAATTTTCTGGATACGGTGTTTGTAACTCAAGAACCACTAACTTTCCGCCGACATAGTTGTGTATAATCTCAGCTATGGCCTTTGTATTTCCCGTCCGTGATAGATAAACGATCAGAATCCGCATAGTAAAGTCCGGGAAGCAGCGCCAGGTGTTTTAGAACTAACAAAATCACCGGCAGTCAGCAAATGTAAAGGCCCCGGTAAAGCCGGGGCCAATAACTCTTTAAACAAATAAATAGTAAAATCCGATTGTTAAGCAATCGTTGGAAGCTTCAAATTGACTTTAAACTTCGCTGAACTTGTCACCGAACATAGGCAGGCCGCTAATTGATTCCGCTTCCGACGCTTCGTCCTGGATAACATCCCAGTGCTCCGCCAGTAATCCATTTTCGACGCGCACAATATCTAAAGTGACCCATCCTTTTGGTTGCCCGATGTTTGTGAAGCGGCCATGTACCATTACATAATCATTTTCCGCCATAATCAAAGCAGATTCGTATTTCATATCCGGCGGGCACTGGGCTATTAGTCCGCGCAAACCATCACGGCCGGGAGGAATGTGCGCGCTGTGCTGGATGTAATCCGGTGACCAGTAACGTTCGTAGGCGCTGTCGTCACGCGCATTGAATGCGGCGTTGAACGCTTCAAGCACTAATGCTTTGTTCTTTTCTTCAATTGTCTGTTGCATGTTATTTTAATTTATTGGATTGTAATTATTTAAACCGTTCACTTTTGAGACTTTTTGGTCCGATTTTCGGCAAAAAAAATATTCTACTGAAATCTGGTTTTGTTATTCAGGTCGAATCCATTCAATTCGGACTGCAACATGGAAATAACCTGGTGCATTGGTTGATTGCTTCCAAGTACCCGTGACACCATCATGGCCCCCTCCAGCATCACCAGCATTTTCAAACTAAAATTATCGGGGTCCAGCTCGTTTGATAATTCACCATTGGCGACGCCTTGCTGTAAGATTGTGGTAAAAAGGCTCTGCGACAGTTCTATTATCTTTTTCACTTTCCCTTTAATTAAGGGATCAGTATCGTCCGTATCTACCCCAAAATTCAACATTGGGCAGCCTCCTTCAATAAACGGCGCAAGCGGATTTTTATAAAGTTCAAAAAAAGCCTCGATCTTCTTAATTGCTGTATGCTCTCTCGAAGTAATGGCCAACACTTCGTCAGCGAGTTTTCCAAACAGATAATCCACGCTCGCCGTGGTTATTGCATTTTTATTTTCAAAATTTCTGTAGAGACCACCTTTCGCCATCTTGGTGGCCTTTAAAATATCATCGATGGTCGTTCCGGAAATTCCCTTGGAATTGAATATAGGTGCCGCTTTTTCAATTATAAATTGTTTGGTTCGTTCTGCTTTTCCCATGATACATAATACATCCCAAATATAAGACCAAAAAGTCTCATTTTAAAAAAATCTTACACCTTTCACAAAGCCCCCGGAGTCAAATCGCCAAAACAAGAAGATACAAGTGTTAAAAAAACAGACACATTCATATTTAAAAATCTGTAAACCAATATAATATAAAACCCCCCATTGCTAATTGTCTTTTTTGCTTAATAAAAAATGAGATTGGACTTATATTCACCTTGCGGAATTCCATATAAAATCGATAATTTTGCATATATGAATAAGAGCATAGATAATAAACAAATAGAGAAGATATCCAAGGCCCTGGGAGATCCTTACCGTATTAAGATCATGCAGGCCGTTAAGGAAGAAAAGGATTGGCTACAATGCCAGGCGATTACACAAATGTTCAATTTGGCCCAGTCAACTATTTCACATCATATCAATCAGCTGGTTGATGCCGATCTGCTGCACGCAGAAAAGGATGGCCGCCATGCACGCTATAAAATTAATAAGGAAGTCTTTGGTGACTATGCTTCCTATTTAAGTGATTTCAGTAAAAAATAAAATGACGGGTGTCACCGTTCCTCCCAAAAGACAACGTTGGGATAAACTTTTTTAGCCTCCCGAAAGGCTTATCGTCCAATTCCTGACGGTTCCCGGTGTGACTATCAATTAAGCAACTGTTTTAGAAAACAACATCATTCTTAGCTTAATTTCAAAATCTTTAGTTCTTCAATCAAAAACGACTCCCTTATACGTTGTACCAATCTGGACAAAACTGTATTTGATTTGCGCATAAGTGAATCAACAAGTATGCATTTATACCCTGAGACCAACACCAAAGACTATTATTTAAGAAAAGACCACAGATGACGTAAAGCACGAATGGTTCTGATATCCGAAGAAAAAACCGAATTAAATTCTGAGAAACAATTATTGATATTGGAATAAATTCATTTTGAAAAAGCTTTGTAATTTCATACAAGATTGGGGCTCAAAGGATCTGAAAAAATTGTTATGACGGCGCTAAGCAGATGGTTTGGATCTTCTAATAAATCATTTAAAATTGCTGTTACCAAACACATTCCTGTACTGGGAAGGAGTTATTCCCATCTTCCTTAGAAATACTTTACGCATCGTATCGGCACTTACGAAGCCGCATTTTTGGGAAATCTCATCCAGGGATAACGCCGATTCCTCAAGGTATCTTTTCGACGATTCCAAGCGGGCATTTTCTACGTATTTTGCAGGGCTAATTCCCGTTTCAGTTAAAAAAACCCGGGCGAAGTTCCTGGGGCTCATTGATACCTTTTCTGCGAGTACCTCGACGTTGAGATTCCCTTTTAAATTGGCAAGAATCCATTGTTGTATTTCCTGAATTGGTTTTTTGCTTGAAACCTGTTGCAGTAGCAAATTGCTAAATTGGGATTGGTTACCCGGCCTGCGGAGATAGAGCACCATTCGTTGGGCTACTTTAAGTGAAATATCGTGGCCGCAGTCGTCTTCAATAAGTGCGAGCGCCAGATCAATCCCTG
>NZ_JAQBOC010000087.1 GCF_028288225.1 Mucilaginibacter sp.
TGATATTTTTGAATCTTTTCAAAGCCGCCCATCAATTCCTGTCTTTCATATTCAGCCAGTGCCCAGTTTTTGTGCTGACCGGCAAACCACAATTTAAGATGATGAGGTTGAACAATAGTATTCATAATCGCCCCGGTGCCTGGTATATAAGAGGAATTCAACTTATTTTGCAGGCTATCTATCCGGGTCTTTAGATCTACCTTTTCACTGCCGGACTGTTCACACCCTACCATTATTGAAAATGGCAGAGCGAGTGATAAGAAAATTAATGATAATCGTTTCATATATTTAACTATTAGCGTGACTGATTAAAAATTGTACTTTATCTGGTATTAACCCCTTGTTATTACCCAAGACTATTTTTAGTTTTTCTTCCCGCATTGCGTGGCGGCCTCTATGACCAATTGTGCAACTTCTATTGGGTGGGATTCATAAACAGAATGACTGGCACCATCAATTTCAACCTTGTGGCTGTTTGCTCGTTTCGCATACATGCGTTCCAAGTCCGGATTAATAATGCGGTCAGATTTGGCGACCATATACCAGCTTGGTTTTGATCTCCAGGCCGGATTTTGGATTACCGCGTGAAATACTTCGTCTGCTGTCAACATTTGTGCCTGAGCGGTAAATTCTGCTACACTCTTGGGCAGGTCAGCAGCAAAATCGGCATAGAACCGCGCAGGATCGATATAATCGAAACCATCCGCGGTTTTCTGAAGTGATTTATACGCTGGTGGATAAAGTTTTCCGTTGGCTGCTTCATTCTCTCCCTGACCAGGTGCATGCGCGGCAATGTAGACAAGGCCGGCAACATGGGCATCGTTACCGGCTTCTGTAATGATCGCGCCTCCATAGCTATGCCCTACTAAAATGCAGGGCCCGTCCTGCAGCGCCAAAATTCGCTTAACTGCGTCTACATCATTAATAAATGTGGTCAATGGTTGCTGCACGATGCTTACATGATAGCCTTTTTTGACTAAAATATCATAGACAGGTTTCCAGCCGGAACCATCTACGAAAGCTCCATGTACCAGGACTATATTTTTAATACCGGATGGTTGTTGTTGTTGTTGTGCCTCGGCTACAGCAAAGTTTAATATCAAGGCAAAAAATAAGCTGATTTTTGATAGCCTGGTGATGATGTTGGTTGACTTTTTCATATTCATAAAATTTATGTTATTAAAATTCAGGGTGCCTGTGCCTTGGCAACAGGTGTATAAACATTTAATTAGATTTTCAGGCCCCCAAAAATACTGGCCATCATGATAGCCAGAACGGTGAGCGTTATCCAGGTATATAATTTATCTTTTTCAATAATGAAGCCTACAAGGGAAAAGGCAATCCGCAAAATAGGCGTAATGATAAGCACCACTACACCCAGCTCAATAATGCCTTTTGCATTGACCTTACATACACCTTTAAAAATTTCGCCCAGGCTTGTGAACCCGGCTTTGGCTCCGGTAAACGAATGGTAATGGGGAACAGCCTGAGCCCCGGACTGTTTAAGATATATCAATCCGCCAATAAGCACGATCAGGCTGGCTATGATCACCCCAAATCTTAGTTGTAATCCGATGAGCCGCTCGATATCCTGATCTGCCGGAGTTTTTTTTGAAACTATATTTTTCATTACAAAATGGTAAAATGATTGATTAAAATTGATGATGGTATCCATTATAGATCATTTCCAGAGCGACAAATGAAATGGCCAGGCAAAAAATATACTTCAACACCTTCGGATCAAGTCGGGTAAGTAATTTGGAGCCGGTGAAAGCGCCTGCAAGAACCCCTAACACTACAGGAAAGGCGATGCCAGCATCCATATAACCCCTTTGCAGGTAAATTACGGCACTGGCCGCCGCTGTAACACCAATCATGAAGTTACTCGTCGTGGTGCTTACCTTAAAGGGAATACGCATAGTGGAATCCATGGCCAGCACCTTTAATGCTCCCGAGCCGATTCCCAGTAAGCCGGAAAGAACACCCGCAAGCGTCATAATGGAAAACCCTGCTCCAACGTTTTTTAGCTGGTAAGCCACCTCTCCATCTTTGGCTGGATAGGTACTGTTTAGTTTCAATTTTAACGAAACGTTACTTCCGGTGGTCAGCGCCTCCTGGTTTTTTTTCCGGATGGTCATAAAAGCGGAGAATAACAGGATCGCACCAAATAAAATGGCAATTGTATTGGTCGGGGTGTAAACAGCGATCACAGCCCCTGCGACAGCACCTATTGTTGTGGCGATTTCAAGGAACATGCCCAGGCGAATATTGGCGATGCCTTCTTTGACATAAGCGCTTGCGGCGCCGGAAGAATTGGCAATAGCCGCCAATAGTGCAGCACCGATCGCATATCGTATATCAACATGAAAAACAAGGGTTAACAGCGGGATAACAACAACGCCGCCGCCCAAACCTGTGAGCGAACCTACCAGACCAGCGAGATAGGCGCCGGCAAGTAATATCAGGGTGAATGTTAGAATAGTCATCGTTTTAATAATTATTGTCCAGAATATATTTGATAATGTCCAGCGCTTGCTTTTTTCTTTTGCCTTTGATCGCTTTGTACAAGTCCTCATGCAGGTGATGGCTCATCGCAAAATGACCGATACCCTGCAATTCACGCTGTGAAAAAAATGAACGTATAGTATGGGTGAAATGCTGATAGAGGTTCAATAAAACCTTATTTGAGGAGGCTTTGGCAATCGCTGTATGGAAGGCGATGTCTGCATTTGTGCACTGCTGGCGGTCTTCGTCGGCAATAGCCTGTTTGCGAAGTGCAAGCTGGTGTTCCATTTCTTGCAGCTGCTCTATAGTATGGTGTTCAACTGCCAGCTTGACAATTTCTTCTTCAAGCAGTTTCCTTACAATGTTAATTTCATCAAAATCAGCGTTTCTCAAACGCTCATCTATCGTTTGGGATGAGTTTTCTTCATTTACAAAGGTGCCATTTCCTTGTTGTACACTTACAATACCGGCCATTGTCAGGCTTTTAATCGCTTCCCTAATTGTAGAACGCCCAACCGCATAAGTTCCCATTAACTCCCGTTCTGTAGGTATTTTTTCACCTGCTTTGTATTTTTCCTTCAGAATGTCCTGCCGGATACGAACGCTGATTTGATCGGATAGTCTTTCGCTTTTCATGTCGCTTTATTTACAACTCAAAGGTATGACCTTTAAATAAAGATCATACCTTTGAAATGGAATATTGCATTCTCATTACCTGGTAATGACTAAAGCTTGACAACATCTATTTGTTGTAAAAAGGAAAGATTGTCTTCCAGGTGCCAATCTTCATAGATCCGGCCGCCTTTTATATGCAAAATATCTATTGCAAAAAAGGAAATTGGTTTACCTGTAGGTTTTTGTCCTTTGAACGAACCGGTATAATGGCCCGTGAAAACCAGGCGGGCAACGATCTTATCTTTACTGATCAGCAGGTCTTCAATGCTACATTTCAAATCAGGAATAATGGTTCTGAAGTTTTTTGAGGCGAATAAAACACCGGTAACACCTTGTGATCGGCCTTTGGGCAATGTATTGTCTTTAAAATTATCAGCTAAAGCGGCCCTGGCAAATTGGGGATCACCGGTATTCCAGAAGGCATAAAATAAGCGGGCGGTGTGTATAAGCTGTTTTGAATAGCTATCGCTCAGTTTTTCGCCCAGAGTAATTGATTTCGGAACAGGCAGTTCATGGCTTCCCATGTCTTGTGCGCGGGCGGTTTGGACTACAGTAAATAGTATGATACCCGGTATCACGCTTTTGAGCTTATTTTTAATATTCATTTCAGTAGTATTTGCTTGTAATTTAATCTGATCATTTATTAGAAAGCGCTCTTAATTACCCCTCCATCAGCTCTTACTGCTGCTCCGTTGGTAGCAATCGAAAGATCGCTTGATAAATATGCCACTAGGCTGGCTATCTCATCCGGGTCTATAAAGCGTTGCAAAATGGATGTGGGCCGCATGGTCTGAAAAAAATCCTTCTCGATTTCTCCAATCGTTTTGCCATTTTCGGCTGCCAGATCCTTTATAAAAGTACCCGCACCTTCGGAAAACGTCGGGCCGGGTAACACGGTATTTACGGTTACATTTGTGCCTTTTGTGAGTTCTGCCAGGCCACGGGCAACAGCGATCTGAGCGGTTTTAGTCACCCCGTAATGGATCATTTCTTTGGGTGTTTGCACCCCGGATTCACTGGAAATAAAGATGATCCGCCCCCAGTTTTTGTGGATCATTTGATTAAAATATGCTCTTGACAGCCTGATACCGCTCAATACATTTACTTCATAAAATTTCATCCAGTCTTCATCGGTAATATTCTCAAATGCTTTCGGTTCGAAAATTCCAACATTGTTGATCAGTATATCAACTTCGGGCAACTGATCTGTTAATTGCCGGATTTGGTTTTTATCAGAAAAATCGGCGACAATGCCTTTTATATCCTGATTTCCAGTTTCTTTTATTAAAGTCGCAACAGCAAGGTTAACGCGGTCAGTTGTGCGGCCGTTTACAAATACTTTAGCGCCTTCATTTGCCAGGGCTTTTGCTATGGCAAAACCAATTCCGGCAGTTGATCCGGTTACCAGGGCTATTTTATTTTTTATTTTGAGTTCCATTTCTATAATGATTAGTTTTTTTATCTGTAATCTTTATCAACTATAGCCGTTTTATCATTCATTGTCATGCGGGCGATTTCGTCTTTCCGCATAAACTTTACCCCCGGCTTTTGACTAGCGTAGGCCAAAAATTCATCCAGCACTTTCACCTGTGCAGGTATTCCACTGATACGGTCATGGGTGCTGACTGACATCAGGCGTTTGCGGGTTGCCCCTTCTTCATATAGCTGATCAAATTCGAGCTTTAACTGTTCGCCGAACTGCGTTGATGAAAAATACCGGCCTTCGATCAATTGAATATCGTTACATCGTAAGGTATAGGGTACGACAGCGAAATTTTTACCGTTTACAGGTATCACAAAAGGTTCGTCACGACTCAGATCATCAATGTGATAGATAAACCCCAGTTCCTGTAAAATGGAGATCGTGTTCTTGCTTCTGCGCAACCAATTACAGTTATAACCAATCGTGGTCTGGCCGGTTATTTCTCTGATCATATCTACGCTGTCTATTATAAACTTTTTTTCGGTTTCATAGCTCATGGTGTACTGTGGCGTCCAGTTTAAACCGTGCCCGGATATTTCATGGCCGCGTGCCGCAATTTCTTTGGCTAAGCCGGGATTATGCCTGGCAGCTTCCCCGATTACATGGCTGGTCACCTTAATACCGTATTTATCCCATAGGTTCAGTAGCCTGGGAACACCTTCTTTATAGCCGTATTGAAACCAGGTCTTGGCCGGCAGATCGGTGTACCCTTTTTCAAGCTTTGGCGGGAATGGGCTATCAAAACCCGTTTCCGGTTCTCCGCCTGCTTCAAACTGCATAGAAACGGAGATCACCAGGCGGGTACCCTGTTCCCAGGTTGATTGATTTCCTGACAGGGTATCAGATTTGTCCTGCGAAAATATCCGCTCAGGGATAAGCAGGGAACCTGCCCCCAATAATGCGGCGCTCTTAATAAAATCTTTTCTTGATTGCATCTGAAGAATGAATTAAATAATGAAAATTTATGCAGGAATCGCGCGGTGGCCATTTCCAGCTGTCATTGACTAGTACAAAATTAGGATATACCGGGTCCCCCAACATTGAAAAAAAAATGGAATAACTTTTAAATATCATAGCAACCCGGATTAGTTAAACCTTTCCATATCGTACCTGAATCCTGGTGATTTTGAAAATATTTTTTGATTGATGTTTGGCTTTGAGTCCTGCAGGAATATCGTTTGATGCCTTCTTTTTAAAATTAGGTTCCTTTGGGGCCGAGTCTTCCTTTAACACAGGAATGATCGCCCGGTCTTTTTCACGCTTCACCAAGCGGCTGGATAGATCAAACGATGAACAGATAATGCCGAAAAAGCAAATAACCATGATGACGTGGGTAACCAGATAAACGATGTACATTTTAAACAGGATTAATATGAATTACTATACAATAATTAAAATCGACTTATACAAAATTCTTTGGCTATGCTAATGGAATTACTTGCACAGCAGGGTAATTGCCAAACAAATGCCAAATTATTAATGATTTGAGTATGAGCTATTTAGTTTATTTGTCATTAAAGATGAGATATCCATATATCGCCGATAGGCCGGGTGATGGCGATATAAGAAGGCATTTTGCGCAACAAATGTGATCTAATAGCACAACCTGGAATAGCAAATAAGTGCCACCAGCTTTATAAGAAGTTCTATGCGGATACCCGTATTTAAGAATGATTATTGACGTGCTTCCTTTGAATGCCCAGGCGTTTGATCTTGGAGTTGAGCGTACTGGAGGGAACACCCAGGATCTCTGCAGCGCCCCCCTCACCGGAGATGCGGCCACTGCAATATTTCAATATTTCTAAAATATGATCCCTTTCGTTATCGTCAACTGTTTTCAAATTTAACACGCCCACGGATGGATTTGCGGCAGCAGCTTGTTTAGGGGGCGGGAGATGTATCTGCTTTATCATATCGCCCGATGTCAGCAATATGCTCCTTTCTATCAGGTGTTCCAATTCCCGGATATTGCCGGGCCAGTCATATTGAACAAGTTCCTGCATGGCCCGGCTGCTTAAGGTCTCAATTTTCCTGCCGGTTTTTTTTGCATAGTGCAGGATAAAATGGGAAGCTAATACAGGAATGTCCGCTCTGCGTTCACGGAGCGGGGGCAAATCAATGGGAAAGATATTCAGACGATAGTAAAGATCGCTCCTGAACCGCCCTTCGGCCATTTCTTTGCCCAAGTCGCGGTTTGTGGCCGCGATGATCCGTACATCTACTTTAATGGTACTTTTGCCGCCTACCCGTTCTATTTCCTTTTCCTGTAATGCCCTCAGCATTTTTACCTGTAATTCGGGCGGCATTTCGCCTATTTCATCCAGGAACAGTGTTCCGTTATTGGCCAGCTCAAATTTGCCCAGTCTGCGTTCGGTAGCGCCGGTAAAGCTGCCCCGTTCATGGCCAAACAGTTCACTTTCAATCAGGTTAGCCGGCAATGCGGCGCAATTAACCTTAACCATCAACTTATTTTTCCTTGGCGAGTTATTATGTATAGCACGGGCAATCAGTTCCTTTCCGGTTCCGGTTTCGCCAAGTATCAGCACCGTACTGTCGGATGGCGCGACCTGCGCTACTAGCCGGAAGATTTTTTGCATGCAAGGGCTGTCCCCAACAATTTCCGAATTGTTGTGGGAAGTTTCAATTTCTTCTTTCAGGTAGATCTTTTCTTCTTCCAGTTGCTGCTTGTAATGGTTAATCTCGCTTAACTGCTTTTCAATCCGGTCATTTGCTATCGCATTCGCCAGGGCTATAGCCATCTGTGCCGTTATGCCTTTCAACAGGTGATCGTTAGTATGACCCGGCTGTATCCAGAGGATGCCGATATCTTCGCTGGCAACCCGCAGCCGAAGACCCAAAATTCTCTCTGCGCCTGCGGACTTCCAAAACGATGCGCTTGGAAAAGAGAGCTTGCCTTGCTGCAGAACATCAGCGATATCGAATATCACCGGTTCTTCTGATTGCAGCACCACACCGGTCATTGATCCCGCAATAGGCATCCTGGTTCCGGTTATGATTTGAAACCCGTTATCGGCAGGTGTATCTGCTTCTAATTCATGCAGGAAGTAGCTGTAAGTTTCATGGTCATCGTTTTTAATCGTAATAATATATTCCTTGATCAGGAAGAGATTTTTCAGGTATCTTTTGATCACCAATCCGAGCCCTTTTTTGTCTCTTACGGTAGCAATATCATTGCTGAAAGACAGGAATAAAGCTTTTTCCTGCTCTCTCCTGGAAACATCCTCATTGGCGATGATGTTAGAAACGGCGACAGATATTTGGTTTGCCAAACCGCCTACAAGACTTAGCATGCTTTCACCCAGGCTGATCTTTTGGTCAAAAAAGATGATCCAAAAACCAAAGACTCGGATACTTCTGGAAAATCTCACTACGATCATTTGCCGGAGCCCGGTCTCAAAATTAATTTTCAGGTAAAGGGGCAGTACTATTTCCTTATTCAACTGTTCCAGATCGAAAACAACTGGCGCGGCTGTTTCGGCTGCTTTGTCAAAAATGCCGTCGTTAATAGGATACTTAGACTCTTTGGCCTTCAGGTAGGTAGGATGGTCTTTGGTTTTTGCTTCAGGGTCCAACAAAAATGCACTTACGGTAGTCTGATCGTCATTGACAGTAGCGATAACGGTATGAGAGAATCCAAGAATGTTTTTAAGTCGTTGTGTGATCACGCCGAGCAATTCATTCGTATTTCTTACCGCTGCAATATCAATACTCAGGGATAATAGTAGCTCCCTTTCTTTTTCCCTCCTATCAATTTCTTCATTCGCCAGTATATTGGAAATTGCAGTGGACAACTGGTAAGACACCCCCTTGATCAGATTCAGCTGATGCTCGCTGTATGCAGATTTATGCCTGGTGTTTACAAAGAACAAGCCAATGATCCCTTCATCACCCTGAAGCGCGATTCCAGCTTTTTCTTTAATGCCGCGTTCAAATTCTGCCTTGATATTTCCGGGCACATCCGGCTGATGATATAATTGCTCTATATCAAAAATAACAATCTCCTCTGTTCGCCTGATTTTATCAAAACAGGTCTCTAAATAAGCAGGTTGACCTGAAGACTTTTTCCATTCCCGATCTGAATCGTTTAACTGGTCATGGGTAAACAGGAGGGTATCGTGACATTCCCTGCCATGACAAATGACCACGGTGATATCGGTGAAATCCAGGAGCCGACAGAAATCTTTGGCAATCACTTCAGATAAATCGCTTTTGCTGCGTATCGTGGTAATGTCAAAACTCAGCTGCAGCAATAAGCTACGTTCAGCTTCTTTAGCCTCCATGGCCTCATTGATCCTGATATTATCGACAGCGATAGACAGCTGGTTGGAAATGTTTTTAACCAGTTGCAGTTGCTGCCGGTCCATCTGTTGATTTCCGGCAAGGCAGATCCCCCATATGCCAATCGTTTTGCTGCCTACCTGTAAACCGATCATAATGATTTTTTTTACGCCGCTGTCATGTAAAATTTGCATATACTCCGGCAAGCTGGTTCGGGCCGCCAGCTGGTCCAAATCAAATATAACCGGATCTTTTGATAAGAGTGCCTTGTTAAAAATGCCATCACTGATCGGGTATTTATGCGTGAGGGCCTTTTGAAATTTCGGATGATTCTTCGCATTTGATTCCGTGTCTTGCAAAAATGAGGTCATCGTAAGTTCATCATCGTTAATCGTCGCAACCCAATGGTGCCCGAAATCAAAAAAGTGATTTAATTTATGATGAATGACGTTGAGCAGGTCCGTTTTTTCCCTTATCAGGGCAAAGTCAATATTAAGGGATTGCAAAATTTCAGTTTCCTTCTGTAGTTCAACTATTGCATCATTAGCCTTGATCTTTACGACAACCAAAGCCAACTGGTTAGCTAATAATTGTATAAATTCTAATTGATCTTTTTCAAATAAAATATGAGTTTCATATAATAATACCCAATGCCCGATCACCTCGCTTCCCTGGTAAAGCTTTAATATCAGGCCTTCTTTTTTTTCAATATCTTCCTCATCATTTAAATAATGAGATACATTCCAGGTTTCCAGCATCTCATCAAAATTGAATATCACCGGAATTGATGAACCTGAAGGTTGACTATTTATACCATTATTGACAGTAAGTTTTCTTGTATTAGCATGTTGACAAAAAGGATTTTCCTCCGGCAATGACCCCTGGTCATATAAAAAATCTTTAATTAGTCCCCTGTTGTCATTAAAAAGGCATATGGTAGAATAACTAAACTTTAATAAGTCTTTAAGCTGAACATTGATGACCTTTAACAACATCTCCCAATTTTTAATGGAAGCAAGCTCAAGGCTGTAAGATAAAAGAAACTTCTTATTGCTTTCCATCAGCTGATTTTTGTGGACATTAAAACATTAATAAAAAAAATCTACTTTTCCTTAGTCACAAGATTAGATGACCGAAGACATTTAAAAATAGTGGTTTCAATCGCTATGCCATATATTAATCGACTTATTGTCAAGTGATTAAAATAATTAATTAGCGTTTGCGATTGGGATATTTCCAAATTTTGGGAAATGTCACAGACAGGTCATTAAAAAGCAAGTCAAAGCGGGGTTAATTAAATGGATAAAGGCTGTTTTATCTGTTCCCGGGAAATATTTAATGCGGATAAAAATTATCAATTTTATATAAAATTACGCCAATTGCAAAAAAGAGAAATGGCTTAGTTCAAAAACTTAGAGATTATGAACAGGTTTATAACTTCTATCATATTTCTTTTTCTGGCCATATCTGTCGAGGGGCAGGATATCTCGCGGCATGAAGCAGACTCATTACTCCGGTCATTGAGCAAGGCAAATGCAGACACAACCCTGATCAATTCATTATTAAAATTGTCCATTTTTGAAATTCATAAACCCGGCGAATTAAAAACCGATCTGGATAGTGCGGCTGCATTTTTTAACCAGGCTAAACAAATCAACCAGCAATTAAAATCAGTTGAGGCTTACGGCTATATTACTTTAGTGGAATCATATATTCATAGAGAAAAAGGCCAGGGAACGCAGGCGAAGACATTGGTTGAAAGGGCTATACAGATTCTCAGTAATACGACAGATAAGTTTCGATTGGGCCAGGCTTATAGGGAACTATCTGACTATTATGATTATCAGGATCCGGCTCAATTGCCCCGAAAGATACAGCTGGTAGAACAGGCCGTCAATAGCTTTAAAGAGTCCGGCCACATCGAGCAAGTGGCTAATAGTCTCAGAACGCTTGGCGAACTTTATAGCAATGCCGCCGATACCGGAAACCCCGGCAATTACTATAGTACTTTGGCTTTAGCTTTAGAAAAGCTTAAGCTTTCCTTAGCACTTTATAAGTCTATTCATTATACGAAGGTTCAAGGGATATACGTATCACTGGGACAGGTTTATTTCAGCCAGACAGATTATCAGCAATCGCTGAATTACGAGCTGATGGCATTAAAAACCGCTGAGAGTGTTCGCGACATAACCATGCAGCTATGTCAAATCAACAATCACATCGGTATAACCATGTTCCACCTGGGTGATTATGAAAAAGCAGTAGGTTACTTTAAAGATGCGATCCAAACAGCGAAAAGATATAAGGACAATGAAACTATTTATACGTTGGCGACCAATATTGCTGATTCATATGTAAAGATCAACAAGCCGTCGAGCGCAAAAGTATTCCTGGAAAATATTTCAAAAAACTTTGCTGTGCCAAAAGATAATATCCAGCTTTCCTGCAGAATTGCGGGCAGCTATTTAACTGTTTATATGCTGTTAAAACAATACCAGCCGGCAAAAGCTTATTCCGATAAGTTGCTGAGTATGCTCAATAACAATAAAATAGGACAACTGGATGTTAGCGTTATTTATACATTACTGATAAAATACTATACTTTCACAAAACAATACTCATCGGCCCGTATATATTTGATAAAAAATGATTCGTTAGCCATCAAATCAGGAGATCCCTTAAGAATAGGAAATAATAATTATTGGTGGTTTGTGCTGGATACTTCCAGGCATCATTACCAATCCGCAATTGCTCGCTTGTTAAAATATCAGAAAATAAAAGACTCCGTGTATACGGTAACTAAAAGCCGTCAGACACAACAATTGCAGGTTCAGTTTGAAACGCAGAAAAAGGAAAGCCAGATCAGTTTATTAAATCAAACTACCAAGCTGGATCACGCCAGTCTTCAGCGGGCTAACCTGGTTAAGAACATTACTATAGCCGGTACCATATTGGCATTGATCATTGCCGGACTATTTTACAGGCAATACAGGCAAAAGCAAAAAGCAAACCTGGCAATCACCCAGAAAAATGAAGTGATCACCCAAAAAAACGAGGTGATCACTCAAAAGAATGAAATGCTGCAGCATTTATTGACAGAGAAAGAATGGCTGTTAAAAGAAGTACATCACCGTGTAAAAAATAATTTACATACCGTAATTTGCCTGTTGGAATCGCAGGCGATCTACCTGGAAAATGATGCTTTAAAAGCAATTGAGAACAGCCAGCACCGGATTTATGCTATGTCATTGATCCATCAAAAATTATATCAGTCGGAAGATTTAAAAACGATAGATATGAAAGTATATCTGCATGAATTTATCAGGTATCTAGGTGATAGTTTTGGCTCAATCGATCTTATTCATTTTCAATTGGATGTTGAACCATTGAAGCTCGGGGTATCACAAGCTATACCATTGGGGCTGATCATTAATGAGGCAGTTACCAATTCTATCAAGTACGCATTCCCGGAAAATAAGATGGGTATAATCTCCGTCCGGCTGCATCAATCGGAAGCGCAAATTAAACTGGTGGTTTCCGATAACGGCGTCGGAATACATACCAGGATCGGGAAAAATGAAGTTAACTCATTGGGGATTGATTTGATGAAAGGGCTAAGCAAGGATATAAAGGGCAAGATTTTCTTTGATATCAAAAATGGAACCAAAATTACGGTTATATTTAATGCTGATCCGGTAAGTAATGAGCACCTGCTGGCCTCTTTTGCAGAAAGGAATAAGTACTCGTGAAAATTAAAATACTAATTGTTGAGGATGTTTATATTGAGGCAAATAACCTCCGATTAATACTTACAAAGGCAGGCTATTTTATATGCTCAATTGCCCGGTCAGTCCCGGAAGCATTAAAAATCATTAAAAAACAAAATCCGGATCTTGTATTGTTAGATATCCATTTAGAAGGAAATTTAACCGGAATTGATCTTGCCAAAACATTAAGTGATAAAAATATTGCTTTCGTTTTTCTCTCAGCAAACTCAAACAGGCAAATACTTGATGCAGCCAAAGCGACTAAGCCCTATGGTTTCCTTGTAAAGCCATTCCGCGAAAAAGACGTATTGGTGATGCTGGATGTTGCCTGGTATCTTCATCAGGAAAGGCAGGAATCGGTTAAAAATAAACAAAATGACACGGCACCATATCCATCTCCCGGTAATGAGTTTCAGGGCATAATCGGACAGAGTAAAAGCTTCTTTGAGGTATTAGATAATGTAAGGATAGTAGCACCTTCAGATACATCTGTTTTGATACTGGGCGAAAGTGGTACCGGAAAGGAACTTATTGCCAAAGCTATCCACAGGGCCTCTTCCCGCAAAGCAAAACCAATGATCGTAGTCAATTGTGCGGCACTTCCGGCTAGCCTGATTGAATCCGAATTGTTTGGGCATGAAAAAGGATCTTTTACCGGTGCAACAGATAAAAGGATCGGAAAATTTGAGCAGGCTGACGGCGGGACAATTTTTTTGGATGAAATAGGCGAATTACCATCGGACCTGCAGGTAAAGTTCCTCAGGGTATTACAGGAAAAAGAAATCGATCCGATCGGCGGAAAAAAAAGAAAAATTAATGTCCGCGTAATTGCTGCTACCAACCGCAATTTAGAAGAGGAGATGGCTGCCGGCCGCTTCCGTATGGACCTTTATTACCGTTTGAATATTTTTCCAATTTCATTACCACCCTTGCGTGCCCGTAAGGAAGACATCTTACCGTTAGCTAACCACTTTCTAAATTTTTACGCGCATAAGCAAAATAAATCAATAACCGGGCTGGCAGACCACGTGATTAAAAGTATGTTAGACTATTCCTGGCCGGGAAACATACGGGAATTAGAGAATTTGATGGAAAGGAGTGCATTGCTTGCAAATGGGCCTGTGATAAATTTCTTACAACTACCAACAATTCAAAAGAAAGAAAGACCCGATGATGAAGGACTAATAAAAACAATGGATGAAAATGAACGCGACCATATTTTAACAGTACTTGAAAAGTGTGATTGGAAAGTATTTGGCGAACGGGGGGCTGCAGAAATATTAAAAATGAATGCCTGGACGCTAAATTCCAGGATGAAAAAACTCGGGATAGAGAAAAAGAGCAACTCGAAAAACACCCCTCATTAAGTGTGTTTAGTCTATCGCATTATTCCACAGGTAAAATTGCGGCATCTCATTATTCTATCGCAAAATGGCGGAATAAAGCAAGTTACTAAACCGATAGATTTATATTAATTGTCTGATTTTCATCTGATTATCCGTTTGGCACAGTATTTAACTGATTGTGCCGGGAATGAGATCAGAACCTGAACCATGCCCGGCTCTTTTTTGTCTCTGTAATTCCCTTTTTTTTTATGAATAGTCATCCAGACCATATGAATCCCAAAGGTATTATCATCAGACCCAGTAAATATACGGTAAAAGAAACCATGAACCGGCTGGTCGTTTTTTTACAACAACGTGGTGCAATCGTTTATGCGAGAATTAACCAGCAGGCGGAGGTCAATCAAATCGGACTGGATCTGCCTCCTCTGGAATTTTTGATGTTCGGCAGCCCTAAATCCGGGGGGCCGGTCATGATCGAAAACCCGGTTGCTGCGCTCGACTTTCCCTTAAAAATCATTGCATGGGAAGACAAAGAGCGAAAAAGCTGGATAGCCTATAATGACGCGGCTTATTTCAAGGAAAGATATGCGTTATCTGATGACCTGGCAATGTCATTGGAGTTGGATGACCTGATCTCTGAAGCGTTAGAAATCAAGATTTGAGGTCCGACTGGTATTCCACCGCAATGTAAATTCATGCTGGATTTTCCGTGAACGTGCCTACTGTGCGCCTGTAAAATTTACAAGTTATTCTTCAGTTTCTGCAAGATGCGAAAGGTGCCCTTATCATATTCTTGCATTTTAATAAAATAAATAAAATGGAAAAGAAAACAGCATTGATCACTGGTGGTAATGGAATCATCGGTCGTAATATGGTCCGTTACCTGGAAGCAACCGGTAACTGGAAAATCCTTGTTACCTCTCAATCGCCCCTCGGTTATGAGGGTAATTTTGAGTATCTGCAAATGGATCTCACTCAAGCGGCGGCAGTGGAAACGAACCAGGACAAACTAGGCCAGGTAACCCATATTTTTTTTGGAGCTTACGTGGAAAAACAAACCCTTGCCGAGCAAACAACCGTAAATACCCAATTGTTGCAAAACCTTGTTTCAGAAATGGAAAAGATATCACCTGTTTTGAAGCATGTTACGTTAATACAGGGTGGAAAAGCTTATGGTGCCCATTTAGGTAAATATAAGACACCGGCTAAAGAAACGGATCACCGTCATTTTCCGCCTAACTTTTATTACAGCCAGGAAGATTTTTTAAGGCAGCGATCCGCTGGGAAAAGCTGGGGCTGGACTGCACTGCGACCTGATATTGTCATCGGGCTGGCCATTGGCAACCCCATGAACCTGGCCACCATTATTGCAGTATATGCCACACTCTGTAAGGAATTGGGTATCCCGATGCGGTTTCCGGGGCCTGATATGGCATACGAGGTCCTGGTCAATGTGACAGATGCCCAATTGCTTTCCAAGGGTATGGAATATGTGGCGACACATGACGCAGCAAAAGGCGAGGTATTCAATTTTACCAATGGAGATATTTTCCGGTGGAAGGAATTGTGGGAGAAATTCGGAAGGTATTTCGGCGTTGAGGTGGACGTTCCTATGACTTTTTCACTCACGGCCTATATGGCCGACAAAAAACAACTGTGGGACGAAATCAACCAGAAATATAAACTGCAGGGTATTTCATTAGACCGCCTTGTACAATGGCCCTTCGGTGAATTTATATTTAACAATATCTATGATGCCATTTTGGATGTGAATAAGCTTCGCCGGATCGGATTTCATGAAATGCACCTGGATAGCTACGGGTCATTTGAGCGTGCATTTAATGAGCTAAAATCACACAAAATTATTCCGGCTTAGCAAATTAAGTTTGAAGAGACTCCTGCGTGATTTTAGCGACTGCTGTAAGGAAAGAATAATTAGACACGATTATTAAGCCAGGAACGGGAACACACCGGAAGTCAGATTCCTTAATAAGGCACCACAATTATTAATGAAAGTAAGTACCTTCCGGTTGCCCCTGACCTTAGCCTAAAAGCTGCTTGCGGCTGATTTTATCAATCAACTTTAACCCGGCAGTTGGTAAAAAACGCCTGATCAGGGTCAGTAGGATCGCGTTGGCGCTTGGTGCATATTCCAGTTTTCCGGCTTTTATATTTTTGATCACATCTAGCGCAAAGACAGCCGGGCTGGCCAGTTTTGTGGTGTTTTTCAAGTCTTCGGTGGTCATCCTGGTTTCTACTGCCGGCGGAATAATTTCAATAACCTTGAAATTGCTTCCTTTTAACTGAATGCGCAAAGACTTGGTAAATACGCTCAGGCCTGCTTTTGACGAAGAATACAAAGGTAATATAGGGACCGGCATAATCGCCGCCTCAGTTGTTATGTTGATGATTTGGTTGAGTTTGCTTTGATCTGCCTGGCGGATAAAATTTTGACTGACAGCGATCGGGCCGGCAAGATTGGTATTGAGCTTGGTAAAAATATCGGCCGAGGAAATGGACTGATTAGGAATGTCCCAGGTTTCAATGACACCGGCATTATTAAAAACGACGTCCAGCATGATACCTTGTTCTTTAAGTTTTGCAAAGAGCAGATCGATCGATGCCGGATCGGATATATCGCAGGTAAAGATGTTCAATGCTGGGACCGCTTTTCGCGCCTCTTCCAGTTTGTCAAGACTTCGGCCTGCAATAATAACGGTGTTTTTTATGGACAAAGCTGTGGCCAATGCCAGGCCTATACCCGTAGCGCCGCCGGTGATCAGAATAGTTTTATTTGTTAATTTCATGTGAGTACGAATAACTAATTTTACAATAGGCAAAGTTGTGTTATAATGGCTTCCGCAACTATGAAGGAATCAATGAATAACTTGTAAATTTCACAGATGCACATCAGGAATCTTACCCAAAAGCTGGAGATCGCTTACGTTATTAAGGACGAATGGCACTTACCGGTGCACAAGCACACCCATTATGAACTTCAGTATATCATGAGGGGAAAGGGTCAGCATGTGGTCAATGATCAGACTTATAATTATCACAAAGGCGACCTGTTCATCCTGCCGCCGCAGGACTCGCATTTTTTTATTTTCCAGGAGAAAACAGTCATCTGCATTATTAAATTTCATGAAGGTTTCTTCGAAGAGTTTTTGCGGGATGCGGATTTTAAACAGCTCTTGATGCGCTTTTCTTCCCCGCACAGAAAAATAATGCTTTCAGGGAATAACAGGCAGCAGGTAATTCAGTTAATGGACCTGCTGATAGCTGAGCATAGGACAAAAGGCCTTTATCAAAATATCATCATCAAAAATGCCTTATCACTCGTATTGATACTCATGGCTAAAGATGCAGATGAAAACCAGGTTGCTCCGCACGAAGGAAAGATCCAGGCGATACTCAATTATATCGATCAGCATATCACCGAGAAGCAAATGCTCTCAACTGAAAATATAGCCGACAAGTTCAACATAAGTAAATCCTATTTCAGCCAGTATTTCAGCAAAGCCACCGGTAGCCCTTATAAGCGGTATGTGCAGGAGTATGCGTTAAAGCTGATTGCCCACCAGTTGGTACACCGGGATAAAACTCTGTCACAGCTAGCCTATGAATTTGGTTACAGCGATGAAAGTCATTTAAGCAATTCCTTCAAGGCGCATTTTCATCAAACGCCATCCGCATTTAAAAAAGCAAATCAATTTTAACGGCACTGTCTTCATTTTATACAAGTTTTTCCCTGTTTGTTGCATAAGTCTGCATTACAGTCCTGTTTAGCTTTGTATCAGTAAAAGGAATAAAACAATGCATATAGATCATACGACCCTGCGAACCAGGGAAATGGAAAAAACAAAAGAATTTTTTATCCGTGTATTTGACCTCCAACCTGGGGAGAGACCGGCCGTAATAGCCACTAACATCCCCGATATTGGCTATATTATAAAGACAAACCGCTGATTCACCTGATACAAAGCTCATATTATTACAAAACAGCTATTGATAATTCAGCTGAGGCAATTGACCACGCCGCTTTTTTCTTAGAAGATTACGAGGCATTTAAGCAGAAGCTTACTGAACTTAAAATTCCTTACTCTTTAATGAACCTCCCGGATATAGGCGAACGGCGGATCTTCCTGCACACACCAACCGGTATTTTATTGGAAACCGTTTTCAGGTAACGATAAATAGTGCTGGAAAAATGAATTTATTTAAGATACGCACAGGAATATAAATTTTCATTGCTTTTTCGGTCTGATCATCAACCTTTAAGTAGGGTCATTGGTAATAAAACTCCAGGACCAATTCAATGCAAGTTTAATTTTGTTTCTAAATCCGGCAATAGGTATAATGTGAATGAATAACCATACCAACCATGCAATAAACCCTTTGAAGAAACCTGCAGGCAGATCAACCACAGCTTTATACTTGGCAATAATAGCCATGCTGCCTTTATTATGATAGCCGAACACTTTTAACGCCTTACCATCTTGTAAGCGCTTAAGATTTTCTGCTAGCGCAATTCCCTACTGAATAGCGACCTGTGCCAGTTGAGGATGACCGTCCGGGTAATTCTTATCTGTGCTTTGGATACATTGATCTCCGATTGCAAAAATATTTTGCGTGCCCGGTACCTGGTTATATTCGTTAACAATAATCCTCCTTCCACGACCTATATTCTCTGTCGGTAATCCCGGCGCTTCACGGGCTACTACACCGGATGCCCAAACCAATGTAGAAGTTGCTATTGTCTCATCACCGGCCAGTATGACTTTTCCATCTATATAATCTTTAACGGCGGTGTTCAATTTTATTTTTACGTCTAACTTGTTTAACACTTTGTATACCTCTTCCTGCGATCTGGGGCTCATTGGACCAAGCAATGTTTTACCAGAATTAATCAGATAAATATTACCTTTTGTATCCTTAAGTTCAGGATAATCTTTGTTAACGATATTACGACTCATTTCTGCCAGCATGCCAGAGATCTCCACGCCGGTCGGCCCTTCCCCTACTATAACAATATTTTGCAATTTTTCTTTCTCGGCAGTATCAGTAGCTCTTATGTTTTTCCCGACATTCAACAATAGATGGCTTCGGAGGTTAATTGCATCATCGATTGTTTTCAAAGGCAACCCCTTCTGCCTTATATTTTCCATTCCAAAATAATTGGTTTCAGTGCCCATTGCCAATACTAAATAATCATAGGACAGATTTCCGTCAGAAGTCTCGATCCGGTTTTCGAGCGGCACAATATTTTTTAATTCACCCAAATAGAACCGCAAATTTTCCTTATGCTGAAACATCTTTCGGATAAAGATGTAAAGACCACTACGGAAAAACAGGCGCATGTCCGGGAAAACTTCCGTAAATATGGTTTGTTCATTGCCTCAGTAGCCGAAGCGAAAACTCCCAACGATGTGAAAGATGCAATCAGTGCTTTCGCCCTGCCCAAAGGCAGCTCACGGATAAAAAAAGAAACGGCATCCAGTTTTGGCATTAATTCTTACGTAGGTATCTACCATACCTGGAATAAAGATTACACCGCGGCGCAAATACCCGCTGAAGAAACCGGACTAACGGCGCCAATCGGTTTTTCCTATAACCGGGGTCATTTTTTGGGAGGCAGTCTGACTGCATATGCCGAAGTGTTGGACATCGGGGCTATCTTCTCCTATAAACTGACCAGTGGTAACAATTTAAAATCAGACATTCAGCTGGGCCTGGTGTTTTCCCCGTCATTGGGGCTGATCTATGGGCTACCGATATTAAATAAGTACAATATTCCCTTGTCACTGGGAGCGAATATGCAATGGGGGCCGCGTTTAAAAGGCGTGTCTGACGCAGGTAATTCTTACTGCCACTGATGACACGGCGTTTTAACATATTCATCGCATTTGACATCCCTATTATTAATTTTTTTACATCTAAATAAACAACGTGTCATTCCATTGTCTACTTATTAAAACTTTATAGACTATCCTGCCAATTGCTTTAATCTTACAAGAAGTATTCCTGTAAAGGCTGCTAAATGACTTTACTTACCAGCTTTTAACCCAATCCTCTTTGTCAGCAAATCTGTTAATGAGCATAGCAGCCACGGTATCACCTGTTGCGTTTAGTAAAGTAGCAACGGGATCAATCAATGTTCCTATAATTATTGCAGGCGGCAGAGCTTCCGGAGGGAAGCCATAAGCAGAAATAAAAAGGAGTTCACCAACATAACCACCATTTGGAATACCGCCTTCAACAATGCTCACCATCACCGTCATGCCGAGGGCCAGCAGGACAACCTCCGGACTGTTGAAGCTTTTGCCGAACATGGCAAAAACAACAGCAATTTTTAAAATAGATGAAATGCTTGATCCGTCTTTGTGCAATGTTCCCCCAAGTGGTATTACTATCCCTGCTATGGTACTTGAAACACCCATTTTTTTGGCTGCTTCAAGATTTGCCGGAATGGTAGCAATGCTGCTGCAGGTGCCTACCGCAGTGAAGGATGGTATAATATTATTTTTCCAGTATTTTTTTACACCCTTTATTCCGCCTGCGATAAAAGCGTAAATACTGAAAAATACTGCATAATAAAAAATGCTGACGCCATAGCCAATACCCATTGTATGCGCATAAGCACCAAAAAGGGAGGGGCCAAATACAGCCACCTGGTAAGCAAAATAAGCGCCTAACCCAACGGGGCCAAGTTTCATAATAAGAACGAAAACATTTTTAAAAACTTCATTACCAGCATTTAAGAAACTACTGAATGCTAAACCCTGTTTCCCCGCCCGTAATGTTCCAAAACCTGTAAGGATTGCAAAAATAATCATTGCCAGCATGTTCTTCCTGGAAAGCAATTGATAAAATTCGCCCGTAGTAAACAACTGTGTTACCTGGTCGCCGGATAGCTTTTTATCTGCCTGGTGATTTAATAATTCAGGAGGTATAATTGTTTGCTGATGGATGGGAAACAACCATACTGCAAAAATCGTCACTAACGCTGCTATGAGAACCGTTGACAAAAACACGCCTGACATAATAGTCATGATCCTGGTCAGTTTTTGTTCGCCATGAAGATTAGCAATTGCCGAGGAGATAGCAAAAAAGACCAGCGGAATAACCGCAACAAACAACAGGTTCAGGAAAATATCTCCTATTGGCTTAAGCAGTTCTGCTCCTTTACCAAATAGTACTCCGGCAGCGCTGCCAATAATGATCCCGCCTATCAGCCAGATCATTCCACTATAATTTTTTAACCAATTATTCATTTGATGGTCTCCGGTTGTAAGATAACCATATTGCTGAAAAAAATTTGCGAAGCTTTTTAAAATACCTGTTAATAATAAAAGTATTTATAAAATATTCTGTCAGGAACGGTATTAATTTTACAGTCAGAGCATTTAATGCTTCTTACCGCCGAACTATTAAATTGGGGTACAGGCGGATAAATAAATCCCCGCTGCATATTATGAATTTGCTAAAAACTATAAATTATCAAACAATAGTTGCATTGTTTTATTCTTTATTTTCAAAGCATCCGCTTCGGGCAGAAATACATTATTCGACACAAATGTGAAATCCATTTGATTTTTAAATGTACTGGCAACCAGTGTACTGGGATTTCGCCATGGAAATGCAACTGTTGGGCTGTAAATAGCTTCTAATTCAAAAGATTTATATGTTTCGGGGATATTAAGCTTACCCATGTTGGATAAAGTAACATCATGCGTGCCATCAGTTGCTTTCAGAAATTTTACCATCCTTTTTACAGATGCGTGCATATACTCGCCCATCCATAACATTTCAAAAACGTTCAAAGCTTCTATTTTTGTGGTCAGCTCTGCTTTTATTTTCCGGACCGTGCTCCAAAAATCCAAACCTGATTTTTTATCAATGTTGAGTTCAACTATTGGAGCAAAGGCAAACATTGTATCCTGTTTTATCTGCGGAATAAAGTGCCTGATATCTACAGGGCTTATTACTTTTCCATGTGCTTTGTTGCCTCTTACCTCTTGAAATGCGTTAAGAAATGCTGCACATAACGCACCATGTACAGATGCATTGGCTTTTTTACTGGCTTTGGTTATATTAATTGTTTGTTCTGTGTCAAGTTTCCAGTGCAGCACATAATGATCCTTTGCAGATCTGTTCCTGGTAGGTTTAAAATAAAAAAATATCCTGCCTAAAAAAGCGAATATCCGGCTCTTCCTTTCCATTTTTTTATTGTCATGAAATTTATCCGGCATCAATTCATGTATCGAGACAAATGGAGAATATGCTTTCAATTCCTGGTCTGGCTCATCCAGCAAACTCAGTATTTCGCGCATCAGGGCTACAATAGTGCCGCCATCGCAAATACAATGCGGTAAAATCAGCATTAATTCAGATATTTCTACAGATCTGAGCCACACCACCCTGGCCAGTGGTTTGGATACTTCATTAAAAAGCTTGTACCATTCTTCCTTTGATACTGTCAACCAATCGTTATCTGTTAAGCGTTCAACTATACGTACCGGTACTTCAGCTATTTCGTTATTAAAAACAAAACATGGCTGATCCGAATATTCATCGCTGATACCAGCTCTCAGGGATGGGTGCTTTTGCTGTACTTTAAAGAGTGCTGAACGCAGGTTTCCAGGGCTTATGCTGCCTTTTATTTTTGCTGTAAACACACAATTGAGTGGTGTAACTGCGTCTACGTACATGATTCTTTCTACCATGATCAGATTTCTTTTCATATTACGATTGTAGCTGAAGTAAGTATGCGGTTTGTTCCTTAATAAGGGAGATAATTTTATCCTTTATGTTCAAAGCTTCCTGGTATGGGATAAAACCTTCGCTGGCAATAAATGAAAAATCCATTTGTCCGCGATAGGTGGAAGTGAGTAAAGTTGTAGTATTACCTAGCGGACCAATTACTGAAGGACTGAATATAGTTTCAATCTCAAATTTCTGGTACTGATATGGAATATCAATTTTACCGAGGTTAGAAAACATACAATCATTTGTTGATTTGCCATATTTCAAAAAATCACTGAATTTGGATAGCGAAGCATGAGCAGCCTCCATGGTCATAATGGTATCGTACGGGTTAAGCCGGACCATTTTTTTATCTATATCTTTTTGCAGCGCTTTAGCATTTTCAATAAAATCAAGTGAAGCGTAGGCCGACACTACTAACATTAAACCATATGCAAAAATTTGGTCTTTTTTTATTTCGGGCGCAAATCTGCGAATATCCACCGGGCACGTAATTTTATTATGTGCTTTTTCCTTTCTAATCTGTTTAAATGCACTTAACACCACACTGCATAGCAAAGTGTTTATTGTAACACCTTCCATTTTGCTAACGCGGATCAGATCTGCACTTACATTTTCATCGAGTTTCCAATGAATAAGATAATCTGTTTTTCTGTCTATGGCTTTCTTTTTTACGGGGATAAGCCAAAGTATCAATGTAGCGATGCCTCCAATAAGGCGGGCTTTTATTCTTTTCTTTTTGCTGTTGAGTATATTTGAAGGAATAATATCTGAAAGGTTATTTATCGGATGTTCTTTACCAATTTCCGCATCAGCATTATCCAAAATCTGTAACAATTCTTCCAGTATAACCATGGCAGCCCCACCATCACAAAGGCAATGATGCACTACAAGGATCAAGTCCGAAATTATGTCACTTTTTATCCATACCAAACGTATGAGCGGCCCATTTGCAGCATCAAAAACTGTTGACCATTCTTTTACCGATTCTGTTTTCCAATCATCATCGCTATTGCGGTTAACAATCCGTAAGGGAATTTTATTTTGCCTTTCTTTCTCAATTACAAACCAGGGAAACCCGTTTTCATCATTTTTTATACAGGCATTAAGCCAGGGATGCTTTTCCTGTATCCTTTGCAGCGAATAATTGAGTTCGTCGGCGGTTATATATCCTTTTATCCTTACCGGAGTTAAAACATTAAAGGCCGTTTGCCCGTTGCCAAACAGCATTCTTTCTCCAAATAACAGTTTTCTTTTCATGGCTTAATGCTGAGGTTCTGGTATTTGTTCTGTTTTAGCAAAATCTTCAAGCAATTGTACGGCCTTGTCATTTCCTCCGGCGGCAATAAATGTCTCTTTTATCTTTATTGAAGCATTACGGTATTCAGGATTTTCAAGCAATTCAAATACAGCGTTTTTCAGGTCTGCAATGCGCAAACGCTTATATCTTATGCTGATGCCACACCCGGCTTTTTCAATAAGCTTAGCAGTATGGAAATGATCATAAGCAATAGGTGTAATAAGCATTGGCAAGCCATTAATAAAAGTATCGTTAACAGTGTTAAAACCACCATGACATATCACCATGTCCATGTGTGGCATTAGTTCAGTTTGAGGAACAAAACCATTTACAATAAAATTATCAGGCCATACCTCAAAAATATCCTGATTTGTTGCAGCGACAATAGTAATTGGCTGATCGGTAAAAGCAGTTATCAATTTTTGAAAAAACTCTTTCCTGATATCCACCAGCAAGGTACCCAGCGACACAAAAACTTTTGGTGTAGTGGCTTTTGCCAGGCGTTCCCAATCAAAAGCTGCCTGGTTGGGCCTCCCCTTTACCGGGCCAACAAACTTCATATTTGCAGGTACTTCCTCAAAGCCAGCGAACACCCGGGAGGTAAAAACTATATTAAGTTTATTTGAATGGATAAAGATCCCATCGCTATAGATTCCAAATTCCCCCTGCAGACCTTTGATTAGATTTTGCTGCCATTCAAATATTTTTGGAGAGTTATTGGCGGTATCGCCCATTACGTCAGGAGGAACAGGTGTAGTTGTTACACATGGAATACCTTTAATATGGGCACATAAGGCACCTGCAAAAGTGATACAATCGTTTATAATTACATCGGGTTTCCAGGCATCCACAAAATTGCTTAATCCCTTCATCATGATCCGGGCGAAAGGCACATAGGTTTCTTCAAGGGCAAGTTTCATTACCTCCGGCCCCGAACAGCCCGGGCCATCATCCTGCCGTTTAAGTATGCTGCTTATTTGTTCCCGGTGTTCTTCAAGTTCCGCTCCGGGAACTATGAATTCGCCACCTGCAGGTATGTGTTTATCGGCAAGCGGGGTTAAACCCAGCCATTTTACAGTATGCCCGCGGGCAATTAAACTGGCGCCTATACTTAACGTCGGGCTGATATGACCAAAAAATGGTGGAACAACAAATAAAAATTTTGCCATAAATCTTTAATATTTTAATGTTTCTGATGGTTGTTTTATTAGGAGCTGTTCAAGCATATCTACAGCAGTTTGCGTACCTCCTGCCTCCTGAAATGATTTTTTCATCTGTTCAGCACTTGTTTTATAAGCTGGATTGTTTAATATTTCTTTTACTGCATCTTTAAGATGACCGGCTTTAAAGCGGTTAAAATTTAGTCGCTCACCAGCTCCGGTATGCACTACGCGCCCTGCAACATGTGATTGGTCGTAAGCAATAGGAATTACCACCATCGGCAGCCCATTCATCAAAGTTTCGCAAACGGTATTATGCCCGCCATGGCATACCACTGCATCAAGGTGTGGCAATAATTCCAATTGCGGCACCTGGGGCTGCACTATAAAGTTAGCGGGCCATGTGTCGAAAAGACCGGGATCTGAAACTACTACAACAGTTATATCATCATCTCCAAGTGCCTCTACTACCTTTTCAAAAAAACTTCTTTTATGTGCATGATCAAAGGTGGTACCAATGCTAACCAGGATCCTGGGTCTGTTGACAGCGTGCAGCAGGTCCCAGTCAAATGCAACATTAACAGTTCTGTGATGTATAACCGGACCGCTGAAACGGTAGTGCACAGGCAGGTCCATCTCCCCAAAAAATGACTTTGAAGTAAGCACCATGGTAAGCAGGTCAGAGCAGGCTATTGACGAATCACCTTTAACTCCCAACTCCTGTTGCAGCGCTACAATTTGGTTAACTTCCCATTCATGTACCTTTGGCAGCTCATCCATTACTTTTATGGCGGCTGGGGCAGTAACCGATGTTGCATAGGGTAGTTTTTTAATAACTGAGGCAATGGCTCCTGCAAACATCTGATGATCGGTAATAACCAGGTCAGGCTTAAATTTATCCAGCCAGCCAACAATGCCTTCATAGCTATGCCGGTTTAATGGAATTAATACCTCTTCGTATAAAAACTTGATACTGTCTATACCGTAAACTATTTTTTTGGTGATAAGATCCAGGTATTTTTCACTTTCTTGTTTTTGATGATCATTTTCATCATACCTGATAGGCAACAGTTCTCCACCTCCAGGTAATTTTGAGGCCAAAGATTCGTCGAGTGTTATCCAGCCAACCCGGTGGCCCCGTTGAAGCAAAACAGCTCCCATGCTTAAAGTAGGATTAACATGTCCGGTTAAAGGAGGCACTATAAATACAAACCTGGCCATAATGATGTTGTTACGGGTATATTTAATTCATAAAAAAAGAAGTGATCATATTGCCAATAAGCACAGGTTCCTGTATTGGGATATTATGATCGCCGTTTACAGGTATCAGTCTCGAATTTTTGATCATACCATTCAATTGTTTGCCACTTTCTATACAATTAGATGCTGATCCATAAAGCAACAGCGTATCTTTACTTATTGAAGTAATTTCCTGATCGTTAAAAAAATTCTTTTCTGCCACCATATCATTTTTAATACTGGTTTGGTAAAACAGGTATTCATACATCTGGTGGTTACGCTCCAACTGGCGCTTACCCATTTTCACTTTCGTGGTATCGGTAAAATTTTCGATATAGTGTTCCAGAAACTCCCGGCTATAGTCATCAATAATGCCCCGTGCTTTTTCGTCATTAGGATCGGGAGCCTCAATAATGGCCAGCTTTTTTATTTTTTCGGGAAAACGCAATGCCATTTTTAAGGCTATCAGCCCACCAAAACTATAGCCAGCCAGGTGCACCGCATCTAAACTCAGAGTTTCCATCAGGGCATTCAGGTCATCAGTCATGCTGTTTAAATCATAACCATCAGGAGCACGACCGCTCATGCCATGACTTTTTAAATCATACATTACCACATGAAACTGCCCGGCTAATATGGGTGCAATATTAAAAAAGTAAACAGAGAGGTTACTGAACATACCATGAACCAGCAACACGGTTTCGGCTGCCTCTTTATTCATCTCCTGGACATGTACATCCCTGTTATTTATCTTTATTACTGGCATTCTTTAATGTAGTTGATAATCATTCCCAAATTCAGGTTAATAAGCTGGTCAAGGTCCATTGAAGACAACCAACCTGTAAAATCTATCTGATCACCAAAATGAGCCTTTATTTTTTCGGAGAAGGATACAATTTCTATACTGTCCATCTCAAGGTCTTTAGTAAAAGAACTTTCCGGGGTAATATCCATCTCTTCAACAAACTCCTCACCTATTACTTCGGTAATAAATTGTTTCATCAGATCAAAGATCTCGTCGCTGTTTAATTCTGCCATTGATACTATTGTGTCCATCCGATTATATAATTTTTGTGTTTTATGGTTTTTATGTAGATGTCATTTATCCGCAACTCATCATCTTTAATCTCTGTGATGACGTATGCTTTTGGGTTACCTTGTAAACCCTTGCCAAGGTATTTTCCATAAGCTTCCTTGGCCACCCAAAAACGGGTAGCCCATTCCGCTTTATCTTTTCCTGTTAATAGAGCAGTTTCAGTTTTTGAAAACACAAGGCCAAAAAAACCAGCGCCCCGCTCTTCAATGGTTTCCATATCAATACCTACAGGCTTGTCAAATTGGGCTATACCAACAGCGTCGGTTCCTTTGTGTGCAATAGAAATGTGGATCCCATCTGCAAGGCCCCCGTGTGGGTATGGTTTACCCAGTTCATCTGCCCTTATCCCGAAAGCTATAGGATAACATGCCTGCTGCTTTACTTTATTAAGCAGGTTACGTACAGCATCTTTTACGGCTACACGGCTAATGATCCAGGTTTTTCTTTTGTTAGGCGGTAAGCTGTTATGATGTTTTTTTTCATCCTGGTTAAAATAGCGTTTCAGGATAAAATCCCATGAAACCACACGTGAGTAAGCTTGATGGAACATGAAAACGCCCGGCGCAATTTCTTCTGATAAACGATTATTTAATGGCGACATAGAAACGTTCCACAAAGGCTCGTCAATCTCCAGTCGCCTGTTTTGCCAACCCGAAATAATTGCCCATACCCTGCCATTCCGTTTCATGATAATATTTGCAGTAGCAAATTCTTCATTCATCTCAGTAAGTACGCAAGTGCATTCAAAAATTCCCTGTTGATCCTGCATCGGCTCGAAAAACTCTATCTCCTGTATTTTAACCGGGAAAGCAATACGATCTTTAGTTAAAGTTAGCTGCAACCATAAGCCAAATAATTGCCCGGCATTATCAAGCAGAGAACCTTTTCCGGCTGCACTCTCAATAATGCCGGTAATGCCCTTGCTGCCTACAGCTTTTATTGATCTGATACCCTGGTAGCCGGGGCCATGAAACATATGCGCATCGTAGATCTGTTCAGGGCTGCGTTGTATATCCAATAATTCACCAATGTCAAAATCCCTATCAGGTGGCACATTCAGGCTATTTGACAATTGAACCTCGGCATTGGCAAAGCGCTCCAGGTTAAGATAAACCCGATGCTGGTCCTTCCACTCCCCTATGACAGTTTCACGGAATGGCTTAACTACGTTCATCCATTGAAACACCCGGATATTCATTATTTTTTGAACCTGCTCACCAGGCGACTGTTCTGCAGCTATTTCACCAAATAGCTCAAATATCATGGTCATTGGAATCACAGGATCCATATCTTCTACACAATGCCAACCCTTTGGTTGCCTCAATAAAGAGTGATCAATTAAGTACGGACAATTATCAAGTGTAATATCAAGCTGCTTAGAAAACGCCTCGCGCGTTACAGGTGATGGTATTTCTGGTTTTGCAGTTTTGGTTAAGGGTTGTTGTAAAGCCCGGTTTTGAAATAGTTGCAGCATCTCTGCCTGCATACTTATCATTTGTGCCACATTATTATTAAAGGCACTCAAAACAGGATCTGCTACATCAACCAATAACGCTTCGTGAAGTACCGGAGTCAGGTGCTTAACTGCAAGGTTTTGAAGTACGGCCAGTTTATCAATAATTGGCAAACCTAACTGTAGTTTGATCCCCTTAGCGGTGTGGGGCGGAGAATATCTTTTGATCTCCATAAAATCCATTCCCAACTCTTTCCCCTCGATAAACAATGCAGCGAGCACCCGCTGCAACTGTGTTAAGCCGGAGCGCAAAGGAACATTGGATGCAATGGTGCTAAAGTTTTTCCCTTTTAAAGTATCATCGATAAAACCCATTAATCCGCCTGAACCTACCTGGATAAAAACACGGGCACCCTTCTGGTAGAGCTTTTCAGTAAGCTCACGAAAGCGTACAGGTTTTACCAGGTGTTCTGCGCTTAATTGCCTGATGGCTTCAAAACCTTCAGGATAAAGTTCTAAAGTTGTAGCAGACCAAAGTGGTATTGTTGTTTTACGGAACTGCATACTGCGCATTCCATCCAGTATTACATCAAGTTTATTGGCTATAAAAGGAGAGTGAAAGCCCGATTGAAATGGCAATACCTGGTGAAATATTTGTTGGGTTCTTAATATGGGTACCAGTTCATCCAACGCTGCTTTACTGCCGCAGAGGATTACCTGTTGCGGACAATTATCGTTGGAAAGATAAAGATGTTCAATAGTTGCAATTAGTGGCGCTAACTGATTTAATCCACATCCAATCGCAATAAACCTTGAATCTTTCAGCTCAAAAGTTTCAGGATTTAAAACATTGAGCAATTGTAAAACAGAGCTTTCTTCGGCCAGTTCAGATGAGCGGGCAGCAAGCCATTCGCCCAGGCTGTGCCCTGCGTTCATATCCGGTTTTATACCCAGCTGTTTAAGTGCCTTATCAAGAATACTACTCTTGTTCAATATTTTTAGCGCCTCGCTTAGTAAGCCTTCGGCTTTAGCATCATGGTCGGCTGCTATATTAAAGTAATCAGCTACACTTTCAACTTCGCCACCTGCCAGCCCGTCAAGGCCGGGAAAGACAAACGCAACTTTACCACCATTGCTAATAAGTGGTGCATTGGTGTACCATATATCCTGCTTGTTGCGCCAGGGCACATTTTTGGCTGCAATCTTTATGGCCTTTTTAAGTCGCTCAGGGGTTGGGCTAAACACTGCTATACGGTAATCACCCTCCCCCTTACTGTAATCCTGCGTTTCCAATGCATTCATCAATTCCTGATGACTTGGGCGTGCAAGTAACAATACTTCATCCTTTTTAGCTGAGTTGAACCCTTCGAGCACTACATGTGCGTTAATTCCTCCAAAACCAAAAGCGTTTACTCCAGCCAGTTTTGGCAGGCCGGAATCCCCCCAGTTTACCGGGTTTTGAACTGCCGAAAAGCGGGTATGTTCCATTTGCGCCAATGGCTCTTCGCAATGTAAAGTTGGCGGCAATACGCCGTGATAAAGCGCCATACAGGTTTTTATAAAACCGGCCATCCCGGCGGCTGGCATAGCATGCCCAATATTTGATTTTACACTGCCAATACCGGCGTTGGGCAGTTGCGCATCATTATTAAAAAACTTCGCCAGTGTTTCCAGTTCTGTTTTATCGCCTAAAGGGGTTCCGGTACCATGCGCTTCCAGGTAGCCTATGTTTTTCGGTTCAACACCTGCATTTTCCCAGGCTTGTTCAATTGCTTTAAGCTGTCCTTTTACTGACGGGCTCATTACACTTGTTCCGCTGCCATCGCTGCTTACACCAACGCCTTTAACAACCGCGTAAATTCTGTCCTTATCCTTTATCGCATCCTCAAGGCGTTTTAAAACCACAAAACCACAGCCTTCTCCAATAATTAATCCATCAGCATTTTTATCAAATGGTTTTATCTTTTCAGTCCGGGACAAAGCTCCTAACTGCGAAAATATGCTCCAGAAAGCTGCATTTTGCCCCACATGTACACCACCTGCAATAACTAAATTACAGCGCCCGCTATTGAGTTCCTGTACGGCGTGATCAATGGCGATAAGTGAACTGGCACAGGCGGCATCAAGTGTAAAAGCTACTCCGCCAAGATTTAAACGATTGGCCACCAGTGAAGCTGCCAGGTTTGGAATAAGCCCCATAACGGTATCAGGCCCAAAACGTCCTTTCCGGGATTGAAATTCCTCTTTAACCTTTTTTATTTCAGCATCATCCAAGTGTGGAAGAATATCTTTCAGTACAGCAACTATCTGTTCACCTGTTCTTACAATTTCAATGGCCCGCGTGGCCCCGGGGCCTGCATAGTTACCTTTTCCTATAATTATGCCCGTTTTTTCAAGCGACATGCTCTTTTCAAAAACACCGGCATCCTCAAGCGCTTTATGAACCAGATCAAGCGTTAATAAATGATCGGGTTCCATACCTTCAACTGCAAGGGGAAGAATACCAAAGCGTTGAGGATCAAATTCATGATCAGGAATAAAACCGCCACGATTGCAATAAAAGCGGTCGACACCCGAAGCATCTTTATCAAAGTGCACCGGATCTATCCGATCCGGCGGTACCGTTCGGGTAGAATCAACTTTATTGATGATATTTTGCCAAAATGTTTCCACATCACCCGCCCCGGGAAATATGCATGACATTCCTATAACAGCTACATCGGTTTTATTCATAATAGATTAGTTTAGGGAAATGAATACTACCAATTATCGCCGGCCATAATGAGCACCTGGCTCTCTTGTCCGTACTTTAGTTCATTTAAAAATGTTTCCCGGCCCTCCTTTAAGGGTATAAGTGTTATCCCGCGGCGCTCATATTCTTTTTCAAGCGCAGCTGATACCATTCCCGCTCCTTTCCATGGGCCCCAGTTTATTGATATTACCTTGCCTGTTATTTTCTTTTTCAATGCCCAGGCATACCTGTCAAGCACACTATTTGCGGCAGCGTAATCTGTTTGACCCCTATTACCATAAACCGACGCAATGCTTGAAAACAGTATAACGAACTGTGTATCGGGCAGTAACTGCTCTGCAAGCGCGCGCAGCGGTATAACTTTTGTGTCAAAAACGCGCTCAAATGATTCTGATGTTTTGCTGTGAAACAGTTTATCTTCCAATAACCCCGCTCCATGTATCACACCATCAATGCGGCCATACTGCTTGTAAACATTTTTAATAAACGTGCTAAAACCATCCGCATTACGCAGATCAAGCGACTCATATATTACTGTTGATCCGCTTTCTTCGAGCATGGCAATAGTAGATGCAATTTGGTTCTTTTTATGGATTCTTGCCGTTTCCTTTTCCAGCTCCGCAGGTTTTTTAATGTCTCCTTGTTTAACTAAAAAATTACGGATTTCATCTTTAGTTTGCAGTAATGCAGCCGGGTCCTGTTTTTCTGCATTGGAATAGGCAGAGCGGCCTACAAGGATATAAGTACAAGGATAATCCTTGGCTAAATGAGTGATCAACTCTGAAGTAATACCCTGTGCGCCACCAAGCACAAGTACTACCGAATTTTTATCCAGCTTAATATGTGATTCTTCTAAGCCGGCTATAAGTTGGGAAGGAACCAACTCCATAACCTGCCTTTTATGATCGTGGTAAATAACTTCTGAATGCTTATCCGGATTTAATATTTCATTTAAAGTAATCTCTGCCACTTCATCTTCAGACATTTGGGTTTGCAGACTCACAATCCTGCATTTAGTATATTCATACTCTTTATCCAGGCTTTTGAAAAAGCCCGGATAACCCTGGTAATGCCTTAACTGAGTAATGTCTGTATATTCTTTAAGATGAAGCCTGGTATCTGATACAAGGTAAACCCATTTCACCTCTCCAAAATCCAACTTTTTGATGGTTGAAAAATGATCAATGATTCCTTCTCTTTTTTGCGTAGCAAACATATTCAGGATAATGAGACCCTGGTAACCCTGAAGGGGATCACCGGCAGCTACTACATCCACAATAGCTCCATGTTTTTCAAATAATTTTTTAATCCTGAGGGCCTGAACCCCACCATCATCGGTTATAGCAAAACGCTGCCCACTGATAATGGTAGTTTCAGTTTTATGTAAAGCCGAAGGCTTAAGCTCAAAACGCATCCTTGAAAGTTTTTCGCTGAATGAATTGCCAGTCGCCCTGTTTTCAATAATCTTTTTAGCTTCAGTAACTATCGCGGCCCCTTCTGTTTCAATTTCTGAGATCCAGCTAACTAAACCATTGAGTGTTTTTATTGCAGCAAGCTTTTCCATATCGCCATCTTCCTGATCCTGGTTTTTACCAAAACCGATCTTTAACTTCAGTTCACCAATAATCTCCACCCTCTTGATAGAATCAATGCTAAGATCAGCTTCAAGGTCAAGGTCCATCCCCAGCATTTCCTGCGGATATCCAGTTTTTTCACTCACAACTGATAAAATAGCCGCTTTCAGTTCAACCGCTGAAAATTTTTGTTGATCTATTTTCACTTCCACATCTATATTAACAGCTGTTATATTTGTCGCAGCAGGCGAGGCATTGTCGTTGATCCATTTAACCAAACCGTTAAGTGTTTTAATACCCGCCAACTGCTCCATTATGGTATCTTCATTTTTATCTCCATGATTAAAACCTCCCAATTCAGTGCGTAAAGTGCCTATAATTTCTACCCGTTTGATAGAATCAATGCTCAGATCAGCCTCAAGATCCATTTCCATGCCAAGCATTTCCTGTGGATACCCGGTTTTATCACTTACAATTTGCAACAACACCTGCATCACATCTTTCGCCCGCACAGATTGGGAAACAGGCTTTAACTCTGGTTTGGTTATTGTTGGATGTTCAACCTGTATTGGATGTTGTATTATAGCATGCTGCGGCGTAGAATAGGATACAGTATGACCAACTGCTGGATTTTGCCCAAGGAAAGATAACATCACATCGCGCTGTGCCTGTATCATCAGCTTCATGCTATTCAAATATTCCTGCATCATCAGCTCAGAAGCCGAATTAGCAAATTGCGGATTTTCCATTCGTGTTTCTTTATTTTTGATTTTTATAGGTTTAGTTATTGGCGCTGCTCCATTTGATGGCAACTTGCCAGTTGCCGGTATAGCATGCTGGCCGTTAACATACCAAACAGCCGCACTTTTTTTATATAGCTCCGGCTCATCAAGGTTTAACAGCCTGGCATCCCGGCCTTCAAATAATTTTTCTATATGAATGTCACGGCCGGTAGCGATATAAGTAGCCAGCGTACATAACAAATGCGTCAATTTATTTTGCCCGCTATCTTCGGCAAATAATAAAATCTCGTCCTTACCGAGGCAAGCTTTAGCTAAGCCGGTTAGTACCTTACCCGGGCCAACCTCAATAAAGATCCTGGCGCCAGCGGCATACATTTGCTGTACCTCTGTTACAAATTTTACAGGCTTTATTAAATGATCAGTTAACCTTTCTTTTATTTTATCAGCCTTAACAGGGTATTCAGCAGCTGTGGTATTTGACCATACCGGCAATTGCAGGTCATTAAATTCAATATCTGCAAGTACATTTTGATACAAGCCTTTAGATTTAGCTAACAGCGGACTGTGAAAAGCACAGGCAACTTCCAGTTTTCTGAATGATACTTTTGCTGTTTTAAGCACCTCTGTTAAGTTTTGTATGGCTGGTGTAGTACCGGCAAGTACACACTGTAATGGTGAATTATAATTTACTGCATATATATCTTTTAGGCCTGATACTACCTTTAATAACTCATCCAGAGGTGCATTTACCGCAACCATGGCTCCGGCATCGCCGCCCTCTACAGCATCCAAAATAGATTTTGCCCGTTCGGCGCTTAATCTCACCAATTGATCTTCGGCAAATGCCCCGGCAAAACACAATGCCGGCAATTCTCCGTAACTATGTCCTGCAACCATATCAGGTTCAATGCCCAGCGATCTTAAAAAGTTGGCAATGGCCAGGTCAACAATACCCAATAAGGGCTGTGCCATACGGGTATCTTTAATATTTTCCTTTTGGGCCTTTATTAATCCGGCATCAAATGCAGCATTAGGGAAAAGCACTTTCTCCAACTGAGGATGCTGTTTTAATAAATTGCGCATGACCGGGAATATCACAAAAAGATCACGGGCCATATTGATGCGCTGGCTGCCTTGTCCGGGAAACATAAATGCAACCTTTCCTACTTGTTTTTTTACAATATAGGTGTCTTTGCTTTCAATACCCGATAAGGCAAGTTCAACCTTCATCATCAGGTCGTCGGCATTATCGGCAACAATGCTTAACTGAACAGGCTTTGCATCGGTTGTAGCCAAACTAAAAGCTATATCCTTTAAATCAATATTATCATTTATCTCCAAAAGCGTTTTAACTGAATTTAACCGCGCTTTTGCTTCTTCATAAGTGTCACCTTTGAAAACAAAAAGCTCCGACGGCCATGATTTTATCGTTGGCCTTTGATCCGATACCAAATTTGCGCTTTCAATTACCGCATGAAAATTAGTACCGCCAAAGCCAAAGGCGCTTATGCCTGCATAACGCTTGTCGTCCATCCATAAACCGGCTTCAGTATGAAAACTAAAAGGACTGGTTTGTGCGTTATAATAACTGTTTGGATTTTTTAGATGTATGGTTGGCGGCTTAATGCCATGATAAACCGACAGAGATGCCTTGATAAGCCCGGCCAAACCTGCAGCGCATTTGGTATGCCCTATTTGTGTTTTTACCGAACCAAGATGCGTTTGACCGGCAATTGCACCCGATTGGTTAAGCATATCGGTTAATGCACTCAGTTCTGTTTTGTCACCAACCACCGTTCCGGTTCCATGTGCCTCAACCAGCCCGATAACTGAGGGGGTGATTCCGGCCTGACCGTAAGCACGTTCCAAAGCACTTACCTGCCCGTTTTTACGCGGCGCTGTTAAACCTAAACTTTTGCCATCGCTTGAGCCGCCAATCCCTTTAATTACAGCATAAACAGTATTGCCGTCCTTTATGGCATCTTCGTGTCTTTTTAACACAACCATAGCAATACCTTCACCTAAAGCAATGCCATCCGCTTCAGCATCAAAAGTGGCACATCTGCCTTTACGTGACAGGGCATGCGTGCTCGAAAACATAAGGTAATCATTAATACCATTATGGAGATCGGCCCCTCCGGCAAGCACCATATCAGATTTTTCCAGGAACAGCTCCTGGCAAGCCAGATCAACCGCCGCTAGTGATGATGCACACGCAGCATCAACGGTAAAATTACGCCCGCCAAAGTTCATCCTGTTAGTGATACGGCCAGAGATGACGTTGGCTAAAATACCCGGGAAAGAATCCTCGGTCATTTTAGGCAAAGCATCATCTATTTCAGGCGGCATATCGCCCAAAACCTGCTTAAAGAAACACCTGAAGCCATAACTATTTGCCAGGTCATTACCCCCTTCGGCACCAATAATTACTGAAACGTTTTCCGGATTAAACCCACCATTGGCATATCCGGCATTTTCCATGGCTTGTCTTGCTACCATAAGGGTAAGCAGTTGGGTTGGCTCAATGGCTGCCAGTGATTGAGGGGGGATACCAAATTCAAGCGGATCAAAATCTATCTTCGGAATAAACCCACCCCATTTAGAATGCGACATATCCCCGGCTGCGGATTCAGGGTTATAATATAAATCTTTATTCCATCGTTCATCAGGCACTTCGGTAACGCAATCTTTTCCTAATATTATATTACGCCAGTATTCTTCTATATTTTTTGCGCCGGGGAAAATACAGGCCATCCCCACGATAGCTACATCCAGAGATTTTGCCGAAGACTGAGGCAAAGCCGGCATCGTTGCATTTAAAATATGTTTATAATTATCCCCGGCCACATCTTTGTGTAATTCCAGCAATGAAACTACTTTGTTATGCATGGAAGCCACCTGGCCAATCATATACATTCCCAGGTTAAGCTGTTCTGCTTCATCAATAGTCACTAATTTATCCCCCCTGCGTTCAATGCCTTTTGCTGCAATACGTAAGCGGCCAACATTAAGGGTTTCAAGTTTTTCCCAGATTTCCTTTTTGTCGATACCCGCCTGTTTTAATTTTTCCTTTTCTTCATTAAAAAAATCAGCAAACGGGGAGTTCAAACACCTTGTTTCATGTCCCGGCGCGGTTTCAAGCAAAATAGTATCAGTGGCCTGCATAGCCTGTTCCTGAAATTTATTCTGGATAGCACCGGTAGTAACGGCTTCTTTAGTATACAAATATGCCGTTCCCATAAGCACCCCTAATTTTACCCCTTTAGCTGCCAATGGTGCGGCCATAACGGCTATGAAAGCTGCAGAAAAGGAATCATGAATACCACCCGCAAAAAATACACTTATCAGCTCCGGCTGATCTTCCTTTAGCAGGCGTTCTATTTGTTTTTCCCAAAGCACCATGCTGGATAAAGGGCCTACATGCCCTCCGCATTCACGGCCTTCAAAAACAAACCTTTTAGCGCCTTCCTTTAAAAACATATCCAATAAGGATACCGAGGGTACGTGCAAAAATGTTTTTATGCCTGCCTTTTCAAGTGGCTTTGCTTGCGAAGGTCTTCCGCCTGCAATTAAAACCACCGGTGGTTTGGCTTCCAGAATATACTTCATCTGTTCATCACGCAATTCCTGCGGTGCAAAGCCAAGTACGCCAACTCCCCAGGTTTTTTCACCGGCAAGCAATTTGGTTTCGGCAATAAGTTCTTTAGCACGCGCCCCTTTTAATAGGGATAATGCAATAAAAGACAATGCACCTGCCTCTGAAACCGCATTAGCGAATGTTGCAACATCACTTACCCTCGTCATTGGGCCCTGCGCTATAGGATAAGTAATATTGAGATCTTTTGCCAATGCATTACCAGGACTAATCACATTTATTGACTTTGCCTGGTTCAAATGCCCGTACATAGCTTCTTTAATACCAAAAACAAGCCTGCTTATTTTTTTATAACGATCAACGAGATCAGTAGCAAGGGCAATATCCTGCCCAATAGGGATATAACTTTTTTCCGGATCAAGATCAATAAAATATTGTTTAAGGTGTTTATAAGATATATTGTGAGGAAGTGCCGGCGAATTTGGACGAACCAAAACACGGCAATTATCAATCAGCTTTGTTTCAGTGCCGCTAAGTTTAGCGCAAACATCTTTGAATGATTTAGGGGCAGAGCATTCCGGGAACAAGGCCAACTGACTGTCAAGTACAATACCTGCAGCTCCCTGGGCAGATAATGCCGCTGCCGTATGTATGCCAACACCGCCCTGTACCCAAACAGGTATATCACCAATTTCTTTTATGATGCGTTGAAATAAAATAAAGGAAGATTCATAACCAACCATCCCGGCACCTTCATTTCCTTTTACAATAAGCCCATCGGCTGCTTCCTCTTTTGCCAACTTTGCCGATTCAAGATCAAAAACCTGGTAAATGATCTTGATATTGCCTCCAGACTTAAACTTTGTACCATAAGGGATAATGATTGTACTAACCTGGCGGGGAAGCTTAATATCGGCAAGATCTGCATTAGGGAAACAAACTCCAAAATCGTTTATATCGCTTTGCGCCAGTTTTTCAAGAGCCTGATCAGCTGCAGGTCTGTTATGCCCTAAATTCAACACCGGAAAAGCTCCGGCTTTTTTTAATTCGTGTATAAGTGACAGGTCTGGTTTTTCAAACGGAGAGATTCCAATTACTAGATGTTTTTTCATGGTTTGAGGTTAAAAAGTAAAATGTATTAATGTACCGGCAAACAAAATGTTCTAATAATTAATTGTCTTATAAAGCAATAATTAAATGCTTTATAATTCAAGAAACATTAGTCCTAAATTAATACCTTTTTTTCATTTTTTATTAACTATTGATAAAAAATTAATAAAAAAAGTGAGAAAACATTCTTAATAACATAAAATTAACATTACAATCACTTTCGAATTATTATTAACCATAAAGAAAAAAGAAGAATAATAACGGTACAATACTCCAAAAACAAATAAAATAATAAAATAAATACTCCTATACTTAACCAATAGTTAGTGGCAAATATTTTTCTGAATAACCATTAGTTAATAATATAGTGACAATTAAATAAATTTCAACATACTTTAATTTTTATAAAAAGAGTCATTCTTTAACTTTTAAGGCAGATATTTCCACCTCAAATCTTCAATAAGTTGGTTTGACGAGGTCATATCGGGCGTTTTTTTCATAAAAAAATCTGCACTTTCTTCGTAACAGAATGAATAATGAATAAAATTTGATAAAACTGAAAAACCGAAATATTGGAAATTGGTTACAATTCAAACTCCTAAATTTCAAGTCGCAAAAAAGACTTTCAATAAAAGCCGGGTAGCTTTTTTATCAGGTTAATGCTCATAAAATGGTCGCCATTCGCTGATAACATTTATAACTTAAGTCAAAAACTTATTTCATTTATTTAACCAAAGGACTGATCGATGGGGAAGTGCTTTTTCTTCCCGGATGAATATAAGATCAACCGGGAAGAAAATGCAATAAGGACGCTTCCGAATTACCTTTCAAAATTATTTTATGAAATAAGGTTGCGTTTTATAGAAAGTTGTTCTGTTACTGCTCAAGAACTTTAAAAAAAATATGATCTCAATGGGCAATAAAGCTAAAATTAAAGTGTGAACTTGTTTACAATCTCATTCACATCAGTATAATTATTAACATTATTAAAGATATTTGTAATAATTTTGATACATACTTAAATATCATTAGCCACCCGCTAATATTTTAATTTTTATTCAAATCAAGCTTCTATGAGTTTTAGATCATTAAAATATTCATCGAATAGTATTGATTGCCAGGTAGCATTATTTGATTTGAGCAGTAAAATCAACAACAAAGATGTTGATATTGAGGATATTGGCGATTATATCCCAGGCAGTGTTATGGTTCAGGACCTGGATGAAATGACGAACCTATACATGAACAGCAACGGATGCGAGGTGCTCAGACATAGTAAAGAAGAGTTAAATAGTTTAGGCCCGGCATATTTTGATTTGTTTTTTCCGCCGGAAGAAATTACTTCTTTAAAACCAGAAATAACAAAATTTCTTCAACTTGACGACCCAACCAGGACATATTCATTTTTTCAAAGGGTGAGGCCAAATAAAAATACCGAATATAAATGGTATTTAAGTAATGTAAGGCTTTACAAACCTTCTGCCTTAGATAGTGGGCTTAAGCTGATGAATGTTGCCATAGAAGTTGATAATATATGCTGTGCAGCAAAAAAAATCAACTCTATCTGTGAACAGAACGAATTTGTTCAGAAAAACTATTTTAAATTCATGTTACTAACCAAACGTGAAAAAGAAATAATTAAGCTGATTGCCAATGGTTACAATAGTCGTTATATTTCTGACTTGTTATTTATTTCGTTACACACTGTTAATAATCACAGAAAAAATATTTTAAATAAGCTAAACATTAAAAGCTTAATTGATCTGATTAAATTTGCTGCTGCCTATAGCATTGTATAATAAAAATATACTAGCAATTTCCTTTTACTTATTTACTTCTGCCTATCCGGTTTTCTGACTATTGCTGTCAAACAGATTGATAAATTTAAGTACGGCCGGTAACGCCGCTGTAAGAACACCGACATAAGTAATTACCGTTGAATAGGTTTCTTGCTGAGATGCAAAAAGAAACGCCAAAACCGCAACTATCAAAATCATAAGTGGTGTTTTTAATTTATTCCAATTGCCATTATCTTTTATTTGTTTCCTTATCATCATTGCTTCAGATGTTCCAATGGCCGTGAGAATAAAATTCCTAAATCCTTTATTAAAGAGGTGCAAAACTCCGTTTTTCCTAATTATTAATCCTTTGCTAACCAGCATGGTCAGGTTATAGTCGTCGTATGAATTTACAAGACTATCCTCTGCCAGATCATACAATAGAAATTTTTCTTCTTTTGTTAATGATTGCCAGATATACATATAAAAATAATGAGCGGTAACCTGCATTTTAAAAGCAAGCGAGTCCCCATCAAGACGGTCAGGTTTATCAGCATCCAATTTTTCAAGCATTTGAACTAAAGGATCCTGCATTTTATTTAAAAAATGAGTATTGCTGGTTTCCATTAATAATGTCTTTTCCCAAAGTTTTAAATCCTCGGATATAACACTATTGCCCGAACTAAGAACTTCTATAACTATTTTAAAGTGCCCTAATAAAACATGCCATCTTTCCAGATCATGTTCCGGCTTTCTTATATTATCTGCCTGGTATATTGTTTGTTCATTAAGTGACTCCAAAAAATTAACCGGGTGTACCGTAGATATTATAAATATTTTACTCCTGTTTTTTTGCAGTAAACCTTCTAAAAAATTCAGCTTTATCAGGTTTGTCAAAGGGTTTTGTATATCATACTCAAAGTGGTTAACTATAATGAGCGAAAAATCTCCATTTAAAGCTAATTGTTTTACATCATCCCAATCCTTACTAGTCTTTACATCCTCTTCATTATCAGGAATAAGTATCATATCTACTATTAAAACAGTACCTGCTGTATTATTCTGCTCATTTAATGTGACTATATTACCATCCTTTCCTATAATCTTTTTGTTGGATATAAGCTTCTTTACTTTTTCCAGTTTTCCTGAGCCGGGTGAACCAATAATAAAAAGTAATGAATTTAACTTGGGATGTGTTAGCAAAAGCTGATCAATCTCTTGCCATCCAGCTTCGTTTGGAAGATTCAACGCAAATAATTTACGAATTATGAGGTGAAGTATCCGCCAAAAAACAAATAGTGCTGTAATAAAAATAAGCCAATAAATTATACCGTAGTTGTTAAGCGGGAATAACCGTGGCAGTATATAGTTAAAGTTAAAAGAAGAAAGTTTTAGATATTTACCTGATGGCAACGTATAAAAAGTGTACCCGGGTTTGGCATCAAATAATCTATTAAAAAACAATGAACTTCCCGGGCGATTATTATAAAACTCATTAACAGCGGTTTTATCAAATATATCGTAACTAATGTTGTTAAATAACCAGATAGTTTTTACTTCCGCAACAGACGACGGTTGTATTTTAGGAATCTTAGATTCAATACTCATTGTCTTTATCCAAACGCCATCATTATAAATATTCGTGCGTTTAAATAAGGATACACTATCCGGTAAGGGTGCTTTTTTAAGAACATCCTGAATAAATAGAGCATGTCTGTACCTGGATGTTAACCTTTCCTGAAAATTATATGATGAAGTATAAAATAACGCAACAGGTATACCACTTGTAATAATAAGACGGGTAAATATCATTAGCGAATAGCTGGTGCTGAAATCCCAAAAATCACCGGGTAATTTTTCTTTTAATTGCCTAAGGTATCTGAATAATTTAATGGCAACTTTTAACAATGTCCATGATAAGACAAGCAGCAGCATCTCGAAAAAGAAAAACAATAAAAATTGTTCCTGTATCATAATCACTGCAATAAAGTTTATAAACCCTATGGTGAGCAGAAGGGCTATATTTCCCTTTTTCTTTTCGCTGTATCTTTGAGGCTCAAACTTTTTATATATTTTGGAATAAAGAATATTTAAAAATAAGGTAACAGCCATAGCCGAGAACAGCAGAATAAAAAGGAATTGCAGAAAACTTGTGAATTTGTAAAATATAATGAGGAGCAGAATGTTTATAACATTTAAAACAATTGCTAAGTTATATTGATGGTGAAAACGTGAATCGGGCCGTACCCATGAAATATCAAAGTACTGTTTTTCAAAAAATGACTGCTTACGGCAAACCACAAAAATCAACAGTAACTGTATGATCAGGATAAGAAAAAAACCGGTTAGCATGTAAAAACTAAAAGAGAAAATTTTAATATCCCTCATACTTTTAAAAGTGCCATCTTCAAATATTACTACATAATAAGGTAGAAATTGAACAGGTTTAGCATAAAAATTATAGTTTTTGCCTGAATATTTAGCCTCAAAAAAATCACTTCCCTGGCTTATAATTAATCTATTTAATTTTTGTTCTGCTGATATTTCATTCAGTAAGTTTTCATTTAGGTTTTTTGTTGTGTCTGAATGATAAAGTACCTTGCCCTGGGCATTTATTATACAATAGAACAAACCTTTGGGAAAAACAGGCTGATTTAAACATTTCAGGTTAAAAGTAATAGCAGCCACAGCAACATCCTTATTTACAGAAGGCATGGATAACACAGATGTAAATTTACCATTGGTCCATGATATTATCTGATCTGCATAATATGGCTTATCTAATTTATTATTTAAGAAATATGGTTTATTATCAACTATATGTTTGAAATAATTTCGTCGCCCAAAATCCCCTGGTGGTGCATTATCAAACGAGGAAGACCAATTATTAACCTCCAACCCATTACTTCTTACCCAATAAACCTTATTTATATCCAACACAGAAAAAATCGAATCTATTGTTTTATTATAAGTGGTGTTTACGCTTACATTATTTGAATCAGTTTTTGCGGCATGGCTTTTACCCAGGTTTTTCAGATCAAATGCAAGCTTTGCCTTGTTCCTGATGTCATCAAGTTTATGTAGCTGTTGATATGTATCATTAAGTTCGGCGGTAAAGTTTTTTTCAATTTTGTCAGCAAGATTTTTTTTTACTTCTTCTGAATGGCTCATAAACGGCCTGAAAAGTATATTGTATTTAAAAAAAGCAAAGAATAGCAGTGACATTAGTAGCATTGATACAGCAAATGAAAACATTCCATCCATTACGGTAAGCCTGTCCTGGTTGCCCATTTGATATAACTTGATCCAGGGCAATGCCAGTATAACAGCCATTGCCGATATTAAAAGCAGTAATACTATATTTTCAGGTAATTTCGTCCGCTCATAGGCATAATTACTGTTGGTTACCAAACCCGTTATTGTTAATGCAGAATCTTCGTTCAAACTCAGCTGCTGTGCGAAAAGTTTATATTCAATTCCGCTCATTTTTATACTTTTTACCTGATTTTTTAAAAAAGCGCTTTTTTCAGTTTTTAAAGAGTCGGCAGTTATTGCCGTTATTCCGCTGGGAAAACTTTGATATATAATTTTACCATCTTTAAGTAAAATGTATTCATCAAATATTTCACGTATAAGCAATTGATCTATAAATTGATTAATACTGTATTTGAGCCCCACCTGGTATTTTCCTTTTCTGAGGTAAATAATTAGTTCCTTTTTATTAAGATTTATATTACTGGCGCTATCTGAAAGGGCGCCATTGTTTTTACCGGGCACAACATGTTCAACGGGAAGCAATATGAAATTTTGACGGGGATATTCTTTGATGTATGAATTTAATTTGCTTGAGTCATACTGTGGCAAATTCTTTTCATAAGTAACAAGCAAGGTATTTAACAGAGCTATAGAATTATTTACCTTGGCATGAATGTTATTTTCAATATTTCTCAGGCACCTAAAACGTTGTTCCTCTAAGTGTTGTTGGTTATTAGGAACATAGATAAAAAAATAAAGCCCGCCAAGGGTTAGTACAAATAACAGCGTAACCAAAACAACAACCTGATTCTTATTAAAAGAAAAAAAGTTTTTCATCACTGTCAATATTTACAATGTTAATTGCCTGCACAGCCCTGCCATCTTGCTTTAGCTTCCCGGTAAGTGGCATCGCCGAGGTGTAAGCCGCTTTCATCCCCCCTAATTAGCTGATTAGGTAAACAAATGCCTCCATTAACAATAAATTTATCACATAGCTGCTGAATTAAAGCCACCTCATCATTAGCGACTGCGTCCATATCTAAATCCATTAGTTTTATAAAGTCTTGTTGGTTATTGTGATAAACAGAGGGGGCCTCAAAAAGCAAAGTATCCGTGTTTAAGATTGGTTTTATGCAAGGATTAATGCGGACAATGCAAGCATTATTACTTAAGGATGGATCAATTATAGAGTACGCAATAAATGATGCTGAATCTGGCGGGTCTCCCAATATACTTGTTGACATCTTTTGAATGTCTGCTATAAAGGAGGAGTGATTATCAGTTAATGCAAGCTTATTATTGATATTCTTTTGATATATAGCTGCAATCCGGGGATCTGTAGAATTTTGATAATCTGCAATTATAGCCTGTCCCCCGGTACCTGTACCAAGCGATAGAATTTTATATTCGCTTAGTGGTATAGTGAGATTATTAGTTATTGCTTCAATAAGCCCCCCTAAAATCGGGTTATTAAAGCCCGAAACCGCACCATCCCAATACCAGGTCTTCCGTTTATCATTTCCGCCCAATAAACTTATATTTATTTCTGCAGGCGAATCAAAATAATTTACAGGAGCATTACTTGATGAATGAATGGCATCGCCAAGTGTTACCTGGTAAAACTTTCCGTTACTGAAAACATCGGTTCGGCTCTTCGTATTTGATCTGAAAAAACTTGCTCTTTGCTTAAAATAATCAAAGCCTACAATAACTATTTGTAAATCAGCTTTACCTATAATAGCAGGCAACTCATTTAAAGGGGTTTCAATTATTGATTTTGTAGTTTTCCCTTGTTTAATTAAACCATCGTATTTGTTAAAAACACTTTTTAGTCCGCTTAATTTTCTCTTAGTGCTGTATTTGGGACCCAGCACGCTTGTTAAACTTGTAATATTTCTTAAATTAAGTTTTTCCCAAAAGCTTAGCTTTGAAAACACCTGCTTCCGCTGGTTTTCATCCTCAAAAACAGAAATAATTTCACTTAGCAGCATATCATTGCATAGTGTTGCCAAAACAAGGCTACCCCCTGAATTAGCAATTACCAGGTCAAATTCTTTTAGCAACTGGTGCCCGCGAATATCTCCGTATAGATCTTTAAGCACTTTGGCTTGTATCATGGCCCATGAGCCACCACCGTCAAGTGAAAGTATTTTGTATGGCATAGAAATAAAGGTTTAAATTATGGTTTCAGTATGTTTTGGATGCAAGTGTTTTTAATAGGCAGATCATTAAGCATCAGTTTTCCAAATAATCCGGGCAACAATGAAATTAACTGGTAGTCAATAGCTTAAATTTAAGTTAAATTAAACCCTCAAGCAATGACTACTTATAGCTATTTATGCTAAGAGATATTTCAAGATTTGATGCAACACACTTAGTAAAAGACTGATAAACAGCTTGTTAAACACCATAGAATTACCTTTATTCCTACTCAGTTTTTTAAGTTTAACAAACGATTTAAAATGTAATAAAATAAAAATACCGGGCTGTATGTGCCCGGTATCAAAGATTGTGAATAACAAGAATTGTAGAATACTTATATCTGATCTAATATAAGCCAGGATTTGGGTCCAATTATACCATCTGGAACTAAACCATTTTTTAACTGAAAGTTCCGCACGGCAGCTTCTGTTTTAGCACCAAAATCGCCGTCCTGATCTAAACGCAGCCTTCGTTGAACCTGCTTCACCAACTCAACGTCATTATCTCCCCCCCTGCGAATGGTGGCACGGCCAGGCTTATCACCCCCTTGTGAGGGCTCTTCAGCCGGTATCAGTTTGGGTTCAGGAGCAGTTCCACTTAAAATGGATTCAACCGTTGCACGGAAAGCCACCATATCGAATCCGGGATCAGTTTTACGGCCCGGGGGCAAAGCGTACTCTTTGTGCCCGGCACACCACTCCGCCTTCTGACCTATATGTTTGAGGATTGCAGCAACACCACGATGATAAGCATCCATTTGAACTTCGGGCCAGGGAAAATCATCAGCTCCCCCCGTATTTTCAGCTTCTATACCTATAAAGTTTGTATTCCCGTTTACAATGTCGTTCCAAACACCCTTACCTGCATGAAAGCATTTGCCTGCAGCAACGATAAAATAAGTGCCATCACGACCTAAACCAAGTTGCGATAGCGGCCCTGGCAAATCTTCCCTGCCATTAATAAGGGTATGAAGGGTAGGCATATTTCCATCTTTGCCAGGTGTGGCAGTATGGTGACAGATGACGCCAAAAATCCTGCCCACGTCACCATGGCCGCGATCTTCCCAACCCGGGCACAAAGACACTTTTAAGCCAGCCTCCTTTAATACATTGGGCAGCCATATTAATGAATTTGGCATGTCATTTAACGCCTCCCTGCGTTATTGGCAAATCTTCGTCAATAGTTTTTATTACAGTCTCTACATCACAACCATCAATTGCTGTATCATCATCACCTACACTGGGTGTTTGTCCCGGCGAAATAGCTGCCACAAGATTGCTGACTGCCTTTATGCCTTCTTCTGCAACTGCCGGAACCGGGATAGCTTGAACCGGAATAGCCTGAACAATACTTGCCGGGCTCTCTACTGCCTGTAGTATTTTATCTACTGAGGGAACTTGCCGGTCTTCTGAAGATTCCTCCTGGCTTTTTTCATGCGGCTTAACTGTTGAGCGTATAACCATTACTTTGTTAAGCATGTCAAACCAGAACGGGGCTCCCAGGGAAGACGCCAATGCGGTGAACAACCAGCCCAGTATGCCTCCAAAAAATATTCCAATAATACCTCCAAAACTAAGCGGTTCTTTTAGTTCAGGCCAGCCAATTGGCAAACCCAGGTTATTCAGCTCGGCTTTGGCACTGTTATAATTTCCGTTGGTAACCGATAAGCTATCTTTGCTAAAAGCCTCGGCTCTCCTTACTATTAACTCACGCGCGGTTTGATTCTTTGTCAGATAATCAGCTATGGTTAATGTATTTATATTTAAACCGATAGCCATTGCCAGGGATATTGCAAATATGATGATCTGAGTTGACCGTTTGTACCACCCGGAGACCCTGTCCATGCCACTATTAAACCAATCTTCAATGCGTGCCTGTACTTTGTTAAGATCACCCTGGGCTGTATCAATGGCACTCAACAATAATCTCTGTACCTGTGGGTTTCCCAGGTTGGCCACATTTATCCGCATTGCTTCAAGCGAAATAACAGGCGAATTAGCATCGCTGTTCACTTCGTCCGTCATCGGGCCGCGGGCTGCGATATCCATAAGTGCCTGGGCAAAGTTCCTTGAGGGGATATATGAAGGCAAATTGCCGCCTTTGGCAAATAAAGATGGAGCTCCCGTGTTTTTTCCAGGTTTGTAAGCATCTATAAAAAGACCAAAAATAAGGGGATGATTATAGATATTTTTCGCCAGGCCGGTTCCTCCTGTATCCGCCAGCAATTGTCTTATACCATGTTCAAGGTAAGCGGCCCTGGTTTTTAACCATCCTTCTATTCCTTCGCGGACAGCAGTACATATAATACTAACCAATATAAATACAAAGATGACGCCGGTGGCCACTTCAAGAATGTTTGATCCAAACATATCATTTATGGTTTAAATACGTGAATTTATAAGGGAATCTTGTTATTTGATTAGTGATAAAGCGTAAATAAATTACGCCTGCGCTATTATAAATTTGATAAATAAATACATCAGTTACAATAGCTATTTGTAGTTATATTTTTAATAAAACACTGAAAATATGCATTTTGCATTACATTAAATTTCATCCAAAAAGGCTTGACTACTTTTGTTTTATTAAACTTTTAGCAGCTGACTTTAGTGCATCCTTTTCACTGCTGTCACCCGGTAAAGCGTCAATAACTGAGTCAATTGCCTTTTCTGTACCGGCCTCAATGCCTTTTCTAATCAGCCCCTCCGCTTTTTCTCTCATATCTTTAGATAAAGGAAGCTTTTTCAAGATAGGTTTTATAGTTGCGTCCATCACCCCATCAATAATCACATCTGTTACACTTCTTTTTTTGGGTGGATTTTTACGGTCAAACTCATCAATTCTCCGCTGGTTTTCTTCCATCTTTTTCCACTGTGAGCTTTCGTCCGGATCCCGGAAGGGAATTCTGCGCTCAGGCTCTTTTGGGACAGTTAGAGTAATGGGTGGCTTTTCCGGCGGCTTTGGCGTATCAGTGAGTTTTTCGGGAGGCCGTAATTTCAAATCCATGCCGAACGAAACAGAACCTTTGTGTACATTAAATATCACTTGTACACGCCTGTTCCTTGGTTCAGGTATGTTATCTTTTGTTTGAACAGCCGGCTCATTTTCCCCTTTACTCTCCGTAGTCATTATTTCATCAGGAACTCCCTCCTGCCGCAAAAAATCTTTTACTGCATCAGCTCGCTCCTGTCCCAGTGTCATATTGCTTTCGCCATCCCCAACTTTATCGGTAAACCCTTTTATATTTACCGATGACCGGGGGAATTTTGAAAGAAAAAACAAGATCTGTTTTGCGGAATAACGCAGGGTATCTTTACCTTCTTTTGGTAATTCATAACCACCCAGCTTAAACCGGCTTATCTCAGCAGATCCTAATGCGCTTGCAAGTAAAGGCGAAGCTGTATCTCTTAAGTCAACTGATGGTACTGCGGTATCACCTTTATCAGGTGAAAGTGGTTGGCGCTGTACAACATTGTTTCCAACGCCTCCGCCTGATTGCTGTATTACATGGCTAAGCTCATGAGCCAGCAAGTGCTGTCCGGCAGGCGAATTATGATTTATATTTTTATTTAGAACAATGTTGCTTCCATGGGTGTAAGCCTTAGCATTGATGGATTCAGCAGACTTTACCGCCTTGCTATTATCATGGATACGAACATTACTAAAGTTATAGCCAAAACGGGATTCCATAAAATTCCGCGAGTCATCATTTAATGGACGACCGCCTGATTGCAGCACTTCATTTACTAAAGGGTTAGATTCACCCTTGCCATCCTTCTCACTTAAAGTTGATAAATTGGTTTTTGAAAGATGTCCTGCAGGTGCAGCTCCTGCGGGGTTTATTACCTTGTCGGCCATCTTATCCGCCTCCTGTTCATGCCGGTCGCCAGGTGTATTTACAATTAGCTTTTTCTGCAGCCGAAAAGGAGCTGCGGATAAAAGCTCACGTTTCCTTTCAAGTTTTGAGTACCGCCACATAACTTCTGGTTAATAAACCTTACAAATGAATAATTATCTCTTAATCATCTTTAAAAAAAACTGTTATATGCCAGCAATGCCTGGTTTGCCACATCAGTGTTTGGATGTTTAATAAGTTTTTTTATCAGATCAGTAGCCGCGGAACGAAGGGAAAGCAGCAAACTAAGGGAATGGGTATTTAAAGGCTTTTGTAAACAATCGTTATAAAGTTTTTTAGACAACTTTTTTAATTGCTCATCATCGCGATAAATTTTTAACGAAAGCTTCAATTGGATCACCTTTTCATTTTGATAAAGGTCATCATTAGCTATTGAGGCATATTTAAGAGAATAATTACAACTTAAATTCATAACTCCAGTTGTACCGTTCAGCATGAGATGAAGCAAATTTTCCAGATTCACATATTCATTTAAAAGGATCAATTGCCTCCAGGGATTCTCTGCCGAAACAATAACATTACCTTCGGGGCCACCCATAAAAGGTACATCAGCCATTGGATCGTCAATCAAAATATCTTCAAAATAGGCTTCAAAGCTATATTGTGCCGGACGTAAACGTAACCTATCCGCGGATATAAATAATTTCAGCGGAGATCCACTGTTATTAATTACAAAAGCTTCAATTTCAACAGGTCCGCCTGCAATTATTTTGGGGGTGATAGCACGAAAGCCAATCTCAAGTGGCACTGATCCGGCAGTTACCCTGGTAGAAACCAACAATATCCGAGGTATATTTTCATTCATAAAAATCTTATACCATTTCCTCCTGCTGCATTAAATAGGTGGAACGCCTGCAGGGTCGAGGTCTTTGCGGGCATCTATACATTTTTTCTGATCGGCAGCACTTTCGAAAGCTACCTTACAAACGTCTTCAGCTAACAAGCTATTACTACTAGTGGCCATTTTGCTAAAAGGATCCCGCGCGCCGCCAGTTTTTTTCATTTGTTCAAGAAACCAATGCAGTCTCATATTAACAGGCATATCCGGATTTTTGGAATGAGATTCTATGTAATCATAGCGGTCTCCTAACCCAAGGGCATGATGCACCTCATGTGAAAGTGTATCGGGACTTGAGGCCCAATTGCCGGAATTAGGCCATTCACAGAAATTAACATCAAATTCAAAAACATCAGGCCCACTTTTATCAACAAATTCAATATCCAGGTGATAGCCTTTAGTACCTATGGAAACGGCCCTTTCTATAGCATCCTCAAGTGCTTTTATCTTATCTACTTCATCTTTTTTACCATTTAAGTGAACTTTAATTTTCACCAAAATGTTCCTGGGGTCCGATCTGTCAACTGTATATATTTTACCCTGTTCCCCTGTTCTCTTCACCGCTTTAGTGCCCTTTGCTACGGCCTTTTCATCTACATCAGAATAAGCGCCGCCCCACTTTTCTTCAGTTTTTAAAGCTGCACCCACAATGGCTCGGTTCTTTTTTTCCAGTACAGGCGAACATCCATAGCCCCCACCAGTTGGCTTAACCCCGTTAAAGGGAGTTGTAAGCGCTATTTTTAATTTTTTCAAATAATAATTACGCTGCCCTTTGGAGCTTCCTAAGGGTTTTGTTTTTGCACGTGTAATTATCTCCATCCCTTCGGCTTTTGGTTTCGGATCAAGTGATGTAAACTCTGACATTCCTAATATTTCTTTTTCAAGATCTTTTGCTTCGTCCTCATCTTTGCTCGCTCCTGAAACTGGGGGGGCCGGTTTATTATCAGGGGCCCTTTGAATCATGCGCCCTTGTTGTTGCTGAATTACGTGAGTTAATTCGTGCCCTAACAACCTTTTTCCTTCGATTGTTTGAGGTGAATATTGCCCGCTGTTAAATACGATATTATTTGCAGTAGTATAAGCTAAGGCATTAATGGAATGAGCCGACCTCGCTGCTTCATTGTCAGTATGTACCCGTACTTTTGAAAAATCGTATCCGAATTTGGGTTCAAAATAACCTCTTACTTGCTGGGGAAGCGGCATGCCAGCGTTATTAAGACCATTTAAATAGCTATGCATACTATCGCTTACCTCAGGATGACCAGCTTTACTTTCTTTTCTTTGAACTTGTTGCTCCTTTTCCTCCTCCTCGCAATGGGAACATTTGCGCCGAATAGCAGGGTTAACAGATTTTAGGAAAGAAGTTGGCCGGGCATCCTTCAGTAATATATGTTCAGCCATAGCATCCGCTTCTCTCTCAAACTGATCGCCGGGCCGGTTAACTATTAATTTTGTTTGAAGGTGATGTGAAGGAGAGTTAAACAGTGGGATTCTGCCAAAATTTGTTGCAGAATTTGCATTAACTGAATGAGCCGCTGACGGTTTAACCGGTAAATATTTTAATAGCTTAACTGGATCCTTTCCTCTTTCAGTTTCCCTAATAACTGAGGAAGCACCCTGTATGTCTGCTTTTTTCTGCCCCTCTAATTTGGGAGCTGTTGCATGAGTTGGCATATTAAACTATTGTATTGTTAAATAGATTACATTAAACCACGCCATTGTTAAGGAATTTATAAATGCGATATGCTATTTTTTTTGAACAACAATAAGGCTTTTGGCTTTACCTATCTCCACATAATCACCGGTTGAAAGAATTTCATTAACAAAGGCCATTACACCAGGATAATAATCCGCATAATCATGAAATGCGATATAACCACCACTGCTTACCCATTTGAAAAAATGATAAAAATCACGTGAAACGTTAAGATAATCATGAAGGCCGTCAATAAATAACAGGGAAATAGGTTTGTTCCATTTAACATTAAATGAATAATCTTTAATCAGCTCAACTACGTCAGTCAGTTCATGCTGCTCAATGTTTCTTTCAAATGCTTCAAGCGTGGGTGACAATTCCTCAATCAACTGATCTGTGGCTCCTACCACACCTTCATGAGGATCAACAGCATAAACTTTAGCTCCGGAAAAAAACGCTTTCAACACGCTTCCGAAAAGCACAGTGGATTTACCCTGGAAACTCCCAACTTCAACAATTGAGTGTGGCTTGGGTAGCTCAATACATGCTTTAAGTGTTGCTGACATCAGCAAATCTGCTTCGGCCTCATCCAACCATCCCATTATTCCTTTGATGTTATTTAACAATTCAAGTGAAGATAACATGTTGCCCGAGTTTTGATTTTTACATGAACAATTATGTTTTCCATAATGATCAAACTGCTGCCTGATCACTTTACGCACCGGGTCATCATATTCTCTTTTAACCGGGTGAACCCAATATACACCCGGCTTGTTAAAAGCATCATTAAGTTCAGATATGGAATAGTCTTTTTTGTAATTTACAAATTCATTATTCCCCGGGTTAGCCTCTATTTTAAACCCAAGCAAAGCCGTTAACGTTGGTAATACTACCTCCTCTGTAGCCCAGATCTGCGATTTTCGCATAATCTGCTTAAGCTGATCGTCTGTTTTAAAAATCTTTACAAGCTCTTTTACTGCATCAGCAGTAAAAACAGTTGAGGGCCAAAATGACCAATGCAGGAATTTGTTTTCACCATCTTTAAATTTATTCAAAAGGGGCTTCCATAGGTCATATTCCTTAAATGCCTGGATTGATGTGTAAACGTGTGTGTGACCTTGTGTAATACGTTCAGGCAAATTAGAAAGCAATCCCACATTTTGCAAAGGATAAAGGAACTTACTTATATATTGGCTATAGCTATTTCTAATGCAAAGTTGATCAGAATCAACAATGGTCATTATATCAAACGAAAAATTATTCAATGAAAACTCCATGCAATCAAGCGCAAAATCATGAAGGTAGCCCCATTTTATAATTTTAGAGCCTGAGTAAATAACGGCGCCATATTTTTCATAGGGGAAACCACTGGAAAATAACTGCTTATTTTCGCCCCCGTTATATAATAATATAATTGAGTCAGGGTCATGATAGTGAAGATTTCGTACCAGGTCAATAACACAATCTTCGTTTTCATGCACGCAACATGCGTATACATTCTTTAGTGTTTTTATCTTAACATCAGTAAATCTTGTTAAGTCAATACCATTTTGCTGCTTGGGTTCTGCTTTTATAAATCCGTTATGATTATACCTATCCAGGTCATGATTCATTATATTTTTTATTTCATCAACAGATGAAGTCTGCCACCAAACTCCATTTGTTATTTTGGGACTTATATTATTATCATGTATCATGTGTACAGCTATACTGCTATCAGCAAGTACGGTTATCTTATCTTCACTGGTACCCCAAACAAAATATGCGTCCATACCAACATTGATATCTGCAAATTTATTGTGACTCCAAAGCTCACGTTTATAGCATAATGAACTCCCTAAAAGCCAAACACGTTGATTTGGCGGATATATATAGGTATGCGCATTATGGTTACGTAAATCATAATACAACAATTTATTAATGCCACACACATCCGTGCCATTGCGTTGTAATGCTTTTACCTGGTAGTTAATACGGCGGGGGGCATACCAGTCATCGTCATCCCAGTTTATAAGAATGTTTCCCTGTGCATAATCACAGGCCATGTTTAACTTGGCTCCTAAACTAATTTTATCATCAAGATAATAGTAATGGATATTTTCAATATCGGGAACTATATTCCTGATATTGTCAGTACCATCATCAATAATGATCAGTTCTTTATTGGGATAATCCTGCCTTAGGAAGTAATGGATGGCATGGGGTATAAATTCACGCCGGTTATAGGTAGGCATGATACAGGAAACCAGTGGAATTTCATCTTCAGGTATCATGTTAGGTGAAATTTTAGACTATATATATTATGGGGTTTCTCCGGGAGAACGCAAGCCGGTTGTTTTTTGCGCTGCTATCAATTTAGTAAATGAATCAGAAGTAAGTACGCTTTTCATTTCCAGGTGATCTTTTTGTAATGCCTCCATTTGAATTTTAAGCTGGTTTATCTGTTCATCTTTTGCAACTGCCTCCTGCTTCGATACTGTTAGTTCGTCCTGTAATTTGGTAAACTGCTCAGTTGTAATATGACTTATAGGTACCTCGGTTACAGGCAGCCCGGCAACTGGCGGCTGGCTTACGGGGATCCCGGCAATTGGCGGCTGGCTCACAGGTACCCCGGCAGCCGGCGGCTGACTTACGGGTATCCCGGCAGCAGGCGGCTGGCTTACTGGTATCCCGGCAGTAGGTGCCTGGGGTTGACCCGTTGTGACCTGTGTTTGATCCGTAACCACAGAATAGTACATTACTTTACCATTTTCCTGGTAAAGATTTACTTTTTGTCCGGCGGCAACTTTAATAGGGGCAGACGTAAGAATTTTAAATGAATCTGAATTTAGCTGCGGATTATAAGGAAGCACCTCATTTACCTGTACCTGCTGCGCTTGCAGATTAGTTGTAGCAACTGCAACATCCTGTTTATAAATTCCGGCTTCGGGGGTACTTTTAACGCGAATTGGATTTATATCAGCATTTTTAAATGTATTTGTCAGCATGTCAGTAAAAAAACCAACCGGCATTGAAAACTTGTCTTTAGTTTGTTGATAAACTCCTTTAAAGTCTGATTGCTGAACAAAATTTGCCGTTTTTAAAACTTGTGTTGCATTAATGCGGTCTTTACCAACAGGGCGATCAGGCCGGCTAACTGTGCGGATAAAAATAGTTACATCGTCTTCGGTCTGTGTATTCCATACAACTGCATTATCTGTGCTTGTAAATAGCACACCGTCTTTTAGCACCTTAAAAATAAGCGTTGGCGGAGTTTCAAAGCCAAATTGACGTAAATCAAGCAGCACGCTAAACCTCCCATGCTCATCTGTTGTCAATACAGCCATTGCCGACTGAAATCTGAGTGACTTATCCCACACCTCAACATTAAAACCGGTTACACCGGTATTTGTCTGGGCATCAACAACCTGCCCTGTAATATTTAGCGAATTATTCATATCAACAGCTTTATTATTATATTAACACAAACCCTTTTTATATAACAGTACAGCAAAATTTGGTAAACGCTTCTTTTAAAATAGGCATAACAGGAATGGTTGACATCCAATATTCTACCGATGGAAACGATTTAACATATTTACGCTTACTAAAATTACAAATATGATATACTTGTCTGTCGCGGATCTCTACGCAGCCTAAATAAACTTTATTTGCCTCAGTACATTGCGGGCAATCAATCAAAAACTCTTCACAGAAACCATCCTTGAGATATTCCAGCAGATGTTTGAAAATATCCTTGAAGGCAGATAATACATCATCCCGGTAGTATGCAAGTTCCAAAGGCGGTTCAATGGTATAATTTGGTGCCTGTGCCGCATTAAATGTTAGTTCGATATCAATAACAGTTAATGTGTTAACCAGCATATTAAGCACGTAACCTTTTTTGTTAAAGCTATTTACAACTATACCCATGGGGAAGAGCTGAACCGGGATCCTGAACCGTGTATTAACCTGCATTCCGAGTCCTGTTGCCGGGTTATCCAGCGATACACGGATCACCTTAAATTTATCTGCAAGCGTAACAAGCAGTTCAAAAAAGTTCCCATTGGGTAAAAGTGCCATGCGGTACACCGAACTGGCTTCAAGTGTTACAGGGCTTAGCAATCCGCTTGTATTTTGATCAAAACCGCCCAGGATGTTTTGCCCTGAAGCATTAATACCTGTTACATAGATCTTTTTATTGAAAAACAACAGGTCATTAACCCCATTTTCGCCGTTGAACAGAAAAAATGTATCATTTATTACAACAGCCGGGATGCTTATATCAAATATATTTATCCGGCTAAAAGCAGTTCCGCCCGCGGTGCTGGAGGCTGCATATGCAAACTTGCCGTCATCTGAAAATGCCAGCAAGCCTGTGGGATGAAAACCTTCACGAACCGGGGTATGCGCAAATGATGCCGAACCAATGTTAGTTAACTCGTATAAGCCCAAATCAAGCGCAACCGCATAAATTTGATTGGTAACCGGTCGTATAGCCAGCGTTACATGCTTTTTAGCGCATTTGGGCGATACACTGCTCCAGGTATGTTTTCCTGTACCATCAATTGAAGCAACCGCAAAATAAGAATCAGTATCTTCAATAACACCAACCGCATAAAGTGATTTACCGTCGGCAGAAATTGCAATATCTAAAACCTGGACATTGTCTGTTGACGGAAAAGTGAGTATTTCTACAGCCTCATTAGTTTGCAGGTCATACACAATCATTTTGTTACCAAGGCCACAGGTATAGGCAAACTTACCGGTAGGATCGAGCTTTAATTTTGAATGAAATTTAAGCGGAGTGCCAAATATGGTATCTAAACCGGCGTCAAGTGTATAACTTGGGAATTGATTATCTCCATCATACATGGCACAAAATGTTGAACTGGAAAGTAAATTTCTTAAATCATTAAAAAAACACCAGATCAATTGGTCTTCATATAATTTCTCATCGCTGCTTACCCCACAATTTTTAAGGAGATCTCTTTTTCCTTTTTGCCCCGATATAAATGCAAAAGAACCACTTGCGGAATTAATATACTGCGCAAATAAATTGATAACAGCCGAAAGCCTGCGTTGTTCAACCGGAACCGGAACTTGTTCGGCAAGAGAAAAGGAAAGCTGCTTTTTAACAAAAGTGATGATATTTAGAATATGGTCATCATAAAAATCTTTGAGCAATGAGTTTTCAAGTACCTCTTCCCAAAAGGTTTTCTGTACATAAGCCTCAAGGGCAATAGTTGGCACCTGTGAGCCTTTGGCGGAGATAGACAAGCATACCGTTCCATTACCGGTTGCGTCCAAAAAATTACCTGCAGCAGCCTGGTCAACCAGCTTGTATGCCATAGCATTTTTAAGCTGTATAATGTTACCATCACAATCAATAGCATAGCCGCCGCTAATATTAACTTGTTGCCTATTAAGGCCGCAGCTTACTTTTAGGCCGCATACTACACCATAACCATGCATTAGTTTATGATGTAACCGCAGATCATTAGCTGCACATAACAGATCTAATGCTTCCTGAACATTATCTGCCTCGCCCAGGTTACAGTTATTATTATTAAAGCTTACATCCTCTGCACTAATATCAGTTAACGACGGGAACAGGTTCCTGCAATCATCCAAAACTGATGCATTGCCATTGACCTTTAAAAGCGCCAGTTTACAGAATTTATGATTTATGCCGGCTGGTAATTGCTCAACAGGATTTAAATTTGGAATTTCATAAGGCGGCCATTCCACTTCCCCGGTTGCTGTCCTGGCAGGGATCAGCCAATAATTTCCGGGTTTGTAGGTTCCACCGGTAAATTTTACCTGAACGCCATCTTCGAGGTCAATCCAGGTATTTGTCCCGGATAATCCATCGGTGGAAGCCGCGGGGCCTGACTGATCCCAGCGGCGCAGTTTTTTATTAATAAGATTATGATAAGGCTCAACTGAAGTTGCAAAGGTAATTTTACGGGAAGACGGCTCCAGGTCACTGATTTGCAGTAATGGATTGGGGGTGCCTTTCAGCGTTGATTCTTCATCAACAATTTCAACCCATTGGCCAATTGAAAACCCAAGCAATTCATCCTTCCCTACAGAAGATACGGTTATTGAACTTCCTGATACATCCTCTATCCTGGTTTCGACAGATGCATTGTCGCGCGACCATTTAAAAGAAACATTTCCGGCGGTATCAACTTTCTGTACCTCCACGCGATATAGTTGATTTTCGAGCCTGCGATAACCAGAGCTTGGAGGTAAAAGGCAAGGATTTTTATCGTTTGATGTGCGGTTGGTTTGTACATTTAACTTACCTGTTAGCGGAGCAACAAGGCCCTGCCATTCATCAAAATAACTATCACAGGTGGCTTTATCAGGTTCAGGAGCAGTAACTTTTAAATATTTTACCTGCCAAACGTTTTGCACCCGGGTGGTTGTATCAGCCTCGCCCAATGCGACTTCATGGATCAGCGGATCATCCAGGTAGTTAATTTCACGTTGCCAGGCATCCACGTAAATTACATAAACCCCATCATTCAGGTTCAAAGAATTCGCTCCCTGAACCGGGCTAAGCGGCGAATTAAACGGGCTGCTTACCGGGCTGCTCAGCGGACTGGTTATAAAGAAAGAAGTATCCGGATTTGGGTAATACGGCTGCTTGAAATAAGTGGTTTTTGCAGGCGAAATATCTTCCAGCTCACATAGTAAACCCTCCACATAGATCCTGCCTGGCGCAATCTCCAGATCGCTACCATCAGCAGCAATACTTATTTGAAAACCATTATTTTTCTTAGGTACTCCTGAGGTACCAATCACATCATTTGCTTCAGTAAGGGTCCGGTATTGCTGGATGTGTAATTGCTCATTCCAGTCGGCATCTACCTGTACGCGTCCCTGTTGCATCAGGACTCCCCTGTAATGCTTTTTCTTATTGAAGATCTTACGAGAATAGTCTCCTGGCATTTTTATTCCTCCTGATTTAGATTGATTTAAGATGCATATAATATTCCGGCTTCAAGACCGAAGCGCAGATACTCTGTAAGACGAGCCCGAAGGTTTTGTTCGCGCTGCGGCTGGTATAAATTATGAAATACTCCCATTTCTGCTTCATCATCGGCCCCTTGTCTGATCTGTCGTGTACAATGTTCACTAAGCTGGCAATAAGCTGCATTACCATATTTTTGACTTGTAAATACGGGTTTTACGCTGGCAGCAAGTTCAGCGTTTCCGGGCAGGCAATGGTATAAACGCGGTAGTTTTGAACCAAAAGGAGCATATGAAAAACGGATACAACCCTCCTGCAAACGTTCAGCAATGACCGGGGTTGCCCAGGCATCTATTGGCTTTAACGCTGCATATAGTATGGAATTAGAGGCATTCATAACCAATGTATAAATTTTCCCTATTATTGTTGTGTTTTTTATGGTTAACGATGCTCCCTGGTCTGAATCCAAAAGTCCGGAATAAGCAGTTCCTGTTGCATTTGCTGCGTCTATGATGCTGTTATTTACACTTATATTTGCGCCATCAACTGCAAGGATACTTCCAGTAACAGACGCTTCAATATTGATAACCGAATCCGGTAGCTCAACCACCAATGCCGGGACCGCAGCTTTTGAAGCCCTGGGGCCAATTTGCGGGGAAGCTCCCGGTACAATGGTGCAATGTTCTATTAACAGTGAATGTAATTTATTATCTCCGGCAGCTGTCGTATTTAAAGGGATCTTTAATGATCCGCCACTGAACGCCAGGCCATTTACAGAAAATACAGCATTATCTCCCCCTTCTATAATTAAATCACCATCAAGAACCAATAACGGATTAAAGCCATCGGCCGCTCTTAGTTCAATTTTTTTACCGGATGCAATTTTAACAACCGGGGTTTCAAAATAATAGTCATTGTTGTGAATCTCAACAATACCGCCAGTTAAGGTAAGATCATTTAAGGCATTCTGGATAGTTGGAGATTCAAACGGAACTTTTATAATATTTTTTAGCTCTGCATCAAATGTTCCGCCCCTACCGTATTCACCACCACCCAATGCTGTGCTAAACCCCGAAAAATAGTCTACTTCAACTTTTGCAGGAACATCAATTAAAGGGAAAGCCAGGCGGCCCAAAACCGGATCAATAGTTATTTTATCAACCGGGGTATTGGCCCAGCCTATAATATTTCCTCCCGGATCAAGTAAATCACTTAAATTACATACATTAATGAGATCATTTAAATACGGCGGACCATCTTCGCCCGGCAAAACAGCTTTATCATTTTTGTAAATTAATATGCTCTTATTCTGGTCGCCATAATATTTATCAAGCCCGGTAAGCATATTCCGGCCAATAGGCATCGCAACATTGCTGTCATCTGCGAGGTGAGTAATAATGCTGTCGGTTTGGGGATTGTTGTAAAGTGGCAAGTCAAGCCCTAAACAGTTAAATTTATACCGGGTATTATCAACTTTATAAGCTGGAGATTTTGTATGCGGGTAACTGTTTATTCTCCATAGCCAGATCCCTATGTTCGGAATATTATACTTCCCTGATTTATTTTCAATACTTCTTACATCAAGGGTACGGGTCGTTTTATCAAAAGGTTTATTAATTTTTTCATGAGTGTCCCATGCCCGCACGCTGGTTACTGATTTATTTTCAGGCCTTAGGTGATTAAGATATTGCGTTGTGGCCAGCAGCTGAAAATACTCAACTACACTGGCATTCCATCCGGTTACATCTCTTGCTAATTGCTCTAAAACAGCAGCTGTTCCTTTACGTCTTCTGTATGAAAGCGTATTAGCAACCTGCGAGCGCTGGCTGAAATCAGCATCAGGGTATACATACAACCCGCGTGTAGCTACAAGATCACCAATGTAAGGCACAACCCACTCAGCACAGGTTTCAATAAATTGATCATCATATAATTGGTCAAAATTATCTTCTAAAACGGCTATCTGACCAGCTATTATACTTAACAGCGCTTTTAACGGCCCTCTTTGCTTTTCATCAAGCAAATTGCGTAAACTATTAGCCTCAAGACTGTCCTGGTTTATAATACCGTTAAGTTCAACCGTTAATTGTGCTATACTTGCCTTATCATCTGCAGTAAGTACTTTTGCACCAAGCCGGGCATCCCTGACCCTGTAAAATACCGGGAGCAACTGATAAAGCCTATTTACATCAAAACTCATAACATTTGGGTTAATTGAATAGGGCGAAAGTCAATAGTCAGCAGCTCAGCTGCAATGATATTTTCCCCTCCCTGTAACGGGCTGGCTGATTTTAATAAATTATTTAAAGCCAGGCTATTATCATCAGACCTGTAAAGTTTATCCAGGTCAACAGCAACAACGCCATTTACCTGCTGAATTGTGGCAATAACTTCACTCTGTGACACTAACTGTCCCAATTGCCGTTGTTTAAATGAGAATTTGTCTCTTAAACTGACTTCAATATTATTCAATACATTTTTGGCAATATATGCCGGGTCAATTTGAACTTTTGCCTCAAGCCTAAAAAACACCGGATTATACGATTTTACGGTAAGGGGAATATTCGGATCACCCGAATTTAATAATGCTTTAACTAAATTTGTATATAAGTCTCCGCTTACTACCTGTCCATTTGAGGCGGCTACAGTAATACATACACCACGCTTTTGTCCAAACCAGGTCCATGTAGCCAGCGCCTTATCAATTCCGGCAAATGAACGTGCAAAATCTTCATAATCCTGTAAGGAAACTATGCGGCCAAGTGTATGAATTGTTAGCGTGGCATTGGCTCTTGCATCTTCAATTTTTTCAGCATCCGTAGCGCCTGTTGGGGCCAGCATATTTGTAACCTCTTTAACACCCAAAGGGCGGGTGATCAATTGTGAAAGCTGGTTAGCTTTTACTAATCCGCCAAGGCCTATCCCCTTTCTGTAATTTGCTTTTACATTATTTTGCCCCCGGGGTAAACGTGAACCATTTATCCCGTCGCCAAAAACAACTGTTGTGGTTGCATCAGCATTAAGCTGTGTAACATAAACTTTATCGTTGGGTGAATGATTGATAAATGAATCCGCTTTTTCCCAAAGAATATCATTAACGCGAATTTCGAGTGTTGATTTAGCTCCTGATGCAGTATCAGCGCTTATATATGTTAAGGGTGTTTGTTTTAAAATGAATTTTTGGAACGGTTTTGATGCATCGCCACTGCCCAGAACTTCTGTAACCGATTCTCCGTTGGTTGCATAGGCAACATTTGCATTTATAAATACTGTATTCCGGATGTATGAAGGTTTAATGGCCTGTTCAAAAACCAGGAAGGTTAATCCATTTTCAATAATTATATTTTTGATAGTCAGCAGTTCTGTAGACACTACACCGGGCAAATCAGCACGACTACCTGTAAGTAAAACTATTTGGCCGGCTACCAGGTTCAAATCAAGTGTTTGAAGTTCTAACTTATCACCGGTAACAACCTCATCAATCGGCGTTTCAACCAGTTCAAGTTTTTGACTTTCAACATATACGGCAACTTCACGTATTGCGCCAATATCGGATGCATATGGATCATACCAATTAGCGTTCAACCCAAATTTGATCAGTGTAGTTTTTGAGCTTATGCCATAGGCTGTCCTTGACCGTTGAAAAACTTCACTTACCTGCAAAACATCCGTGTCCTCAATTGCGTGGTCTGGTTTCTGAATAGCAACAAAACTGTTTGGTAAAATTCCATCATAGGCATTATCAAGGAAAATCTTGTCTTCCGTTTCTCCATCTAAAGGCCAATCAACCCACTGTACCGGCTTTTTAGGAATATTGCCATCAAAGGCAATCTGCTTGATAACATTATATCCAAAAACTGAAACACGTTTGCGAAACACATAAACGCTGCTGCTATCTAGTTTTGGCAATTGCTTTATTACCTGGTTAACCCCAAGCAGAAAATCAGTAATTTGCCAGCCCTGGGTTTTCAGGAGTGCGATAAGATCTTCCTTTTCCCACGTTTCGCTGATAATTGATTTTATAATATTACTCTCAAGTGCTGCTTTGTTTGAAAAATCGGCTATTGAACCATCTGCAACCGGCTCCGGCTGTGTATATGGTGGCATAGATGGCGCCTCATCCAGATTAGCCCATGTTGTTTGAGAACTGATATCTAAATAAACATTCAATATTTTCCGTAACCCAGGTTTTTTGGGATGGCTTATATATAAAATATCACCTTCTTTTAAATCATTGTTCAGGCCTTTGAAAATTATTCGTTTTGCGTTTTTGTCTGGAGCCTGAGTTTGTGTCAATTTGGGTTTCAAAGCATTCCACTCCGCCCTGGCATATATCTCCGCAATGGTTTCAAAAGTTTGCGGGGTTTCATTGGGTCCGGGAACGCTTTGAACTTTTGTACCCGGTGAAATTAAAACAGGCGGCAAGCCTACACCTCCCTGACCTGTTATTACGCCGGCCGTTAACGCGCCGGGCAAATCATCCAGCTTAAATGACAAATATGTTCCTGCGGCAACGCCGGGCCTAAGTTCATAGTCAATTAAACGGGCAAGCTCCAGTATTGAAAGCCGCTCAGTAGCTGTTCTTAAATATAATTCATTGGCAATTCGTTCCTGGTAAAAGGTAAGCACATCCGAAACCATTGACCATGAATCAAGCAGGGCAATAGCAAAATCATCATCGCTCCGTGAAGTTAAATCGTGTAAAGCAGGTTGCCCTGAAAGCGTGAGTGCTGCTAATAAACTTTTTTTAAAATCATCATGTACGCCGGCGCGATAAGCAATAGCATTTAAACCAGGCCGGTTAAAAACCTGGAGTGGTGTTTCTGATGAAATGCCGGAGCAGCAGTTACAAGTATCACTCATTTTTTACCTCCATTCATAAACAGGCTAAAAATGCCACGTTCCGGAAAATTGGAATCATTATCAAGCCGCGCTATTTCAAGCCTGTTGATAAGCAATTTGCCGCTATCAAGAGCGTCAGTTAATGGTTGACCCTGCCGCTGGAATTTGGTAACCTGCACTGATGACACACCCGGTATTGCCTGTGCCGATGCATAAATATTACTCAGATAAACAGTTTGGCCAAACGTGAAATTATCCGGGTGAAAAACACCTTTTTTTCCGTTAGCCAGGTTTTTATTACTAAAAACTTTAAGCAGATCAGCTTTAACATCAGATGGGAAATAAGTATCCTGAACGCAAACGGTTATTTCAATTTCAAGTGAAATATACACCGGCCCGTCAACTTCTAAATCCACCCCTGCCATTCTGTATTTTTCGAGCCCGTCCCGCAAATTTTCTTCATAAAGGGCGCTTACGTCAAGTCCTCCCATACGATCGACTGATACAAAGGTGGTATGCCAGCTCCCGGTCCACCTGGAAGTTGCTGCCGCGCGTTGAATATCGGGCATACTACGTTTTGCCATTTCTTCGTAATCAGCGGGTAGCACGGCCCTTTCCTGGATCCTGAAAGTTTTAGGAGCCTTGAGTCTTATTTCTTCCATAGTTTCAGGATCGCCGCCACCTCTTGCGGGGAGAAGATTAGTGATCTTTAATATGGCTGGCTTATTATTTAAAACAGCAGGATCATTAGTGGCGATATGAGCAAGAATATCCGCTCCTATATTGCCACGGGTTCCGTTACCAATGCGGTAAGTGGCTGTGAACCTGGAGCCAGCTTTTGGCAGCGCACCCAAAATTCCATCACCAAACCTTATATGAGCTATTCCGTCAGATTCCATTTCGACAACAAATTCCTTTGCTTCTGAATTGCTTTCCAGCAGATCACGCTGGGTAAACCATTGAGCGGTTACTGCCGGCACATCCGGGTCCTCAAATTCCTTAAGCATAATTTCAGGTTTGATAAAACCATTAAGCTTCCCTGTTAGTAATGCTGCGGGAGTGATTAAGTCAGTTTTATCGTATGGAATTGAAAACGTTAATGGCCCTTGCTGGAGTTGCGGACGATAGCGCGGTGATTTTAAATTAGTATCTGTTGGTTGGCAATGATCTATATTTTGATTTGATACAGCTATTTTAACCAACGGTAGCCGATCAGGAAATAATGAACTATTTTGGTCATCATTAATAGTAATTCCATGATCTGCCAAAACTATATTGCCGAGCGCAACACTTACATTTGGAATATATTCACTACCAACGCGGGATGAGATGCATAAAGAGAATTGTAAAGCATCAGTTCCATCCCAGGTTATTTCAGTAACAAGCTGACCATGTTTTATGGCAAAGGGAGATTCAATAGTATCAAACAAGGGATCATAAGACTGACTAATCCCTGTTAATCTTACAGGATGCCGGTGTGCAGGGTTTGCATCGCCGGGCACACCGGTTTGCGGGCCAAGTACTTCGGCCAGGATAAGAACATCGCCAACTTTAAGGTTTGGGTAGTCTCCGGCCAAAGTAGCCGATACTGCTCCCTTAGATAAACAACAATCCTCCTCGCTCCAGGTATAAAAATTAATTGAATTATGTTTGCTGTACAATACAATATCATGTAACACTTCAAATACTTGTGCCCCTTCATATACCGCCTGTTCAAATTCAGGACTGGTTAATGGCAATACTATCGGCAATTCAGGAACCCGGGCAATAAATTTTGTCTTGTTTTCATCAACCCCGGCTTTATAGTCATATCCGTTTAAATCGTCACCTATACTGATCTGAACCCACGCTCGTGCGTTGCAGCCATCGTTAATAAAATAATCAATCAAACGCGCATGCCGACGAATAGAAACTCGTTTCCTACAGGTATTCAAATAAGCTTCAGTAGCAATTGCATCCTGCTGATAACTTAAATAATCACCCGCATAAGCCAAAAGTTCAATTAATGCAATCCCGGGGTCTGCAGGGCTGCGCTCGCTCCAACCCGGATCAAGCAAAGCCATCCTATCAAGCATAAGCTGGCGGAAACTCGAATAATCTTTGGCCAGGTAGTTAATATCAGGAGTTGATGTAACCTGCTTTTCGCAGGAAGTTTCCTGTTTACAATCAAACTCACTTTCACAAAGCACCTTAAATGAAAAATCGATCTCTGACAGTATAGGATCAAAATTTACGGGCGGCTGCGGATGGTCTTCATCCTTGACCAGGCGAAGCTTATAGATTGAAAAATCACCGGATTGGTTTACCTTGATCTGTAAAATCCTTGGATCTGATGATAGTGGTGACGCGACTACCTCCGTTTTTACTTCAATAACTTTAATATCCCTTATCCGTTCTCCACCTTCAATAAGGACATTTGCTTTAGTTAGGCTGCCAGCAGCTATGGGCTTTAAAAAGTGAATAAACAACGTAGTTTGCCTAAGCGGAAAAACGTCCGTAGGATTATCAAGTACCTCTAAAAAGTCAATACCATTTAAAAAGGCATGATCTTTAACGGCATTCCTGCGATTTTCGCTACAGCAGTGGTATTCCATCTCTTTTTAGCTGGTAAATTGAACAGTATAATTTTGTTGCGTACTGCGTATGGTATAACTAACCACTACTTCTAAAACAGCATCAATTGTGTTTACTTGTACGCTATTTATTTCTATTAAATGCCCAAGCCATTGTTGCAACGATCCCTGAACCAAAAATTGCGTGGTAGCTGCCATTTCGTTACTATTGGGTTCAAAAACAAGCTTTAGTAACCCACTTCCAAAATCAGGGCGATTAACACGCTCGCCCGGGCTTGTAAAAAGCACCTGCTCAATCAACGTACGAATATGTTCTTCGTAGCTTGTTTCAGCAGTCCGGCCCAAATTATTAAACTGATAAGGAAATTTTAAATTCATAATTTAAGATCCTGTTACCCTGGTTTGTGTGGATACAATTAATAAAGGGGTTCCGTTAGGTGCGCAAATTGCCTGGCTATCCAAAAGCAATACCGGTAATCCGCTTGCAAGAACGCGTACGGCGGCAGTAACCCATTGTGCAGTGACACATGGTACGGGCGCTCCCGAAACATTAAACGGACACGCTGCTATTGTATATGGCGCAGCTTGTGTAACAATTGGCTGGCTGCTTACAAACACCCGCGGGCTGGTTACTGTAGGTTGTGCCTGACCACCGTGCGCGCATTGCACCGTTGCACCCATATGAAGTAAAAATCCTGGCATAATGATTATGTGATTGTTAAAGCACCGCTATTAATGTTAATGGTTGGGCCCGTCATTGTGATACTGGCGCCTTTTCCATTCTGGATATAAATCCCCGTGTCGTTTACAATTATGCTGGCACCGGTGGCGCTTTTAAGCATAATCCCCCCGGTAGGCCCCGGAAGATCACTGATCACCAGTGTATTTTGCCCTAACGTTTGCATTACTATATTAGGAGATACCGGTAAACCCGCCTGGGCCAGGGTAGGCACATCAGATGATGTTCCCCAGCGGCACCCCACCCAAACGGGACGGTCGGCGCTGCCGTGTTCAAACTCGACCCAAACGCCAGCGCCAATTGGCGGCACCATGTAAACCCCCATTGGCGGCCCTGTTGGGCCTGCCAGCGGAACACAGGGCTCAGCCCATGAACTCGGTATCAAATCCAATACATCCGGCACTGTTATTAACAGCCGTCCCCGCATATCAGGATCAATATTATTCATAACCGTTCCGCGGTATTTTCCAAAAAAAGGTCCACTTGTACTCATGTTAACACAAAAGGTGTATTTGATATTACCCCGTCGCGCGACAGGGAAAAGTTTTGCTTATATTCCCCCGGTTTAATACTATGTGTAACACTATCAACATAATACATACCGTCGTAAGTGATGCCTGCCCCCCTTACGCCTACCATCATCCTTGATCTGAGTATATTCTGGTATCTCAAGACATTCAGTGATCCCGTACCGCTTACCGCTGCTGAATTGTTCATCAGAAAACCCAGGATCCCTTGTGCAGCTTCATCAGGATCTGCCTGTGCAATATCACTGGCAAACTCAATCTTCGCAGGCGGTGTTGGCCTTGCGCCCATGGGCGGTTTAAAAATATTAATATTCGGTACCGGGATTGGGATCGGGATCTTTTTTGTAATGGGATCCATAATTGTATAGATCCTTACTTTTTTAGCTAAACCATCCAGTGAAAAACTCATACTTTCAACATTGGTTGCACCGTCCATATTTACCGATAGTGCCGGCTGAGGAACAGGAAGGTTCACATCAGGACCAAAATAAGCTATGTTTTGCCCCGGTAAGGGCCCTGATTCTACAAAAAATAAATAGCCGCATTTACTAGCCATTTGTTTTAGGTACTCCCTGTCTGTCATTTTAGGCTGGGTGCTCCAGCTTTCAGTTGGCGACCGGATTAATGAAATAATTGGCGGTATAACTAAAGGCACAATACCTAAAAATGCATATTTAGCCAGTATAAGGTTGATTTGGGCTATTTCGGGCATTGCCGGATAAGGAATTATCATTTCAATAATATCCATGGCTAAACTTAAATCCTCGCCGGTTAGCGTTAAAGTTGATTTACCAGGTTCATTCGATGGTCCTAACTGGTGGTTGGTAACCAGCCCATCCATAATTACATTGGGGATTCCGTTAAGGGTAACAATTAAAATTACCCTTGTTGTAATAGGGTCAAAAAAGCCTGCCGGCAGCAGTGTTGTAACAATACTCGAGTTTTTTCCTGTTAAAAAGCTTATCTGGAACCCGCTCCGGTCTTTACTGCTGGTAACCTGGATATTGCTTAGTGAATCAACCAATACCTTTGGAGCCGGGATTGGTACACCCGGGCCAATTAACATAGTAAGATATATTCCTTTAAGCATTGCTGTTACCCGGGATGCCTTCTGGTAATGTGATTTTTATTTTGCTGCCCGGCTCTTCAATAAGCTCTTCCGGGCGCATGGCATTGTTTGCGTCACATATCTGCCAAAAACGTTCGGGATCGCCAAGATAGCGGTCAGTAACCTGGTCAAGACGTTCGCCCTGTAAAACAGTGTGTTGCTGAAGCTGAAAAAATTGGTCTGCCGGCGGTAAAAATCTGCGGCGCAGATAAGTAATATCATTGCCATTTGCATCCTTCATTGTAGCAGTATCTATACTATAATACCGGCTCCCCGGTGAAAATGCGTTGGTTTTTAACCCGCTTTGCTGTAATAATGATTGAATGGAACTATTCATACAATTGCTTTTATACCCAATTTACTTAAGGAACCTGATATAAACATGGCTGCAAGACGTTCTTTGTTTTGCTGATAGCTCATATACAGGTTACCGCCTTTATTATCAAATCCAAGGTCATCAACATTCAGAACCCGCATACCCAAACTTACCTTCGCCCTTATTGGGTTTAGGTTAACATCAAATGCCTCCTCTGTTATACTAAATTCGGTTATGCGGACCGGGATAATACGATTTGCATTCCAGATAAATAATGTAAGGGCCGATTCCATTGGCGCAATTTCAATTGTACCAGCACGTGAGATATTATTATTAGCTATCAGGTGATCGCTTGCAGGATAGATAATTGTTTCAAGTGCAGCCAGCTGAGGTTGTATACCAACGTTGGTCGTTAATTTATCGGCGGTTTCCAGCTGATCTGTTCCATCAATTTCAGCTTCGAGCTTTATGGTTTCGGTCGGAGGCCCTGTAAGCCGCAATGCTTCTGAACGATTGTTACCATCGCCTCCGGTTCCATGAACCTGCATTGTCCGGGTAAGTGTATCAGGGTTATACTGCAATGCAATAACCCTTAATATCGCTGAAGTTTGGGGATCAACTAATACAATACCTCCTTTAATGAGATAAGGCGAGCCGGTAAATGCTGTCATAAATATAATAGGGGTTATTTCCTGGTTTTGGATTCGCCAAATCCGTTATAAACTTGGTTTGATATTTTGGATGCGAGCGTTTTTAAGCTTGATCCGGTCTTAATGCTAAAGTTTCCGCCCGGTAAATGCTCAAAGTTCCCTCCCGATTTTATCACTTCAGGAAGTCCTCTTTCTTTTATTAAACGGCCCAATTCAAATTCAACGGCTTCTTTTAACCCTTTGGAATCTTTAGGGGCAAAACCGTGAAGCACAATTTTATCTATAGCCAATTCAATATCCCGTTCGGTTTTCATCACCAGTAATTAATTTCTGAACCGCTAAGCATTTTTTCAAGCTTACTATATTCACCCCTTGCGGCACGTGATATATGCCCCATTTGCACCGGCTGACCGTCATGAGCAGCCATAAAAGAGGCGTTCATGGCAATGTTCTTTATATTTCCGCCGGCTACATTTAAACGGGCAAGCTTTTCCAGGTCTAGGTCCCGGGTTGGTGTTTTGTCAGGAAAAACCCGCTTCCAGATCTCAATGCGCTGTGATGTGTCAGGAAACGGAAACTGAACAACAAAACGCAGGCGCCGCAAAAAAGCATTATCCAGGGCGCTTTTCATATTGGTTGTTAATATAGCAAGCCCCCGGTATGATTCCATCCGCTGAAGAAGATAGCTGACCTCAATATTTCCATAACGATCATGGCTGTCCTTTACTTCGCTTCTTCGTCCAAATAATGCATCGGCCTCGTCAAATAACAATATTGAGCCACCATCTTCAGCCGCATCAAAAATCCTTTTCAAATTCTTTTCAGTTTCACCTATATATTTATTTACTACCTGGCTCAGGTCAATACGGTATAGATCAAGTTGTAATTCATTTGCCAAAACCTCTGAGGCCATAGTTTTACCTGTACCGCTTTCGCCATAAAACAGGACACTGATACCTAGTCCTCTTGAACTTACAGCGGCGAAGCCCCAATCATCATAAACTGTATTGCGATGCTGAACGTGAATGGCTATTTCTTTTAAAATTTCCTTTTGCGCCTGGGGAATAATAAGGTCGTCCCATTTTGCAACAGGAATAACTCTTTCTGCAAGTTCATTTATTTGAGGACGTGTCTCGGCACAGCATATATTCCAGATGTTTTTACCATTGATTACTGAATGACCGTTTTGGGAATGATGCTTTGAAGCTTCTGTGGCTGCGAGGCGTATGTTTTTAGCGCTCATATTAAATTGCGATACAAGCCGGGTCAAATCAATTTCCGTATAGTTTAATTCTGGCCTTAGTTGTGATTGCCAAAGCATAAGCTGTTCCTTTGCGGTAGGTTTATTTACATTAAGTACCATTTGCTGCCTTTTTAAGTTCAGGGAAGCGCTGACAGTACTTATAAAAGCTAAACTTTGAACATTCTCGGCAATGCTTGTTACTGACTGCATTGTAGTACGGTCAGTAAGATCACTTTCAAAACAATCAATAAATAAGGCAAACTCATTTAACGCTGATTCGCGGTTCCATAAACGAATAAACTCATTAAGGCTCTTTGCTGCTGGTAAAGTATTTGCATTTACTGAGTATAACTGTAAGCCCATTTTTGATGCAGCGGCTTTAGCAATCGCTCTTTTATCGGCACTTTCACTGCCCACCAGTTGAATTAACTGTGTTATTTCATTTGATTGAGAACAAACGCTAGTTATATGATTTGCCAGGGTTTGCTGTGAAGGAACAAGATCTTCTTCATTTTCAACCATTTCAAGCAATTCTATCAAACGTTCATCAACATAGTTTACACCAGTAAGGTAATGAAGTATTTGCTCATCAATTTTAAAAGGGCTGTTAGCCATTAAGTCTCTAGGATTCAATTCAATAAGACGCCAGTAACGCAGCGGAGATACCGGAGAAAATGCACTCCAGTGAGCATCGGTAAATATATGCAATGCTAATCTGAAGGTTGGTAATACAGATGTTTGAGTGAAGCCTAAAACAAGTTGACCCAGTTCCTCGTCCAACTCAACTCCGGCACATATTAATATAATTTTCCTTTCAAAGGATGATAGATTGAGGATTCTGCAAAGTTCATTAATTGATGCAGGGGCAGGTAATTCAGCTTCGATACGTTCAACATGCTTTTTTGCGGCTAACAGGTCATTTTTAAAATTATCATTATCACCCTGTTGCAAATGAATCCTCATTTCAGCTTTGATCTCGCCAAGTAAAGCAACCAGGTACCGTTGGTTAGCTTCTGTCCAATCAATAAATGTTTGAGCGCTCATGGTAATACAATATTCGGAACATCGTATAATCCTAATCCATTAACAGTTAATGGACTTTCAGCTCCGTCTACCTGGATCCGCACCAGGTATTTTCCGGCTTTTACGCCTTTAACTTTGAAAGTAATGGTTTTAACAGGCACAAATGGAGAAGCTATCGTAAACACTGGGTCTAAAAAGCTGTAAAAATTAGGGTCTTTTGATGGATCTGCAGTAATTTCATTTAATAATAAAACAACTTTTTGTTTTTCGCCTAAAGCAGGCTCAATCTTCAGCACGATATCGGCTGATCTTGGTGTGCTGCCTGAACCTGTAACGTTGTTCACCGCAGCATTAGTAATAAAAGGGCTTAAAATGAATGCCAGGGAATTTGAAATAAAGCCTTTATGCGGTAATTCCGGCGTTCCCATTGCTATGGTATTTACTACCTGTACTCCATGAATTCCTGCTTGCAGTTCACCAGGTAATTTAACAGTGATATTTGAGTCACTTATTTTTGATGCCTCGGGTGTAATGTTAAACTCATCTATCTTTACAAATACATGGTCGGCATATAATGAGGATCCTTGCAGCACGAGATTATAACCTGGTAATATTTTTTGACCTTCGATAACCGGGTCGGTATCAATTTTTTGCGACAAAAGTTTATCAATAGTTGCGTGTTTAAAGGGTAAAACGTATACATTTCTTTCCTTAACCGGTAATGAAGATTTAAATGATTTCTTGCTTTCAATAAGAACCACGGTTATTTTATAAGCTGCTGTAGGTCTGTATTTAGCTTGAAAAGCTGTCCAGAGTTTTGAAAGTTCGTCAACGCTTAATGCCTGGGGGGTGATTTTTATAAGCTCCGCCTGTTGGTCAAGCCCTGATGTTGAAAGTGCTTTTAAATTGGCCGGAAGATCATTTCCCGTGACCGTTTGCGGTGGCGAAAGTGAATTTTTTATGGCGCTTTTGCTAAGCATGGGTGTTTCATGTAATAGCTGCATACCATATCCTAACAAAATTTCTGTATGCAACTCAACAGTTCCATAGGCGGTTAACAAGTAATGAAGATCAAGCGCCAGCGGCGGATTGCTTACCAGATCTCCATTGCTATTTCTTGAAGGCATCCCCTGCGAATTCCAGCCAGGGTTGGGTGAAACCTGGTACATAAACAGGTTAAGCTGGCTATGCTCATTAGCACTTGTATCAATTTTATCAGGAGCTAAAGCCGTAACAATAACGTTTCCACCTACAACCCCGGTGATATCACGATCAATGATCCCATTGTTTAAAAGATCTTTTAAAACGTGAGTAACAGAGGCAATAGCAAGTGCGGTACTCATTTTTTGCTTGAATTTCGCATTTTTAAATAATCATCCAATGACATACGCGGTTCTGCTGCACTTTTATTTTTAGTTAAAACAGCCTGAGGTTCAGAAATTGCCTTTACATCAATTTGTCCTATAGTAACTTTAATGGCAGGTTGTATTGTTGCAGGTTGCTGCTTGCTTTTTAAAGGGATATATTTATCAAAAAAAGCTGTACCCGGATAAGCATTAATTTTTGAATTTTGAAATTCGTTTTTCACTTGTTCAGAAACTGTTGCTTGATCGTTATTCAAAAATGATTTTATCACATGAGCTTTTGAATTTAAAGTAGAATGTTTATCAACGCTCGCCTCTATTATGGTTGATGAGTCTGCATTTACTTTTTTATTGTGGTCATTAATATCAGAGAGCTTTCTTGTTGCACTTTTTACATCCCTGGCAAACTGGTTTACCTCTAAAACATTTTCATCATTGTTTTTTTCCTCCTTTTGTATTGGAACGTTATATTTCGGAGTGATCACTTGTTTTTCAGTTTGCAAGTTGTTATCATCATCCTGTTGGGGTAATGTAATTTGTGGTTTAAGGGTCGCCGGCACATTTTTATTTTCCTGATCATTTGTAATATCCGCAACTGGTTCTTGCTCCGTATTAAAGCCTTGTGTTTTTGAAGCAACGGGGCTATTGGCTTTAAATTCATTTACAGCACTTTTGCCCTGGTTTAAACTTTCAGCTTCAAACATACTTCTGAATCTTGGTCTAATCAGATTTTCAGTATTTATATGACGATTGATCAGGTTATTAACAAAGGAACTCATGCCTGAATTAGTTTAACATACAGTTTACGCCGTTGCTCACTCATGTTCAAAATATCTTTTTCCGACCATCCGAAAGAGGATGCCAGTAAATAAACTTCATGCAGCAAATGGGTTGCCCATATATCTATTTCGGTCCATAAATAAGTAACTATGTCAAATTTTGCTTCCCATTTATTCAAGCAAGCCGGGCAATTTAACAACATACCGATATCGGCCTGGGGATCATCCTTGCTTATTTGCAGGTCAAGTTCCCTTAATAAATCTTTATCCAGGGCTTCTGCTCCTAAAGCCTTGTTATTATACCTTACGTCAACAATACAATCGGTTAATAACTTTTCCGGGTTTAAAAGATAAGCATCTGCCGACTGAGTAACTTTTAACAGGTCATTACTATTGGGAAGCCGGTATTTGATTTCTACATCATTCTTAACAAACCCGAAGTAATTATTTACAGGAAATGAAGGTACAGGTTGTAAATGAAGATCGCTACTATTGATCTCCCATTCAACCATGTTGGAGCAATAAGGACAAGCAGCTGTATTTAAAAGCTTTGTCCCGAAAAGGTATTCACGCAACGTTAATAACATTTCGTCGCGCTCGCCTATACTTAACATTGCCAGTGTTCCGGGAGTTTCTGCAGGCGATGTTTTGGCCAAAAGCAAAAGTGTTTTTTCGATCAGCGTTTGTTCACTGCCTGTCTCCCAAAGCTGTAATAGCCCGGCGGGGGTTATCTGCATTAATGGTTAGGATTATGGTTCAGTAAATGAAGGTTCTGAGGGCTCAACAACTTCATAATCGCGTTCCCATCCCTCATTTTCAAGTTTAATGTGCTGTATGGCTACCGCATTGGCATTGGCGTCCAAATCAGGCATAGCCTGGTATTCAGATACCCAGCAACGGTAAACTTTATAGGCAATAACCAATTGCCCCGCTTCATTATAAAGCTCAATTATTAGATCTTTTCTGAAGTCTTTTAAAGAAACCTCTGACCCCAGACCAGATCCAAAATTCCATACCTTATTTGCCCACTGTTCAAAATTCACATCATGAGTAACCCCCCGTTCCAGTGATATTGCGTCGTACTCAGTGCGGCCGGGTGATTTCCGGCTACTGCTCGGGTCGCCGCCTTCACGATGTTTAACTACTTCCGTGGTTTTCTTTAACCCACCTACTTTGCTAACCCCTAAAACGTATCGCCCATCCCATTTTACACGGAACTTGAAGTTTTTATAAGGATCAAAGCGCTGGGTGTTTACTGTAAACTGTGCCATAATACTCTTATTAATTAAGTGTCTATCTGTCCTGTTAATTGCTGAATTTTTATAAATACAAATTCCGCAGGTTTTAGCGGAGCAAAACCTACCAAAATATTAACCACTCCCTGGTTAATATCATTTTGAGTAGTGGTTTCTTTGTCACATTTAACCAAATATGCATCCCTTGGTGTAGTTCCCTGGAAAGCACCCTGCCTAAAAAGGTTGTGCATAAATGCCCCTACATTTAGTCGTATCTGTGCCCAAAGAGGTTCATCATTAGGTTCAAAAACCACCCATTGGGTTCCCCGATACAGACTCTCTTCTATTAAGAGTGCTGTTCTTCTAACTGCAATATATTTGTAATCATCAGCCAATTGATCGGCCCCTCTTAATGTTCTGGCCCCCCATACGACACTTCCAACGATCGAAAAATTCCTGAGTACATTTATTCCTAACGGATTAAGTTGTCCGTTTTCTTCATCAGTCAGGCTAACGCTTAATCCCTGGATGCCATTTAATGAAGCATCAATGCCAGCCGGAGATTTCCATACCCCGCGTGTTGTATCGGTTCTTGCCATAATTCCGGCTATTAGCCCGCTTGGTACAAAAACATCACTTTGTCCGTCGCGTAATTGATCGGCCTCTTTAATTCTTGGAAAATACAATGCTGCGTTCCTTGAATCCGGGCCATTAAGACCCAGGGCTCCCAAACCGGCTATAGCATTTGCAGGAGCAGTGGCAGCTGTTGCCTCCCATGCAGCCGGCGAATCAACTAAAAGCACAGCCCTTTTTGATACACAAAGTTTCATGGCCTGCTTGTAAACCTGCACATCAGTATCTCCTCCTCGTATAGGCGGTGGGATACACAATAAATTAAACAGGTCAACATTTTTCAAGGCATAGATTCCTGTTTTATTTACTTCACTACCCAAATACTGAGCAGCTGTTAAATCAACTCCATCTGATCCTCCGGCGGCGGCAATTGCGCTAAATCCACTTCCTGGTGGGTTTAAGGGAACACTTGCAACAGGCCTGTTGGCCGGTACAACTCCGTTTACCCTTACCAGCACTGAACTTTGCTGCAAAACTCGTGTAACAAATCTTGGATCATTTACATTTGTAGAAACATTTAAAAATGTCTCTTTTACTCCGCCATCAATATCCTCAAAGACAGTCAAATTAAATAAACGCTTGTCCGGTACTGCACTGTCGGCATCTTTTGTTTGATAGTTGACAGATACTTTGAGGCTGTTTCCCCAGCTGCCATTACTGGCCACCTTAAGAACCAAAGTACCAAGCGGGCTGCCAATTGTTGGCAGATTGATGGTTGAAGGTGTTGCGCCATTTTCAACACGGACAATTATTGCCTGACTTCCACCATTCAGGTAGAAATCTTTTACAGCATACCCCAACATGCTTTTAACCCACAATCCCCCGAACGTGCGTTCAAAATCAGAAAAACTATTGATAGTGACAGGCTGATTGGCAGGCGCTTTTAAGGCTGAACCAATAAAGGCTGTTATAGAAGTAGCTACTCCTATAATTGTACGTACACCGCTGGGGATTTCCTGTACATATACGCCTGGATAAGTTGGTTGTACTGACATATTTAATTTATTAAATTTTAATGATTACAATATTTAATTAAACCCGTTGATGCAGGTGTTACATTTTTCTTAAGCAAGAAGTACAAACTTCAAGAGATAATGACTGGTTAATGGATTTTAGTTGTATCCCAAATCTATTTTTTCCCCGCTTAGAGAATAACTTTCCTTGTAACCCCGTAAAGGGACCGTTTATGATCATTACATCATCGCCCTGCACAAGATTAGGCTCAACTTCAAAAGCAGTATTTTCGAAGCGCATTATATTTTGGATCTCATCATTTGAAACCACCGCCGGCTTACCGCCAAATACAATGAATTTTAATATCCCGCTAATGTTGTACAGGTTGCCACGTTCTTTTTCGGTAGTATTAATAAAAACATAATTAGGGAACAGCGGAATATGCAACTCTTTTTTTCGGTCGCTCCATTGGCGAATAACGCGTTGCATAGGCAGATATGCCTTTATGCTTTTCTTAATAAGCTCTTTGAGAATTTTTTTTTCAAGATTCGGAAAGGTGTAAATAACATACCAATTTGCTTTAATTTCAGCTTCCATGTTTTGAAATGATATATTAAAACTTCTGTTAAATTATTAGTCATCACGTGGCTTCGCCGAAGGCTTGTCACATCCTTGTTGAAATTTCAAGGCGAATTGTTAGTTATGTAGTTGTTAGAAGAAAGGCTTTTGTAGTAAATATTTAATCAGAGCGACGATAATAATATTAAAAAATGACAATGATTTAAGTGTAAATAGAATCGAATACCTTTATAATTAAATATTAACTAATAACTAAAGTTGAGCATTCCATGCCCTTAATGCAATAGCTACTTGTAGCTATTTTATGGTTATTTTAAAAGAAGGTATTCTGAATTTCTAAATGTTAAGAGCGCGAATCCTTATGGTTTTACAGTAAGGTATAAGACAGGAAAACTTACCGAATAAAATTTAAATCCATTGTAATGTTTTAAAACTGCACGATAAAAAGTATAAAAAAAATAGCCTACAGTCTACCCATAGCTTTTTATAGCAAAATCGACATTAACATCGCATATAAAATCCTGCTATTTCGCTGCAGCAGTTTGCTCTACCTGCGCTATCTTATCAAACATAACCCTGAATGTGTTCCATGGGGTTTTATCACCGGCGGCGGGGTTTACTGTTTTTCCGTAATACCCGTCGAGAAACTGAACCGGCGATGACCATACAGTCTCTGCGATCCCGTAAAACCGTCCTTTAAGCTCCTTACCTGATATATCTCTTGAACGGTAAAGGCTTTCTACCTGGCTTACCGCCACCTGCGGACGGTTCCATGCACAGGTTACTACCCTGAGGCCTTTCATCGCAAAGTAAACTGCTGTTTGGTTATCCTGATCATATTGCCAGTCGCAAATCACCACATCGCGGGGGATCATGTCAATGGCCTTATAAGTATTGTTATAACTGGCTGCCCACTCACCAATACCTGTAGTTCTTCCGTCTATCAAACGATCACCCCAGATCCATAGTTCCCGGTTCTGTTCAGCAAGGTGATCACGGATCGTTTGTACTTCATTAGCAAAAAGAACCGCTTTATCCCTGCCTGCGCAACGAGGACATTTATCTTCGCCCAAATAAAAAACCTCATCCATCCCTGCATGGAAAGCTTTTGCTTCAAATATATCCATTATCTCATCCACCAGGTCGAACACAACTTTGTGCACGCCAGGATGAAGCGGACAATAGCTTTTACAGTATAAACCATCTGCATTTGGCCATTTATATTCAGCGGCGGTGGCCGGCATTTTTACCCATGGGTTTTCATCAAATTCCGGGTAAACTTTCAATAACATTCCTGTTTTACTAGCCCACGACTGGTGCCCCAGCAGATTGATCTGTGGAATAATGCTGATGTTGTTCTTTTTACAAGCCTCGACCAGCTTTCTGACATCGCCTTTTGACAGGCATATTGAATCCCGAAGTTCCGGGTGGCTTTTAAATTGATAATTGAAATCAACCCGCAGGATCAATGTATTTACCTTACGCGGCGCCAGTTCTTCATTAATAAATTTAACAAAATCCGCTACACCATTAGGCCGGGGTGCTGCAATGGCAAATCCTTTTACCTGGTATAAACTATCCGCATTTTGCCGGGCGAATGCATTGCAGCCAAATAAACTAATCATTAATAACAGTAAGTATTTGTATTTTCTCATTTTAGTTAAAGGTTATTGGTTAAACATACAAATGGGCTTATAACAGTTAAATTTCTTAATAGAAATTATCTGTACAAGTTAAATAAAAATTTAAAATTACTTTGAAATATTGCATACTGAGCTGCGGATAAGTATTTACCTGTATAAATAACACAAAATCATTTCAATCCCTCAATAAATATTATAAAACTATTTTAACTTAATTACCCGGATTACGTATTAAAATATAAAGCCTAATTATTTTAACATATAGTAATCTGAATAAAAATTTGGTTAACATTGATTTCCAATTATTTATTGATCGTGCCGAAAATGAGTACGGCAGGGAGCCTTGATAATATTCACTAAAAGTATGGTCAATAAAAACACTGGGTTTACCTGGAATTCCAAAGATGCAATTGCAGAACGCTTGATGATTAGATTAAATTAAAGAAATTTTAACTATGTATAAAAGGTATAAAAAATTTAATTTTCTTTTCACAATCGTGTGTGTGATGGGGTTTACATTTCCGTTTAACAGTTACTCCCAAAATGAAAGCCTGAAATTTTTACATGTTGGTACAAGTGAGGGTTTGTCACAGATAAACGTAAATAATATTATGCAGGACAGTCGCGGATTTATGTGGATAGCTACCCGCAATGGCTTAAACCGGTATGATGGCTATCAATTTATCACCTACAGGTATGATGCGAAAGATACTACGTCTTTAAGTAATAACATGATTACTGACATTGCTGAAGATAAGAATGGGAACATATGGCTGGCTACGCAAAATGGTTTAAATATGTACCAAAGAAAAACCGGCCGCTTTATAAGGTTTATGCATGATAACAATAACCCTAAATCTATTGCTAATAATATTATTAACCGGCTTACATTTGATGACGATGATTTATGGCTTGCGACTCAAAATGGCGGGCTCGATCGTTATGATATAAAGAAGAATATATTTTATCATCATATTCATTCAGAAATAAATGCAGAGAGCCTGAGCAATAATAATGCACGCGCTGTATTTAAGGATGCACAACATAATATTTGGGTGGGTACAGCAATAGGGGGATTAAATTTGTATAATAAAAAGAACAATACATTTTCCAAATTCCTTTATCACGATCCAATATCAAAAGCAGTCAGCGGTAATAACATCATCTCTATTTTTGAAGATAAGCAACATTATTTATGGATTGGCACCCAGGACGATGGGCTTTACTTGTTTGACAGACAGCATAAAACCTTTAAACGGTTTAAACATGATATAAAAAATGTTAACAGCCTCTCGGGCAATACTATTTATAGCTTAAATGACGATGAAGATGGAAATTTGTGGATAGGTACAGAAAATGGTGGTTTGTGTATATTAAACAAACGATCAGGTGTTTTTCATACTTACCAGCACGATGAAATTGATAATAACAGCATTAATGGCAATTCAGTGTATGCTATCTGTAAAGATAAAACCTTTAATATGTGGGTTGGTTCATTTGGCGGGGGTATTAACCTGTCAAAAAAAACCACATCAACCTTTGCTCTTTACAGGCATAACAGTAACCAGCAAAGCCTGTCTAATAATTACGTGCTCGATTTGGCAGAAGATAAAAATAATAACATTTGGATAGGAACAGACGGTGGCGGGCTAAACATGTTTAACCCAAAAACTAGAAACTTCACTACTTATAAACAACAGCCAGAAGGAAAAAATGGCATAACCGGCAATTATGTGTTAGTTGTAAGACCGGACAATATGGATAAATTATGGATTGGTACCTGGGGAGACGGGCTAAGCATAATGGACCCAAAGACACATATTTTCAAAAATTTTAAACATGATCCCGCAAAACCACAGGGTATTGGAGGGAACAATATTTATTACATTTTACACAGTAGCAACAAAAAGACATGGATAAGTACATTTAATGAAGGATTGGATTGTTATGACGGGGCAACAAATAGCTTTAAACATTACAAGTTTAATATCAATGACCCTGGCAGTATAAGCAGTGACAGGGTATATTCAATGCTTGAGGACAAAAAGGGAAACTTATGGATAGGGACCTCAGATGGTGGTTTAGATCTTTTTAACAGCACGACTGATAAATTTGAACATTTTATTCATGATGAAAAAAGAAACAGCATTAGCAACAATGGGGTAACCGACATTTTTGAAGACAGCAAGGGAAGATTATGGGTGACTACCTTATCGGGCCTTGATCTGTTTGATCCGGTTAGTAAGCATTTTACCATTTTCTCAAAAAAAGACGGTTTGCCAAGTGATATTATATACGCGATAAGAGAGGACAACTTTGGTAAATTATGGATAAGCACCAATGGTGGCCTATCTAAATTTAATGCTGAAAAAAGAATATTCAACAATTACACAGTAGAGGATGGCCTTCAGGGCGATGAATTTAAGCCACATTCGGCGTTAAAGGACCATAGCGGAAATATTTATTTTGGGGGGATTAATGGTTTTAATAAATTTTCTCCGTCCCGCGTGGTAAATACAACGATTTTTGCCCCCCTGGTGATCACGTCGTTCCAATTATTTAACAAACAACTTTCAATAGCTAAAGATTCAGCTGATCTATCGCCTTTAAAAAATGATATTACTGATACAAAAAGCTTAACCTTATCCTATAAACAGTCGGTATTTTCATTTGAATTTTCAGCATTGGATTATGCATCACCAGAAAGAAAGCAATATGCTTATTTTCTGGAAGGTTTTGATACGGAATGGAATTATATAGGTAGTCACCATGCTGCATCCTATACTAATCTTTCCCCGGGTACGTACCATGTTAAGTTAAAGTACAGGAATAGCCAGGGTGCCTGGTCACCGGTTACATCACCTTTGCAAATAACAATTATACCTCCGTTTTGGTTAACCTGGTGGTTTGACACCTTAGCCGTGCTGGGTGTTATTGGCGCCATTTACCGGCTGTTTAAATATCGTATCCACTCCATACAAAAGCAAAAGGTCAATCTTGAAATACAGGTAAAAGAGCGTACAGAGAGCATGGCACAACTTACTATTGAAGAGCGTAAATCGCGTGAGCAAGCCGAGAAAGCCAGGGAGGAGGCGGAAACCGCCAGGGAAGAGGCTGAAAAAGCCAGGGAGGAAGCAGAAAATGCCAATAAAGCAAAAAGTATATTCCTGGCAACAATGAGCCATGAGATAAGAACACCTATGAATGGCGTTATTGGCATGGCTAATTTATTGTCAAATACGGAGCTAACAACAGAGCAAAATGAGTATACCGAGATTATAAAAAGTTCAGGCGATGCCCTATTGGCGGTGATCAATGATATTCTTGATTTTTCGAAGATCGAATCGGGGAATATAGAAATTGAAGAACATGATTTTGATATCAGGGATTGTGTAGAAAGTGTATTGGATCTGTTTGCTGAAAAAGCATCCCATCTAAACATTGACCTAATCTATCAAATTGAACCGGAAGTTCCTGATCATATCATTGCCGATTCAATGCGTTTGAGACAGGTTTTAATAAACCTTATAGGGAATGCAATAAAGTTTACCAGCGAAGGAGAAATTTTTATACACGTAAGCGCATTGGCATTAAAAAACAATGAACTTGAATTATCATTTACAGTTCGTGATACCGGTATAGGGATACCTGAAAATAAATTGAGCAGGCTCTTTAAGGCGTTCTCACAAGTTGATTCAAGCACAACCAGGAAATACGGCGGTACAGGCCTTGGCTTAGTAATTAGTGAAAAGCTGATTAATTTAATGGGAGGAAGTATTGATGTAAAAAGTGAACTGGGAGTTGGTACTACATTTAGTTTCACTATTAAAACTAAAGTTGGCGTAACAGTCCCCCTGCCCTATAATCAATTAAATGGAGTAGGACTTGAAAATAAACTCATACTGGTTGTTGACGATAATGCTACCAATCGTATTATAATGGAAACGCAGCTAAAGCAATGGAAGTATAAACCCTTAATTGCCAGATCCGGTGCAGAGGCTTTGGCAATTTTATCTTCACAAAAGATAGACCTGGTAATATCCGATTTGAACATGCCGGAAATGGATGGGATTAAACTGGCAAAGAAAATAAAAGAAACAAGGGCTGATCTGCCTATAATATTATTGAGTTCTGTTGATAATCAGCAAAGCAAGCTGGAAGCCAAATTATTCAATGTCGTTTTAACTAAACCAGCAAAGCATAACGTGCTTTACAAGCATATTATTGAACAGTTAAAAAGTGACAAAAACTTTTCTCAAAATACCAAATCAGAAAATGGCCAATTGTCAAAAGATACGGCGCTTCAGTTTCCAATGAACATTTTGATTGCTGAAGACAATATAGTGAATCAAAAAGTTGCCTTACATATTCTTCAAAAAATGGGTTATCAACCCGGCATAGTAAGTAATGGTATTGAAGCGATGGAAGCTGTGCACAAACAGAAATACGACCTTATCCTGATGGATATACAAATGCCTGAAATGGATGGGTTTGAAGCTACCCGGCTAATCAGGGAGCAATTGAGCGCGCAACCATTTATAATAGCTATGACAGCTAACGCCATGGCGGAAGATAAAGAAGCCTGTATGCAGGCCGGAATGGACGATTATTTGAGCAAACCCATGAAACTTGCTGAAATAATAACGTTATTAGAGAAATACGGAAGAAAAATTAAGGATCAAGCATAGTTGTTGCAATTACTATTTTTCAATTTATCCTGGGGGTAATTATTAGCTTGTATACCATACATAGAATAAATTATACCACTTCTCTCCTTTTTTATAAATTAGATTTATGAAAACAACCTATACCCAATCCCGATTAAACCTATGGCAAAGGGTAATGCCATTTGTTTTAGGTGTAATGCTCTGCAGTGGCATCGCATCAGCACAATCAAATAAACCTGTTATTGACAGTATAATGGCCGAAGAAACCAATAACTCGCAATTGGAGAAAATGGCACATGAGCTTTTTGATGGCGTTGGTCCCCGTTTGGTAGGTACACCACAAATGAAAGAGGCTAATGACTGGGCTGTAGCCAAATATAAAAGCTGGAACATCCCCGCCCATAACGAAAAATGGGGTGAATGGCGCGGCTGGGAACGTGGGATCTCTCACATTGATATGGTTTCACCACGGGTAAAATCACTGGAAGGCACCCAACTGGCCTGGAGCCCGGGAATGGGTAAAAAGACAGTTACCGCCGGAATAATTATTCTACCTGATTTAGCTGACTCTGTTGCTTTTCAGCAATGGCTGTCAAATGTTAAGGGCAAATTTGTAATGATCTCTATGTGCCAGCCAACCGGCAGGCCCGATTATAACTGGAAGGAATTTGCCACAACGGAATCATTCGATAAAATGAAAAAAGAGCGCACCGTCATGACGGATGCCTGGCGCAAACGCATCAGCAAAACCGGATTTACCAACAAAACACTGCCTGTGGCCCTTGAAAAAGCCGGCGCTGTGGGGATATTGACCAATAACTGGTCGGCGGGTTTTGGGGTTGATAAGATCTTTGGCGCTTATACTAAAATAGTTCCTACGGTTGATATTGGTTTGGAAGATTACGGGATGCTTTACCGCTTGACTGAATCGGGCAGCAGTCCAAAGATCAGTGTGCACACCGAATCAAAAGAGTTAGGTGTAGTGCCAACCTTTAATACCATTGCCGAAATAAAAGGCAGCGAAAAACCTGATGAATATGTAATGCTCAGCGCCCACTTCGACTCATGGGATGGCGGCACCGGCGCTACAGATAACGGTACCGGCACCTTAACCATGATGGAGGCCATGCGTTTATTAAAGAAATATTATCCCCACCCAAAACGCACCATACTGGTTGGTCATTGGGGTAGTGAAGAGGAAGGATTGAACGGCTCCCGCGCCTTTGTGGAGGACCACCCGGAAATAGTGAAAAACTTGCAGGCACTGTTTAACCAGGATAACGGCACCGGCCGCGTAGTAAACCTGGCCGGGCAGGGCTATGTTGAAGCCAAGGATTACCTTACCCGCTGGCTCGCCGCAGTACCCGATACCATTAAGAACCGCATAAAAACAACTTTCCCCGGCACACCCGGCGGCGGCGGCTCTGACTTTGCCTCGTTTGTAGCAGTTGGCGCACCCGGCTTTTCGTTGAGCTCGCTTAACTGGTCGTACGGCTCATACACCTGGCACACTAATCGCGATACGTATGACAAAGTTGTTTTTGACGACCTGCGCAATAATGCCATGCTTGCTGCCATGCTTGCTTATATGGCTAGTGAAGATCCGGCTAAAACAGTAAATACAAAAACTGAGGGAATTAAATGGCCGGTGCAGGTGAAAGCGACACGGAGGGGTGGGTTGGATAAGTAATTAAATGAGGACTGATATTTGAAGCCTTTCAGCGGAAGTTGGAAGGCTTTAAACATTAATCAACTCATCCATATTTCAGGCTTAATTTATCTGCTAAGCCTTCTATATCTTTTACTCTTGCCAATTGATTTAACCAACTTACTGGTATTGAATTATATCCATATAAAATCCCAGCAAGTCCGCCTGTAACTGCAGCTGTTGTGTCTGTATCATTGCCAAGGTTTACTGCTTTTAACACAGCATCTTTATAATTATCTGTATTTAGCAAGCACCACAAACTTGCTTCTAATGTGTGGATAACATATCCGGTGCTTTGAATTTCTTCTTCTTCCAAATCAAAAATATTAGCTCTAAGTAATCTATTAAATAAGAATACTTCCTCCGGATTCAATGAGTTTAGTTCTAAGAAATTTGCAACCTCACTTTTTAAATTTTCATAAATCAAGAATTTATCAACGCCCAACAGAATTTGTTGCGCGAATTCTAAATAGTAAAAACATGCAATTACCGACCGAATGTGCCCGTGTGTTATAGATGATACTAGTTTCGTTATTTCGTATCGTTCTTCAATGGGTTTCTCTTGTATATAAAACAATAAAGGTAGTATGCGCATCAGACTTCCGTTACCATTTGAAGAAACCTCAAATCCTCCGGCTAAATCAGGTCTGCATCCTTTTAACAGCCTATTAATTGCTTGTTGCGTTGCCATACCAATATCAAAAACCACCCCGGTTGCTGTCCAATAATTTTCGTATAGCCACGATATAAAATTGTCTGCGATTTGTTCGATACTAAAATCCTTTGTTAATGCTTCAGCCAGGCAAAATGTTAAAGAACTATCATCTGACCATGTACCTGCCGGAACATGGTGTGTTCCAAATCCCGTCATAGCGGTTACAGGATTTAACGCTCTTTCGGCTCTCGTTTCAAACTCTACCGGTACACCGAGCGCATCACCTACAGCTATACCTAATAAAACATCCTTAAAAAAGTCTCTGTTGTTCATCAATTTTAAATATAGAATTTAGGATGCATAGATGTCGCTTTATTTCAAAGTTTACTATATTAAATTGGGGATCAACAAAAAATAGCCTTCTTTCAAAGGCTGTTTTTTATCTTGCGGCTGGTTATTCCACACAATTAACCCAATACACCACAGGGTCCGCCATGCGAGACCCTGCGGAAACGGGAGGTATATTTTACTTCTTATTAATCTTCTTCAACATTATATCCGCCGTTTGCAAAGCGCCTTCAACCCAGCCCTGGGCATCGGAGTAGGCTTCGCCGCAGATGTAAAGCTGTAAATTATCAATCGGCTGGGTAATCTGATCCCGCACTTCCGAGCTTTTTACGCCGATATTCCAGCTGTTCCAGCCGCCACCAAAGGGGTCTTCGCCCCAATCGCGGAAGGCTGCATTTTTAACAACCGGGGTATGGCTCAGGCCGTGCATTAGTTGCAATTGCCTGGCTACTTCATCCACCATGGCAGCTGGGGCTTTGTATTCAAACCAATCAAGATCGGCCTTATCACTTTTTTCTTCACCTAAAAAGGGGCCCTCAATTTTAGCGTGAGCAAGTCCCTCGGCCCAGGCCTGTTTACGTTGCGGGCGCAGACCATCCCAAAAACCAATGTTGTTGCCATCGTCATAGCTGGCCAGCAGCATTGATTCGCCTTTTGTGGCGGGCTTACCGTTATTTTTTGGCCAATAATACGTTTGTCTTACCGGCAGATCGGTAACGCTCCTGCCCGACTCTACCGGGACAAATTTGCCTGTTGCTTTATCCGTATAACCGGCCGCCATCCACCATGGATTTGCATATGTGGTAAACAATTTAAACAGTGGACGCGGCGTAACACTGCCGATCAGCTGTTTTATTTGCTGCAGCGATTGACTGCCCGGCGCAAGCAGATCAAGCGAGCGGCGCGGCATGGCCAGGATCAATGAATCCGCAACAACTGTACTGTCTTTAAAAGCTAAATGAAACTTACCATCAATGGTTTCAAAGCTGTTCAATTTGGTGTTCAAATGGATCTCGCCGCCCAATTGAACAAAAAAATCAGCCAATGTTTTAGGGATCTGCTGAAAGCCTTTTTTAAATCCTTTATATTGCGGCACTATGCCAAAATCTGTCAGGAACCACGGAATAGCATCGGCAGCGTTCCAGTTGGATAGGGTTGAGTTGTACCCGCCCGCATCCATGCCAAATTGATAAGCTTCACCGCTGATAACACGGTATAACACATTCCAAAAGCCTTGCTTATAAAGCGGTTCACCGGCAAATATGGTTTGCTGCGCCATGTGGCGTCTTTCCTCTTCGGTTAGCTTGGGATTGGTGATCCCGGGTACAATTTGCTCAATTGCATTTACAATGATGCCCCCCGGCGAGCCGCCTTTTTCAAGGAAAGATAGCTTATAAGGCACCTTATCAGGATTCGATGAAAAATCCGATAGTCTTAAATATACACCCCGCAGGTAAGCTATGTTTTGATTCTCATCAACCGGAAAATCGTATAATTCTATCTGCTTATCGTCCGGAAGCTGCTTGTTTAATTTTTTTATCAGCGCAACGATTAGCGGCTGGGCATTTTCGAGAATGCGCATTCCACCAAGCTCTGCTACCATTTCGGGGATATTGGGCGGCACAACAGATAGCAAACGACCGCCAATATGGTCGCCGCCTTCAAATACAACAATTTTTTTTGCCGGGTATTTTTGTTTAAGCTTCCAGGCGCTGTAAACACCCGAAACACCGCCGCCCACAATGGCGATGTCAATAGTCTCATTTTTTTTCATCATGAATCCTCGTTGCGGAGAGGAGCCGTTGTTAAAGGTTTTAGGATTAAATAATACAGCTTAATGCCTTTATTCAAATATTAGCTTTTTTACCGATTTATGCCTGTTTTATTTAAAAATATTTCAAATTATGTAAAGCCACGCGCGTCTGATCGGCGAAAACAGGTTCCACTATAATTTACCGTCAAAATCCCTGCACTCACCGAGAACTTCTCCCCTCCCGCAAGGTTCTGCTTTTCACTACAAAAACCATCCATTAGTTTTGAGCAACATTTAAATTTTAAGATCATGAATAATCAAGCAGCATCAATTATCCTTAGCAAGGATGATTATATAAATACAACCGATAGTTTTACCGGTACAAACGAGGAGGCTCAAACAGCTATTCCTGAAGTTTCGCGGGGACCACATGAAAGTAAAACAGCAGGGTCATGGAATTGGCGGCAGGAAACAGACACCGCGGAACTCTTTGTAGCAATGTGGGGATAAACCACTGTTAGGCTATATATTTATATACAACAAAGCCACCCCAAGGTGGCTTTGTTGTATAGCAAACAATAATATTGCGAATTGGTGAAAGCCAGTGTTTTAAAATCTATCAAACTAAACATAAATGAATTTATACCGGTGAAACGATGTATAATTAATTTTACCGGCATAACCCCCTCATTTACCGACATCTTCTCCCCTTCTGCAAGCTTTATCTTCTCATCCTTAAGCGCTTCCATTAGTTTTGGTCAACATTAAAATTTAAAGATCATGAACAATCAAGCAGCATATATTTTCGCCAACGATGATTATATAAATACAACCACCGTTTTCGGAGGTATAAAAAAGACCGTTATTTCAAAAGATTTCAGGGGCTGTAAAGTCAGCAACTTATTTGGCAGCACCGAACTGGATTTCACCCATGCCGACCTTGCGGGTGTTGCTATTCTTGACATTTCACAAGGCTTTGGTGAAGTTAAAATAACCGTACCGCAGGATTGGTGGATAGAAACAGACACCACCCAGATTTTTGCAACGATTGAGGATAAACGAACCTATACGATGGAAGCCTGCAACTCAAAAAAGATCCTGGTGTTAAGAGGGACATCTGTTTTTGGAGTTGTTGAAATTTTAAGCAGCCTGTAGCATTAATACTATAACAGAGAAGGCACAAAGAGCGCCGTGATCCAAGATCACAGATCTTTTGCCATCTCCAAATGCACCTTGCTTCCTGAATGTGCAGCATCCATTTCAAGTACCTTTGTAAACATTTGGATTGCTTCAGCTGATCTTTCAAGACCAAAGTAACCTAAACCCTGAATAAAATAGGCATGAATGCGGTTGCGCAGATCCGGGTCATCATCAAATATCAACAGATTGGGAAGCGAGACGGCAAAGTAATCAAGCTTTATTTCATCAGCTACATGCTCAATGCCGTATGCAACCAGTTTGTTAAAAACAGTATTCGCTAATTCATTATTACCCAGTTTTTTATGGGCCAATCCCTGGTAAAAGATCTTATCAGGCGGCTGGTCGTTATAGAATATGGCGGCTGACGGTTCGCTTAATCCTTTGGTAGCTTTTATAAAATATCCGTTTGCTTTTTCATTTTTATCTAACCCTGCGGATGCACAACCCAGCCAATAATCAATATCATTTTCCTGTGCACCGTAAAGTTTGCCTTCGCCTAAATTATGCGGATAGGTTTGGGCTCTTTCTAAATATGCAATGGCTTTTTCATGCTGTTTTTGTTTGATAAAATGCTTTGCCAATTGAACCAGGCTTAAGAGGTATTGATAAGAAACCTTTCCTTCCCCTCCCTCCCAGGGATGGAATTTCCGTGCTTCAATTAAACGGAGAGCGGTTTCGTAATCCCCGGCAAAGTTATACAGGCTAAGGCGTTCCAAATAAATATCATCGCGTTGTTCTGTTATAGCAAGATGATCTTCCAAAAACTGTAATCTTTGTGCCGGCGCCCGGTTCAGTCTTTTATAGAGCTGATCCAGTTCCATTAATACTCGTGCATCGTTAGGATCAAGAGCAAATGCCTTTTCATAACAGTTTAGCGCCTTTTGAGCTTCGTTTTGTTTATTAAAATAAGCTATGCCAAGGTTACGATGAACCGTTGGAAATGTATCATCCAGGCGAGCCGAAGTTTCCCAGCATTTTATCGCATCTGCATATTGCCGCTTATCATAAAACAGGTTGCCTAGGTAATAGGGCGCTTTTGCATCGGTTGGGTTTATTTCAAATGCCAGTTGCAGGATCTTTATTTCAATTAACCGGTTTGGAAAACACAAATATGGATTGGCTATAGCCGCTTTATTAAACCATTCTTTAGCCTTTTGATGATCGCCTGATTTATAGCTAAACCAACCCAAACTATAAAACACCATAGGATTGGTATCAGGTTCCTTCACGGCATATTCCAAAAGCTCACCAGCTTCTTCATATAAACCTGCCGCAGCATAATCCAATGCATATTCCAGCAGGTTTCGCTCATCTCCCCGTGAAAGTATCAGCAGTTCTTCTATCAATCGCTTCGCTTTATCATCCTGGTGATTTAATTTGCTGATCAATGCTTTTTCAAAAAGCGCTCCCAGGTTAAATCTGTCGAGCTTCAAAGCTTCACTAACAGTTTGCAGCGCGCTATCAAGGTGCAGCAGCTTCCGATAGGCTGCTACTTTTATTACCCAGGCCTTGCTGTTGTTACGGTTTCTATCTAAGGCCTGGCAAATATGCTCCAAAGCCTTCTCATAATGGCCTCTTTTCAGATCTATCAATGCCACAGAAAAATAACCGCTATCTTTCCAGGCATTGCTCCAGGTAGCTTTATAAAAAGCTTCATAAGCCTCATTATCCCGTTCAAGATAGGTTAAACATAATCCCAGGTTATAATATGGCTCGCTATCGTACGGGTTGGGATTGCGTTGGGTTATCGTTTCAATTGCCTTCCTGAAATATGCCTCACTTTTGGCAAACTGCCCCTTACTTAGCAACCATTTACCCATTGCATCATTACTCCTGATGTCAGACGGATCGCGCTGTAAAGCTTCTTCATAATAATCTACCGGATTATAGGTTGCATGGCGGTATTGCTCCAAATGCTGTCCGGTTAAAAACAATTGCTCTGTGCTTATAATTTCCTGCGGAGATAAGGCGGCCTTTGCAGGTTGCGGAAGCTCGTTTTTACAATTAGCTACCGGTTCATATTTGAGCAGCTCCTTTCCATCCGTAGAAGAGACTTTTATTAACAGCTCATTTTCATCAAGATCATGTTTAATGGCCCATTCTTTATTAAAGATCACCTCTGGTGAAACCGTTATTGTCTCTTTGTACAATTCCTGCCCTTTTATAGACAAGCTTAGTGTTATATTCTCATGTACGGATGTGGCGTATACTTTTACGGTTACCTTATTCCCAGCTTTATCGGCTGCCAACAGGATGTCTTTACTTGCATTTTTTATCATGCCAAGCTCCCGGTAAGGCATAAAATATTGAGTGAATGATTTTTCCTCGTATGGCATCAGCCAGCTAAAATCCGGCTGGTTATCAGTAAATACACCCGTCATCAGTTCAATATAGGGACCATCCTCATCGGTAAGGTTTCTGTCCCAGGCCTGGCCGAAATCGCTATGCCCCCAGGTCCATTGTTTTTTACCCGGCGAAATATGGTGATCCGCAACATGCAGTAAACCGCCTTTGCTATCATGCTCATAGCCTCCAACAAAATCATAATCTGAATTAATAGCCATGTATGATGTAGGTACCGGGATATTTTTATACATGGAAATATCCGTTCCCGGTGAATAGTCGACCTTATAATAGGTACCGGTAGCAATTGGGAAATCTGATACATCGCGCTTACCGTGATCAAAAACAGCATTAACATCCGGCGGAAAAACTGATTGGTAGTGATCATTGACCTTCACAGCCGGGTTGGCCCACCATAAAAAGGTTTGCGGCAGGCCGGTGCGGTTATACAATTTTGCACTGATCTCGATATATGCTTTATCCGGGTATAATGTAAATCCCGCCATGCCTTTGGTATGGAACATTTTTTCTACTTCATTAACCCATACGGTTTTACTGCCATCGGGATTTTCGGCTAAAGTATAATCGACCGGCTCAAAGGTGCTTGGGCGATGATGTTGGGGCCAGTTAAACTCAATCCCGCCCGAGATCCAAGGACCGGTTAAGCCTACCAGTGCCGGCTTAATAACCTGGTTATAATAGATGAAATGCCTTTGTTTAATTTTGTCATAAGCCATCTGGATGCGCCCGCCAAGCTCTGGCAGGATCATTATTTTGAGATATTTATTTTCTAAAAACAACCCAATGTATTCTTTATCGGTCTTTTCATCCTCAATCTTTTCAATAACCGGGTTTGGATATACCACGCCACTGCTTCCCTGGTATACCCGCTTTTCAAAAAACATGGGGTTTTTATCTGGTTTGCCTATGCCATAAGTTGGTATAATCACCTTTTCTTCCCAAACTGATACCGCTAAATCATTCATTATTATTAAATTATTATAATATACTCATTGCCGCCCCACTTAAATCCTCTCCAAAGGAGAGGACTTGAACTTCGCGCTTCTTTTGACCCGTCTCCTTTGGAGAGGCGCAAAGCGTTCCATTTTTACAAACTGACCTTCCCTAAAATAAGTTGACAGTTTTTAAATACAATTATAGAAGGTTTATGTTAAAGAAAACGTTGTTGTTTCTTTGTAGTGTTTGAATGTGGGAAACTCCTTCAGTTTT